>JAUILK010000005.1 GCA_030433275.1 Gammaproteobacteria bacterium
GTGCCGGCCCCGTCCAAAGTGCGGTAGAAGACCCGCACCATCTCGGTTGCTGGCTCGGACAAGGTCACCTCGAACTCGAGCTGCCTGTCACTGCCGCCGGTGCCTTCCACCGCCTGACCGCCGGAGATGCTGATCTCGGGCAGCGCCGCGGAGGTGTCATCGTCGAGGATCACGGCCTTGCCCACCGCGCCTTCGACGCTGTTGGCGATCGCCGCAGTGGGGGTGAACACCAGGTTGAAGAACTCGTTGGCTTCGGCCACCGCATCGCCGATGAGCGGCACGGCCACCGCCTTCATGGTCTCGCCCGGGGCGAAGGTCAGCGAGTCGGCGAGCGCCTGGTAGTCGGCGCCGGCCTGGGCCGAGCCGTCGGCGGTGGTATAGTCGAGTGTGATCGCGGTGTCCGAGGGGCGCGAGAGCGTCACTTCGAACAGCGCCTGTTGGCTGCCGTCGTTGCCCTCGACCAGTTGCACGGGGCTGACGAACAGCGCCTGCTTGGCTCCGGTGCCGTCGTCATCGAGGATCACCCCGGTCGCGCGCAGCGTCTCCGCTCCGTTGGCGAACGCGGCGTTGGCGGGGTTAAACAGTTCGACGACCACGCTCTCGTCGGTCTCGGCCAGGTCATCGGGTTCTACCGAAATGTTGAAGCTGGTGCTGCTCTGCCCGGCGTTGATGGTTACAGAGTTGCCCTCTTCGACGAAATCCACGCCCCCGCCCAGTGCTGTGCCGGCCCCGTCCAAAGTGCGGTAGAAGACCCGCACCATCTCGGTTGCTGGCTCGGACAAGGTCACCTCGAACTCGAGCTGCCTGTCACTGCCGCCGGTGCCTTCCACCGCCTGACCGCCGGAGAGTGAGATAATTGGATCCGCCATCTGAATTTTCTCCCTGTTGATTCGTTATTAAGCTTTGGTATTCAGAGATTTGGATTTGGAGCGGTGCATGCCCCGGTTTTCAACACTCACCCTGCGGATGCTTCGTTCCATCGCGAGCGAATGGTTGGTCTTTATTGTGTGACATGCCGGGCGCCGTATAAGATTAGTTGTTACTTAATCGATCGCCCATGGCACAACATGTAGCATCAAGAGAGTGGAATAGCCAGTTGATTTTGAAAAAATTTGTATAAGCTGCTTTTGCAGCGGAGGGGGTTTTTAAAAGCAATATTTAGACCGCTATAATCTTTTTTATAGCCAAACAATACGTTGGATTTATAAATGCTCAGTTTGATCGGCCCAGGAAATCAAAAGTGTAAAAAATAACGACGTGAAGCAGTTTATTGATTGGTTATTTTTTCGTCTATCGGCAGCGTCTTTTCCATTGGGATGACGTGACCGAGGGTTGGAATAGGGGCATTCATTAAGGTACTTCGTGGCCGGATATTCCGGATACGGCGGCGATGGCATGCACAGAACAGCAACGCCTGCCACCAGCGTCTACAGGCCTGGATGGCGCGCAAGCTTTATCCTGAGAGTATCGAGCACTCGCAGACTATGGTTTCCATTCAGCAACACCCGTCGCTCTGCATAAGCTGGGCGTGCGTTTTTTTTGTCTGGGCCATGAGGCACACTTGAGTATGTGCGGGCCGGCTTACCTTGTGATCTATTGTTGGCTCTGGCGGATACAAAAGCGCGCCGGCTTCATGAGTTCGCCCTTCGGATGATCGACAATAAGCGTTATTTTAGCGAACAATCAGCGAGTTGTGATAAAAATGATTGCGCCGCCAGGGATTCAGACTATAGTTGATCGCCTGTCTGCGGCGGGGCGCCGCCCTCGCGCGTCATCAAACGCCGAAACGCCTCTCGGTCGCCTTTACCTTTGCGTGCCGCAAAGAAACTGGCTGTACGCAAAGCGGCTACCTTCTCGGCGACGGCAGTGGCTACGAACTGATTGAGGCTGGTGCCGTCCGCGGCTGCTAGCCGTTCGGCTTCGGCCTTGATCGAGGCGGGAAGCCGGAGAGGGTAAGTCGAGCTGCGGGTCTTCATTACAATCTCCTAAGTGCTTCTCCCGGAAGCAGAACATCCAGTTCGAAGGCATCGATTGCTGGTCGGAAGTGCTTTCGATTGAAAGTGACAAGGGCATCGACCTTACCATTGACGGCCGCTTCCAGAACCAATTCGTCGGTGGGATCTCGTAGTTGCGGCCGCCATAGAAACCAAAGCTCGACAGGCACCACGAGATCCGCGAGGTAGTTTAAAAAGATCGCAACGCCACGCTGGTCTAGCCCGGCCGCCAATATGTGTTCCGCCCGCTGGCACACAGCCTCATATTCAAGAAACAGCGGCACGGTCGCCGATAGGGTTGTCCGTCCCTCGTCGGCCGCCAAAATAAGCGCGGCGGACGCCCCTGTTGGACTGCGCATGGCGGCAACGATGGTATCGGTATCCATTACCACCTTCATATTGTATATGATGTCATATTGCATGCGATATTATCAATTTCATCATTCTGGTTGCCCAATGATCCGGACCGCAGCCAAGTGAAAGCACGGACAGCTCTCGTGATCGATTTTGAGTTTGTCGAAAGGCCGGGATGATGGGGCGGGGCACGTTCAGGAGAATGCGTAATTATTTGGACTTGAACGGCGGTTGGGATGCGTTCGAAATGCAAGAATTGATCGGAGCCATGGGGGATAGGCGATGGCCGGGTGGGAGCGCAGCAACGCAATCGGGCTGATGGTATTCGGAGTGATTCTGGCTGTCGGCATGGTGGGTTCGGCGTGGATCGTGATGAAAGGCGTCGAGTACGTGAAGTTGTTCGACACGTCGATGATCAGCGTCACCGGCTCCAGTCACGAGGTGGTCGATTCGGATACGGTGAAGTGGGTGGGGCGCTTTACCCGGGTGGTAGACACGACGGACGTGGCGGCGTTGGAGACGGCTTACGCTCGGCTTCGGAAGGATTTGGCCGAGATCGTCGCGCTGCTGGGTGAGCAGGGCTTTCGGCGCGACGAACTGGTGATCTCGCCGGTGCAGCAGAATCCGCGCCACCAGCGCTGCGGTTACCAGAGTCCGCCGGGTTGCGTGGACAAGGTGGTGGGCTACGATCTGGGGCAGACAGTGACCCTCGATTCCGACCAAGTGCAGCGGGTGACGGCGCTGGCGCAGGATATGACGCCTTTTTTGAAGCAAGGGATCAACCTCGCCACGCAGACGTTGGCCTACTATTACAGCAAGTTACCGCAGATGCGCCGTGAACTCCTCGCCAAGGCCATCCACGATGCCCAGCAGCGCGCTGAGAGCATCGCCCGGACCACCGGCGCGCAGGTGGGGCCGCTGCGCTCGGTGGACAGCGGCGTCTTCCAGGTGACCGCGCTGCACTCCACCAATGTTTCCAGCGTCGGTGTCTACAACACCGCAACGATCACCAAGCGGATTACCGGTGTGGTGCACGCGAGTTTCGTGCTCGAACGGTAGTCGGGGGCTTGGCCATCTCGTCCCGCCAGTGCCGGTGGGTGCGGATGCAAGACCGCTGGATCCATCCGATAATGGCTGTTGAGCCGAATGGCGCTTATTTTAACGGCCCGCAGTGGGCAGAGAGGGTTTTGTGGGGTCCGATCCGAGGGCGCTTGCCGCGTGGTTGCGGCAAACGAGCCTCCAACCTTCTGCGCCGCAGCGGATCGTAACAAGGCGCCGATATTAGAGGTACTCAGGCATCTCTTCATCGGCGCGGGGTGTGTTTTGGAGATCGGCACCGGCACCAGGCAGTATGCCGCCTATTTCGCGGCCAATCGGCCGCCTATAACTTGGCAGGCAACTGAGTTGCTGGCCGAGCTTGGCGGGATTGAAGCGTGGCGGCGGGAGGCGGTGCTGGCCAAACCTTCCGTCGCCCTTGGTCCTGGATGTGCGTCATGATCTCTGGCCTGTGACCGGCGTCGCCGGCGCCTTTTCGGCCAACACGGCGCTCATTCCAACAGGGGGCGCAGGCGTTTGTCGACGGTTTCGCGGGCGCGGTAAATGCGTGAGCGCACCGTTCCGATCGGGCAGTTCATCGCCTCGGCCACTTCCTCGTAGGTGAAACCTTTGAGCTCCCGCAAGACAAGTGCGGTGCGCAGATCCTGAGGCAGTTCCTCGAGCGCCAGTGCTACGGTGTGCTCGATTTCGTCGCGCAGGGCGAGCGCCTCGGGTGAATCGTGATCTTTCAACCGGGAATCTAAGCCGTAGTACTCGGCCTCTTGGGCATCGATGTCCCGGTCGGGGAGTCGCCTGCCGAGCGCCGTCAAGTGATTTTTCGCCGTATTGAGCGCGATTCGGTACAGCCAGGTGTAAAATCCGCTGTCGCCGCGGAATTTGGGCAGCGCCCGATACGCCTTGATGAACGTTTCCTGTGCCACATCCAGCGCTTCCGTTTGATCGTGGATGTAGTGGGCAATCACTTTGAGAAGCTTGTGTTGGTATTTTTGAACCAGCGTATTGAAGGCCTGCTTGTCACCGGCCTGCACACGTGCGATCAGCATTTGATCGTGCTGAGCATTGGCGGTCGGTTGGTCGATTTTGGTACGACCTGTCAAGCTGCCGACAGCACCGAGTTGGTTCGCGCGCTCACTTTTGGTCGGCGATTGTTCGAGGGTGGCAGAGGGCGAAATTTTCTGTTCAAGACACACGTTGGTTTGTATAGCCACGACACTGTCCCTCCATTAAATTGTTAAGCAGAAGCGTCGTGCCTTCCTTGGCTGAGCCACCTTGCCATTACGCCCGTCGTAACGAAGCGTAGAGCATGGTAACGGGATTAAATGAGTCGACGCGCCCGTGGCTGGATTTTGCTTTGGCTTGTATGCTTAGTATGAATCCCTCCTGGGAGATAACGATGCGGGTATACCCGAATAAATGGCACGGGTATACCCGCATTAGGTAATAAAAAAACCCTTAACTCTTTTATCCTAAAATAATCGTGCGCTGTTTCATGATGCTATGCTTTCTCCTGAGTCCTCGGGAGGAATGATTCCCGTGCGCATCGCGTAGCGCACTAAACTTGGAATATCACGAATATTAAGCCGGCGCATCAGCTCGGCGCGATGGGTTTCTACCGTCTTGATGCTAATGTGCAATAATTCAGCGATGTCGTTATTGGTATTGCCCTCCACGATGAGCTGCAATATCTGCCGGTGACGCGGAGTCAGCGCCGCAAGTTCCGCTGTGCCCTCCGTACAGGTACTGTTGAGGCCGTCGAGGCATTCATCGAGAAGGTTTTTAGCGATGGCTGGTGAGAGATAAGCCTCACCTTTGCACGTCGATGCGATGGCCAGTTCCAGTTCGGTGGGTGTGGCATCCTTGAGCAGATAACCGGAGGCGCCGGCTTTGATCGCGCGCTGGACATAGTCGGGGTTGGGGTACATGGTCAGAATGAGGATGTGTGCATCCGAAAACTTACGGATTTGCTCCGTCGCCTCCAAACCATTTAGGTTGGCCATCGAGATGTCCATCAACACCAGGTCGGGTTTCAAGGAACGAGCCAATCGGCATGCCTCGAGCCCATCGGAGGCTTCCCCAACCACCTCGATCGTGGGTATTCGTTCTAATAGTGCGCGCAGGCCGGCGCGCACGAGGGTGTGATCATCAACCAACAGTGTATGAGTTTTTTTCACGGGGTAACGGCCTCGCTATGCCCGGAATAGCAATTTTGGAGCTGGTCGCAGCGGTTCGGTTCGGCCTTGGTGACACGAAAACTCTGCTACGTTCTGCCAGTATAGGTAGAATAGATTAGATAGTATGAGGAAAGGCGTTTGTAGCGAGTTTCCTGCCATTCCGTTGCACCGTCCAGCATCGTTTTTTCTCCCTGTGCAGCGCTTACTCGCGGTATCAGCCCTTTGGAGTGACGGGCAGCAACACAGGGGTCTTACGGTCAGTCCTCTAGGTAGTGGTCTTGACTGGAGGGCTCACCTCACGTTTCAGGCTTTTAAATCATTCTGTACAAGCATAGAAGATAACTCGACCAGGGTAAGTTACCGCCTATGGCGGCGTGACCGATAGAAGCTCTGCCGTTCCGGCATGCTTTGAGGCGGATGAGCTTCTTCCAACCCGGAGCGGAAGATAACCTTGACGCGAGGCTGGATGGGTCAGTCCCACATGGGACAGGTATCTGCAGATAGTACGGGATATTTTGTGCCGACATATCGTGGGAAGGCGCTTTACGGGACGGGATTTCGCGTCTGAGCATTCCGCCGATATACAGCATGGTAAACCCGCCTGGGGTCTTGAAGGGCACATCGGCGATCCGGATCCGCCGCATGCATTGGGGCCGGTGGAGGAAATCGCGGGATGCGCTTTGGGGGCGCTGCTACTCTCCTGAGCACGGCAGGAATGGCCAGCCGTGCACACGTAAGAGTTAGAATATCGTCGGACGGTTTATTCTTCTGGCTGGTCCCGAGTCTCGGAGGGAAGCGGGCGTCGATAGACCAAGCCCTGGCACTTCGGACAAGGGGGAATGGGTTCTGCTTGGGTAAAACGAATGACCTCACCGCATTGATTGCAGGACAAGGCGCCGGGGCCAGCAATCTCGCCAGCGTGGTAGGTCGCTGATTGCTGCTGTAGCTCACGCTGCAATGCCATCCATTCCAGCCGGGTCTTATCGGCTACGGAAGAGAAGCGATCCCAGATCCAGTTCTCGACCAGCTGCAGATCCATCCGCAGCCAGTTCTTGAGGTCTTCATCGGTAGCGGCGGAGTAGCGGGCGGCATCTTCGACATCCCGGCGCAGGAAGCTTCCTATGCGTTCCGCTTCTTCTCGCGTGAGTTCGCCCAATTCGACTGCCCGCTCCTTGACCGTCTCGAGGGCTTCATGCAGTTTGGCATGCTCCATGGCGTGGCGAAGGCGATCGAGCATCCGCTCGTAGGCGTGGGCATGATGGTCGCGATTGCGCTCAGTCATGGTCGCTCCCCGGTATGGGTTGTTTGATTTATTATTTTGCGCCTCCCGACGGGATTCACCAAATCGGTGTGTTTGTGGCGGAATGATCAGTGCGCCAGCGGGTCGGGATAGAGTCGGCCGGTGGTGCAAAGCCATGACGCTACGGTATCCTTTTGGGCTGCCGTTGGGGTTGCAGCGGGAATTCGGGCGATTGTGCCTGCCTGTCAAGCGTTGATCTGGGGATGCAGTGAAGACCGATGGAAGAGATTTATAAGCCGGAGGAAATCGAGGCGGAAGCCCAGCGATTCTGGGAGGCGAACGACACGTTCCGGGCTAAGGAGGACGCGACTCGCCAAAGCTACTACTGTCTGTCCATGTTTCCGTATCCCAGCGGCAAGCTGCATATGGGGCACGTGCGCAATTACACCATCGGTGATGTCATCGCCCGCTACCAGCGCATGCTCGGCAAAAATGTCCTCCAGCCCATGGGTTGGGATGCTTTCGGCTTGCCGGCAGAGAACGCGGCGATTCAAAACCGGGTGCCGCCGGCGCAATGGACTCGGCAGAACATCGCCTACATGCGCCGGCAGCTCAAGCGCCTCGGTTTCGGCTATGACTGGCATCGCGAGATCGCTACTTGCGATCCCGGCTACTATCGTTGGGAGCAATGGCTGTTCACCCGGTTGTTCCGTAAGGGGTTGGTCTATAAGAAGACGGCCACGGTCAACTGGGATCCGGTCGACCAGACGGTGCTCGCTAACGAGCAGGTGATCGATGGCAAAGGCTGGCGCTCGGGTGCCGTGGTGGAGCGGCGCGCTATTCCGCAGTGGTTTTTGAAGATCACGGCCTATGCCGATGAGTTGCTGGCCGCCCTGGATGAGCTTACGGGGTGGCCCGAGCAGGTCAAAACCATGCAGCGCAATTGGATCGGCCGCTCCGAAGGGGTCGAAATTGAGTTTGCGTTACCGGGTCGGGATGCGCCACTTAAGGTATTCACCACACGCCCGGATACGCTGTTCGGAGTGACCTATATGGCGCTCGCCGCTGAGCACCCGCTGGCGGCTGAGGCTGCCCGGGGCAATCGCGAGCTTGCCGCCTTCATCGAGCGCTGCAAGGGGAGTTCGGTGTCCGAGGCCGCGCTGGCCACTGCCGAGAAGGTGGGGCTGGACACCGGGCTACGCGCCTTGCACCCACTCACCCAGGAGCACGTGCCGATTTGGGTGGCCAACTTCGTTTTGATGGAGTATGGCTCCGGCGCGGTGATGGCCGTGCCGGCCCATGATCAGCGTGACTGGGACTTCGCCATGGCCTACGCGCTGCCCATCCGGGAGGTGGTTGCCCCCGGTGAGAGCCGTACGAGCGACCTCGCCCAGGCCGCCTACACAGAATCGGGCGTGTTGGTGAACTCGGGCGAATTCTCCGGGCTTACCTCGCAAGAGGCCGCTTCGGCTATTGCCGAGCGCCTCGAGTCCATGGGTTGCGGTAAACGCCGAATTACCTATCGGTTGCGTGATTGGGGCATCTCTCGGCAGCGCTACTGGGGGGCGCCGATCCCGATGCTGCACTGCCCGAACTGTGGCGATGTGCCGGTGCCCGAGGAAGATTTGCCCGTCGTGCTGCCGGAGGAGGTCGAATTCGACGGGGCCGGCTCGCCGCTGCAGCGTCTGCCGGCTTTCGTCGAGGCGTGCTGTCCCGAATGCGGCGCTGCGGCACGGCGCGAGACCGATACTTTCGATACGTTCATGGAATCTTCGTGGTATTACGCGCGTTTTGCTTGCGCGGATAACACACAGGCAATGCTCGATTCCCGTGCGGCTTATTGGACGCCGGTGACCCAATATATCGGTGGTATCGAACACGCCATTCTGCATCTGCTTTATGCGCGGTTCTATCATAAGCTCCTGCGGGATGAGGGCCTGCTCGCATCCGACGAGCCGTTTACCCAACTGCTCACCCAGGGGATGGTGCTCAACAATATTTTCTTTCGCCGTACCCCGGTGGGAGGTATCGCCTACTACAGTCCGTCCGAGGTCGAGTTGCGCTACGATGAGCGGGGTCAGCCGGCTGGTGCCGTGCTCAGAAGTGACGGTCAACCGGTGGAAACGGCTGGCATGGGCACCATGTCCAAGTCCAAGAACAACGGTGTGGACCCGCAAGCGCTGGTGGAGCGTTTCGGCGCCGATACGGTGCGACTGTTCATCCTGTTCGCGGCGCCCCCAGAGCAAGCACTGGAGTGGTCCGATAGCGCTGTTGAGGGCGCCTACCGCTTCCTTAAGCGGCTTTGGAATTTGGTTTTGGCGCATGTCACCGCCGGTCCGGTCCGTGTATCGGTGACAGCCCAGTTGACGCCGCAGCAGCGGGCGATACGGCGCAAGATCCACGAGACGGTTCAGAAGGCGAGCGATGATGTGGGCAGGCGATTTACCTTCAATACGGCTATTGCCGCTGTTATGGAGCTTGCCAACGCCTTGGGCCGTTTCGATGATAGTAGCGATCAGGGCCGCGCCGTGCGCCAGGAAGGCCTGGAAGCCATCGTGTTGGTTTTGGCGCCGATGGTGCCGCATATCGCGCACCGGCTCTGGCGTGAATTGGGGCATGGTGGTGCCGTTGTCGATGCGGCGTGGCCCACGGTGGATGATGCCGCGCTGCAACGGGACGTGGTCGATTTGGTGGTCCAAGTCAACGGTAAGCGGCGCAGCTGCATTCAGGTGGCTGTCGGCGCGGAGCAGGAGGTCATCCGTACGGTGGCATTGAACGACCCGAATGTCCGGCGCTTCACCGTCGGTAAGCGCATTGAGCGCGTCATTGTCGTGCCCGCCCGGTTGGTGAATGTGGTCGCCCGATGAGTCTTTCGTTGTTGGCCCGCTTATCCCTGCTGTTCGTGGTCGTGTTGCTGGTGGGTTGCGGCTGGCATCTGCGGGGTTCGGGGGGCGGTGGCGATTTGGGTGGCGTCATGGTTTATGTGCTACCGGAGATGGGTGAAGGCGAACTCGCCAACATCACAACCGATACGTTGCGCAGCTACGGCGCGCAGGTGGTCGATGAACAGCAAGTCGCCGACTGGGTTTTAGTCCTGCTGGGTCAGCAAATCAATCGTCGCACGATATCCGTTACGACGCAGGGGCAGGCCCGAGCCTATGAGCTGAGGTATACCTTACGCTTTCGCGTGGATAGCGCAGAGGGTGAAGCCCTGCTGGGCGAGCAGACGGTCGCGCCCCAGGTGGTCTATCAGGCGGATCCACTGAACGTGCTTGGTAGGGAGAGCCAGGAGCGGCGGCTCACCGAGCAGCTGCGTCGCCAAGCACTCGATCTGATGATGGGGCGCTTGGTCGGTACTCCCCGGTCTTGACGACTACGGTTCAAGAGTGTGGCGCAGATTCGCATCGACGAGCTAGAGCGGCATTTGAGCGAACGCCTCGCTCCGGTGTGGCTGGTGGCCGGTGAAGAGTTGCTGCTCATCGATGAAGTATGCAGAGGCATTCGTGCGGCGGCCCGCACGGCGGGCTACTCGGAGCGCCAAGTGCTGCATGCCGAGACGGGCAGCTTTGACTGGAGCCTGTTGGGTGCGGCGGCGGGTAATCTTTCTCTATTCAGCGACCGCCGGTTGATCGAACTTCGCCTGCCGGGGGGGAAACCTGGAGTAGGCGGTGCGCAGGCTTTGCAGGTGTATTGTCGGACGCCGCCGGCCGATACGTTGCTGTTGGTGATCTGCGGGCGGCTCGATGTCCGACAGCGCCGCAGCGCCTGGGTCGAGGCGCTCAGCCGGGCCGGCCTGATGCTCTACACCTGGCCCGTGAGTCGGCGGGATTTTCCGCGCTGGATAACGCAACGGTTGCTTTCGCGCGGTTTGATCGCCGAGCGGGAGGTCGTCGAACTGCTTGCCGAGCGCGCCGAGGGCAATCTGTTGGCCGCCGCGCAAGAGGTGGAGAAGCTGTATTTGCTGTTGGGCGAGGGCCAGGTGGATTTGGTTACCGTACGCCGTGCCGTGGTAGACAGCGCACGCTACGATGTCTTCGATTTAAGCGAGGCGGTGTTCGGCGGCGAGCGCCCGCGCGTGGCTCATATCTGCCGCAGCCTGCAGGGGGAAGGTGCCGAGCCGACGCTGGTATTGTGGGCGCTGGCGCGCGAGCTGCGGGTGATTGCAACCCTGCCGGCGCTGGCGGGCGATGCACGCCGAATCAACGATCTGTTTCGTCAGCATCGGGTTCCCAAACATCGCCACAGCCGGTTGCGCCAACTTGCGGCCGGTGCTTCGGTCGATGCCTGGGAAAGGTTGCTGGTCCGAGCGGCTGGGGTCGATCGAGTGATCAAAGGAGCGGCGCCCGGCCGGCCTTGGGATGAACTGTTACAATTGAGTTTTGAGCTGGCGGCCTTGGCGGCGGCGATTTGAAGACGGCCGCGGGCCAGCGCCGAATCGGACGGAGACAGTGCAGATGCACAGTTCGCAGGTACGTGACTATATGCAGGGCATCGGTCGCGCGGCGCAAGCGGCGGCCCGGGTATTGGCGCGCGCCAGTAGTGCCCAGCGCGATACGGCGTTGCTGGCCGTGGCCGAGCAGCTGCAGAGCGAGCGTCAGCGGCTCAAGGAGGCCAATGAGCGCGATCAGCAAGCGGGGCGGGCCGGTGGGTTGGAACCCGCGCTCCTGGATCGCTTGGGTCTAAGCGACGCCCGAATTGATGATATGGCCGAGGGGCTGCGCCAAATCGCGGCACTGCCCGATCCAATCGGCGCCGTTCGGGATCTGCACAGCCGTCCTTCGGGGATTCAGGTAGGTCGTATGCGGGTGCCGCTCGGCGTTGTTGGCATCATCTATGAGGCTCGTCCCAACGTGACTGCGGATGCCGCCGGATTGTGCCTGAAATCGGCCAACGCGGTCATCTTGCGGGGCGGATCCGAGGCCATCCATTCCAATCAGGCCATTGCCGATTGTATCCGTCGCGGGCTTGCCGTGAGCGACTTGCCTCGGGAGGCCGTGCAAGTGGTGGAGATAACCGATCGGGCAGCAGTCGGTGAGTTGATTACGATGGATGAGTACCTCGATGTACTCGTCCCCCGTGGTGGTAAAGGGTTGGTCGAGCGGTTGCTGCGCGAGGCCACGGTGCCCATGATCAAGCATCTGGACGGTATTTGTCATGTCTATGTCGATGATCAAGCCGATCCGGAGAAGGCCGTGCGGATCGCCTATAATGCCAAAACCCAGCGCTACGGTACGTGCAACACCATGGAAAGCCTGTTGGTCGCCGAGGCCATCGCACCTCGGCTGCTTCCTCGGCTAATCGATCTTTACCAGCAGGCTGGTGTGGAGTTGCGAGGCTGTGAGCGGACGCGGGCGCTCGCGCCGGCCATGCCGGCGGCTACGGAAGCTGACTGGGGAACCGAATACCTCGCCCCGATATTGGCTATTCGGATCGTTGCTGATTTGGACGAGGCGATCGAACACATCGAACGTTATGGTTCACATCACACGGACAGCATAGTGACAGAAAACTATACGCGTGCCTGGCGCTTTCTACGCGAAGTCGACTCCAGCTCGGTCATGGTCAACACCTCGACACGTTTTGCCGATGGCTTTGAATATGGGCTCGGCGCCGAGATCGGCATCAGCACCGCTAAGCTGCACGCCCGGGGGCCAGTCGGGCTCGAAGGTTTGACCACTGAAAAATACGTGGTGCTGGGCGACGGCCATATCCGCGAATGAGGTGTGGCACGGCGGTCCATGGCGCGCCGATCGGTTTATTGGGCGGAACCTTCGATCCCGTTCATCACGGTCACCTTCGCCCCGCGATCGAATTGCTGGAGCGGCTCGGTTTGGCGGAAATGCGCCTTGTCCCCGGCCACGTTCCTCCCCATCGACGGCCACCTTGTGCGAATTCTGGACAGCGGCTGCGTTTGCTGCAATACGCGGTGGCGGATGCGCCAGGTTTGGTAGTCGATGCTCGAGAGCTGCGGCGCGGCGGTTATTCCTACACGGTGGCCACGCTGCGTGAGTTGCGTGCCGAGTTGGGGTCGCGCCCGCTCTGCTTCGTGTTGGGCAGCGATGCTTTTCTGGGAATGGCCAGTTGGTACCGCTGGCGCGATCTCGCGACATTGGCCCACCTGGTGGTAATGCAGCGGCCAGGATACGTCTTGCAGCCCGGCGACGAACTGGCTGAATGGGCTACGGGCCGGCAAGTGTTCGATCCGGCCGCTCTGCGAAGCCGCATTAGTGGGTTAATCTTGTTTCAGGAGACCACGCCGCTTGATATTTCGGCGTCCCGAATCCGTCGGCTCATCGCCCAGGGCCGTTCGGCGCGTTATCTGATGCCGGATTCGGTGTGGGAACATATCGCCAACGAGGGTTTGTATGGTTACCCGCAGGTATGAACAATCGCAGTAGCAATTCTCCAGCCGCGGCGGAGAAGGAGGTCGACAGAATTTGATGATGAAATCGGTCAAAACCGTGGATGAGGTGCGGCGAATCATCCAGACGGCGTTGGAGGATATCAAGGCTGAGAACGTGGTTGTGCTCGATGTGCGCCGCCGTACTTCCATTACCGACTTTATGATGTTCGCGAGCGGCACCTCGCGTCGGCACGTCAAGTCGATCGCAGATCGTGTCCTCGAGGCAGCCAAACGCAACGCCATCCATGTGCTGGGTGTCGAAGGGGAAGAGAGCGCCGAGTGGATCCTCATCGATTTGGGCGATGTGGTTATTCATGTGATGCAGCTCGCTGCCCGGGAATTCTATCGGCTCGAGCACATGTGGGGCATGGAATCCGAAGACGAGACGACCGGACTCGGGGAAGGATCTTGATAGATCATGGAATTGCGACTGATTGCAGTCGGGCAGCGTATGCCGCGCTGGGTCGAGGAGGGTTGGCGGGAATTTGCCCGACGAATGCCGGTCCAGTTGCCGTTGCGCTTGCTGGAAGTGCCGCTGGGACGGCGTGGACGGCACCGGAATATCGATGCGGCGCTGGCCGAGGAGGGGGCGCGAGTGCTCGCGGCCGCCGGCAACGCGCGGATTGTGGCGCTCGACTGTCGGGGGCACCCGCTCAGTACCAAGGAACTCGTTGCGCGTATGGAGGGATGGCTGCAGGATGGGCGCGATGTTGCTCTGCTGGTCGGCGGGCCCGATGGTTTGTACCGGGAGTGTCTGACCCGGGCGGAATACCGTTGGTGTCTATCGCCACTGACCTTGCCGCACATGCTCGTTCGGGTCATTGTCGCGGAACAGTTATACCGAGCCTGGACTGTACTGCAAAATCATCCTTATCATCGAGGTGGATGAGCCACAGGCGCGCTGCGCCGGCGGTGCCACCTCGCGAACAAGCCGCATGAGGTTTGGCATGGAGCCGGAAGCGCTTCCCGATATTTATCTCGCCTCTACTTCGCCGCGCCGGCGGCAGCTGCTCGAACAGCTGGGCGTACATTTCGCTGAAGTCCAACAGGATATCGAGGAAACCCCACAGCCGCGTGAAAGCCCGGAGGTGTTTGTATTGCGCTTGGCATTGGAAAAGGCGCGTGCTGGGTTGCAGACGTTGCCGGAGGATCGGCTCAGACCGGTTCTAGGGGCAGATACGGTGGTCGTCATTGACGAAGAGGTCCTTGGCAAGCCGACTGATGAAGCGCAGGCGATGGCGATGTTGCAGCGGTTATCCGGGCAGGTTCACCGTGTGCTTACTGGCGTTGCGCTTGTTACGGCCGATCATGAGGCGACGCGCCTGTCCGTGAGCAACGTGACGTTTCGCCCGCTCCAAGCCGAGGAGCTGCGGGCCTACTGGCGCAGTGGTGAGCCTCTCGATAAGGCCGGTGGTTACGCCATTCAGGGCCGGGGCGGCGGGTTCGTCGCACATTTGGATGGCAGTTACTCCGGTGTCATGGGGTTGCCGTTGTTCGAGGTTGGAGATTTGCTCGCCGAGTTCGAGATCGCCTATCAACGGCACTGGGACTCCGGATAAGTCGTGGGCCAAGAGATATTGATTAACGTTACACCTCGTGAAACTCGGGTCGCGGTGGTGGAAAACGGAGTTTTGCAAGAGGTTTACATCGAGCGGGCCTATCGGCGTGGTTTGGTGGGCAACATCTATAAGGCGAGTGTCTCACGCATATTGCCAGGCATGCAGGCGGCTTTTCTCAATGTGGGATTGACACGCACAGCCTTTCTGCATGCCTCGGATATTACTTGTCCCGCAGCATCGACCGAATCGGGTGGCATTCCTATAGCCGATATCACCGATTTGCTCAAGGAGCAACAGCATGTTTTGGTGCAGGTGATTAAGGACCCGATCGGCACCAAAGGCGCACGTTTGACCACTCACATTACCGTTCCCTCTCGGCTTATGGTCTTGTTACCTGATAATCCGACGATAGGTATTTCCGCTCGGATCGAAGAGGAGGCCGAACGGGCGCGGCTGCGCCGCATTGGCGAGGCGTTCGTCGCGGCTGGCGAGGGTTGCGGCTATATTTTACGCACAGCGGCGGAAGGCGCTACCGAGGACGCTTTGCAGCGCGACCGGGATTTTCTGTGCAAGCTTTGGAAATCGATTCAAGTGCGCAGCGAGCTGGCTCAGCCCGAGACGCTTGTCCACGGTGATCTGCCGCTTGCACTGCGCGCACTGCGAGATCTGGTCACCGAAGGTATCGCTAAGGTCTGGGTGGATTCCTGGGAGACCTACCAGAAAGTGCGGGTTTTTTGCGAACAGTTTTTGCCAGATATCGCGGAGCTCATCGAGCATTATCGGGGGGAGCGCCCGATTTTCGATCTTTACGGGGTGGAGGACGAAATCCAGCGTGCGTTGGAGCGCCAGGCCCAGCTTAAATCGGGTGGCTATTTGATCATCGATCAGACCGAGGCGATGACGACCATCGACGTCAATACGGGGGGATATGTCGGCCATCGAACTTTGGAAGAGACGATCTTCAAAACCAATCTCGAAGCGGCTCAAGCCATAGCTCGACAGCTGCGACTGCGCAATCTCGGCGGGATCATCATTATCGATTTCATCGATATGGAGGAAGAGGATCATCGGCGTCAGGTGCTGCGTGCGCTTGAGAAAGCCCTTGAGCGGGATCATGTGAAGACGCAGATCAGTGGAGTCTCGGCACTGGGTTTGGTGGAGATGACCCGTAAGCGTACCCGGGAGTCGTTGGAACGTGTTCTGTGTGAGCCGTGTCGAACCTGCGCTGGGCGCGGTAGCCTCAAGACTGCCGAAACCGTCTGCTACGAAATTGCGCGCGAAATTCTCCGGGAAGCACGGCAGTTCGATGTCCAGAAGCTGTTGGTGTTGGCCTCCCAAGAGATCGTCGATCTAATCCTCGATCAAGAAAGCGATACCCTTGCCGAGCTCGAGAGTTTTATCGGTAAACCGATCGAGTTCCAGGCCGAGCCGCTTTATACCCAGGAACAGTTCGACGTGGTTCTGATGTGATCATTCGGCGGCGCAAACACGGGATGTCTGGCCAGTGCCAAATGGGGTTTTGCAACGGTTGGCGCGCGCGAGAGTGATTACTCTGTCGTGGCATACGGTTGGGAGGGTCCGCGCGGGATTGCTTTATGCTGTTACGGGCGTATTGGTTGCAGCGGCGATTGCGTTGACGGCGCTGCGCGTGACGCTCGCCTATGCCCCGATTTTCCATGGCGAGTTGGAAGCGCTGCTCGCCCGGTGGCTGGGTCGTCCAGTGGCCATTTCTGCTTTGGATGCGCGCCTGGTTGGGTTTAGTCCAACGCTGGTTCTCCACGACGTGCGCATCGGTGGCACTTCGAGCCGTCCAGCTGATTTGGCGGCGAGTCGGTTCGAAGTCTCGATTGACTTTGGGGCGATGTTGCGTAATTTCCAGGCTCGGTTTGTCGAACTACGCGCCGATCAGCTCAAGGTCACGCTGCGGCGCTATGCAGATGGGCGCATTGCTTTTGGTGAGCAAGCGAGCGGTGCGGGCCGTCGGTTTTTTGCATTCATCGCGCGCCTGCGCTTGCGGGATGCCTCGGTCAAGCTGATCGATCAACTCCGGGGCGAGAGCTGGCGGTTGTCCGATCTCCACGCTTGGTTTTGGTACGACGCCGGGGACGCTCGTCTAGCCGCCCATTTCCTACCGGTGCAGCCGCACCTGGCGAAACGGGTGGAGCTTGCCGCGCGTTGGCATGGCTCACCTCGTTCTGTGGCTGAAATCAACGGCTCGGGTTATCTGCGTTTGCGCGCGGCGCGGTTTGGCCAAATCAGTGCGGTCTTGTCACCGGTTTGGAGCGTGCCGGTGGTGACCGGGCAAACCGATGCTCAGCTCTGGTTGCGTGTGCGTGGAGGGCAACCCGAGCGAGTTTCCGTCGATGCCAGTGCTCGGGGGTTGGAACTCGGTGGGGCTGAGGGGACAGTGCGGTTTCGACGTCTGGCTGGGCGTGGTTACTGGCAGCGTGTAGATGACGGTTGGAATCTCGATATCAATGCCTTGCAACTGCAAAGGGTAGGCGATGCGCCGGGCTCTCCCGGCAATATATCGATTCGGTATGTGACCAATGCTGTACGCGCGCCGCTATGGCGCGTTCGCGCCACAGCGCTACGGTTTGGCGATTTGGCCGCGCTAACGAGTGACAACGACCTATTACCCCCAAGGTGGCGCCAGCGGCTCGCGCGGTTGGCACCACGGGGTGAGCTCAGCGAGGTCGCCTTGGTAGTGCAAGCCACCGATCAGATGCAACGCTACCGCGTGAAGGGGCGTTTCCAGGGTCTTGCGTTAGAGCCGGTCGACCGATTGCCGGGTCTGACCGCCGGCGCGGGTCGTTTTCTGATCAGCGAACAGGGTGGGTTATTGCGGCTTACTGCACGCAACACGCAGCTCAGCTTGCCTGAGCTCTTTCCCCAACCGCTTGCGTTGCAGCGCTTGCAAGTGCACAGCGAATGGCAGGTCAGCAGGGGCCGAGTGCGGTTGGCGATCCCTCGGTTTCAGGCGCGTGATGCGGGTGGTGAGTTGGATGCCCAAGTCGGGTTATGGCTCGGCGCACGACAGCGGCCATTTATCGATGCGCGCGCCCATTTGCGCCACAGCGAGGCCGCTGACATCAGTCGCTATCTGCCGGAGCGGGTATTGGCCAAGGGGCTGAGCGAATGGCTGCAGCATGCGATACGTGGCGGTCGTGTCCAGGCTGATCTGATATTGCGAGGCCGGCTCCACGATTTCCCCTATCGCACGGGCTCGGGGGTATTTGAGGTGCGCAGCCGGGTGGACGAGGTGAGCCTGGCTTACCACCCAGACTGGCCGGTGTTACGTGGGTTGGCCGGCCGGCTGTTGTTTCGCCGAGGGGCGTTGCGCATCGCACTCGATCGCGGTCGTGCTTATCGCAGCGGATTGACTCATGCCACGGCCATTATCCCTAATCTGATGCAGCCACGGCTGATGGTGCATGCCCAGTTCACTGGTCCAGGCGGCGATTTGCTGCGTTTTCTACGCGAATCACCATTGGCTGATGATCACGCGGCCACATTGCGGCGGGTATCGCTCGCGGGAGAGCCACGGCTCGATTTAAAGCTCGATGTGCCGTTCGGTGGTCGGCCGATTAAAGTCGTTGGCCGAGTCGATCTGGACGGGGCGCGCTTGGCGGCGCCGCTCCTTGGTTTGGTTATTGAGGATCTAACGGGGCGGATCGGTTTCGATGAGAATGGCATGAGCTGGGATCGGTTGCACGGGCGTTTCAGTGGCCAGCCTTTGGTAAGCAAGGCTGTTACGAGTGGTGCACCGCGGCGGATTCGGATCGAGACACAGTTCCGTTCTGCGGTGGCGGATTTGCTCGGCGCTGATAATCCGCTCGCAGCGCAGCTTCCTGGCACTACGAATTGGCGCTTGCGGATCGAAAGTAACGGTTTCCGCGCCACCAAGCAGCATTTGGAGTTGACTCTGGAGTCTGCGCTGCGCGGTGTACCGGTGAATTGGCCTCCACCGTTGGCGAAACTACGAGCAACCCCCCGGCAGCTGACGATTCGGACGCGGTTGGACGCCGCGGGCCGAGGACCGATTCACGTGCGTTATGGGGATTTGGGTTCCGCCGTTCTCACCTTGACGCCGCGTCCGTGGAGCGTGGAGCGGCTGGGGGTGCGCTTTGGCAGTGGCCCAGCGCGGCTGCCCAAGGGCCCTGGGACTGAACTGTCCGGTACGTTGAGGCAGTTTGATTTAGCTAAACTGATCGGTTTGGGATCAGGACAAAAACCGCTTGATCTGCCTTCTTTACAGAGCGTCGATTTGCACCTCGGTACGCTCTATTGGGCAGATGCTCGGCTCGTGGATGCGCTGCGTTTAAGCGTAGAAAAGCGGTCGGGCGATTGGCTCATCCGGCTCGCGGGTCCGAATGCTGCCGGCTGGGTGCGTTGGCCACAACGGAGGGGGGATCGAGCGAGGGTGAGTCTCACACGGTTGCGCCTTGCCGGGTGGCCTGAGTTTGGCACCGAGCGTGATCGGCTCGGGTCGAATGCACTGCGTCTTCCTGGGATCGATTTGGATATTGCGGATCTGCAGTTGAATACCGCCAACTTTGGTCACCTGCGCCTACGTCTTGTTCCGGTGAGGGCGGGGCTGGTGGTGGAGACAATGAACTTGACCGGACCGGTGCTCAAGATCAAAGCGGCCGGTGGATGGGATGACAACGCCACGCGCGGTCATTCGATGATGGAAGTCAGCATGGTCAGCGAGGATACCGGCAAGGCATTGGCATTGTTTGGGTTCGCGCAGGCCATCGGCAATGGTAAGACCGATGCGCAGGCGCGTTTGCAGTGGCCTGGTACATTGCTGGATTTCGGAGTCGCACGTATCACCGGGAGATTACGGTTTACCGTCCGAGACGGTGCGCTACTCAAAATTAAGCCCGGAGCGGGCCGGATTTTCGGTCTGCTCAGCGTGGCGACTTTGCCGCGACGACTGATGCTGGATTTCTCTGATCTTTTCGGTCAAGGTTTGGCATTCGACCGAATCGAGGCTCATTGTCGCCTTGAAAATGGCGCGGCACAGCCTGAAGTGTTCTATATTGACTCTCCCGCGGCCTATATCGAGGTTTCCGGACCGATCGACTTGGTTAAGGGGGAGTACGATCAGACGGTTACCGTGATCCCGCATGTTTCCTTCGCAGTGTCGCTACTCGGTGGTTTGGCGGGCGGTCCGGTGGCAGGAGTGGTTTTGTTTCTGACTCAGAAATTATTTCAGACGAGCATGACGCAGTTGGCCCAGAATCAATATCGGATAACCGGCCCCTGGGAACATCCACGGATTGAAGGTATGGGGCAAACGCGAGCCGAAGTGCCGAGGGGGGGGGATGATTCAAGATGAGGCGCGACTGGCGGCTATTCAAATGGTTTCTGGCGATGAAGTGGCGGCGAACCTCGAATCGGCCGATTGCCTTATTGCCGCAGCGGTGGCTGGCGGCGCCGATTTGGTGGCATTGCCGGAGAATTTCGCCTTTGTGGGTCGTGATGAAGCCGACAAGCTGACGATAGCGGAGCCGGATGACGGTGGTCCAATTCAAACTTTTTTGGCGGAACAGGCGCGTCGTCATAACATCTTCCTGGTCGGTGGCACGATCCCTTTGCGTACTTCCGGTCAGCGGCGGGCACGAGCCGCCTGCTTGGTTTATGGGCCCGGCGGTGAGCGCTGTGCTCGCTACGACAAAATTCATCTGTTTGACGTGGCCGTAAGTGCCGACGAGCGGTATTGTGAATCGGAAACACTACAAGCCGGTGACAATACCGTGCTTTTCGACACGCCGTTTGCCCGCGTAGGTTTGGCCGTCTGCTATGATTTGCGTTTCCCCGAGCTCTTCCGTGAGTTGGTGGCGCGGGGTGCAGAGCTGCTGGTGGTGCCCTCGGCATTTACTGCACTCACCGGGGCCGCGCATTGGGAGCTTCTGGTTCGTACCCGGGCTATAGAGAATCTGTGCTATCTGGTGGCTCCCGATCAGGGTGGGGAGCATCCCAATGGTCGCCTAACCCATGGCGAAACGCTGATCGTGAATCCATGGGGGCGGATTCTGGGGCGCCATAGCCGCGGACCCGGTATGGCCCAGGCTCGAATGGTTCGTGCCGAGCTTCGGGAAACGCGCCGACGCTTCCCGACGCTTGAGCATCGTCGCCTAGGCGTGGCTTCGCCGGCGGCGCGGTCGACGGAGGAAGGCAATGTCTGACAATACGATGCAGCACAATTTGGATCTGGCGCGCCAAAGTATTTTGGCGCCAGCGGATCTGGGCGAAACCGATCTGGAGCGGGTTTTCGGGCGCTTGATGGGACCCAAGGTCGACGCCGCCGATCTTTATTTTCAGGTGCAACGGCATGAGGCATGGGTCCTGGAGGATGGGATTATTAAGGAAGGCAGCCGCAGCCTAGATCAAGGTGTCGGCGTACGAGCTGTCAGTGGCGAGCAGACGGGGTTTGCCTATTCCGATGAAATCATGCTGCCAGCCCTGTTGGAGGCCTCCAGTGCCGCGCGGGCTATTGCTCGTAGCGGCGGTGGCGGGCGCCTCCAAGCCTGGAAGGCGGGCGAAGGCTTGGCGTTGTATCAGCCGCTCAACCCTTTGGACAGTTTGAGCGCTGATGAGAAGGTGGCGCTGCTGCGCGAACTCGATGCCGAGGCTCGACGGCAGGATCCGAGGGTGGAACAGGTGGTCGTGAGCCTGGCTGGGGTACATGACGTGGTCCTGGTGGCGACCGGCGAGGGTCAGTTGAGCGCTGATGTCCGCCCTTTGGTGCGGCTCAATGTCACCGTCCTAGTCGAACAGAATGGGTGTCGTGAGAGTGGCAGTGCCGGCGGCGGCGGGCGAACCGGGTATGAGTGTTTCCTCGACAGTGACTGCCTCAAGGGGTATGCCCGCGAGGCGGTGCGCCAAGCGTTGCTCAATCTGGAGGCAGTCGAGGCGCCGGCGGGGACCTTTCCGGTCGTGCTCGGTCCCGGTTGGCCGGGAGTGCTGCTGCACGAGGCTGTTGGGCATGGTCTCGAGGGTGATTTCAATCGCAAAGCCACTTCGGCTTTTGCGGGACGTCTCGGTGAGCGGGTTGCCTCGCCGCTTTGTACAGTGGTCGACAATGGGACGTTGCCGGGTCGGCGCGGTTCGCTCAACATCGATGACGAGGGAACTCCAACCCAATGTACCACGCTGATCGAGCGGGGAGTGCTTACCGGCTACATGCAGGACAGCCTCAATGCCCGGTTAATGGGCATGCGCCCGACCGGCAACGGTCGGCGAGAGTCTTATGCCCATTTGCCGATGCCGCGTATGACCAATACGTATATGCTGGCCGGACCGCATGCCCCGGAGGAGATCATCGCCTCGGTAGATCGCGGTCTCTATGCTGTTAATTTCGGTGGTGGGCAGGTCGATATTACCTCGGGTAAATTCGTCTTCTCCGCCAGCGAGGCTTATCTCATTGAAAATGGACGCATTACCCGGCCGGTCAAAGGCGCGACATTGATTGGCAATGGACCGGACGTATTGACCCGAGTCAGCATGGTGGGCGACGACCTTCAGCTTGATAGCGGCATCGGTACCTGTGGCAAGGAAGGCCAAAGCGTGCCCGTCGGGGTGGGACAGCCTACCCTTAAAGTGGATGCGCTTACGGTTGGAGGAACGCAGGTTGGTTAGATGATGCGTCGAGATTTTAGATAGGAGGGTTGGATGACGGAATCTGCGTTGAGTCCGGCTGTGCAGCGCCAGTTGCCGGCCAAAGCCGAGCTTGCCGAGCCGCTTTCTGAGGCGCTCGAGGAGGCTACTCGGCAAGGTGCCACGGCAGCTGAAGCCTCCGTCAATTCGAGTTTCGGTTTGTCGGTCAAGGTTCGCCAGGGCGAAGTGGATACGCTGGAGCATATGCGCGATCGTGGTTTGGCGATTACCGTTTATTTCGGCCAACGTAAGGGATCGGCTAGTTCGGCCGATTTTAGCCGTGCCTCGTTGATGGAGACGGTTCGTGCCGCATGTGATATCGCGCGTTATACTTCCGAGGATCCCTGCGCCGGCTTGGCTGACGCCGCGTTGATGAGTGCGGATGCGCCGGATCTGAGGCTCCATTATCGCTGGGATATCGAGCCGGAGACGGCGATCGATTTGGCGCGCGAATGCGAAGCCGCCGCACTTGAGGTGGATCGGCGCTTGACCAATTCCGAGGGTGCCGAAGTCTCGACGCACCAAGGGATTCACGTTTATGGCAATACCCACGGTTTTCTGGACGGCTATCCGGCCTCCCAGCACAGCATCAGCTGTGTGGTGCTCGGCCGCATTGGCGAGTCCATGCAGCGAGATTATTGGTATACGACCGCTCGCGATCCGAGCGCATTGCAAGCGGCCATAGCCGTTGGGCAAGAGGCGGGGCGGCGTACTGTCCGGCGTTTGGGGGCACGTCGGCTCTCGACTCGGACGGTACCGGTTCTTTTTACGCCTACGGCCGCCCGTAGCCTGTTCGGCCATTTTCTAGGGGCTATCCAGGGCGGCAGTTTATATCGCAAGGCCTCTTTTCTGCTCGACTCGCTGGATACGCAAGTGTTTCCGAACTGGCTCAACATCGAGGAACAGCCGCATTTGCCGAGCGCTTTGGGTAGCGCACCATTCGACGGGGAGGGGGTGGCGACGCGGTCTCGCATTCTGGTCGAACAAGGTGTGCTGCGTGGCTACGTGCTGTCGAGTTACTCGGCTCGAAAGCTCGGAATGCAGACGACGGGTAACGCTGGAGGGATTCATAACTTAGTCGTTCACCCTGGCACCATGGACTACGCGCAACTGCTCCAGGAGATGCATCAGGGGTTGGTGGTCACTCATTTGATGGGGCAGGGGGTCAACCCGGTAACCGGGGATTACTCTAGGGGCGCTGCTGGCTTTTGGGTGGACAACGGCGAGGAGGCCTATCCGGTGGAAGAAATCACTATCGCGGGTCACCTAAAAGAGATGTTCGAGCGCATTCGGGCGGTCGGCCGGGATGTTGATATCCGTGGCAACATACGTACCGGTTCGGTGCTGGTCGAGGGTATGACCATTGCTGGCGAGTAGTCCGCGGTGGCTTTGAGCGTGGGAATGGTGCCTGCCCACGCACTGACGGCCCGTTGACCGACCCTGCAGTCGGCTTACGGCGACCGCTTTGGCCAAGGAAATTTCGAGTGGCGGTTTTGCTCTGCATGGATCGATTGGGGCTTCGGTAGCGCGGTTTCAACGCACAAGTTCAGATGAAGGGGAGAGGTATGAAGTTTCGAGAACTGCTCGAAACCTGGGAGAGATCAGCCGGAGAGCGGCGCACTTCGGAAGCCTATTCGGTGCGCTTGCCAGTCCATGACGCAGCCAAACTTGCCGCGCTTGCCGAGATGTTCCCTGGGCGCTCGGAGCAGGACATCATTACTGATTTGCTCTCTACTGCACTCGACGAAATTGAAGCGGCTTTTCCTTATGTGGCGGGCGATCGGGTCGTGGCCGAGGACGAACACGGTGATCCGATCTACGAGGACGCTGGTTTGACACCGCGTTTTCAGTCCCTCACCCGCAAGCACCTGCAATGCTTCGGCGCTGAATTCGATGAGGGGTGAGTCGATTGGAAAAAGAAGGCTACTATTCGGTTTCGCCAAAACGCTCATCGACTAACTCGGCCAATGTGACGAGGGCTTCGTGAGCATCTGGCCCGCGAGCTAGAATCAAGAGCTTCGTTCCGCAACAAGCGGCAAGCATCAGCAGGCCCAGGATGCTCTTGCCGTTGACTTCCTTGCCGTCGCGTTTGATTCGTATCTCACTACGAAAACGCGAGGCTACCGAGACGAAGCGGGCAGCGGCTCGAGCATGCAGACCGAGCTTATTGGTGATCAGAATCTCGCGTATGAGAAATGCATCGTTATCTGTCATGTTCGATTTAATATGGGGCTTTTTTCAGCCACATTCTATTGTGCCCCCGGTAAAACCTCGTTTTGTCGTTCGAGCAGCGTTTGCTGCGGATAATTCAGTATCTCTCGGTACGGTACGCTCATGGTTCGATGTCGGTTACGACTATCAACAACCCACCCCTATTCATCTAGACGTGTATGGCCAGGTTGTTCGATTGGTAGCCGAATGCCTAATCAATTTTAAAAAACGCCTGATTTTTTTGCAGCCTGTGTAATCGGTATTGGGACTTTGCTCGATATTGTCGCTCGCCTTGCAAGACGTTCGCGCCGAGGGTCATTTTGCCGTTTTTAAAAAGCCTTTCACTAATTCGGTTATGTTTCAGTAGCAGCCACAGGTAAGGGATACCTTACATGTCTACAGTCAGCCGTGCGCGAGTTCCCGATGACGCACGGTGACGCTGCTCCTGTGCGCGCGGAAATGATTGGCCAATCGATTCGCCAAGTAAACGGAACGATGTTGTCCGCCGGTGCAGCCGACGGCTACGGTGAGGTAACTGCGGTTTTCACGTTCGAAGTGCGGAATCCATTCATCGAGAAAATTCTGGAGCTGGTGATAGTAGCGCTCCACGTCCTGCTGTGCAGCGAGATAGTTGACCACGGCCGCATCCAGGCCGGTGAGTGAGCGCAGTTTGGGCTCCCAATACGGATTGGGGAGACAGCGAACGTCGAACACATAATCGGCATCCGGTGGAAGCCCTTGTTTGTAGCCGAATGACTCAAACAGCAATGACAGAGAATAGGGCTCGCGTACGAGGCGTTTGCGCACCAGATCGCGCAATTGATGTACGGTAGTCCGGGTGGTGTCGATAATGAGATCGGCCCGTTCTAGTATCGGCTTGAGCAATATACGCTCGTACTCAATGGCCTCTGAAAGCGGGATGTCGGGCCCACTGAGTGGATGGCGGCGGCGGGTCTCGCTGAAGCGCTTGAGGAGCGTTGCGTGTTCCGCATCCAGTGCTAGGATTTCGCAGTGGATGCCCCGGGCCATTATCCCCTTCAGGATCGTTGGGAACCGGGTCAGATCTTCGGGACCATTGCGTGCGTCCATGCCGACAGCATAATGCTGATTCGCGGCCGTGGGGGTTTCGGTGACGTGACGAGCAAGCGCGCTTAGCAGTCCCACAGGTAGGTTGTCGATGCAGTAAAAGCCGGTGTCTTCGAGCGTGTTAAGTGCGATACTTTTGCCCGACCCGGACAGTCCGCTGATGATCACCAGCCTCATACCAACTCCAGCACCTGTTCTCCAACTACTCCTAGCGTGGAAATCCCGGCGGCATCACGTGCTTGGATTTGGCGCACCGCAGTTTCGATGAGCAGCGCTCGCGGTCGCAGATTGGATAGGGTCAGCCGGAGTAGACTACGACCAAGCCAACCCTGCCGCGCCCAGGTTCCATACAAAGGGTCGGCAGGGGGTGATTTGGCTGTGAGCACTACGAGCAGCCGGATGACGGCGCTCGATGCAACGGCTGTCTCGCCGAACAGTTCATCGGCCTTCAATAGCCCCAGCCCATGGATTGCTAATTGGCCGTGAAGTGGGCCGGGCCCGCTGCCTAGCAACGCACCACTGCCATGTGCTTTTATTCGGACCGCATCATCGGTTATCAGCTGGTGGCCGCGTTCGAGTAGCATCAAAGCGGTTTCACTTTTGCCTACACCGCTTTCGCCTTGGAGCAGTATACCGTAGCCATGGACTTGGACGAGCGTTCCCGGGCGCGTCAGATCGAGCTGCGCATCAAGCAGTTTTCGGATGCGCGCGAGAGCTACCGAGCTGGGCAGTGGAGTGCTGATAACCGGCGTCAGCAAATGCTTGTGGCGGTGCGCTGTATCGCTGTCGGAGGATTCGACCCAAAGCAGAGGGGGAGGGGTGCAATTGAGTTCGGACCGGTTCGGTATGAGCCGAATCAGGGCAGGTGTCTCTGGGCCGACCCAACAATCGGCTGTTTCGGGTAGCTGCAAATCAATGGGTAGATCCGATATTGGCGGCCTTGGGGCATCGGCATCTAGGGCGCGAGCGAGTATGGCACAGTCGAGCCGGGTGTCCCCTAAATTGTTTGTATCAGGCATTCCCTCTCTCCCGACCGGCTTAAAACGAGGGGTGTCACCGCGGGAGCGACCAAACCGATCAATGGTGTTCGCACACTACGCCTGGTAGACCGGTTCCACCCGCTTGCGATCAGCGGCGCATGTATTGGTCATAGGCGCTTTTGACTACGTGCTCCATCGGCTCGGCGAATCTCGGCGTTGGGGGACGCATTATTCAGCTTGATGCCGGTTTAGGAGCCTGGCGAGTCAGTTTGCCAGCGCACGATATGTTGATATATTTCCTCCACACTTTGGCTGCTTCGTAATCGTTCGCAAAATGAGTGATCACTAAACAGTTCCGCCAATGCTGCAAGAACGCGCAGATGCTCGTCGGTGAAGTGTTTCGGTACGATCAAGGCAAACAGCAAATCGACCGGTTGCTTGTCGATCGCATCGAAATCGACAGCCTGATCCAGCCTGATAAGGGCGCCCCGAGTTTCGCTGATGCCATCAACGCGGGCATGCGGTAAGGCGACACCCTTTCCAAGCCCCGTACTTCCCAACCGCTCCCGCCCGATCAGGTGTTCGAAAATGATCCTGTCTGTCGGCTCGTCTTCGGTTTGAGCGAGGAGCGCACTAAGTACTTCCAGGCTGCGTTTCTTGCTGGTGACATGGACCCCACAGCGGATTCGCTCGGGGACTAATAGATTGACGACATTCATTGCCGCGTGCCCCAACGGATGAGATCTGAGGCGTGCCTTGCCCACGGCCCCACGCCGCCGGCCAGGATCAATCAGGATCCCGGCCAGCTGTGCTCGTTACGTTAATTACTGCTCGAGGGCTTGGCTGACCGGGCCCTCTCGGCGATGGTGGTCCGCACGTTTTTCCTTGTGCTTGACGACTTGTCGATCGAGTTTGTCGATTAACCCGTCGATAGCGGCATACATATCCTGTTCGAGCGCGCCGGCATAGAGCTTGGCGCCACTCACGTTGAGTGTTGCCTCTGCTTTTTGGTTCAGCTTTTCGACGGTCAGAACGACATGTGCGTCGACCACATTATCAAAGTGGCGCTCCAGTTTGTCGAACTTCGACCCTACATAATCGCGTAACGCCTCGGTGATTTCTACGTGGTGCCCAGTAATATCGATCTGCATAACGCCCTCTCGGTGATTAGGCAAAACGCCTGCGCTCGGTTGATGAGGCGATGCTCATGGACTCGCGGTACTTGGCCACTGTCCGCCGCGCCACGTTGATTCCGTCGGCCTGGAGCTGCTCGGCAAGCTGGCTGTCGCTGAGCGGGCGTGAGGCCTCTTCGGCGGCGATCAAGCGGCGGATACGGGCTCGTATTGCGGTTGCCGAGCATTCTCCTCCGTCTACCGTCTGAACATGGCTTGAAAAGAAATGTTTGAATTCGTAAGTCCCGCTGGGTGCTCTGAGATACTTTTGACTGGTGATGCGCGACACGGTCGATTCATGCATGCTGATCGCTTCAGCTACCTCGCGCAGCACCAGCGGTTTCATTGCCTCCTCGCCATGCTCGAGAAAATCCCGTTGCCGCTCCACGATGCATTGTGCCACCTTCAGCAAGGTTTCGTTGCGCGAGTGTAGGCTCTTGATCAGCCAGCGTGCCTCCTGTAGATGCTGCCGCATGACTGAGTTGTCACGGCTATTATCGCCGCGCCGCACGAGTCCCGCGTACTGATTGTTAACCCGCAGGCATGGATAGGCGTCTGGATTGACCTCGACCCGCCAGTGACCGTTTTCCTTGCGCACGAAGACGTCCGGAATAATATATTCTGGGCGTTCACTACTGATGCGCAGCCCGGGATGGGGATCAAGCGTCTGGACCAGTGCCAGGGTTTGCTGAAGAGCCTGCTCATCGAGGTGCAACCGACGCTTGAGCTGGGCAAACTGGCGTTTGGCCACCAGCCCCAGGTGCTGATCGATGAGTTGCCGCGCCGGCTCCAGCCAAGGAGTGTCGGGGTCGAGTTGGTCGAGTTGCACCAGCAGTGACTCGCGTGGGTCGCGTGCCGCAACGCCGACTGGGTCAAAGTGCTGGATTTGGATCAATACAGCTTCGATTTCTTGTTCGCATACGCTCCATTGCTCGGGAAGCGCTGTATGGATCTCAGCCAGAGAACAGCCTAAATAACCGTCATCGCGAATCGCATCGATGATGGCTTCAGCGATGGTTAACTCCCGAGGCGATAACCGATTGAGTTGAGCTTGCCAGGCTAGGTAGTCTTGAAGCGATTGGCCATCCTCACTTTGGTTGGCAAAAGGATCCCATTCCTCGGTGTGGCCTGGGTCGCTGTATATGGTGACGCCGTCATAGCCGTCTTCCCAGTTTGTGTCCAGCGGCAGTTCATCACTGCTTTGCTCGTTTTGTGTCGTACCCTCGTTGTCTTGCTCCGCGTCTTGCCCCGCGCCGTTAGTTTCGCGCTCAATCTCATGTTCGCGCTCCGAAGGGCTCTCGAGCAACTCTGCCTCGTCGAAACTAGTATCTGGTTCCTCTGCAAGT
Source organism: Gammaproteobacteria bacterium (assembly GCA_030433275.1). Lineage (GTDB taxonomy): Bacteria > Pseudomonadota > Gammaproteobacteria > Nitrococcales > Nitrococcaceae > Nitrococcus. Next base: position 29,238 of record JAUILK010000005.1, read on the forward strand.
TCGAGCATCAGGTTGGACTCAAGCGCCTGCTGTATTTCCATCCGCAGTTCGAGGGTTGGTAATTGCAACAGGCGTATGGCCTGTTGGAGCTGGGGCGTCATCGTGAGCTGTTGACGCAGGCGGAGTTGAAGCGACTGTTTCATGTTCTGCTATCAATGCCGGTCAAGCGCCCAAGCGGCTGTTGGTGTAACGACTGTGCCTGAAACAATATCACATTGCAGGGTAGCGCAATTGTTGATCTATTTCTTATGGTGCCAGAAGCGGGCATTTTGTCACAGACGGAAATTACGTCCCAGGTAGACGGCTTTGACCTGATCATCGGCCAGCACGACATCGGCGGATCCTTCGGCGATCACTTGGCCTGCGCTCAGAATATAGGCTCGGTCGACAATCCCAAGTGTATCGCGCACATTATGATCCGTTATGAGTACACCGATTCCCCGTTCGACCAAATGTCGGACGATGTCTTTAATGTCTCCCACCGAGATTGGATCAACCCCGGCGAAAGGCTCGTCGAGCAGTACGAATCGGGGGTCTGCGGCGAGCGCACGGGCAATTTCCACCCGCCGGCGTTCGCCACCGGAGAGACTGATGCCAAGTTGATCACTCAGGTGGCTGACATGGAATTCCTCAAGTAGCGCTTCCATGGTGTGTTGCCGATCGACCCGCGAGAGGCCGCGGCGCAGCTCAAGAATAGCCATTAAATTCTGGGCGACGGTGAGCTTGCGGAATACCGAGGCCTCTTGCGGTAGGTAGCCGATGCCCAAGCGGGCTCGAGCATGCATAGGCAGCCGGGTAATGTCCTGCTCATCCAAAGCGATCCGCCCACCGTCAGCAGATACGAGTCCGACGATCATATAGAAACAGGTGGTTTTGCCGGCCCCATTGGGGCCGAGTAAGCCGACGATCTCGCCGCTGCGGATGTATAACGAGGCATCTCGAACCACCGGCTGCCGGCGATAGTGCTTGGTCAGCCCGGCGGCTTTGAGTTCGCTGCCGGGTGCTGCCGGGGCTGCACTCATCGATTTTCGTCCGTTTGCTCGGCACGCGGCTGATTGGGGTAGATGGTAATGTGGATACGCTTCGCTTTATCTTTTCCGGAATGGGCTTTGACTTGATCTGCTTCGATATCGTAGACAATCTGGTTGCCGCGAAACGTATTGGAGCTTTGCCGCAACGTGGCTCCTTGGAGCAGCCGGATCCGGCGTGGCCCGGTTTGATAATACTCCATGCGGGGCGCTTTGGCGTGCACGTATTCGCTCTCACCCTCGGGTAATTCCCGGTAGGTTGCCGGATCGCCTTCCACGATGATGTGATCCAGTGCTCGACTGTCCGGGGCATAATAGATATGCATGACCTCGCCGGTGATTCGCAGCGTCCCCTGTATGAGCACGACATCGCCCCGGTAGACGCTCACACCCTTGACGTTATCGATTTCGGCCTGATCCGCGCTTAGTTTGATGGGTTGGTCGCGATCGCTGTCGCGAGCCACGCTGTTCGAGTAGGGTGCGAGCAGCGTGATCATGACCGTGATCAGCAGAGACCAGTCGAACCCTCTCTCAGCGATTCGATGCGGCATAGTATCCCTTGGCTGCGGCGAGCAGTTGGATGCGTTGCTTGTGCAGCCAGGCACGAGCCCCGATGCCGTCAATGCGAAAATCACGGCCATAAACGGTCACCGGCGTGTCGGTATCGGCATAGTCCTCATGTGGACGCAGATGTAGGCGCTGCGTCTTTAGTGTGATCGCGGTGTTTTCGGTGCTTGCTGGGCGATGCAGCCGTACGCTGCCATATAGTTGCACTTCGCTGCCGCCGGCGGCTATCCGGCCATTGTCGGAGCGGCCTTGCCAGGGCGCTCCAGTCGAAGTGTATACAGTCCATACTGGTTGTTCGATCAGCGAAACGTCGGTTTGTCGGTAATGAACCATGCGCTTGCCCCGAACGTCGTAGTCGGCGCGACCGTCCGGGCGCGTGACGTGCAGGTCGAAGTCACCCAAATAATAGGTGGTTTGGGGCTGTTCGGAGCGCGGCCGAACCGGGCGTTGCTCGCCGAATAACCACCAAGCCAGCGGTGCCAGTAAGCCGAATACCACGACGGGGAATAAGCGATAGCGGCGGACGCTAGCCATATTGCTCCAGTAAATCTTGCAGACACTCGCGTGCTGCGAGCAGTAATTCACAGACTTCGCGTACGGCGCCGTGGCCGCCGCGGTGATGGGTTTGCCAGTGGCAGGCTGCGGCGATCCGTGGGTGGGCGTTGGCTACCGCGATACCGAGTCCGGCCATGCGTATGGCTCCGAGGTCGACTATATCGTCGCCGACGTAGGCGCAGTCGAGCGTGGTGAGTTTCAGTCCCTCGCACAGCGCAGTCAAGGCGAGGCGTTTGTCCTGTGCGCCTTGGACGACGTGACGAACGCCCAGTTCGCGCGCGCGCCGCGCCACTGTAGCGCAGCAGCGCGCGCTCAGTATGGCCACTTCGATGCCAGAGGTGATGGCCATTTTGATGCCTTGGCCGTCATGGCTGTGAAACGGCTTCATGGCTTCGCCGTACTCACCGATGTAGAGGGTGCCGTCGGTGAGTACACCGTCGACATCCAGCGTTAGCAATCGCACCTGTGCCGCCCGCGCGATCACCTCGGCATTCGGGCGTGAGCAGTAGGCATTGTCGAACGCCGCCATCAAACCACGCCCGCTTGCAATAGATCGTGCATATTAAGCGCTCCGATCAGGCGGTTTTCGCTGTCCACCACCAACAAGGCGTTGATCTTGTATTGCTCCATGAGTTGCAGCGCCTCTGCGGCCAAGCTATGGGCTTGCACGGTGCGTGCGCCGGGGGTTATGACCTCGGCCATGTAAGTGGTATGCACATCGATTTGATGATCTAGGGCGCGCCGTAAATCGCCGTCGGTAAAGATTCCCAGCACCCGGTCTTCGGTGTCGACCACAGTGGTCATGCCCAGCCCTTTGTTGGTCATCTCCACAAGCGCATGGCTTAATAGCGTCTCTGGAGTAACCCGTGGAATGCGCTCTCCTACGTGCATGATGTCCTCTATGCGCAGCAACAGGCGTCGGCCCAGCGAGCCGCCGGGATGAGAGCGCGCGAAGTCCTCGCGGGTGAAACCACGTGCATCGAGCAAGGCGATCGCCAGCGCATCGCCCATGGCCAGTGTGGCGGTAGTGCTGGACGTGGGGGCTAGGCCGAGCGGGCAGGCTTCCTCCGTGACGCTGATATCGATGTGCGCCGAGGCCGCTCGGGCAATCGTGGAGTTCGGGTTACCCGTCAGCGCAATAAGCGGTACATTGAGGCGTTTGATCAACGGCACGAGAATGGTGATTTCCCGGGTTTCGCCGGAGTTCGACAACGCGATGACCGCATCGCTTGCGGTGATCATGCCGAGATCGCCATGGCTGGCTTCGCCGGGGTGGACGAAAAAAGCCGGCGTGCCGGTGCTCGCCAGTGTGGCGGCGAGTTTGCCGCCGATGTGCCCCGATTTACCCATGCCCGTGACGACCACCCGGCCTCGGCAATCGAGCAGCAAGCGGCAGGCTTGGGCGAAGTCGTGACCGATGCGTTGCCCAAGCGCCGCGATAGCAGTGGCCTCCACCTCTATGACAGCGCGGCCGAGTTGGCAGAGATCCTCGTCGGTGGCTCGACGCGACGACAGCGGGCGAAGGGTATGCGGCTCGGTCATGGTGCACTCCTTGTGATCGACCGGTAACGCAACGACTGCAGATGTGCGTGCTCTGGATGAGTTCTATTGGACCCGATGGCCTTGCCGATGGCAACGTTCCGTTCGTCCTTGCGCTGTAGGTTATGCAACTGGCGGCGATTTGACTGTGCTGGGCCTATGCAGGATACTGCAAACGCTCGCCGACAATAAGAATTTCCAACAAACACTCCGAGGCTCCGTACACCGCTATTTCGCTGCTCGGTGGCGGGTACGGTGGGTAGTTCGAGCGATTGCAGATGGCAACTGGTAAAGGTGATCGAACCAACGACTGCGTGGTCGAGATCGAGAATTTGCATTTCTCGCGCGGGGCGCGGCGGATCTTTGCGGGCGTGGATATCGGTATTCGCCGGGGCGAGGTTGCTGCGATCATGGGCCCGAGCGGCACTGGCAAGACGACCCTGCTGCGCTTGATCGGAGGACAGCTGCGTCCGGATGCTGGCCGGATCCGGGTCGACGGAGTGGATGTTCATACGCTCAAGCGCCGAGCGCTTTATCAATTGCGCAAGCGCATGGGGATGTTGTTCCAAAGCGGGGCGTTGTTTACCCATCTGAGCTGCTTCGAGAACGTGGCCTTCCCTCTGCGCGAGCATACCCGTCTGTCGCAAGCGTTGATCCGGCACCTGGTGCTGATCAAGCTCGAAGCGGTCGGTCTGCGCGGTGCCCACGCGCTTTATCCGGATGAGCTCTCCGGTGGCATGGCCCGTCGCGTGGCCTTGGCGCGTGCCCTTGCCTTGGATCCGATGATCGTTATGTATGACGAACCATTCTCTGGGCAGGATCCCATTTCTATGGGCATATTGGTGCGCCTCATTCGTCTGCTCAATGATGCGCTCGGTTTGACCAGCATCATTGTGTCCCACGACGTGGTGGAGACGGCGGAAATTGCCGACCGCGTGCACGTGATCTCTGCAGGCAAGGTGGTGGAGTCCGGGTCGCCGCAAGCGCTGCGTGCGTCATCCTCCGAGTGGGTCCAGCAATTCCTCAACGCTTTGCCGGATGGGCCGGTGCCGTTTCATTACCCGGGCCCGTCGCTTGAGGAGGATTTACTCGGCAACAGTGGTGCCGGGGTGTCTGGGTTATGATCGAATGGTTGCGGCTGTTCGGCGAGCAGACCCTGGCAGCAATCGCCCGTCTCGGGCGCGGTCACATGTTCCTGCTGCGCGTGCTGTTCGGCCTGCCGGGCTTGCTGCGCCGCCCAGGTTTGGTGATTAGCCAGATCTATGCCACCGGCGTGCTTTCACTGCTGATCATAGCGGTCTCGGGGCTGTTCGTCGGGATGGTGTTGGGATTGCAAGGATATAATACATTGGTGAGTTTCGGCGCCGAGCAGTCGTTGGGCGTACTGGTGGCATTATCGCTTACTCGAGAATTGGGGCCGGTCGTCTCGGCACTGCTTTTCAGTGGCCGTGCGGGTTCGGCACTGACGGCGGAAATCGGGCTGATGAAGGCCACCGAGCAGCTCTCCGGTATGGAGATGATGGCGGTTGACCCGGAGCGTCGGGTTGTGGCACCCCGCTTGTTGGGCGGGATGATCGCGTTGCCGTTGCTCGCGGCGATCTTTACGCTGGTAGGCGTATTCGGCGGTTATTTCGTGGGTACAGTGCTGCTCGGCGTGGACAGCGGCGCATTTTGGTCACAGATGCAAACCCAGGTCAGCTTCACCGAAGATGTAGTCAATGGGGTGATCAAGAGCCTGGTGTTTGGTTTCGTCGTCACTTGGACCGCGGTGTTCGAGGGGTTCGATTGCACACCGACCTCGGAGGGCGTGAGCCGGGCGACGACTCGGACGGTGGTGCACAGTTCGCTTGCGGTGCTGGGCTTGGATTTCATCCTAACCGCGCTCATGTTCGATTGAGCGAATCGCCAACGCACGGACGGGACGCATGCAAAATTCGCGATGGCTGGAGACCGGGGTGGGACTGTTCGTTCTGCTGGGTTTGGGCGCCTTGCTTATCCTTGCTTTGAAGGTTAGTAACATATCGGCCTTTCAGCAGACCCAAGGCTATGATGTTATTGCTCAATTTCAAAATATCGGCGGGCTGAAAGTGCGCGCGCCGGTAACGCTGGCCGGGGTGGCGGTGGGTCGGGTAGAAAACATAGCCGTCGATCCGAAGACGTTCGAGGCCCGGGTTGTGCTGACCATATCAGATAAATATGCCAACCTACCACAGGATACCAGCGCCAGCATTTATACCGCCGGTTTGCTGGGAGAGCAGTACATTGGTCTGCAACCCGGTGGCATGGAGGAGGTGCTGCATCCCGGTGACGAGATCATGCTGACTCAGTCGGCTGTCGTGCTCGAACAGCTGATCGGTCAATTCCTGTATAGCACGGCTGCGGGCACCTCGAAGAGCGACACGGATGGAGGGCAGAAGCCTTGATACGCCGGATTGTTATAATGCTTGTCATGGCTTGGCTGACCGTGTCGGCAAATTCGGTCGGCGCGAATGTTGTGCCACCGGATGTGCTGGCACGGCAGACTACCGAGCAGATGTTGCAGGCCATAAAGGCACACCGCGCGGAGCTAAAGCGCGATCCCTCCATGATCTATGATTTGGTCAAGGAATTGGTGTTGCCGCACTTTGATTTCGAACTCATGAGCCGGCTCGTACTAGCTCAGAATTGGCGTACGGCTGAGCCGGATCAGCGCCAGCGCTTCGTCAATGAGTTTCGCCAGCTGTTGGTGCGAACCTATGGCCGGTCGCTAGCCGAGTATTCCGGGCAGAGCGTGGAGTTCGAGCCACTGCGTTCCGAACCGAGTTCTGGGCGTGTGACCGTGCACTCCAGCATCAAGCAGGCCGACGGCCCACCGATTCCGCTTGACTACAAGTTTTACAAAAAGCGAGACGCTGGTTGGAAGGTCTTCGATGTGATTACCAATAACGCCAGCCTAGTGCAAACTTACCGTAGTTCTTTTAGCTCCGAGATCCGGCGCCATGGTTTGGACGCGTTGATCGAGCAGCTCTCGCAGCGCAACGCTGAGAGCGTACGCGCGCCATGAGCGCAGCGCATTTGGCAACCAGGGAAGAGGATGGGCGGCTAGCGTTGCTGGGCGAGCTGACTTTTGAGACAGTGCCCGGATTAAGCAAGAGCTTGGATTCGATGGTTGAGCAGGAGCCGCAGCTGCGCATCGATCTCGCCGAGCTCGAGCGGGTGGACAGCGCGGGGTTGGCGCTTTTGATCGAATGGACGCGTTTGGCGCGTGTGTTCGGTCACACCCTGGAATTCATCAATATTCCGCAACAACTCCTTGCAATTGCCCATTTGAGTGGAGTCGAGCGGATGCTGCCGCTTTTGCCGGCGGACTCCGAGATCGATGCGGACGGCCAGCGTATTACAGGAGATCGTCCATGATGAATCCCCAGCAGATCAAGCAGCTGATTGAAACCGGTTTTACAGGTGCGCGCGTGGAGGTTGCCGGTGATGGTCGACACTTCCAGGCGCTCGTCGTCAGCCCGGATTTCGAAGGTGCGCCCATGCTCAAGCGTCACCGTATGGTCTATGCCCTTTTGCAGGAGCACATCGACAGTGAGGTGTTGCACGCGATCTCGCTGCGCACACTGACCCCCGAGCAGTGGGCAGCGGAATGATGGCGGGGCAATGGAGCGCCTGATCATCCAGGGTGGGCAACCCCTGGAGGGATCGGTACGTATCTCGGGAGCAAAAAACTCGGCTTTGCCGATTCTGGCGGCGACTCTGCTTGCAGACGGGGCAAGCCAGATAGGTCGCGTCCCACACCTGCATGATATTACCACTACCATGGAGTTGTTGGGCCAGATGGGCGTGCGTCTCACTGTTGACGAGCGCATGAACATCGAGGTCGACCCGCGTGGGGTCGACGAGTGCTACGCTCCCTACGAGCTTGTTAAAACTATGCGGGCCTCGATTCTCGTGCTTGGCCCGTTGCTCGCCCGCTACGGTCGGGCTGATGTTTCCCTGCCTGGGGGATGCGCGATCGGGATTCGGCCGGTCAATCTGCACGTGGAGGGCTTGCGCCAGATGGGCGCGACTATTCATGTGGAGAACGGTTATATACGGGCGCGCTGCAAACGGCTGCGCGGGGCCCGTCTGGTTATGGATCTGGTGAGCGTCACCGGCACCGAAAACTTGATGATGGCGGCCACTTTGGCCAAAGGAACCACCGTTATCGAAAACGCGGCACGGGAGCCAGAGGTTATTGATCTGGCCAATTACCTCAATTGCATGGGGGCCCGGGTGGGGGGCGTCGGTACGGACACGCTGATAATCGAGGGTGTCGAACGGCTGAGCGGGGTACGCTACAACGTGCTACCCGATCGGATCGAGACCGGTACTTATCTGGTGGCGGCTGCTATGGCCGGCGGTTGTGTCAAGGTAAAGGATACCCGGCCAGAATTGCTGGAGGCCGTGTTGCTCAAATTGGAGGAGGCCGGTGCACAGGTGCGCACCGGTGAGGATTGGATTGAGCTGGATATGGCCCGTGAGCGCCCGCGTGCGGTAAAGGTGCGGACCGCGCCCTATCCGGGTTTCCCGACCGACATGCAGGCTCAGTTCTGCGCTCTCAATGCGGTGGCGAGCGGTGTCGGGACGGTGACGGAGACGGTATTCGAAAACCGCTTCATGCATGTGGTCGAGATGCAGCGCATGGGTGCCGATGTGCGCCTCGAGGGGCGCACGGCCATTACTGCTGGCGTACCCCGACTCACGGGGGCACCGGTCATGGCAACCGACTTGCGCGCCTCTGCCAGTCTTGTGTTGGCGGGCTTGGTGGCAGCCGGCGAAACAGTCGTGCAACGTATCTACCATATCGATCGGGGCTACGAGTGCATCGAAGAGAAACTTGCGCAGCTCGGTGCCAACATTCGGCGTGTGCCCGGTTGAAGTGCAGGAGCTGCAGTTTGCCGTGAGCGACGATAATACGCTAGTTATTGCTCTGTCGAAGGGCCGGATTCTGACGGAAACGCTGCCGCTGTTGGGCTATGCTGGCATTGAACCGGTGGAGCAGCCGCAGACGAGTCGGCGGCTGATTTTGGCTACCGGCGTGCCACAGGTACGGCTGGTGATCGTGCGTGCCGCCGATGCGCCGACTTACGTCGAATATGGCGGCGCGGATGTGGGCGTAACGGGCAAGGATGTGCTAATGGAATACGGTGGGCAGGGGCTCTATGAGCCGCTGGATCTCGGCATCGCCCGTTGTCGTCTCGTAATCGCCGGGCCACCCGGCGCAAACGTGACCGGCCGACGCGCTCGTGTGGCTACGAAGTACGTCAATATCACCCGCCGCTATTTTGCCGAGCAGGGGCGGCAGGTCGAACTCATCAAGCTTTACGGTTCTATGGAGCTTGCGCCGCTGGTTGGATTGGCCGATTTGATTGTCGATCTCGTCGACACCGGCGGTACCTTGCGGGCCAATGGTCTTGCGCCACTCGAGCACATTGCCGATATCAGCTCGCGTTTGGTAGTCAATCGAGCGGCCATGAAAACTAAACATCGGCTGATCAAGCCATTTTTGGCGCGGATGCAGGCTGCCGTAGTGGCAATGCATCGCTCGGCGGCGAGCTCAGGTGCAACCGGCAAATCCTGATCACGCTGGGAGCGGAGAATGCTTACGATTAAACGTCTGAGTACTACACAGCCGGATTTTTGGGGCAACCTTCGGCGGTTAATGGATTGGGACAGTGGAGCGACGGGGCAGGTAGAGCAAACCGTCGTCGAGATTCTCGAGGCGGTTCGTCGGCGCGGAGATGCCGCTGTGCTGGAGTACACGGCTCGCTTTGACCGCATCACGGCCCGCTGTGTCAGTGAACTGGAGATTCCACCCGAGCGCAGAGCCGCCGCTCTGGACAAACTGCCGAATGAGCAACGCGAGGCATTGGAATTCGCCGCGGAGCGAATCCGTGCTTATCATCAGCGCCAAAAAACCGAATCATGGTCTTATACTGAGCCCGACGGCAGCGTTCTCGGCCAGCAGGTGACGCCGTTGGAGCGTGTGGGAGTGTATGTGCCGGGCGGTAAAGCGGCCTATCCTTCCTCGGTGCTCATGAACGTGTTGCCCGCGCGTGTGGCTGGAGTCGATGAAATCTCCATGGTTGCCCCGGCTCCAGGAGGCGAAATCAATCCCTTGGTTCTCGCTGCGGCACAGATTGCGCGAGTGGATCGGCTGTTTACCATCGGTGGCGCGCAAGCCATCGCTGCCCTCGCTTATGGCAGTCAAACCATTGCTGCAGTAGACAAGATCGTTGGTCCGGGCAACGCCTATGTTGCGGAGGCTAAGCGGCGGGTTTTCGGTCAGGTCGGGATCGATATGATAGCCGGGCCTTCGGAAATCATGGTTGTCTGCGATGGCCAAACTGATCCCGAATGGATCGCCGTCGATCTGTTCGCCCAGGCTGAACACGACGAAGATGCCCGTGCCATGCTCGTCTGTCCCGATCCGTTGTATCTGGATCAAGTGCAAAGCGCTATGGAGCGCCTTTTGCCTGCCATGGAGCGTTCCGAGATTATTCGCGTCGCCCTCAACAGCCGCGGGGCGTTGATCTGCGTCCGGGACCTTGCCGAAGCGGCGGAGGTGGTCAATTTCGCCGCCCCGGAGCATCTTGAATTGTCGCTGATCGAACCTGAACGCATGCTCAGCGCCGTGCGCCATGCGGGGGCGGTTTTCTTGGGCCGAAATACGGCCGAAGTCTTCGGTGATTACTGCGCGGGGCCCAATCATGTCCTGCCGACCTCACGTACAGCGCGGTTTGCCTCGCCGCTTGGAGTGTATGATTTTCAGAAACGCACCAGCTTGGTGTACTGCTCCGATGACGGTGCCGACCGGCTAGGGCGCATTGCCGGCCGGCTTGCGCGGGGCGAGGGGCTGACCGCTCATGCGCGATCGGCCGAATGTAGAGTGCGGGAAGCCGACGGTGGGCAGCAATCGTCCCTATAGTCGGCGTGGGCGCTCCTCGATCGGGATGCGGTGTTGGAAAGCATGGCCGTTCTTGTGCAGCCCAGAGACCACGATCGTGGTGCCTGGCTTCTGGGCGGTAATGACCGTAAGCAGATTGTGGATGTCGGCGACCGGGCTACCGTTTATGTTCAGCAATATATCCCCTGGCTTTAGTCCGGCTCGGGCTGCCGGAGTGCCAGGCTGCACATTGGCGATGAGCACTCCGTGCTGCTCTGAGGTGTTCAGGCCGTATGCTGTGATCAGCTGCGGTATGATGCTCTGGACCTGAATGCCGATCCAGCCGCGGATGACGCGGCCGTCTTCGAGGATGCCCTTGAAAACGCCGCGTGCGAGGCTAATCGGGATGGCAAAACCGATGCCAAGCGATCCTCCGGTGCGGCTGAAAATGGCGGTGTTAATCCCCACTACTTCCCCGTGCACATTTATTAGCGCACCGCCGGAGTTGCCGGGATTGATGGCGGCGTCCGTCTGAATGAAGTTCTCGATCGTGGCCAAGCCGAGTTGGCTGCGCCCTGTCGCGCTTATGATACCTTGGGTGACCGTTTGCCCGATACCGAAGGGATTGCCAATGGCGAGCGCAATGTCACCCACTCGCAAGGTTTGGGAGTGGCCGAGCGTTACGGTGGGGAGTCCCTGTAGGTCGATTCGCAACACCGCCAAGTCGGTTTCGGGATCGCTGCCTACGACAAGCGCCGCGGTGCTGCGCCCGTCAGAGAGTAGCACTTGGATTTCGTCGGCGCCATTGATGACGTGGTTATTCGTCAGCACATAACCCTTGCTGCTGATCACGACGCCGGAGCCCAAGGAGGTCTCCAGGCGTTTGCGAGGCTGATCGTATCGCTCGCCGAAGTAGCGGCGCAGCGCACGCTCGTCGAAAAACGGGTGGCGTGGTTCGGCTACCTGTTTAGTGGTGTAGATATTCACGACCGCCGGGGCCGCACGCATGACGGCGTCGGCGTAAGAAACTGGTGTCGTTGTCGTCCGTGCCACGGCAATGTGGCTTGCAAGTGGTGTTTCGTGGATCTCCACGATCGGTCGCTCGGTGGGTAGCAGTCCGGGTGCTAGCCAGATTGTGACCATCGCTACGGCGACACCGATACCAAGGTATTTGAGTATGAACTGCACTACGCGCTTATGGGATTGCACGCTATTTTATCTCGCACTGCACTTGCGGACACCGCAATGTGAAGAACACCGAAGGACAGCAAGCCCGGCTGCATGGATTCGAATGGAGATCTGATATCGTCATGATACAACTTTCCGAGTTGGTTCGTTATTGCAATGAGTTGCTCGGCATCAGCGGTTTTCATGATTACGCCCCCAATGGATTGCAAGTAGAGGGTCGTGACGAGGTGAGTCGCATCGTGACTGGGGTTACGGCTTCGATGGCGGTGCTTGAGCAGGCCATTGCCCTCGGCGCGGATGCCGTGCTTGTGCACCACGGTTATTTTTGGAAGGGCGAGCCCCCGCAGGTGACGGGCCTAAAGGCCCGGCGGCTGGGCATGTTGCTACGGCACGGAGTCAGTCTGATCGCCTATCATTTGCCTTTGGATACCCACGAAGTATTCGGCAACAATGCCCAACTTGGCAAACGGCTTGCTTTTGAGATGGACGGCTATACGGATGCCGGGGGGGTGCCGAGGTTGTTGGCCTTCGGACGCCTTGATGTGGCATCTTCGCCGAGCGATCTGGCCGATCGGTTGACTCGCCGGCTTGGGCGTGCCCCGCTTTATGTGGGGGTTGGTCCGCAGAGTATCCGTAAAGTGGTCTGGTGTAGCGGTGCGGCACAGCGCTTCCTTGGTGATGCCGTAACTCTTGGGGCCGATGCCTACATCAGTGGCGAGGTCTCCGAGTCAACTACCCATGAGGCGCGGGAGTATGGCATTCACTACTTTGCTGCGGGGCACCATGCGACCGAGCGCTATGGAGTGCAGGCACTGGGCGAGCACCTTGCCACGGAGATGCGCCTTGAGCACCACTTTGTGGATGACCCGAATCCGGTGTGATCACCTGAAGGTGGTTCGCCGCATGTTCGGTGATGTGCTTGACGACCGGAACGCTATGTAAGATCCTTGCACGCTGCGCGCATCTTGCAGTCATTAGCGAGCCCCGCGAGCCGGCCGTTCAGGCCGTTTTTTCTGGCCGTATGCTCAGCTAACCCAGCAAAGGGGGATGTGAATGAAACCGGAAGGGGCGGACTTGCGAAGGCGGCGCTTGCTGACCGGGGCGGCCGGTGTGGTCGGCGGTGTAGGGGTGGCGTATACCGCTGTCCCCTTTCTGAGTTATTGGCAGCCCAGCGTTCAGGCGGAGGCGGCTGCCGCACCAGTCGAAGTGGATATCAGCAAGCTTGAGCCGGGTCAGAAAATTGACGTCGATTGGCGCGGCAAGCCAATTTGGGTTTTTCGCCGTACCCAAGAAGAGTTGGATACCTTGCCGAAGCTCAATGGCTTGCTGCGGGATCCTCACTCCGAGGTCAGCACCCAGCAGCCAGCGTACTGCCAGAATCTGCCTCGATCGATCAAACCTGAATATGGCGTCATGGTTGGTATCTGTACGCACCTCGGTTGCATACCGCTCTACCAACCGAAGCCTGGTTCCGTTGACGATGAATGGTTGGGCGGGTTTTTCTGCCCGTGCCACGGTTCCAAATACGATCTTGCCGGGCGTGTCTACAAAGGCGTGCCGGCCCCGCTCAATCTCGCGGTGCCGCCATACTGGTACCCGAGCGAATCGCGCATCATTATCGGTGAACACCAAGAGAAAGGGGGCGCCTCATGAGCGATGATTCCAAGACTCGGGGTTTGCTGGGTTGGATCGACGCGCGTTTCCCTTTTACTAAGCTGTGGGAAGAGCACGCCGCTAAATACTACGCGCCGAAGAACTTCAACTTTTGGTATTACTTCGGCTCCTTGGCGATATTCGTTTTAGTTTTGCAGGTGCTCACTGGTATCTGGTTGACGATGTATTACAAACCGAGCGCCGAGCATGCCTTCGCCTCGGTCGAGTACATTATGCGCGATGTGCAGTGGGGTTGGCTCATCCGTTATCTGCATTCCACAGGCGCATCCGCTTTTTTCATCGTTATTTATCTGCATATGTTCAGAGGGCTGCTGTACGGCTCTTACCGTAAGCCGCGCGAGCTGCTTTGGCTCGTTGGCATGATGATTTACGCCATTCTCATGGCGGAGGCCTTCTTCGGTTATCTGCTGCCCTGGGGACAAATGTCGTACTGGGGTGCGCAGGTGATTACTTCGCTGTTCGGGGCCGTGCCGGCGATCGGCGAAAAGCTCATGATCTGGATTCGGGGCGATTACACCATATCCGATGTTACCTTGAACCGCTTTTTCGCGCTGCACGTGGCGGCCATGCCGCTGCTGATCGTGTTACTGGTGGTGGTGCACCTTATAGCCCTGCACGAGGTGGGGTCCAACAACCCGGACGGCATCGATATCAAGCGCCACAAGGATGCCAATGACCTTCCCTTGGATGGCATCCCGTTCCATCCCTATTACACTGTCAAAGACATGGTGGGCGTGACGGTTTTTTTAATCGTGTTCGCCCTGGTCGTCTTCTATTCACCGAGCATGTTAGGGTTGTTTCTAGAGCCCGAGAACTTCGAGCCTGCAAATCCTCTCAAGACCCCGGAGCACATTGCACCGGTCTGGTATTTCACGCCTTTCTACTCGATTCTGCGCTGTGTGCCTGACAAACTCTGGGGGGTTGTTGCACTCGGCGCATCGATCTTCGTATTGTTCCTTCTGCCCTGGCTGGATCGTGGGAAGGTGCGTTCGGTGCGCTACCGAGGGCGTGGGTTCAAGATCGCCTTGGCGTTGTTCGTGATCGCTGTGTTGGTTTTGGGTCACCTCGGTGCGAAACCACCCACTCCAGGGCGCAATTTGGTAGCACGTATCTGTGCGGTGCTCTATTTCGGTTATTTCGCGTTTCTCTGGATTTACACTTTCTTCGATTTGGAGAAAACCAAGTTGGAGCCGGAAAGAGTGACAACGGGATCCGTCAAATGGATACCGAAATCGATACAATGGCCGCGTTTTGGGAAAACCAAACGGGAGCCGGAAAGAGTGAGCCCGAAATGAAAAAGCTCGCCTGTTTACTCGTGATCCTAATGGTGCCGGGGTTGGCCGGGGCAGTCGACGAGGATTTCGGGCTGATGGACGTGCGGACCGATCTGAGCGACAAGGCCTCTTTGCAGCGGGGTGCGAAATACTTCGTCAATTACTGCTTGGGTTGCCACTCGCTGAAATACTTGCGTTACCAGCGCCTGGGCCAGGATCTGGACCTGCCGGACGAACTGGTGGAGAAGTACCTTATTTGGGACGATAGCAAGATCAGTTCGCCCATGACTAATGCGATGCGCCCTAAGGATGCCGATAATTGGCTTGGTGGCGTCCCGATGGATCTGACTTTGGCGATTCGGCGACACAGCGG
The DNA here is from genome assembly GCA_030433275.1 of Gammaproteobacteria bacterium. Classification (GTDB taxonomy): domain Bacteria; phylum Pseudomonadota; class Gammaproteobacteria; order Nitrococcales; family Nitrococcaceae; genus Nitrococcus. The sequence goes on from JAUILK010000005.1 coordinate 44,346, forward strand.
CGGAGGGTTGCGTATTGGCCGTGGTGCGGATTGGGTATACACCTACCTCAATACCTTCTATCGTGACGACAAAACTCCTACCGGGGTCAATAATCTTGTGATACCCAATGCATCAATGCCGCATGTCCTTTGGCGATTGCAGGGTGTCCCGGAACCGGTCTACGCGCTGGCAGAGGGTGACCGCTCGGCCAAACAGCGCAAGGTGATCGGTGTCAAGATGCCCGAGGGAGGAGGTGCACTTAGTCAGGCTGAATATCAGCAGATGACGCGGGATATCGTGAATTTTCTGGTCTATGCTTCGGAACCGATCCAGTCCGCGCGTAAGGCGCTCGGCCTACCGGTGCTATTATTTCTGGTTGTTTTCTTGGCCATTATTTATCTGCTCAAGCAGGAATATTGGAAGGACGTGCACTGAGAGTGGGACAGCCTCTTCGGGCTGCCTGTCCAAACTGTGGTGGAGCTGGCACATGGCGGTGGTAAGCCGACGATCCATAATGACATTATATTCCGGACCCACCCATTATGATAGTCACCGGGTGCGGTTCGTGTTGGCGGAAAAGGGGATTGCTGCGGAGATCATTTCGGTTGATCTTGAAGAGGCGCGACCGGAGGATCTGACGGATCTCAATCCGTATGGGGAGTTCCCGACCTTAGTTGATCGTGACCTTGTCCTTTACGATTCCAAAGTAATCAGCGAATACCTTGACGAGCGTTTCCCGCATCCGCCGTTGATGCCGGTTGATCCGGTTTCACGGGCTAAGGCAAGGTTGGTTGTCTATCGTATCGAGCGGGATTGGTGTCGCCTTTTGATGCAGCTCGATTCGGCGGATAGTGAAACCGTGGCGGTCCTGCGCCAGGAATTGTGGGAGAGTTTGGTGGCTAGTAACGAGCTGTTCGCTTCAGGAACGCCATTTTTCCTGAGCGACGAGCTTACAATGATGGATTGTGCGCTCGGGCCGCTTATGTGGCGGCTGCCGCATTACGGAGTCGAAATTCCAACGAGTTCCGAAGGTATACATGGATACCAGGAACGCCTATTCGCGCTGGAATCTTTCCAAAAGAGCCTTAGTGAAGCGGAACGGGCAATGCGCGCTTGATCGGCGCGGACCGAGCCATGAGTATGACCTCTAGTCGGCCTTATCTCATTCGCGCCTTATATGAGTGGATCGTCGACAATGGGCTGACGCCTTATCTGTTGATCGATGCGACCCAGGAAGGCTTGGATGCACCACTCGAATATGCCGATAAGGGCAAACTGGTACTTAATGTGGCGCCGCGCGCGGTGCGGGCATTGAATCTCGGCAACAGCGCTATTGATTTCAATGCCCGTTTCGGGGGGGCGGCGCGTGATGTTCACCTTCCTGTGCAGGCTGTGCTCGCAGTTTATGCTCGGGAGAATGGTCAGGGAATGCTTTTCAGCGAGGACCTGGATGGTGGTGAACCTCCTTCCGGCTCGGGAGGAAGCAATACCGGTGCTGGTGGTGGCCATAAAAAACCGAACCTGCGCGTAATCAAATAACATTCTCCAAGGACCCCACGCTCTAGGGCCTAGCCGGTTTTTTGCCCTGACTCATTTTTGTGGCAGGCCTTTGGATGCTTCCCGCCGCTGGGGTAGCGTACGATGAATTCAAACTATTTGCTCGCACGCAGCCGTTATCGATCTATTATGGGCTGAACAAATGTTGGTCGATAAGATCACATAGACAGTGCGCTACTACCAGATGGGCCTCCTGGATCCGAGGGATCGCTTGCGCAGGGATACGAATTTCGATATCCGAAGGGCGCAGTCGCCTACCGACCTCGCCACCGTTGCAGCCAGTCAGGGCTACGATTCGCAGCTGGCATTGCTGAGCGGCTTGAATCGCGGTGGCGATATTGGGGCTGTTGCCGCTCGTAGTTAGGGTGAAAAGCACATCGCCGGGTCGGCCAATTGCTCGAATTTGTTTGGCAAACACCTCCCGATAGTCGTAGTCGTTGGCGATCGACGTCAGAGTGGAGCTATCCGTAGTGAGTGCCACGGCTGACAGACCGGGTCGCTCCAGCTCGAATCGATTAAGCAGTTCAGAGGAGAAGTGTTGTGCAGCGGCTGCCGAACCACCGTTGCCACAGCACAGAATTTTGCCATCTTCACGCAGGCAGCGTGTCATGTTCTCGGCTGCTTGGATGATGGTCGGGATCGCGTGATCCAGTGTCATCTGTAGCGATTGGATGCTGTCATGAAAATTTCGAGCGATTCTTTCGTGTGCTTGCATGGGGTATCGCCTTTCTGTTCGGTCAGGCTACTTGGAAGGCATCGCGTATCCATTCGACGCGGCCTTGACCATCTATGGCGATGACATCGAAACGACAGGCAGCGTTCGGAGCATGAGCCAGCAAATAATAACGGGCGGCGGCAATGATCCGTTGTCGTTTTACCCAGGTTATGCTCTCCAGCGCTCCGCCGAAGCGTTTGGTGGCGCGTTGGCGTACTTCGACGAACACGAGTTCTCCAGTGTCCTCCATGACGAGATCGATTTCTCCCAAGCGAGTGTGAAAATTGCGCCGCAGGCAACGCAGGCCGCGGCGCCGAAGAAACTCGAGCGCTCGAGCTTCGGCCTGTTTACCGAGTAGGCGTGGATTCGGCTCTCTCATCATGGCGAGCGCCGGTCTGAGTTCTGCCGAGCGACCGAACTCGGGGCGATGGGGCGGAGCGGCTGTAACAGTCCATCGACGAACTGGGCCGGGCGCAGGTTGCGGTGGATAACCCCGTGCGCGCCCATCGTCAGTCGGCCGGTGCGTCCCTCGAACTGCGCCCCAGCATCGCTTTGTAATAGGGTGAGCATAGAAACAAGCCGATAGGCATCCATGCCCAATGCATAGAGCCGGGGAAAGTGCTGCGTATTCTCCGGCCACAGCCGAGCGAGGTGATCGCGGGAGAGTGGGTCGTCGCTGGTGGCTGTATCAGGGTTTGGGACGAGCCAAGGAATGTCCGCGAGCAGCACGCCATCCATGTCACGATCCATGACAGATTGAGGGGTTCCCTCATAGGCTTGGGCCGTAGCTATGATCGGCACGCCTATCCCGTGGTGGAAGCGGATCTGCGGGCGTATGAGCCGAGCCTCGCGCGGGAAGGCACCGACGAAGATGCAATCCATGTCCCGACGGCGGCGAGGTTGGAACTGGATATCCCGCTGCAGCAACGAACGTAGCTGCTTGTAGCGCCTTATGCCGACATCGAGGTTGAGCAGTGTTTCGATCGATTCGCCGAAATCGGTAGTCCCTGGAGTATAGCGTGTCTGTTCGAGTACGCGCCCGCCCAACGCCTGAAACCGCTGTTGAAATGCCTGTGCTACGCGTTCACCCCAATCGTTGTTCGAGGTGAGGCTCAACGCGGTTTGATAGCCGCGCTGCCAGGCCAACTCGGCCGCTGCGAAGGCATCGTCTTCTGGGGCCAAGCCGAACTGATACAGCCCTTGGATAGGGGTGGTGGAATTGGGCAGCGTATTGAGTCCAAGAATCGGGGTGGCGGCAAAATCCATCACGGTGAGGCGCTGTAGGGCGCTCTTCGTGAGTGGCCCGACCACAACCTTGGCTCCCTCCGCCACAGCGGCTTGATAGGCGCTCAGGCTGTCCAGGCCGACCTCGCCGACATCATAGACCCACAGGCTCGGCCTTTGTTGGGGTGGATCCTGGTAATAGGCAGCCAGAAAGCCATGCTCGACAGCCTGGCCTACGGCGGCCAATGATCCTGAAAGTGGTAACAACAGTGCGATTGCGTCAGGCCTTTGCAGCGACTGCGCGGCTGTGGCCAGCAGCGCATTGATGAAACTTTCATCGGCTGGATGGTTGGGATAGCGCTGTTGCCAGGCGTGCAGAGCGGCAGCCAGCGCCTTCGAGTCAAGCTGGCGTGTGCGGTAAAAATAAGCGAGCTCAAGCCAGCCGCCGAAGCGGTCGGGAACGGGAGGGATCAGTCCGACGAGTTGCTGCATGGGAATCACGAGCAGGGCGGACCAAAGCGCTTGTCGATTGGCTTGGCGGCTCGGTGGGTTTTGCAATAGCTCGCTGCGCTGATCTCGCAGGCGGGCGGCGGCGAGCGGTTCTCCGGTAGCTAGGCGGGCATCGGACTCTACGGCCAGCCAGTCTGGATGCAATGCATCGGGTAACGGAGTGGGGCGAGGGGTTAGCACTGCCAAGGCATCGGCACCCCGGTCGGCGGCCAGTGCAAGCCGCGCCTGGATGATGCGCCGCAAGGCGATGCTCGCGGGGGGCAGCGTGCGCCTCTGCGTTTGCTCCACAAGAGCGCGAGCTCGGCTAGGCTCGTTTAGCTCAAGATAGAGTTGGGCCGCCCGTAGCCGCAGTTCTGCTTGCTGTGGCGTGGGCGCTGCGGAGGCTGCCTGCTCGTAAAGCGAGGCGCTGCGCGGCAGGTCCCCGTTTGCCTGGGCGGCTACAGCCTGCCGAAGCAGTGTTTGCATGGCCGTGGGTGGGGGGGGTGGGCTTGTGGGTGCCAATACGCAGCCGCCCAGTAATAGCAATCCACAGATAACGCTTAGCAGAGAAATGGTCGGACCCGGATACGCTGGGGTCGCCCACATCGTACTCCTCGCGCCAGTCGGAGTCTCTAGGCCGCCCGCTATGCCAACGCGGGTGCGGCGGGTCTCTCGTGCGGTTCCGCCGCTGCATGCATGATTGCCGACCCACCTGGATGGCCATAGTACATAATCAGACTTTTGGGGTGCGTGGTTTTGAATTAGGATCACCTGCTGGTTGCCTGTAGCAATCGACGACGCGTAACCCTCGGCGCCGCTCGCACGAGATACGCTGTTGAGTCTCTTTTAAGCAAAGACGCAAGTATCCGGATGCAAGAGCGAGCCTGTCAATCCGCCCCAGGTGTACTGTATTGCGTTGCCACGCCGATCGGTAATCTGGCCGATATCAGCCGCCGTGCGCTCGATATATTAGAGCGGGTCGCTGTCATCGCTGCCGAGGATACCCGCCACACGCGCCGGCTGCTTACGTATTTTGGAATCAGTAGGCCGCTACTCAGCTTCCATGAGCATAATGAGGTGCAGCGTTCTGCCGTGCTCCTTGCTCGATTGGAGAAGGGGGAATCGGTTGCTTTGGTCAGTGACGCCGGAACACCGCTGATTAGTGATCCGGGTTTTCGCTTGGTTCGGGAAGCGCGCTATAGAGGGTTGCCAGTTTCACCTATTCCCGGTGCCTGCAGTATCATTGCAGCACTTTCGGTGGCGGGGTTACCTACGGATCGCTTCGTTTTCGAGGGTTTTCTCCCGGCGCGCGCGAGTGCCCGACAACGCTGCCTGCAGGGGTTACGTGGTGAGCCGCGGACCTTGGTTTTTCTGGAGTCGAGTCATCGGATTGTGGCCGCTTTACACGATCTCGTGGCGGTGCTTGGTGCTACCCGCAAAGCCACGCTCGCCCGTGAGTTGACCAAGCGCTACGAGACGGTTCGGCTCGACACACTCACTGGATTGGCGGACTGGGTAGCGGCACGGGCGGAGCGCGAACGGGGCGAGTTCGTGCTCGTGGTGGCTGGTGCGAGCGACGAGTTGCAGCCGCGCCCTGCCGGTCTTGCCCCCGAGGCCGCACTTGCGGCGCTGCTTGAGGAGTTGCCAGTAAAACAGGCCGTCCGTTTGGCAGCGCGTTTGACCGGTGCCTCGCGTAACACGCTCTACCGCCTTGCCCTTGAGCGGCGGTATTGACCGTGCGTACTTGGCAGCAGTGCGTTAAGCTAGTCAGTAGACGGGAAGTCGGCTGGGCAGTCGCTGTGCCGTTGACGGTGCAGAGGAAAGTCCGGGCTCCATAGGGCGAGGTGCCAGGTAACGCCTGGGCGGCGCGAGCCGACGGAAAGTGCCGCAGAAAACAGACCGCCGATGGCCCGCCAGGCGGGCTCAGGCAAGGGTGAAAAGGTGTGGTAAGAGCGCACCGCGCGGGTGGTAACACTCCGTGGCACGGTAAACCCCACCTGGAGCAAGACCAAATAGGGAAGCGAGAGTGTGGCCCGCACGGCTTCCGGGTAGGTCGCTTGAGGTGCGCGGTGACGCGTACTCCAGAGGAATGGCTGCCCTCGACAGAACCCGGCTTATAGGCTGGCTTCCCGTCTGCTTATTTGCAAATAGCCCGAATATTCTAAAATTTCACATCCTGTCAAATCATACAATTGCGTTTTGCCGCATTAACCCGCCTTTCTCGCAACTTATTGTTTCTTAATTCAATTTATCGGTGAATCTAAAATATTGCCGTGCGACCTGTAAAGGTCGATTTAAGTAATTGTTATGGAAAGAATAATTTAAAGTTTTTTGCTTGACGCCGGATTTTGGGAAATTTAGAGTGTGGAAAAAAGTGGGAGAGAGTGGTAATAAATGGAGCCGAGGGGTAGGGCAGGGGGCTTAGGTGTTTCGTGGCGTTGCCCAAATCAATCTGGACATAAAGGGGCGGATGGCATTCCCCAGCCGCTACCGCGACAAGCTCATCCAGAGCAGCGACGGCCAGATTATGGTGACGGTCGATGTGGATGGGGATCAGTGCCTCCTTATTTATCCTTTGCCCGAATGGGAGCGAATCGAGCAAAAATTGATCAGGCTCCCGACTTTGAACCGCACGGCGCGGCGGTTGCAGCGGTTGCTCATCGGTCATGCCACGGAATGCCAATTGGATGGGAACGGTCGAATTCTATTGCCGCCGCCACTACGCGAGTTTGCCGGGTTGGGCAAGAAGGCGGTACTGATCGGCCAGGGCAATAAATTCGAGCTTTGGGACGAGCCGGCCTGGAACGAGCGGCGCGACCAATGGCTCGCGGAGGCCGCGCAGGAGAATGAATTGCCTGAGGAGCTCGAAGCGCTTTCACTATGAGGCGCTGCCTCGTCGAGGGCAGCATCGCCCGGTATTGCTGGAGGCAGCCATCGATGCCATGGCCATCCGGGCCAATGGAGTTTATGTGGATGGAACCTTTGGCCGCGGTGGCCACGCGGCGGCGATTCTAGAGCGGTTGGCAACGGATGGCCGATTGTGCTTGATCGACAAGGATCCTGTCGCCATCAGCCGAGCTCAGCAGAAGCACGCGGCCGATGCACGTTGCTCGATTCACCATGGTTCCTTTGCCGAACTCGGCGCGCTTGCCGATGCGTCCGGTATGCGGGGACGCATCGATGGGGTGTTGCTCGATCTCGGGGCTTCATCTCCACAATTGGACGAGGCGCAACGGGGATTTAGTTTTCTGCGCGACGGCCCGCTTGATATGCGTATGGATCCCTCTACAGGCGTGTCCGCCGCTGCGTGGCTTGCGGATGCACCGCTTTCGCAGATCGAGGAGGTGCTCAGGCGATACGGCGAAGAGCGCTACGCTCGCCGTATCGCGCAGGCCATTGATGCCTCTCGGCAGGCGGGGCGATTACCGCAGACGACCGGTGCGCTTGCCGCACTGATTTCTGCTGTTGTTCCACGCCGGGAAATGGGGAAGCATCCAGCGACCCGCAGCTTTCAGGCTATTCGCATCGCAGTTAATGACGAACTGGAGGAGTTGCGGTGCTTTCTCGCAGAGATCTGCGATTTGCTCTGTGCAGGTGGCCGATTGGTGGTGATCAGCTTCCACTCGCTTGAGGATCGGCTGGTGAAACGCTTTATGCGTGACCACAGTCGGATCGGCGATCTACCCGCGGGTATCCCAATCGTGGCGGAATCCATGCGCCCGCAGCTACGGCGGCCGGCGAAGCCCGTACGCCCAGATGCCGAGGAAATAAGAGCCAACCCGCGGGCTCGCAGCGCTGTGTTGCGAGTAGCGGAGCGGTTGCCTTGAAGGCTCGATCCGCCGCAACGGTTTTTATTTTACTGGCTATGGTGGTCGGCTCCGCTGTTGGGGTTGTCTACAGCAAACATAAGAGTCGAAGGTTGTTCATACAGTTACAAGAGCTAGAGCAGGAGCGTGACCAGCTCAAAACCGAGTGGGGCAAGCTGCAACTCGAGCAGGGCGCATGGGCAACCCATGGGCGAGTCGAGCGTATTGCTCGTGAACGGCTCGAGATGAGGATGCCGACGCAGGGCGATGTGGTGATCCTGTCGATAGGTAGCCAATAATTTGCTGACCCCTTAGAGGGTCGATCTGTGAAGCGGGGAGCAAACCTTGATCAGGCATGCATCGGATAGCAAGCCGCGGCCGTTGTCCAAGTGGCGCCCGGTGGCGCTAGTGTGCTGCTTTGTCGGGTTTGCGGGTGGTTTAATTTGGCGTGCCGTGGATTTGCAGGTTTTGAACCGCGATTTCCTGCTCAACCAAGGCGCGGCACGGTTCCTGCGCGATGTAGAGATCCCGGCCCACCGCGGCGTGATCCGGGACCGCAATGGTGAGCCGCTTGCTATCAGCACGCCGGTGGATTCGGTTTGGGCCGATCCGGGCGATCTGCTGTTGGCAAAGCGCGATAAAATAGCTCGGCTTGCTCAACTGTTGCAACTTGACACCGAGCGCCTGCGCGCCGATCTGTATGCTCGCCGGGGGCGCGAATTCGTTTACCTGCGTCGGCGTATTACCCCAAATCTAGGCCAGCAAGTGGTCGCTTTGCGGCTGCCGGGTGTCGCGCTGCAGCGTGAATACCGGCGTTTCTATCCAGCCGGTGAGGTGGCTGGCCAACTCGTCGGCTTTACTAATATCGACGATTTTGGCCAGGAGGGCATGGAGCTCGCATTTAACGACTGGTTACGCGGAAAGCCCGGTGCTAAACGGGTAATCAAGGATCGACTGGGGCGGGTGATAGAAGATGTAGAGAGGTTGCGCGAGCCCAAACCGGGTCACGATCTTGTGCTCAGTGTGGACCGCCGGCTTCAATACATCGCTTATCGCGCCCTTAAGGCGGCGGTCCGCAAGCACGGCGCGCAGTCTGGTTCGCTGGTGCTGTTGGATGCCCGTACGGGTGAGGTGTTGGCCATGGTCAACCAGCCAGCATTCAACCCCAACGACCGTGCCGAGCTGATTCCCAGTCATTACCGCAATCGAGCCGTCACGGATGCCTTCGAGCCCGGCTCGAGTCTCAAGCCGTTCACGATTGCAGCTGCGCTGGACAGCGGCCGGTTCGCACCCCATTCGCTCGTGGACACAACGCCCGGCGTGCTGCATGTGGCGCGTGACACCGTGCACGACGTGCGCAACTACGGTGTCATCGACGTCATGACGGTAATCGAGAAGTCGAGTAACGTTGGGGCAGCTAAAATTGCGCTGGACCTGAAGCCGGACACCGTATGGCGGATGTTCGGCCGGGTTGGTTTTGGCCGTCCCACGGGCAGTGGGTTTCCAGGAGAGACAGACGGCTATCTCTCGGGGCGACCGCCACGTTATCCTATTGATCGGGCGACGCTGGCTTTTGGCTATGGGGTCTCCGCCACGGCTTTGCAGCTTGCGCAAGCCTATACCGCTATTGCCACTGACGGGCGGCTGTTGCCGGTTTCGCTATTGCGCGTGAACGACGCGCCGGCCGGGCAGCGTGTCATGAGCGTGCACAGCGCCAGAGCCGTGCGCTCCATGATGGAGCAGGTAGTCTCCAGCGAAGGCACGGCGCCTAAAGCTGCCATCCCAGGTTATCGTATTGCTGGCAAGACCGGGACTGTGAAGAAATCCGCCTCCGGCGGTTACTCGGATCACCGTTATGTGGCCCTATTTGCCGGAATCGCCCCGGCCAGCGCGCCTCGTTTTGTCTGCGCCGTGATAATAAACGAGCCGACCGGTAAGTCGTACTATGGCGGGTTGGTCGCCGCACCGATCTTTAGGCACGTGGTTGAGGGTGCGTTGCGCTTGCGTAATGTGCCGCCCGATGGCCGCTTGCGGCAACCGGCCCTGTTGGCTGCCGGAGAGATGAGGCCATGACTGCTCTTTTGGCCCCGGCAGCGCAGCCGTTACGAGGGCTTCTCGAGCCACTTGGGATCGAAGCCGATGAGCGGCCGATCCATGGTGTTGCCGTGGATAGCCGCGAAGTGCGCCCTGGTTACCTCTTCATGGCGGTCCAAGGCACGTCACACCATGGTGGGGAGTTTTTCGCCGAGGCGCTTTCCAACGGTGCTGTCGCGATTCTTTGGCAGCCTACCCGTGGTTTCGACGGCCGATCGTTAACGACGCATTGTGCGCAACAGGTTGTGCCGTGCATCGCAGTGGAATCCTTGCGTGCGCAGGTAGGGATTATCGCAGCCCGTTTCTATGGCGATCCAGCCGCGGAGATGACCGTGCTAGGCGTAACGGGTACCGATGGTAAAACTTCGGTGAGCCAGTTTATCGCCCGCGCTCTGGACCACAAAGGTCACCGTTGCGGGGTTGTCGGCACGCTCGGCTGTGGCTTTCCGAATCATTTGGAAAGTGTTACGAGCTTGACCACCCCGGAGCCGGTAACGCTCCAACGCGAATTGGCCCAGCTGCGCGCTCGCCACGCCCGGGCCGTCGTAATTGAGGCATCATCGCACGCGCTGCATCAGCAGCGCCTTGCCGGAGTCGATTTCGATGTCGCGGTACTCACCAATCTCAGTCGAGATCACCTGGATTACCATCCCTCGCCGGCCGCATATGCCGAGGCCAAGGCATTGCTGTTCCAGCGGCCCGAGCTCCGTGCGGTCGTTGTTAATGCCGATGATGATTTTGGTCGCAGCCTATGGACAGGCGTGTGTCATGCGCGTGTGATCGGGTACTCGCTCACTGGGGCCGAGGCAGTACCGCTGCGTTGTCTGCGCCTCGCTGCCCGGCCTGATGGGTTGTGGCTGGTGCTGGATGCCGTCGGTTGTCGAGCCACCGTTCGGGTCGGTTTGTTGGGACGCTTCAATGCGGCCAATGTGCTCGCTACGCTCGGTGCCTTGTTGGCGCTGGAAATTCCGCTCCGAGAGGCGCTGCAACAGTTGTCTTTGTTGCAGCCGATCAGTGGCCGGATGGAGCGTTACGGAGGCGCAGGCCGGCCCTCGGTGGTAATCGACTATGCGCATACGCCGGCGGGTTTGCAGGCGGCGTTGGCGGCAATGCGTGAGCACTTTGCAGGCCGAATCTGGTGTGTTTTCGGCTGCGGTGGGGACCGTGATCGAGGCAAGCGGCCGCTCATGGGCGCGCTCGCCCGGGCGGGCGCGGATCGAATTATCATTACCAACGATAACCCGCGTGCCGAAGATCCTCGGCGCATCATAGCCGAGATTCAGGCCGGAGCCGGTACGGACAGTCGCGTGAGGGTTATTGAGGATCGCCGCGAAGCCGTAACCCGTAGTATTCGAGCAGCGGCTCCTGAAGATGCCATTCTGGTGGCTGGTAAAGGGCATGAGGACTATCAGCTTATCGGAACTCAGCAACTGCCTTGCAGCGACCGAGAGACCGTTAAACAAGCGCTGGAGGGGTTGCACTGATGGATGCGGTGTCGCTCAATCGGCTGACCGCCGATCTGGGCGGGTATCTGCGCGGGCCGGATATCGAGATCGTCGGGGTGGCACTAGATTCACGCTGCATACGGCCGGGTGAACTCTTCGTCGCCCTTCCGGGTAACCGAGCGGACGGTCACGACTACGTGAGCGCCGCCCGCGCTGCTGGGGCTGCGGCGGCTTTACTCGAGCGTGCCGTATCGGAGCCGTTGCCGCAGTGGATCGTAGCCGATGGTCGCGAGACGCTGGCCGCCTTGGGCTGTTGGGTTCGAGAGCACTGCTCCGCGACCCACGTCGTGGCGGTGACAGGGAGCAATGGCAAGACCACCGTCAAGGAGATGCTGGCAGCGGTACTCACCCGTCACGGGGCAACTTTATCCACCTCAGGGAACTGCAATAACGAACTCGGTGTGCCGTTGACTCTTTGTCGTATGCAGCGCCGTCATCGCTATGCCGTGCTCGAGCTCGGCGCCAGCGCGGCTGGGCAGATCCGGCGCCTGACGCAGTGGGTTCGCCCGGGCATTGGCGTCATCACCAATGCCGGCCCAGCTCACCTGGATGGTTTCGGTTCGGTGGCTGGGGTAGCGAGAGCCAAGGGTGAGCTCTTCGAGACGTTGCCGGACGACGGGATTGCCGTAATCAACGCCGATGATGCATTTGCGAATCTCTGGCAGCGGTTGGCTGGGCCCCGACGCTGTGTGACTTATGGCTTTGGTGGACGGGCCGAGGTCTGGGCTGCTACGGCGGCGGACGGTCGGTTGGAGTTGCATTGGGATGGCCGGGTGTTGCCTGTGCGCTTGCCTCTGCTGGGGCGTCATAACCAGCTTAATGCGCTGGCGAGTGCTGCAGCCGCATTGGCGCTCGGGGTGCCTGATGCGGCGATTCGGGCCGGTCTGGAAGCGATGCGCCCGGTGCCGGGGCGCCTGTGCTGGCGGGAGGGGATCAGCGGGGCGCGTATTTTGGACGATACTTACAATGCCAATCCCGCTTCGCTGGCGGCGGCCATTCGCGTATTGGCCGAAGATTCGCAGCGTCGCTGGCTGGTGCTCGGCGATATGGCGGAACTGGGCGAGACGGCTTGGCGTCTGCATCGGCGGGTGGGCCAGTTAGCGCGGGCAAGCGGGGTCGAACGGCTGTTTGTGATCGGCGAACTCGCTGCTGCAAGCGCCGCTGGGTTTGGGTCCGGAGCCGAGTGTTTCGATAATCATGAGGCGCTTGTCAAAGCCCTATGCGGCGGTCTTGGGCCGGATATCGCGGTGCTCATCAAGGGCTCGCGCTCGGCGGCCATGGAGATTATTGCCGATCGACTGGCGGTCGAAAAGCCGGATGCGGCCAGGATGGGGGGCTAAACGTGCTACTGCTCCTAGCGGAATGGTTGGCGCAATACTATGGTGCTTTCAATGTCGTCCAGTATTTGACTTTCCGCGCCATTGTCGGAGCGTTGACCGCGCTGATTATTTCGTTGGCGGTGGGGCCACGGCTCATTCGTTGGCTGATTCAATATCAAGTTGGCCAGCAGATTCGCCAGGACGGTCCGCAGACCCACTTCTCGAAGGCCGGCACACCTACCATGGGTGGTACGCTGATCCTACTGAGCATCGCTGTATCGACGCTGCTGTGGAGCGATCTCGGTAATCGTTTCGTTTGGATCGTTTTGTTGGCCACGCTGGCCTTCGGTGCGGTTGGTGGCGTGGATGACTATCTCAAGCTCATTCATGGCAACAGCACGGGGTTGCCGGCGCGAATCAAATACGGGTGGCAATCGGCGCTCGGGTTGCTCGTGGCGTTGGTGTTGTATGCTACGGCCCAAACTCCGGTTGAGACCTCTTTGATCGTCCCCTTTTTCAAGTCGGTGCGGATCCCACTGGATTGGCTGTTCATCCCGTTGACCTATTTCGTCATCGTGGGTTCGTCCAACGCGGTGAACCTCACCGATGGACTCGATGGGCTGGCCATTGTGCCGACGGTCTTGGTCGGTGCCGCGCTGGCGGTGTTCGTCTATGCCACAGGTCATATCACGTTCGCGCAGTATCTCGGCATTCCGTATATCAATGGGGTCGGCGAGGCGGTGGTGTTTTGCGGTGCGCTGGTGGGTGCGGGGCTGGGGTTTCTCTGGTTCAACACCTATCCCGCTATGGTGTTCATGGGCGATGTGGGGGCGTTGGCGCTGGGCGCAGCTCTGGGTGTATTGGCCGTGGTTGTGCGCCAGGAGTTGGTTCTCTTTGTCATGGGGGGCGTGTTCGTCATCGAGACGCTGTCGGTCATGGTGCAAGTTGCCGCTTTCAAGCTGACGGGCCAGCGTGTGTTGCGAATGGCGCCGCTGCACCATCACTTCGAGCTCAAAGGCTGTCCGGAGCCGCGGGTTATCGTTCGGTTCTGGATCGTCACCATTATTCTGGTCCTCATCGGATTGGCGACGCTGAAGCTGCGCTAAGAGGCGAGAGTCGAATGGTGAAGGGGGTTGACAAGGTGATCGTCGGGCTCGGGGAAACCGGCTTTTCCTGCGTGCGTCATCTGCTTAGGCAGGGGGCGCGGATCGCAGTGACCGATAGCCGTATCGAGCCACCCCGGCTCGCGGCGCTGCGTGCAGTTTACCCTGAGGTGCCGGTGGCCAGCGGCGGTCTAGCCCGGGACTGGTTGCTCGCAGCAGAGGAGATTGTGGTCAGCCCTGGAGTGTCGCTCGCGGAGCCGGAACTGTGCGCGGCACGTACCAAGGGCATTCCATTAATCGGGGACATCGAATTATTCGCGCGTGCCGCGGTGGCGCCGGTGCTCGCGATCACAGGGACCAACGGCAAAAGCACGGTCACTGCTTTACTAGGTGAGATGGCGCGGGCGGCCAACATCAACGTGGCGGTTGGCGGCAATTTGGGGCCACCTGCCTTGGATTTGTTGCAGATCCCGCAAGTGCAGCTATTCGTGCTCGAGCTATCGAGCTTTCAGCTTGAGAGCGTTTACAGCCTCAACGCCCAAGCGGCGATTCTCCTCAACGTTGCACCCGACCATTTGGACCGTTACCCCAATGTTACAGCCTATCTCAAGGCTAAGGCGGCTATTTTCCGTGGCGATGGAGTCATGATTCTGAATGCCGATGATTCGGCCGTGCGCGCCCTGGCAAGCGCCGATCGGGAAACGCTTTATTTTACGCTTGCCGCGTCGACCGATGCGCGTACCTTTGGTATCGGCTGCTGGGGGGGCGAGCAGTGGTTTTGCCGGGGTCGTGACCGACTCGCTCCGTGCGCGGCATTCCATCTGGTGGGGCGGCACAATCGGGCCAATGCACTGGCGGCACTTGCTCTTGGCAGTGCTGCGGAATTGCCGCTACCGGCTTTGTTGCAGGGTTTGCAGACATTCAGAGGGTTACCGCATCGCATGGAGCCGGTAATCGAGCACGACGGCGTGCTCTGGATCAACGACTCGAAAGGTACCAATGTCGGGGCCACCTTGGCGGCCGTGGCCGGGCTTGAGCGACCGCTGATCCTAATTCTGGGCGGCCAGGGTAAGGGGCAGGACTTTGCGGCGTTGGGGCCGGCTCTGCGCACGCGCGCGCGCGCCGTTGTGGTGCTCGGCGAGGATGCGCAGCGCCTGGCAAGTGTCCTCGGTGACGTCTGTCCCGTGGAGTGGGCTGCGGATCTATCCGCTGCCGTAGGGGGTGCTGCCCGGTGGGCACGATCCGGTGACATCGTCCTGCTCTCTCCGGCCTGCGCGAGTTTCGATATGTTTTCGAGCTACGCCGAGCGCGGTGAGGTGTTCCGTACGGCAGTAGAGGCAGCAATAAATGGCTGAGACCGCCGTCAGCAACAATTTGCGCAGTGCGTGGCTCCGCCGCCGAGAGCCTGCATTGACGGCTAATTTGGACTGGGCGCTGCTCGGTGGGGTGTTAGCGATTTCGGCGCTAGGACTCGTCATGGTGGCTTCGGCTTCGGTGGCCGTTGCCGATCGAGAACTCGGCCAGCCTTGGTTTTATCTGCGCCGGCAAGGCGGCTATCTGCTGCTCGCCGGTTTGTTGGGTTGGCTTGTGTTGCGGGTTCCTATGATTCAATGGCAGCGACTCGGCGTTGTGCTGTTGGCATTGGGGGTTGGGCTACTGGCGTTGGTGTTGATCCCCGGTGTGGGGCACTCGGTCAATGGAAGCGTCCGTTGGCTGGCGTTGGGTGTTTTCAATCTGCAGGTCTCAGAGCTTGCCAAGCTTTGTGTTTTCATCTATCTCGCCGGCTATTTGGTGCGCCGCGAGGAGGCGGTCCGAACCGCCTTGCGCGGTCTGTTGATCCCGTTCGGGGTTTTGGCGCTGGTTTCGTTGCTTCTGCTGCTTGAGCCCGACTTCGGTGCGGCTGCTGTGCTCACGGCGACAGGCATGGCGTTACTGTTCATCGCTGGCGTATCGCTGTGGCATTTCAGCCTGCTGCTCATGCCGGTTGTGGCCACCGGCGCTGCGTTGATCGTCACTGAACCGTATCGTTGGCAGCGGTTGACGGCTTTCCTCAATCCCTGGGCGGATCCGTTTCAGTCCGGATTTCAGCTCACCCAATCGCTGATCGCGATCGGTCGCGGGCAGTGGCTGGGTGTAGGGCTTGGGAACAGCGTAGAGAAGCTGTTCTATTTGCCCGAAGCGCATACGGATTTCCTCTTTGCAGTACTGGCCGAGGAACTCGGTCTGGTTGGGGTGAGCGTGACCATCGGCCTCTATGGATTCGTCGTTTGGCGCGCCTTTCGAATCGCCGCGCGAGCCATGGCTCTGGGGCGGCGCTTTGGCGGCTATCTCGCTTATGCCGTGGGTACATGGCTGGGGCTGCAGGCCTTTCTCAACATCGGCGTCAACATGGGGTTATTGCCTACCAAGGGTATGACTTTGCCGCTCATGAGCTATGGCGGCAGCAGCTTGGTGATCAGCGTGCTCATGCTCACGCTGTTGGTCCGAGTCGACTACGAGAACCGGATTGCGGCAGTGAGTGCCCGTGCTGTGATCAGGGAGCGTGCGTGATGAAAGACGCACCGGTAATGATTCTGGCCGGTGGGACCGGAGGCCACGTATTCCCGGCCCTTGCCGTCGCCGAGGAACTGCGGCGGCGGCGCGTGGCGGTGATTTGGGTGGGGACTCGGCGGGGGTTAGAGGCGCGGGTGGTGCCAGCGACGGGGATTGCCATGGAGTGGCTCGAAGTGCGGGGGTTGCGAGGTAAGGGCTGGCGCGGTTGGCTCGGTGCGCCCGCGATGTTGCTGCGTGCCCTGTGGCAGGCATTGTGCCTAGTGCGCCGTTATCAGCCGCAAGCCGTATTGGGCATGGGAGGGTATGCGGCGGGGCCGGGGGCGTTGGCGGCGTGGCTGCTGCGTCGACCGTTGCTGATTCATGAACAGAATGCCACCGCCGGTTTTACCAATCGGTTTGTGCGGCGATTTGCTCGGGTCGTTATGACCGGTTTCCCGGGGGAGATTGCCGGGCGCGGCGTGTCCTGCGTTTGGACCGGCAATCCAGTGCGAGTTGAAATCACCCGCGTGCCGGTTCCGCAGCGGCGTTACACGGGGCGCCAGAATCCGCCGCGTTTGCTGATCCTGGGTGGTAGTCAGGGTGCTGCAG
This sequence comes from Gammaproteobacteria bacterium, assembly GCA_030433275.1. Taxonomy (GTDB): domain Bacteria; phylum Pseudomonadota; class Gammaproteobacteria; order Nitrococcales; family Nitrococcaceae; genus Nitrococcus. The sequence continues at coordinate 61,279 of JAUILK010000005.1, forward strand.
TGCTCAATCAGATCGTTCCGGCTGCATTAGCGGAGTTGGCCTCGGTGCAGCGTCCGGTAGTCCGGCATCAGGCGGGTGAGCGCACTCTGGCCCTGGCGAGGGAAGCCTATTCCCGCTACGCGATTGTGGCGCAAGTGAGTGCCTTCATCGATAGCATGGCCGAGGCATACGAGTGGGCCGATTTGGTGGTTTGCCGAGCCGGTGCGTTGACCGTGGCTGAGCTCTCCGTGGTCGGCGTCGCATCGGTGCTGGTGCCGTTTCCGCACGCTGTGGATGACCATCAGACGGCCAATGCCCGTTACCTGAGCCGGGCCGGCGCCGCTGTGCTCATTCCGCAGCGCGCGTTTAGCGTACAGCATCTAAGTCGTGTGCTCGCAAGCCTGCTCGGCGATCGCGATCGGCTCTGGGTTATGGCGCAGCGTGCTCGTCAACAAGCTCGCCCGCAGGCCACGGCGTGTGTGGCCGAATTATGCCTGAAGAGTGCGGCATGAGTGTGGTTTGGAACCGTTGTTGGGATCCGAATGCGCCGGGTGCGATGCGCCGGGTTCGACGTATTTACTTTGTTGGGATCGGCGGTTCTGGAATGGGTGGAATCGCCGAGGTATTGCTAAACCTTGGTTACGAGGTCTTTGGCTCAGATTTACGCGCGAATGCGGTCACTCGACGCTTGAGCGATCTCGGTGCTTGTATCTGGTATGGCCACGATGGTCGAAGAGTAGCGTGTATGGACGCTGTAGTGACCTCCAGTGCCATTGGTTCGGATAATAGTGAAGTTGCGGCCGCCCGCCAACACCGAATTCCCGTCGTTCCGCGTGCCGAGATGCTCGCGGAGTTGATGCGATTTCGCTATGGAGTTGCGGTGGCGGGTACCCACGGCAAGACCACGACGACTAGCCTGATCGCGAGCTTGCTTGCCGAGGATGGGTTGGATCCCACCTTCGTGATCGGCGGCCGGCTCAACAGTGTAGCGAGCCATGCCCGTTTGGGTGCGGGCCATTACTTAGTGGCAGAAGCCGACGAAAGCGATGCTTCGTTCCTTTATCTGCAGCCGATGATTGCGGTGGTGACCAACATCGATGCCGATCACTTAGCTGCCTATCAGGGGGATTTTGCCCGTTTACGGGCGAGCTTTCTCGAGTTTCTGCATCACTTGCCTTTCTATGGCTTGGCGGTGTTGTGCATTGACGACCCGGAGATCCGCGCATTGCTGGATCGGATGACCCGCTCCACCCGCACCTATGGCTATAGTGTCGACGCCGATGTGCGCGCCACCGACGTGGTCCAACGGGGCCTACGCACCGGGTTTACGGTCCGTGTCGAGGATGAGGCGCCTTTTGCCGTGGAGTTGAACCTACCGGGTCGCCACAATGCGCTGAATGCGCTGGCGGCGATTGCCGTGGCCTTGGAACTCGGCGTATCCCGCGCGGCTATCGCTCGGGGTCTGGCCGAGTTTGCCGGTATCGACCGACGTTTTCAGCCGTGCGGTGATCTCATCCTGGCGGGTGCTCGGGTCAGTTTGGTGGATGATTACGGGCATCACCCGCAGGAGATTGCCGCGGTGTTGCGAGCGGCCCGAGAAGGTTGGCCCAGTCGCCGTATCGTGCTGGCTTTCCAGCCGCACCGCTACAGCCGAACCCGGGATTTGTTCGAGGACTTTGCACGGGTGCTTTCGGCGGCTGATGCGTTGCTGCTCACAGAAGTCTATGCGGCGGGTGAGACGGCCATCGCCGGCGCCGACGGGCGCAGCTTATGTCGGGCGATCCGAATGCGTGGCCAGATCGACCCCGTGTTTGCGCTAGGCGTGGCAGAGTTGGTCGAGCTCGTACCGGAGGTGGTACACGACGGCGATCTGCTGATTACGCTTGGGGCAGGCAGCATCGGCAATGCGCCTGCGCTTTTGCTGTCTCGTTACGGCGCCGTGGAGGGCGAAAGATGACGCTTTGGCGCGGGAGCTTGCGTGAGAACGAACCGATGCAGCGGCATACCTCATGGCGGGTTGGTGGGTATGCCGAGCGGTTCTTCGAGCCGGTTGACGTCAAGGATCTGGTGGCATTTGTGCGGCAGTTGCCTGCGGCTGAACCGGTGATGTGGCTCGGTCTGGGCAGTAATCTTTTAGTGCGCGACGGTGGTGTGCGGGGAACCGTGATTCAAACCCGCGCGGCTTTGACCGCCTTGGAGCGATTACCGGGCGGGCACGTGCACATCGGCGCCGGAGTCGCCTGCGCTAAAGTGGCGCGGGCGTGCGCGCGGTGGGGGTTGGCGGGTGCGGAGTTCCTGATCGGTATCCCGGGTACGTTGGGCGGTGCGTTGGCGATGAACGCCGGGGCATGGGGCGCCGAGACTTGGTCGCGGGTCGAGGCGCTCGAGACCCTTGATCGAGATGGTGTGTGGCATCGACGCAGTCCGGGCGAATACCGGGTCGGCTATCGCACAGTGAGCAGCCCGGGGCCGGAGGCATTTTTGGGCGCTACGCTGCGGTTCGAACCCGGCGGCGATCCGCAGGCTTTGCATGCACGTATACGGGCTCTGTTGGTGCGTCGCGGGGCGACGCAACCGTTAGGACGCCCGAGTTGTGGCTCGGTGTTCCGCAATCCGCCGGGCGATTTCGCAGCTCGTTTGATCGAGAAGGCAGGCTTGAAAGGTCGAGGTTTTGGGGGCGCGTGTGTATCTACGAAGCATGCCAATTTCATCCTTAACCAAGGTGCTGCCACGGCCACGGATATCGAGCGGCTAATCAGTTACGTGCGTGGCCGGATCTGCGACCTTTATGGAGTGGAGCTGCAGACCGAAGTATGCATTGTTGGGGAGGCGCTAAGCCATGCTGGCGGTTGATTCCACTGGCGTGGGGCGCGCAGCGGCAGGACGCGTGGCGGTGCTGGCCGGTGGCTGGTCCGCCGAGCGCGAGATATCTTTGCAGAGCGGCGCAGCCGTTTTGGAAGCGCTGCGCCGGCGCGGGCTCGAGGTCCACCACGTCGACCCGAGTGAGCGTCCGTTCGATGCGCTAGGCGAATTCGACCGCGCTTTTATTGCGCTTCATGGCCGTGGCGGTGAGGACGGTGTGATCCAAGGCGCTCTGGAGGTCATGGGTCTGCCTTATACCGGCACTGGAGTACTGGGCTCGGCGCTGGGTATGGACAAACTGCGCACGAAACTGGTTTGGTGCGCCTTGGGGCTACCGACACCAGCTTTCCTGCGGCTGGACTCAGAGGCTGCACTCGACCGAGTGGAGGCCGAGCTCGGCTATCCGGTCATGGTCAAGCCGAATCGTGAGGGCTCCAGTTTGGGAATGACGCGTGTAAACGGTTCCGACGCGCTGATGGAGGCCTGGCGCAGGGCTTGTTTTTATGACCGTGAAGTCTTTGCCGAGCGCTGGATCGACGGGCAAGAGTATACGGTGAGTTTGCTCGGTGAGCAGGCGTTGCCGGTGGTCGGCATCGAGTCGAGCGGTGTGTTTTATGATTTTGATGCCAAATACCGCACTGCTGCGACACGCTTGCATTGTCCTTGCGGATTAGCGGCCTCGACGGAGGCAGCGCTGACGGAACTCGCGGCCGCGGCTTTCGAGGCCGTGGGCGGCAGCGGTTGGGGGCGGATCGATTTGATGCGTGACCCGGAAGGCGTCGTCTGGTTATTGGAAGTCAATACTGTGCCGGGGTTGACGGACCACTCCTTGGTCCCGATGGCGGCTCGCGTGGCCGGGCTTGATATGGATGAGCTGGCTTGGCGGATTCTGCTGAGCAGTTGGTGCGGCCGAGGTCCGCAATGAGCACGGTGAATATAGAGTCGAGTTTCGTGCGCTGGGGTGATTTCCCCCGGCAAAGATTGAGCTTAGGTTTCGTAGCGATGCGCAGCCTTGCGCTGGCCGTATTGGTGACCCTGATTATGGGCAGCAGCGCACTGGCTCTGCAGCGCTTTCCTGTCGAGCGGTGGTTGCCGTTGCAGACGGTGGCGCTTGAGGGTGATCTGCTTCATGTCTCCGAGGCGCATCTGCGCGCGGCTATCGGACCCTTGCTGCATGGCGGGCTGCTGGGCGTGAACGTGACCGCCGTACGGTTGGCGGTGGAGGCGTTGCCGTGGGTCGATCACGCTACTGTGCATCGGGTTTGGCCGGATGCGTTGCGAATCAGCTTAACGGAGCAGGTGGCGTTGGCCCGCTGGGGTAAAACGGCGCTGCTTAATGATCGGGGTGAGGTCTTTCACCCGAGCATACTACCAAAAGGGTTGCCGCATCTGGCCGGGCCCGAGGGCAGCGAAACTCGGGTGTTGCGGCAATTCCATCAGTATCAGAAGCAGTTGAATGCGGTAGGGCTGAGATTGGCTGGTTTGGTATTGGATGCGCGTCGTTCCTGGACGGCTAGGCTTGACGACGGTGCCGTGATCCGAATCGGTCGCGAGCATGCCGAGGCGCGGTTGCAACAATTCGCGGCGGTTTGGCCGCGTCTTACGGCCGGTCGGAAGCGAGGTTTGCGCGTTGCCGATTTGCGTTATCCGAATGGTTTGTCGATTCGCTGGACAGAGTCGGTCGAGTTGACTCATGCACGAGGGCGTGGCGAATGATCCGCAGTGATTGGTTTCGATGGGCCGTGCCCGTGAGCGCGGTATGGAAGTGCTTATTAAAGAACGCGTCCAGAGGGTCGGCGGTGCGGTACCCGAGCGATCGGGGCCAGGATGAGGTAACCGGCGCTCGAACGGTCCGGAAGGATTGAGTGCATGACGAAGAAACAGGAACGCAACTTACTCGTAGGGTTGGATATCGGGACCTCGAAGGTGGCCGCAATCGTGGGTGAAACCAAGCCCGCAGGCGAGGTCGAGGTTGTCGGTATCGGGTCGCATCCCTCACGTGGATTGAAAAAAGGGGTTGTGGTCAATATCGAATCGACCGTGCAGTCGATCCAGCGCGCAGTGGAGGAAGCCGAGCTCATGGCCGGCTGCCAGATCCATTCGGTTTACGCGGGTATTTCCGGGAGCCACGTACGCTCGCTGAATTCGCACGGGATCGTGGCGATTCGGGACAAAGAAGTGACCGCCGGGGATGTCGAGCGAGTGATCGATGCCGCCCGTGCCGTCGCCATACCGGCAGATCAGAAAATCATTCATATCCTGCCCCAGGAGTTCCTGATCGACAGTCAGGAGGGTATCCGCGAACCGATCGGGATGTCCGGGGTTCGACTGGAGGCGAAGGTGCACATGGTTACAGGCGCTGTAAGCGCGGCCCAGAACATCATCAAGTGTGTACGCCGCTGCGGTTTGGAAGCCGACGATATTATCCTCCAACAGCTTGCCTCCAGTCAGTCCGTGCTCACCGACGACGAAAAAGAACTCGGTGTGTGTCTGGTCGATATCGGGGGTGGCACAACTGACGTTGCCGTATTCACTGATGGTGCGATTCGCCATACTGCTGTGATCCCGATCGCCGGCGATCAGGTCACCAATGATATCGCGGTAGCCTTGCGCACGCCGACCCAATACGCCGAGGAGATCAAGGTTCGCTATGCCTGCGCCCTCTCCCAGTTGGCGAGCGCGGAGGAGACCATCGAGGTGCCATCGGTTGCCGACCGGCCGCCGCGCCGGCTATCCCGGCAGACGTTGGCGGAAGTTGTCGAACCGCGCTATGAGGAGTTGATGAGCTTGGTGCAGGCGGAGTTGCGGCGTAGCGGTTTCGAGGACCTGATTGCCGCCGGTATTGTGTTGACCGGCGGTAGCGCCAAGATGGAAGGGGTGATCGACCTCGCCGAAGAGGTCTTCCATATGCCAGTGCGGCTTGGTATGCCCAAGCACGCCACTGGTCTTAGCGATGTTGTATGTAATCCCGTCTATGCAACCGGTCTCGGCTTGCTCCTATTCGGCAGTAATAGCCGCGGTGGCCATAGAGTGGAGCTGAACGCGGCGGACGGCGGGATCGCCGCGCTTTGGCAACGCATGAGAGGTTGGTTTCAGGGAAACTGCTAAGTACCGAAGGTAGTTAGTGATCGGTAGATCAAAGAGCTAGGTAGCAACTGGAGGTGGATCATGTTCGAGTTGATGGACTCCTATAGCCAAAGTGCGGTTATTAAAGTGATCGGCGTCGGGGGTGGCGGCGGTAATGCGGTACAGCATATGGCGGCGGCCGATATCGAGGGCGTCGATTTCATTTATGCGAATACCGATGCTCAGGCACTGCAAAACACCTCGGCCAAAACTGCATTGCAGCTCGGGTCGAGTATCACAAAAGGGCTTGGGGCCGGGGCGAACCCGAACGTTGGCCGCGAAGCGGCGATGGAAGACCGGGATCGCATCGCCGAGGTGTTGGAAGGGGCCGATATGGTATTCATTACAGCCGGCATGGGCGGCGGAACGGGTACCGGTGCCGCCCCGGTGGTTGCAGAGATCGCCAAAGGCTTGGGTATTCTGACGGTGGCCGTGGTCACCAAACCGTTTAGCTTCGAAGCCGGTAAGCGTATGCAGGTGGCCAGTGAGGGCATCAAGGAGCTCAGCCGCCATGTCGACTCGCTGATTACCATTCCTAACGAAAAGCTGCTTACCGTGCTGGGTAAGGAACTGACCCTGCTCAATGCCTTCAAGGCGGCTAATGATGTGTTGCTCGGTGCGGTCAAGGGCATCGCCGAGCTCATTACGCGTCCTGGTGTGATCAATGTCGACTTTGCCGATGTGCGCACCGTTATGTCGGAGATGGGTATGGCCGTCATGGGCTCGGGCGCGGCGTGTGGGCAAGGGCGGGCGCGCGAGGCCGCCGAACGCGCCATCGCTTGTCCTCTGCTGGAGGATGCCAATATCGCTGGCGCGCGGGGTATTCTGGTGAATGTGACCGCCGGGTTGGAGCTGTCCATCGGCGAGTTTGACGAGGTCGGTAACGCGGTGAAGGAACTCGCCGCGGACGATGCCACCGTGGTGGTGGGCACCGTGATCGATCCGGAACTCGAGGACGAGCTCAGGGTCACGGTGGTAGCTACGGGACTCGGCAATCCGGTAGAGGCGATTGAGTCGCGAGTCCGGTCGGTGGCTCGAACGGCGAGCGGTGAAATCGATTACAGCAAGCTTGAGCGGCCGACGATCATCCGTAAGCAGGCGGCCAACGACCGCTATCCGGTGCAGGCCGACAGTGACTTAGACTATTTGGATATTCCGGCGTTTCTGCGCCGCCAAGCGGACTGAGCCTAAGTATATTCTACGGGTAGACACATGGCCGTATCGTTTACCATAGCGGCCGAAATGACGGGTATTGGTTTTGTCGAAATGATAATTAGGGAAAACGTGGAGACGGCCGGCGTGCCTTGATCAGGCGATTAAGGTCATGAGGGGGTGGGGAAAAGGGAAATAAAATGATACCGCAACGCACGCTCAAGAACAGTATTCGGGCAACCGGTGTCGGTTTGCATACGGGTGAGATGGTACGGCTGACGATGCGGCCAGCACCACCCAATACCGGCATCGTATTCCGACGGATCGACCTGGAAAATCCGGTGGAGATCCGTGCCCATCCAGACAACGTAGGCGATACGTCGTTATCGACTTGCTTGGTTCAGGACGGGGTGCGGGTGTCCACAGTGGAGCATCTGCTCTCTGCTTTGGCGGGTCTGGGAATAGACAATGCCTATATTGATCTGAGCGCCCCCGAGGTGCCCATCATGGACGGCAGCGCCGGACCGTTTGTGTTTTTGATCCGCTCGGCAGGAATTCGGGAACAGGCGGCAGGCAAATCATTCATCCGCATCAAGCGCCGGCTGCGGGTTAGCGACGGCGAGAAGTGGGTGGCTTTGGCGCCGTTTGAGGGTTTGAAGGTCTCGTTCACTTTGGAATTCGATCATCCGATGTTCAATTCCAAACCGCAGCACGGGGAGCTTGAGTTCTCCACCACGTCCTTTATCAAGGAGGTAAGTCGCGCGCGCACCTTTGGTTTTATGCGCGACATTAAACAGTTACAACAGAGTAAGCTCGCGCTGGGCGGCAGTCTGGACAATGCGATCGTGGTTGATCATCACCGCATCCTAAATGAGGATGGTTTGCGTTACTGTGATGAGTTCGTCAAACACAAAATCCTGGATGCCATCGGCGATCTGTATTTGCTCGGCTACAGCCTGATCGGTGCTTTTCAGGGCTACAAGTCCGGGCATGCGCTGAACAACAAATTACTGCGGAGGCTGCTTTCTGAGCACGACGCTTGGGAACGAATCACGTTCGATCATGTCGCAGAGGTTCCCATCACTTTCGAACAGCCGCTGGCCGTAGTCTGAGATATCATTTTGGCCGTTGTCGTGAGGCCAGTCGAAGCAGCGCCGCACGCAGCGGGCCAGGGGCCATGCACGCGGCGCTACGCCGGAGCGTTTCGGCGGCATTCGCGGATAATAAGCGAGCCGGCGGCATTGGTCGGTGGACGCTCATGTTCGGCTCGATGCGAAGCTGGAGTTGCCGTGGGCGTTGTCCCAAAATGGTTGCGGCACCCTGCAGCAAGAGTGCGCGACGATAGCGCAATTGGGTAGCCCAGAGCGGGCTCTCGGTGATAAGGCACAAGGCCTGCACATCGAGCCTCGTCACGCGCCAGCGCCCGGTGAGTTCGGGCGGTAGGACGGCCTGCAACTGGCGCTGCAGGCGGGCGTTGTTGCGAGCCGAGTGGGCAATACGGGCCAATACATCATGATCGGCGCGGAGCCACCATTGCAGGCGCTTCGGACCTTGGCGATCGCGCGGGTGGTCGTCAAAAGCAGTCATTTAAGGGCAACGGATATCAGGTGATTGCATGTTCGATTAAAAATTCAGCGGCAGATACGCTATAGTACCGCTTCTTCCCGCTCAGGTCGTGGGCGGGTCCCGCACGGTGGCTAAAGTCGCCCCGTTTCCATGCGAACTGAACCCACTCGGGTGAGTACCTTATGCTGAACGCCATCGCGAAGAAGGTATTCGGTAGCCGTAATGATCGCGTCATCCGGAGAATGCGCAAGGCCGTCGGGCAGGTCAATGCCCTGGAGGGCGCGATGCGGGTACTCTCTGATGCCGAATTGCGCGGTAAGACGGACGAGTTCCGCAGCCGTTACGGTAATGGCGAAGGTTTGGATGAATTGCTCCCGGAGGCTTTTGCAGTCGTTCGAGAGGCGGGGCAACGCACGGTTGCTATGCGCCATTTCGACGTTCAGCTCATCGGTGGCATGGTTTTGCACGAAGGCAAAATTGCCGAGATGAAAACAGGCGAGGGTAAAACCCTCGTCGCCACCTTGGCCGCCTACCTCAATGCGTTGACCGGTGCCGGTGTTCATGTTGTCACCGTCAACGATTACCTGGCTCGCCGCGACGCTGAATGGATGGGTAAAATCTATCGTTTTCTGGGGCTATCAGTCGGTGTGGTCGTGCCCGGCATGGAGGTGGCAGCGAAGCGTGAAGCCTACCGCTCGGACATTACTTACGGGACCAATAATGAATTCGGTTTCGACTATCTGCGTGACAATATGGCGCTGCGGGTGGATGAGCGCATGCAGCGTGGCCGGAATTATGCGATTGTCGACGAAGTCGATTCCATTCTCATCGATGAAGCGCGTACGCCACTGATTATTTCGGGTCAAGCGGAGCAGAGCAGCGAGCTCTATCTGCGGATGAATACGCTGATACCCAAACTCAGTCGCCAGCAGGAGAAGGATGGTCCGGGGGATTACCATGTCGATGAGAAAGCCCGGCAGGCGGTTCTGACCGAGGAAGGTCAAATACGGGCCGAGGAATTGCTCAGGCAAGCCGGCCTCCTGCAGCCCGAGGAAAGCCTCTACGATGCCCGCAACATTGCTATGTTGCATCATTTGAACGCCGCGATGCGGGCGCATGCGCTCTACCAGCGTGATGTACACTACTTGGTGCGTGATCGGCAGATCGTCATCGTCGATGAGTTCACTGGCCGAGCCATGCCGGGGCGGCGCTGGTCGGAAGGGCTGCATCAGGCCGTCGAGGCCAAAGAGGGGGTACCGATCCAGGCTGAGAACCAAACACTCGCCTCGATCACGTTTCAGAATTACTTCCGCATGTATGAAAAGCTCTCCGGTATGACCGGCACCGCGGATACCGAGGCTTTTGAATTCCAGCAAATCTATGGCCTTGAGGTCGTGGTCATCCCGACCAACAAGCCAATGGTTCGAGAGGATCTGCATGATCTGGTGTTTCTCACCCAGCGGGAGAAGTACGCGGCCATCGTCGAAGCCATCAAAGACTGTCACCGGCGCGGCCAGCCGGTGCTTGTCGGCACGACCTCCATTGAGAACTCGGAATACATCTCCAGGCGCTTACACAAGGCGGGCATTGCGCATGAGATCCTCAATGCCAAGCAGCATGAACGCGAGGCAGGGATCGTTGCCCAAGCCGGGCGAGCGGGTGCGGTGACGATTGCGACCAATATGGCCGGCCGCGGTACCGACATCGTTCCGGGTGGTAACGTGGAAGCCGAAATCGCAGCGCTTGATGAACCCGACGAAGCGGCCCTAGATGCACTGCGTAAGGCATGGCAGACGCGGCATGATCAGGTGATCGAGGCGGGCGGTTTGCACGTGATCGGCACCGAGCGGCACGAGTCGCGGCGTATCGATAATCAGCTGCGCGGCCGTTGCGGCCGCCAGGGGGATCCAGGTTCTACACGTTTCTACCTCTCGCTCGAGGACAGTTTGCTGCGCATCTTCGCCTCCGAGCGTGTCTCTGCGCTGATGCAACGTCTGGGCATGCAGGAGGGTGAAGCCATCGAGAGCGGTATGGTCTCGCGAGTCATCGAGAATGCTCAGCGCAAGGTCGAAGGACACAATTTCGATATTCGCAAGCACTTGCTCGAGTTTGACGATGTCGCCAATGATCAGCGCAAGGTGGTCTACCAGCAGCGCGATGAACTGCTCGAGACCGAGGAAATCTCAGATACTATCAAGGCTATGCGCTCGGATGTGATCACCGGCGTTATCGATGAGTACGTCCCGCCCAATAGCGTCGATGAGCAGTGGGATATATCGGGGCTGGAAGAGGCGTTGCAGGCGGAATTCAATATCCGTCTACCGGTGCAGAAATGGCTCGATCAGGAGGAGACGCTGCACGAGGAAGCGTTGCGTGAGCGGATTGCGCAGGCAGTCGAGGAGCAATACGAGTTCAGGCAGGAACTGATTGGCCCGGAGATCATGCGCCAAGTCGAGAAGAGTTTCCTGCTCCAGGTGCTGGACTCTCATTGGAAGGATCACTTGGCGGCCATGGACTATCTGCGCCAGGGGATCGGATTGCGTGGTATGGCACAGCGTGATCCCAAGCAGGAGTTCAAGCGCGAAGGTTTTGCGATGTTTCAGGAAATGCTGGAGGGAATCAAGCGCGAAACGATCAAGATTCTGTGCCATGTGCAAGTGCGCACCGAAGAGGACGCGCGGGTGCTCGAGCACTCCCCTGAGCCGCAAGGAGCGATACAGTTCCAGCATGAGGAAGCAAACAGCCTTGCAGCCGCCGATGACTACGATTCTGTCGACGCGGCTGTAGCCACGTCTACCAAACCTTACGTGCGCTCGCAACGCAAGGTCGGGCGTAATCAGCCTTGCCCCTGCGATTCCGGCAAAAAATACAAACATTGTCACGGCCAACTTGAGTGAGGCGTACGGACGATGGCGGTTGGTGAGAACTCGCTGGGGCGACTCAGACCGGTTCCGGGCGTGCGTCTCGGTGCTGTGGCGGCCGGCATTCGTAAACCGAATCAGCCTGACCTGGTGCTATTCGAGCTGGCCGAAGGTGCGCACTGCAGCGCCGTACTGACCCGCAACCGTTTCCGGGCGGCCCCGGTTTTGCTTACCGAGCAACACCTTGCAGCGAGTTGCTACTCACGCTATTGGTTGGTCAATACCGGCTATGCCAATGCCGGCACCGGCGCGCAAGGTCTTGACGACGCCCTGAGCTGTGCGCGTCGGGTGGCCGAGCAGGCCCATTGCGCCGTGCCGGAGGTCTTGGTGTTCTCTACCGGAGTAATCGGCGAGCCTTTGCCGGTCGATCGAATCGTTAGAGCGATACCGAACGTGTTCGCGGAGCTGACTGAAGATGCGTGGGAGGGCGCCGCCTACGGCATTATGACCACGGATACTCGCCCCAAAGGGACCTCCAGCGTGATTTCCATAGCGGGAGGGCAATCGGTGACACTGACCGGCATCGCCAAAGGAGCGGGTATGATCCGCCCCGATATGGCCACTATGCTGGCTTTTCTGGCAACCGACGCCGAGCTTGATCCGATTTGGGCTCGGCAGGCCTTGCGCGCCGCAGTCGAAGTTTCGTTCAATCGAATCACGGTGGATGGTGATACATCCACCAACGATGCCTGTGTGCTTGCGGCGACGGGACGGTCTGGTGTGCGGATCGACGGCGCGGGCGAGAGCGGTCGGCGTTTTCTGATGGCATTGACCGAGGCTTGTCGGAGCTTGGCGCTGGCCATTGTCCGTGATGGTGAAGGCGCCACGCGGCTGGTGCATGTGGCGGTGGCAGAGGCCGCGGACGCGGCTGAAGCAGCACGCGTGGCATATGCTATCGCCGAATCACCCTTGGTCAAGACAGCTGTGTTTGCCGGTGATCCCAACTGGGGCCGGATCCTGGCAGCCGTGGGACGCGTGGACATTGCGGATATAGAGCTCGATCGAGTCCGAATCTTTCTGGATGATCTTTGTGTGGTCGAAAATGGTGCCCGCAGCGAATCCTATCAGGAGAGTGTGGCCGTGGAGCGGATGAACGCAGCGGAGATCGAGATTCGGGTCGTCTTGGGCCGGGGCGATGCCGCAACGAGTGTTTGGACTTGCGATCTCTCCTATGACTACATCACGATCAACGCGGATTACCGTACCTGAGCGCTCAGCCCATCCACTCGTGGTTGGAGCGGGGATCGCCCGCGAACGGGCGTATTGACGTGAGCTCGAACAAGCCGCCGGTGCACGTGGCGGTTGGTGTCGTCACAGATACAACCACGCGTGTGTTGATTTGTCGGCGAGGGGCGCACCGACGCCAAGGCGGGTTGTGGGAATTCCCCGGCGGCAAGGTGGAGCCGGGTGAAGATATTTGTGCGGCGCTTAATCGGGAATTGACCGAAGAGGTTGGGATTCGGCCCAAGCAGGCGTGGCCCTTGATTCGCGTGCCCTACCACTATCCGGACAAAGAGGTGTTGCTCGACGTCTGGCGTGTCCCGCGCTTCACCGGGCTGGCCCATGGCCGAGAAGGTCAGTGCTGTCAGTGGGTTCTGCCTCCGGGGCTGGCCGATTTTCGCTTCCCGCCGGCGAACCATCCGATTGTACTCGCTGCTGGTTTGCCGGCCCACTACCTTATTACTCCTCCCTTGACTGATCCCGATGGTTTGTTTAAAGGAGTGCTGCAAAACTTGAGGCTTGGCTGCGAGCTCGTGCAGCTGCGCACCGATGGTCTCAGTGGGGAACAGCTCGAGAAGGTGGCGCACAGGCTGTTGGCAGTGGTTCGCGAAGCAGGAGCAAGGTTGCTGGTTAGTCGGCGGTTAGACATCGTTCGGCGAGTGGGGACCGATGGTGTGCATCTGTCTGCCGCCCAGCTGCGGACGCTGCGAGCGCGACCCTTGCCGGGCAGTTGTCTGGTGGGTGCCTCTTGTCACAATCCCGAGGATTTAGCGCGAGCCTGCACTATCGGTGCCGACTTCGCGGTGCTCTCCCCGGTGCATACCACTCCCAGCCATCCAGGTCGTGAACCGTTGGGATGGCGGACCTTTGCGGCCTGGGTCCGCGACGTGCCCATCCCAGTCTATGCATTGGGCGGTGTCGGTCCGGCAGACATGGAGCGGGCTTGGCGGGCGCGTGCTCAAGGAGTAGCGGGAATCCGCGGGTTTTGGCATGCTGGGTATTGAATCGCGCCCGAAACGGCATGGCAGACCGCTCATTATTGCCGTTCCGCCGCGTCATTCGAATCCTCGTCGATGCCGTTGGATTCGCCAGCCAGCTCAGATCCGGGGATACGATGACTGCCGTCCAGCCAGGCACCCAAATCGATTAACTTGCAACGCCGGGAGCAAAACGGTCGATAATGCTGGTGTCTTGACCATTCGACCGGTCGATTGCAGGTCGGGCAGCTTACGGTTGCAGGTGTTGTAGGCACGCATACTCCTGAGCGTATGAGTCACACGACACATCGCTCGAGTCGAAATTTTATGTCCATTGATACTTGTTGCGGACGTTTTCGCAAGGATGGCTGTTCCAGAAAGCGGATAGTACAGAAATGCCGATTGCCGCTGATTTCAGGGAAATACGGTTCTCCTTGAGCCAGTAGGACACGCAGCATCTGGTAGGGTGGTGTCCGGTCTAGACCAGCCTGGAAGGTGCCGCCGTAGGCGATTTCCGGAACGGCATCGGCGCTTTCGCGCAGCAGCCGGAGGATCAGGTGGGTTGCTTTGCTCACCGCATCCAAGTCCTTGAACCAGTGTTCCAGATCCGCGCGCCGGTGTTCAGGCGGTTGATGCAGCCAGCGATGGTAGACGGGGAGATCGAAGCTACAGGTTCCTCCCGCAATGCCGCTGCGTTGGGCTACGGTATTGAGGAAATCGTTGTTTTTGATTTTGTGGCCGGCCCCAGCATGCAGCTGCTCGGCAAGGCATTCACATTCGCAGAGTATGGTGTGCAGTCGGTTCGGGTCGACGCAGGGGGTTTCCTGCAGGGCCAGCAGCGTGTTCGATAGCCGCTGCAACTCCTTTTGGAGTACGCCGCGCAGATCACTCCGGCTGAGCAAGCCCAGCAGCTCGACGAATGTGTTAAGCGCGAGGCGTGAGTGCCATTGCGATTCACCGGCGATGCCAAACTGGCCTTGGTGATGCAAGAACTCCACGCGCAGCAGAGTGCGGACGCGCTCATTGAGCGGCTGCTCATAGGTAATGTTCGGCGCTTGCAGGGCAGCGTTCCTCATGCTACCGATTGATGGAGAAGCCAACGACCATTCTCACCCAGATTTGGGCCCTAGCCAACCGCTCGGGGTTCAAGGTCGATGCTGCGCCAAGCGCAAGTAGCGCGCGTGCAGATGGGCTACCGCCGCATCCAAGGCGGCAAGCGAGCCGGAATTATCGATGACATCATCGGCATGGGTTAGCCGTGCGGCGCGGGAAGCCTGTGCTGCGAGGATGCATTCAATCTCCTCATCAGAGGCATTCATCCGCTTGAGCAGCCGCTGGCGCTGAAGCGCCACCGGTGCATCCACCACCAGGATTCGGTCCACAAGATCGGTCATTCCGCTTTCCAACAACAAGGGTACGACCAGGATTGTGTATGGGCCGTGACGGCGTTCGAGCTGTGCAATGGCTTTGGTACGGATTAGGGGATGGAGAATGCTATCGAGCTGCGCGCGCTCGTTCGGGTCGGCAAACACGCGCCGGCGCAGTTGCGCACGATCAAGTTCACCGGCGGGGTTCAAAATCGGAGTACCGAAATGTTCGACGAGTTGCCGTAAGCCTTCACTTGCGGGCTGTACCACCTCCCGAGCAATGCAATCGGTGTCGATGATTTCCACTGCCCGGCTGGCAAAGCCGTTCGTGGCGGCACTCTTGCCGCTGGCGATGCCGCCGGTGAGTCCAACGATCAACATCTTGTACTGCCTTGTACCAAATACGTGCCATCATTGCTGAGCTGTTTATTTCACCACGTGGCCCGGCGAATGGCGAGTTGAGGGTGGCCGACGGCGCGGCTCACAGCGCGGAGGCGGCTTTGTTCTGAAGCGGTTTATCGGGACAGCCCAGCGAGGGCAAGATAGGTCGGTAGCAGCTTGTCACCCCATAACAGATAGATCCATCCGGCGGCGGCGAGAAAAGGACCGAAGGGTATGGCATGATCGCGATGCCGGCCCTGACCGGCAATCAGCGTAATGCCCACCGCGGCGCCCACGATCGAGGCAAGAACCACGATCAGGGGCAGTGCCTGCCAGCCAAGCCAGGCGCCAAGCATACCGAGCAGCTTGAAATCCCCATAACCCATACCCTGTTTGCCGGTAAGCCAGCGGAAGAGATGGTAAACGCTCCACAGTGTGAGGTAGCCGACTGCGGCGCCGACGATGGCGGCGGTTGCAGGGACGAACACGGGCACTAAGCTCAATAACAAGCCTAGCCATAATGCCGGCAGCGTGAGATCGTCAGGCAGTAACTGATGGTCCAGATCGATACCGGCGAGAGCGATGAGTACCCAAGTCAGGATCAGGGCCGCGAGCGCTGCGGCCGAAACGCCGAAGTGCGCTACGACGATAACCGAGAGAACGCCAGTGAGCAGTTCGATCGCGGGGTAGCGCGGCGAGATGCGCGCCTTGCAACTCGAACAACGCCCGCGCAGGAGCAGATAGCTCAAAAGCGGGATGTTTTCCCAAGGGCGGATACGGTGGCGACAAAGGGGGCATTGTGAGGCTGGTGCGAGCAGGCCGAAGCGCTCACCATCGTTTGGTCGAACTAGCGGGTCCGCTTCGCCGTTTGCCATGAATTCGGCACATTGCATGCGCCATTCGCGGCTGAGCCGGTGCGGCAGGCGTAGGATGACCACATTGAGAAAGCTGCCGACCATGAGGCCGAGGACGAAGCTTGTGGCCCAAAACAACCTCGGGTTGCTTTGCAAGAAATCGAATACGGATATTGCTGTCATAATTTAAGATTGCACGGGTTCAGGCGGAGGAGTGCCGTATGCGGCTAAACAACCGCGCCGAGCTTGAAGATCGGCAGGTACATGGCGATTACCAGGCCGCCGACCAGGACACCCAGAATGGCCATGATCAAAGGCTCAAGCAGGCTGCTCAAACTGTCGATCGCGTTGTCCACCTCTTCCTCGTAGAAATCGGCGACCTTGGCCAGCATGGCATCCAACGAACCCGCTTCCTCGCCGATCGCAATCATCTGCACCATCATATGCGGGAAAAGTTCCGTGCGGCTGGCCGCCCATTGCAGCGGTTGTCCAGTAGCCACCTCCTCACGCATGACGCGCACTGCCTGGCCGTAAACGCGGTTACCGGTGGCGCCGGAAACGGATTCGAGTGCATCCACCAACGGTACACCGGCGGCGAACATCGTCGAGAGTGTTCTGGCGAAACGCGCGAGCGCCGCTTTGCGCAAGATCGAACCGACGATCGGGATGCGCAAAGAGACGCGGTCCACTGCATAGGCTACTCGGCGTGAACGTTTGTGTGCTTGGGTAAAGGCCGTTGCGGCGGCGCCGAGCCCAGCGAGGATGAGCCACCAGTATTGCTGAAATGCGTTCGAGAGCTGGATGACCAGTACAGTAAAGGCGGGCAAATCTGCGCCAAAGCCGCGGAACAGCTCTTCGAATTGCGGCACCACGAAGATCAATAGGATTGCGGTGACGATGAACGCAACAATGAGTACGGCGGTCGGGTAGAATAAGGCTTTTTTGATTTTTTTCTTGATGGATTCTGTTTTCTCTTTGTAGGTGGCGATTTTGTCCAGTAGGGTGTCCAGTACGCCAGCCTGCTCGCCGGCGGCTACCAGATTGCATACCAATTCGTCGAAATACAGGGGATGCTTACGCAACGCATCGGAGAGTCCGACGCCGGCTTCGACATCCTCCTTGATGCCCAACACCAGCTTTTGCATGCTCGGATTTTCGTGACCGCGGCCGATGATGTCGAACGCTTGCACCAGCGGTACACCGGAGTTGAGCATGGTGGAGAGTTGCCGAGTAAAGACCGCGATATCGCCAGGCGCAATCTTTTTCTTGCGCGGGCCTTGCCCCAGACTCAGCAGAGTCGATTTGCGCCGGATTTTCTGGGCGGCGATGCCTTGTTGGCGCAAGTTGGTCCGCACTTTCGTGGCATTTTCGGCTTGGCTGCTGCCGGTAAGTTTGCGTCCGTTGCGATCGACTCCCTCCCAGGTGAAGCTTGCTAGTTTGATTGCCTTTTCCGCCATTGCTTCAGTCCACCGTTACTCGGTTGAGCTCTTCCAGACTCGTTATACCTTGCTTGACCTTCAGCAGGCCTGATTGGCGGAGGTCGTTGACTTTGTCACGACTCGCTTGTTCGGCCAGCTGCATGGCATTCCCTCCCTCCATGATGATTCGCCCCATGGCCTCTGTTACCGGCATGACTTGATAGATACCCACCCGGCCGCGGTAGCCCTCAGTGCATTGCCCGCAGCCTTTTGCGGCATAGACAGTCAACTCATCGAGAATGGCTTCGCCAAAGCCCTCTTTGAGCAGCGCTTCCCTGGGGATATCGACAGGCTGCTTGCAGTGTTTACAAAGCCGCCGAGCCAGCCGCTGGGCGATGATCAGGCTTACCGAAGAGGCGATGTTATATGGTGCGACCCCCATGTTGGCCATTCGGGAGAGCGTTTGCGGAGCATCGTTAGTATGCAGCGTCGAGAGCACGAGATGGCCGGTTTGCGCGGCTTTGATGGCGATCTCAGCAGTTTCCAGGTCACGGATTTCGCCTACCATGATGATGTCCGGATCTTGGCGCAAAAAGGCGCGCAACGCGGCGGCGAAGGTGAGACCGGCTTTCATGTTCAGGTTGACCTGATTGATACCGGGTACGTTGATCTCCACCGGGTCTTCGACCGTCGAGATGTTGCGATCGGCGGTATTGAGTATGTTGAGTGCGGTATATAGAGAAACCGTCTTGCCTGAACCCGTAGGTCCGGTCACCAGTACCATACCGTAAGGTTTGTGGATGTATTTGAGAAAGATCTCCTTTTGCTCGTCCTCGTAGCCCAGCTGTTCGATGCCCATTTGGGCGCTACTGGGATCCAAGATGCGTAGGACGATTTTCTCGCCAAACAAAGTGGGGCATGTGTTGACACGAAATTCGATGGCTCGGCGCTTAGATAGATTCATCTTGATGCGCCCGTCTTGGGGCACCCGACGCTCGGCGATATCGAGTCGCGCCATGACTTTGAGCCGCGCTGCCAATCTTGGTGCGAGTTGGATGGGAGGAGCGGTTACCTCGCGTAATACGCCATCTTGGCGAAAGCGGACCCGATACTGTTTTTCGTAGGGCTCGAAGTGGATATCGGAGGCCTCTTTGTTGATTGCGTCGAGCAGCACTTTGTTGACGAACCGCACCACCGGTGCGTCGTCGGCATCAGAATCGCCGACATCCGGTTCGCGTTCGTTATCCCCAGCACTGATATCGAGGTTTTCCAAGTCCTCGTCGAGATCCATATTCGAGAGCACATCGTCGGCGCGCTCCAAAGCTTGATCGATGGTTCGCCCGAGGTGATCGTCCTCGACCAGCACTGGATCAGCGCTGAGCCCAGTATGGAATTTGAATTCGTCGAGGGCCTCCAGGTTGGTGGGGTCGGAGACGGCTACGTATAGGCGCTTGCCGCGTTTGATAATCGGCAAGGCCCGGTGGCGGCGGATCAGTTTTTCGGTGACCAGCGAGATCACGCTGTGGTTGATCTCCAGCGCGGTCAAATCGAACAGTGGTACGCCGAATTCGCTCGATGCGGCCTCGGCGATGTTCTTCGCAGCGAGCAAACCCTGTTCGATCAGATAGGTGACGAACGGCGTGTTTGTTTTTTTGGAATCGTGCAATGCTTGTCGGACCTCGTCTTCC
The DNA here is from genome assembly GCA_030433275.1 of Gammaproteobacteria bacterium. Lineage (GTDB taxonomy): Bacteria > Pseudomonadota > Gammaproteobacteria > Nitrococcales > Nitrococcaceae > Nitrococcus. The sequence goes on from JAUILK010000005.1 coordinate 80,791, forward strand.
CCGATCAAGCGGTTCTGAACCAGGCGCCGGGCAAGGCCGCCGAGCTTTAACGAGGGATTGGCGGTAGCCATACGCAGACCCTTCTCCATACTCGGGCGTTGGGTTTGTTGGCAGAGACAGGCAACATGTTTCTACCTTGCAGGAGCGGCGCTTGGTAAAATCAACGGCCTGTCTGTTCCACTTTAGGGATCATGGACTTGATCAATGCATGGCCGCCAATTGGAGCGGGTCTTCGAAGGACCAGAGGACGCCCACATAAGTTAATATCCCGATCACCGTTAAAGTGGTTTGACCGATAAGGCATTACAGCACCGCACTGATCGGCGTTCCGCCCAGCAGTTCGCAATTTCCCTAAGAACTGTGGCCGGCGAGCTCATCGGTGGGGAGTGCGGCTTTCCGGGGTGTCTGTTGCCGCGCGCAGGCCAATGACGCTCGATACGGTCGAACGTGGGGCGATGGTGCTCAGTTGGCGGTGAATTAGAAGGAGCGCGGTATGTTACGCCGTATTTTCGCAAACTCAGTTGCTGCCAGGAGGATGGCACTAGGGGCCGTGCTATTCTGGTTGTGTCTTGCAGTGGCAGCGGGGCAACGCCCGACGGCGGTGGTAGTGGCTGATTTACAGCAAAAGCTCGTTGCGGTCTGGCGCTCGGATATGGACTTCGAACAGCGTTTCGAGGCTCTTGCGCCCATCATCGAAGCCAGCCACGATTTGGCGAGCATGGCTCGGTTTGCGCTTGGTAACCAGTGGCAGGGGTTGAGCGCGGTACAACGCGAGCAGTTTTTGACTACCTTCCGACATTTGACGGTTGCCACCTACGCCGATCGGTTCGATGAGTATGATGGTGAGCGCTTTATCCAGTCAGGCCAGCGTAAGCTTGCTCAGGGCAAGCGTCTGGTGCAGACCAAGCTTTTACTAAGCGATGGTGCTCGGATACGCCTCGACTATCTACTTCATCTACAAGATGGTCAGTGGCGGATCATCAATATTCTTGCTGATGGTGTCAGCGAACTGGCCATCAAGCGCTCCGAGTACACGGCGTTTATCCGCGACCATGGCTTCGCGGCGCTCATCGAGGAGCTGCAGCACAAAGTATCTCAGCTGGTCGATGAACGACAGGCCGCACACACGCACGCGTATGTTGGGCTGCGCTAGCGGCCGGTTAGACTGGGTTTGGCGATTGGAGTCGCGATATCGGTGTTCAGCCGGCGAGCGGCGCTGCCTGATCTAAACCCCGCCTGACAAGCAATCGAGCACAGCCACCAGAGAAGCTTTATGCAGAGGAAGGATCAGCTGATTGGCGGTGACTGGGTAGTCGGTGACGGAGGTGCGTTCGACTCGCGCGATCCCGCCAGCAACGAGGTGCTCTGGGAGGGGGCGCAGGCCAGCACCAAGCAGGTCGGGCAGGCGGTGCAGGCCGCACGGGCCGCTTTCGACGGCTGGAGCGAACGTGGCTTCGACGAGCGTTTGCAAATCGTACGCGGCTTCGGGAATCGTTTGGAAGCGGACAAGCGCGCGCTGGCTGAGACAATTTCCCGTGAAACGGGCAAGCCAACTTGGGAGGCGCTAACCGAGGTGGTGGCCATGATCGGTAAGATCGATCTATCGGCGCGCGCTTATAAGGAGCGAACCGGGTTACACCAGCGCGAGACCGGCGCGGCTTGGTCCATGCTGCGGCATAAGGCACACGGTGTGCTCGCGGTTTTCGGGCCGTTCAATTTTCCTGGGCATTTGCCGAACGGCCACATTATTCCCGCTCTGCTCGCCGGTAATACCGTGGTTTTCAAACCGAGCGAGCTCACCCCGCTGTGTGCCGAGTACATGTTGCATTTATGGCTGCAAGCCGGGTTGCCTGCCGGCGTCATCAATTTGGTGCAGGGCGGTCGTGAGGTTGGTGGCGCACTCGCCGCCGAGTCGGATATCGACGGGTTGTTGTTCACCGGTAGTGCCGCCACCGGTCGATTGCTGCATCGCCAGTTTGCCGAACAGCCGGAGAAGGTTTTGGCTTTGGAAATGGGCGGCAACAATCCGCTGGTCGTAATGCCGGGGGTCGATATCCGAGCGGCCGTGTACTCGATCATTCAGTCTGCCTATCTGACAGCCGGACAGCGTTGTAGCTGTGCTCGGCGCCTTTATCTGCCGCGGGGTAAAGCCGGGGATGATCTGCTCGACGCCCTGCTCGTGGTCGTGGCGGGGCTGCAGGTTGGTAGTTGGCTGGATGCCGAGACGCCTTTCATGGGGCCCGTCATTTCGGTGGCGGCCGCGACGGGGTTGCTTGCTGCGCAGGCGCGACTGGAGCAGCGGGGTGGTCGGGTGCTCCTTGCAATGGGCCGGCTGCGCGAAGCCAGCGGCTTATTGTCGCCGGGGCTCATGGATGTGGGTGCTATTGCCGATTTGCCCGACGAGGAGTACTTCGGCCCGTTTCTCCAGGTGGCGCGTTACGATACGTTTGAGCAGGCTATTGCGCTGGCCAACACCACCCGTTTCGGGCTCTCCGCGGGTTTGCTGGGTGGTCGGCAAAGCGATTTCGAGCGTTTCTTCCGGCGTATCCGCGCCGGCATCGTCAACTGGAATCAGCCGCTTACCGGCGCCAGCTCCGCAGTGCCATTCGGTGGGGTAGGCTATAGTGGTAATCATCGCCCCAGTGCCTACTATGCAGCGGATTACTGTGCCTACCCGGTCGCTTCGTTGCAGGCCGATAAGCTAACGTTGCCGGATCGCCTTAGTCCGGGGGTCAAGCTTTGAGCGCGGTAGAAGTGAATTTCGATGGCTTGGTCGGTACTACGCACAACTACGCCGGGCTGTCGTTTGGTAATCTCGCCTCGCAGCGAAATGCCGGGACGGTATCTAATCCTCGTGCGGCGGCGCAGCAGGGGCTGCGTAAAATGAAAACGTTGCGCGACTTGGGGCTTTGCCAAGCCGTGTTGCCACCGCACGAGCGCCCGGCAATCGATGTGCTGCGTCGGCTCGGCTTCAGCGGCAGCGACGCAACCGTGCTCTCCGGAGCGGCTCGGGCCGCTCCGGATCTGCTCGCGGCCTGCTGCTCGGCCTCCAGCATGTGGGCGGCTAATGCCGCCACCGTCTCCCCTGGGGCAGATACGGCGGACGGGCGCGTGCATTTGACCCCCGCTAATTTGATCAGCGGCCTGCACCGTGCGCTCGAGGCGCCCACGACGGCCCGGGTGCTGCGCGCGATTTTCGCCGATGAAACCTATTTCGCTCACCATGCGCCGTTACCCACGGTCGAGCCGTTCGGCGACGAAGGGGCTGCAAATCATACGCGGTTGTGTTCAGAGTATGGCGTGGCCGGTGTGGAGCTTTTCGTCTATGACAGGAGGGCCTGTGCAGCCGGTCGCACCCCTCGGCATTATCCGGCCCGCCAGACGCTGGAAGCCTCGCAAGCGGTGGCGCGGCTGCATGGTCTGAATCCGCGGCGCAGCGTATTTGCCCAACAAAATCCACGGCTGGTCGACGCTGGGGTGTTTCACAACGATGTGATAGCGGTAGGCAACGCGCAGGTGCTACTGCATCACGAGCAAGCCTTTCTCGACTCTGCCACCGTGCATCGGCAGTTGCAGCAGGCGTTTGGTGAGCTGCCAGTGTGTTTCATGGTGGTGCCCGAAGCGAGAGTCACGGTGAAACAGGCTGTGGACTCCTATTTGTTCAATAGTCAGTTGGTGATGTTGCCAACCGGGGGTATGGCATTGATCGTGCCGGAAGAGTGTCGCCGTTCGCCGCCGGTGTGGAGTTGGCTCGGCGAGCTCTTGGAGCAGCAGACACCGATTCGGCGGCTGGTGGTGATCGATGTCAGGGAGAGCATGCGCAACGGCGGCGGCCCAGCTTGTTTGCGCTTGCGTGTGGTGCTCACGGCCACTGAACTTGGGGTCGTGAATGCCGGCGTGTTTTTGGATGAGTCGCTGTTTGCGGCGCTGAGTGCTTGGATCGACCGCCACTATCGGGATCGCCTTACGGCGGCGGAGCTGGCTGATCCGGCGCTGCTCGTGGAATCGCGTACGGCCTTGGATGAACTCACCGGGATCCTGCGGCTGGGCTCGATCTATCCTTTTCAGCTTCATGGCGCTTGAAGCCAATGAGTTCGCTCACTGCTCGGGAGATGGACGATGCAGCCGCAGAATACCCCCATTACTCGGGATCTATTCGATCAGGTGATGGTGCCTACTTATAATCCCCCCGCGGTTATCCCCGTGCGCGGCGAAGGCGCTCGCGTTTGGGATCAGCAGGGGCGTGAATATATCGACTTCGCCGGTGGTATCGCCGTCACCTGTCTGGGGCATGGCCACCCGCGCTTGCTGGCCGCCCTGGAGGAGCAGGCCACGAAAATTTGGCACCTCAGCAATGCCATGACCAATGAGCCGGCACTGTCGCTCGCGCGCCGACTTTGTGAGCTGACCTTCGCCGAGCGGGTGTTTTTCGCCAACTCCGGGGCGGAGGCCAACGAGGCGGCGCTGAAGCTGGCGCGTAAACATGCGAGCGTGCGTTTCGGTTCGCACAAACATGAAATCATCGCCTTTGAACAGGCGTTTCACGGCCGTACGTTGTTTACGGTTAGTGTCGGCGGGCAGCCTAAGTACACCCAGGGATTCGAGCCGTTGCCCGCAGGGATCCGTCATGTGCCCTACAATGATTTGGCCGCAGTCGAAGCGGTGATCTCGGAGCGCACCTGCGCGGTGATCGTCGAGCCCGTGCAAGGCGAGGGAGGCATCGTGCCGGGTGATCAGGCGTTCATGGGCGGACTTCGTAAGCTCTGCGATCGATACTCGGCAGCGTTGATCTTTGATGAAGTGCAAACCGGGGTGGGTCGCACAGGCGATCTCTACGCTTATATGGGATTGGGCGTGACGCCGGATATTTTGACCACAGCAAAAGCGTTGGGAGGCGGCTTCCCGATCGGTGCCATGCTCACGAGTGTCGCTATGGCGGCGAGTTTCGGTGTAGGCAGCCATGGCAGCACCTACGGTGGCAATCCGTTGGCTTGCGCGGTGGCCAACGAAGTATTGGCCATTGTCAGCGAACCCCAGGTCTTGGCCGGAGTGCGGGAGCGCCACCGGCGACTGACCGATGCGCTGCGCGCGCTTGCTCCGCGCTATGGGGTATTTGATGAAATCCGTGGACGCGGCCTGCTCGTCGGCTGCGCTTTGAGCGAGCGGTGGCGGGGACGGGCTCGGGAGCTTTTGGGTATGGGTCTGGAAGAGGGGGTTATGGTGCTGGTCGCCGGGCCGAATACGCTCCGGTTGGCGCCATCGCTGGTGATATCGCAAGCCGATCTCGACGAAGGACTGTACCGAGTCGAACGGCTGCTGGCACGAGCGGTTACGAGAGAAGACCGGCGGGGAAGATGACGGAGATTGAGGCAACCAGCACGCGGCTCGAAAATCGGTTGCCATCGCTTCGGTGCTGAGGTTTAACAGGCGGCGTCGATGTGTATAACGGCCGAGGCCTGTATGAAAAGTCCCGCGCGTACCCCCCACTCTTGGAACCAAATCCTTTTTATAACACGCTCTATTTGGCATTCTTTGTCTGGAGGAATAAGTCTAAAGGCATTACCGAACTTGCGACCGATAACCGCCAAGACAGTGACGTGCTGAACGGAACCCATTCCGGCACAGGGGGTAATCTGCAGTCGATCTGTTCATCTGACCTCCTCTTCGATAATGTAGGGTGCTCCTACGGCCGGCGGCGAGCCGGCCGTTTTTTCCTTAGCCCTTCGTCCGCGATGCACCCCAGGCGGCGTTCCGCCGTTAGGCGGTTAATTACGTTTCGCGCCATCCCTGCCCGTAGTGAGCCGGACTCGCTCAACCAGTTCAATTCGACACTGTGATTGCTCACAAAGCCCACAGCGCTGATGTGGTTTGCCCTCAATTGAATCACGTGATGCGGTGCGGCCATGCGCTGCGGTTGCTACATGGTCCATATGCCGCGCCTGAGGGAGAATTGAGAATACAACAAGTAAACGAAACGCGAATTACTTGTAATTTCATCAGGCCAATTTTATCATCCGCTGGTTCGGCTACGCGGTGAGTCCGGGTTGAGCTGGAATCATTTTCCTCTAAGGTTGGCTCTGCCAGGTGAGTCTCTTCATGGGTAAACACAAAAACCGCTCGGATCTGCGCTGCGCGCTCGATGGCTGCATGGGCTCTTTCCTTTCGGTCGGTTTTTTCAGCATGTTCATTAATTTGCTCATGCTGGTCGCACCGCTCTATATGTTACAGGTTTACGATCGGGTCATCCCCACGCGCAGTGAAGAAACCCTGTTGATGCTGACCTTGGTGGTGCTCTTTTTGTTTGCCGTGCTAGGGGGGTTAGAGCTGGTGCGTGCACGGATTCTCGTGCGCGTGGGCAACCGCCTCGATACGCTGATCAACGCACGCCTCTACAGCGCGATGTTTCGGCGCAGCGTGCTCAGCCAAGGCCGGCAGACGGCGCAGCCGCTCGGCGATCTCACGAGCTTACGTCAGTTTCTCACCGGGAATGGGCTGTTTGCGTTCTTCGATGTACCTTGGGTGCCCATTTATTTGGCGGTGCTTTATCTTTTCCACCCGTGGCTGGGATTCTTCGCCACTGCCGCCGGCGTCATTCTGTTAGCGTTGGCTCTTGCTAATGAGAAGGCCACCAAGACCTTGTTGGCCAAGGCGAACACCGAGCACATCAAAGCGCAGGATCTGGCCAACTCCAATCTGCGCAACGCCGAAGTGTTGCACGCGATGGGGATGTTGCCCGGTGTGCTGGAGCGCTGGGCGGGCAAGCATCACGAATTCCTGGCCAAGCAGTCGCAAGCGAGCGACCGCGCGGGCTCGCTAATCAGCGCATCCAAGACCCTGCGGATGTTGTTTCAGTCGATGATACTCGGCCTCGGAGCGCTGCTGGTGCTCGAGGGGGATCTGACGCCGGGTATGATGATTGCCGGTTCGATTCTGATGGGCCGAGCATTGGCGCCCGTCGATCAAATAATCGGCGGCTGGCGAGGGTTTGTCAGTGCGCGCAGCGCGTATCGTCGTCTCGACGAGCTTTTGCTGCAAATTCCCGCCGAGCCCCAGCGTATGTCGCTGCCCGCTCCGGAAGGTGAGCTTAGTATCGAAGGGATCGCTGCGGCACCGCCCGGCGTGCGCGCAGCCACCCTCCGTGGTATCAGTTTGACGGCGGCAAAGGGCGAGCATATTGGCATCATCGGTCCCAGTGCGGCTGGCAAGTCGACATTGGCCCGGGTGGTGCTGGGTGTTTGGCCGGTGCAGGCGGGTGTCGTCCGCCTCGACGGTGCTGATATCGGCCGTTGGGACCGAGCCGAACTCGGTCCACACATCGGCTATCTCCCTCAGGATATCGAGCTGTTCGACGGTACCATCGGCGAGAACATCGCTCGCTTCGGCGAGTTGAATGCCGCGAAAGTCGTGGCAGCCGCTCACAAGGCCGGCGTTCACGAGCTGATTTTACGGCTGCCCAACGGCTACGATACGTATATCAGTGCCGCCAGTGGGGTGCTCTCCGGTGGGCAACGCCAGCGGGTGGGTTTGGCGCGGGCGCTGTATGGTGATCCGGTCTTTGTCGTACTCGACGAGCCCAACTCCAACCTCGACGACACGGGCGAGCGCGCATTGGCCCACGTGCTTGATCAACTCAAGGCTGAAGGTGTCACTTTGTTCGTGATCAGTCATCGCCGCAGCGTGCTCAGGCATGTCGACAAACTGCTGGTGCTCAAAGACGGGCGGATCAGTATGTTCGGCCCGCGTGATCAAGTGCTCACGCAGCTTGCTCGACCGAGCGCTGTTGGGACCCGTACGGCACTGAAACAATACTCTTCCAGGCCTCTGGCGACGATCGATGGAATGCAAGGCGGTGATGCTCGATTTCGGGAGCAAGACTAGATGGCAGGAGATCTTTCACCCAGCCTCGATATCATGCAGCCGCTGCAAGAGCGTGTGCCGGTCAGTGCGCTGCCTTTGTCCGACAAGCGCTATCGGTGTCTAGGGCTGGCGGTTCTGCTGGTCGCCTTCGGTGGTTTTGGCAGTTGGGCGGTGACTGCCGATCTTGCCGTGGCCGTAGTGGCTTCCGGCGCAGTTTCGGTCGAATCGTTCAAGAAAATTGTCCAACATCTCGAAGGCGGCATCGTTGAGGCGATCCTCGTTCAGGATGGCGATCAAGTCGAGGCCGGCGATCCCTTGCTGATCCTCAACAAGACCCAGGAACTTTCCCAGTTGCAGATCGTGCGCTCACAATATCTTATCAACCGCGCCACCAAGGTGCGTCTGCTGGCCGAGCAACGAAGCAACGATACGTTGGAGTTTCCTGACGAGTTGCTCGCGAGCGATTTGCCACAGGCCAAGGAAGTCCTGGCGGTACAAAGTGCGCTATTTGCCGCACGCCATGAATCGCTTGCCAAGGGGCTCAGCGTCCTTGACGAGCAGATCGTACAGATGCGCGAACAGATCGACGGTCTGCAATCGATCATACGGGTCAACCAATCGCTCATAGCCTCTCTCAAAACCGATGCCAAGGGCTTGCGCAAGCTCTTCGAAAAGGGGCTGGGTAACAATTTGCGGTTGCGAGAATTGGAGCGACAGATTTTGCAACTGCAAGGCGAAACGGCCCAACATCGCTCGGAAATCGCCCGCCTTAAAGCGCGGATCAGTGAAAATCAGCTGCAAAAAGAGCTTAAAGTGCAGGAATTCCAGAAAGAGGTGGGCGAGCAGCTGCATGAGGCTGAAGCCAACCTTGCTGATGCCGAAGAGCGGATTGTCGCGCTTGGTGACCAGGTTGAGCGCACGACCGTGACTGCGCCGGTCGCTGGCACTGTAGTCGGCATGAAAGTGCATACCATTGGTGCGGTGATTGGCCCCGGCGATCCCATTATGGATATTGTGCCTTCGGGGGACGGTTTCGTGGTCGAGGCGCGTATTCCAGACCGCGACATCGATAACGTGTATCCAGGCCAGTATGCGGAGATTCGTTTCAGTGCCTTTAACCAGCGGTTAACCAACATCATCGGTGGGGAAGTGGCCCACGTCAGCGCGGACAGCTTCCAGGATGAGGTCACCGGAGCGCGTTATTACAAAGCGCGCATCAAGGTCACGGAGGAGGGCAAACACAACATGACAAAGGAGATGAAGCTGCTCGCGGGTATGCCGGCCGAGGTGATGATCAAGACCGGTGAGCGGACTTTCGCAAGCTACGTGGCCAAACCCATTAGCGATATGCTAGCGCGTGCGATGCGCGAGGAATAATGATGCTGACCCAGTTGCTCGGATCAAAGGATCGAACTCCATGGAATCGTGTAAGGGTTTGAAGCTATAGATAGCCTGCTGAGGGGTGCTACCCAGAGCAGGCGTCTCATTGCCGCGAGCGGACAGCGCTTGCACCATACCGTGCAGCGACGGCAACCGGAATGGCGAGCGCAACCCAGGACACCGCATCACCGATACCGTCGCTCAGCAAGGCCGCGAGCAGACCGACACAGCTTATCAGGCCGAGGGCGACCGGTGCACTCCAAATTTGAGTCTTGCTCAAGGGTGGGTTCATAGCGTCGAGCCGGCTTGCCGAGAAGCGTCATGCGCAGCTTTGGCCGCTTCGCTTTGAAGAAGGGCACGCCATGCCTCGAACGAGACATTGCGTCGCTTCAGCCACAAATAAAGCCCGCTGAGAAGAACCACGATAGCGAGCAAATCGAGCACGGCCCACAAGAGTTTGAGAGGCAGGCCACCATAGTCGCCGAAGTGCAGTGGTTGAGAGATCAGCAATGCGGAGACATACCAGGGAAGCGCGCGGGTTTCGGTGACGACACCCGTTTGCGCGTCGATCAAGACCGGTTTGAACAGCTTCGATGACCAAGCAGTTGTGCCGCGCATGAAGGCGGCAAAGTGGTGTGGGCTTGCAAAATCGTTTCCGGGGAAGGCCATGAAACTGAGTTCCATGGCGGGCTCCGCTTTACGGACGGCCTCGAGTGCGCGCTGCGCCGATCCGGTTTGCGCGAGCGACGGTTCGGCGGCGTAGGAGGCGGTCATCTCGGCGAGCTGGGTCGTTTGCCAATAGCCAATGATCGGCGCCGCCAAGGTGTTGATCACACCTGTGGCGGCTACGACCAACAGCCAAACCAAGGTGACGATGCCGAGTAGGTTATGGAGATCCAGCCATTTGATGCGGACCGTTCGCGTCAGCCGCACCGTCCCGAAGCGCAGCTTCTGCATATACGGACCATACAAAACTACACCCGAAATCAGCGCGGCGATGAACAGCGCGCCCATAACACTCAAGAGCAGCGTTCCCGGTAAGCCCCCGAATAGATCGCTGTGCAAGCGAAATAGCAAGTATACGATGCCTTGGCGCATTGGGTATTCATACAGAAATTGGCCGGTCCGGGCATCGTAGCTGTAAGAGATAGAGACTTTCGAAGTGGCCGGTGTTTCGCTCAGTCGCACGGTCCAGACATCCGGTTCGTCGGGATCGCGCACCAGAAACTGCACAACCCCGTCGGGGTGGCGGGTGGCGGCGTCTGCGACAATGCCATCCACATCCACACGGGTGGTATTTTTTGCAATGGCGGCTGGCTCGACCCTGTAGCCCAGGGCTTGATCGATTTCATGGTGAAAGATCAGCGGCAGGCCGGTCAGACAGAGCAGCAGCAGAAAAGCAGTGCATACCAAGCTGGTCCACGTGTGGATGAGATGCCAGGTTTTTATCGATGTCAACCGCACGGTTACACGAGTCCGTTTACCAATTGAGCGAATAAGTGAAGGAGACGGTTCTTCCCGGTCCTTTGGAGAAGGCATAAGGCAAGGCCGTCGCTTGGTTTATCATAGGGAAGTAGTCCTTGTTGAACAGGTTCCCTACGCCGATCTGCAGCTTGCTGCTGCCAAGGATATCGAAGTTGCTGTAGAAGTCGAAAATTGTGTAGTTGTCGACCTTCGTCCCACCGAGTTGGGTGCTGTCCGGATTGCGATTGCCGGAATAGAGCGCCTGCAGACGCATCGACCACCAATGCCACGGTGTGTATTCGGTGTACGCCGTGACTTTTACCGGTGGGACTCGAGTGCTCGGTAGATCCTCATTGTAATTACCGTTATCGTTGAGATCGACTCGACCGGCCAGCCAGGTGACTGTTCCGCCGAGCCGCACGGGGTCGATCGGCTGCACATTGCCCGCAAACTCGACACCGTAGATACGCTCCGGCTGCTTCGTGATGAACAGATCTTGGTCGAACGTGGTTCCATTGTTGGACGTGCTGAAAAAGCCGGTGATCGAGCCGTCCCAGCGCGCGTAGTGCCCGCGCAGCCCAAGCTCATAGTTGTCGACGGTTTGCACTTGGGACTTGAGATCGGTGGCTTCGGTCGCGGTCGTATCCCGGATCGCGCGGCCAATATCGGCAAGCGAGAAGCCTTGTGAAAATCCGCCGAAGAGTTCGACGTTGTCAGTGAGGAAGGCCGTGCCGCTGAGGTTGAACAGAGTCTTGTTGAAATCCAGTGTGCCGCCGTCTACGAATACACCCCGGCGGTTCAATACGTCGTCGACATCGACCCAGATGCTCTCGTGCCGAACGCCGCCGCGTACTAGGCCCCAATTCCCTACCGGTACTTCGAGCTGGAGGAAACCGGCGATTGCATTTTGTCTCATCTCCGGGGTTGTCGTCGGACCATCCAGGCCGGATTGCGTGGTTTCATCGTGCAGGTAGTCCATGCCCCAGGTCGCGGTGAAGGGAACCGGTCCCGCCTGTATGGGTGTGTCTACGGTCAAGCGTGCGCCGTATTTCTCGGATTCGATCTTGCTTTGGACGAAGCCGGGGAATTTCGGAAAGCGGGCCTCGAGGTCACCGTAATAAACTTGCGTCTTGAGATCGCTGCCGAGCAAATCTTTGTTGCGGTATTCGAGATTAACCGTGGTGTTCTTCGTGCCGGGGTTCTTGGCGTTTATGTTGCCACGCACCGCCGGCGTTTTCTCGCCGGTCGATGGGTCGCCAAACCCCAAGCCGGCCCAGTTGCTGTCCTGTAAGATGCTGAAGTGGTTGACCGCTAATTCAATACGCTGCCGGTTAGCGTCGAATTCGTAGCCGAGCTTGCCAAGCACATTGTATTCGTTGGTATCGGCGAGACCGCCCTGTCCGCCGACCGGATCGGCTGGGATGCGGTCGCTGTCCGCGTCGAAAAAACCGTTTCTTTGCACGAAGGTGCCCGATGCGAGATAGTCCACTTGGTCGACTCGACCCGAGACACGCTGGTTCGTGTGCCACTCAAGCGAGTCGTCAGGATGCGTGGTCGAGAACTTGAGACCCGCTTCGGAATGCCCATTGAATGCGCCGTCCTCTGGTCGCCGTGTGATGATGTTGACGAGACCGCCGGAGGCGCCGAAGCCGTATATCGCCGAGCCGCCGCGTACCACCTCGACTCGCTCGATGGCGTCGGCGTCGATGGAGTTGAGCGAGCGGTCGCCGCCGCGCAACGGCGTCGACTGGGGAATTCCGTCGATCAGCGTGAGAAAGTCGCGGCCCCGCAGGGTTTGACCGAAGTTGCTGAGCGATTGCGTGCTAGGACTGAAGCCCGGTACGTTCTTGGAGAGGATGTCGCCCAGATTGCGGTCGATCCGTTTCTGCTGATTGATGTCTTTTTTCGTCACCACGGTAACCGAGCGGGTGAGCTCGGAGACCGGCGTCTCGGTCCGGGTCGCCGATACCACGACGGGCCCTAAATTGGTCACCTCACCTGTGATAGGCGTTGTGATCCACTCCAGCGCGACCGTATCGGCATCGACGAAGCGGTAGCGCAGCCCGCTGCCGGCGAGCACCCGGCGCAGTGCGGCGGCGGGCGTGTAATTGCCGACTAGCCCATCGCTAGGCTGTCCGGCGACCTGATCCGGGGTAAACACAAGCTCCAGGCCTGACTGATTCGCGAGCGCGGTGAGGGCTGTACCAAGCGGCTGAGTCGGGATGTTGAACTCGATGGTTTTGGTCTGCCCGGTTTGTTCCGGTTGTGTCGGCCCTTGCGCGTACCGCAGTCCGTACATGCCGGGTCCGCGCGGCGCGGGACTCGCCGCCACGGCATGGCTCGATGCGGCAAGCGCCGCCACGGTCACGGTCAGTAGCGAGGAGTTGCGCAGACCCGCCGCGCGTCGGCCGCTTCGGCGCCGCTTCTCCCCAATCGATACATTTCGAGTGTGCATGACTCGCTGCTCCAGCTTTTATGGTCTAGTAAAAAAAATACAAATAAGAGTCATCCGTGATCGCATCCAATATGATGAATCGAGACCAGGCCGCTTGCAAGGCTCTTGCTCGACCTGAACTTTAGCGCCAGCGCCCGATGGGTGGTCGGGCTTTACGGTGCTGGCGGTGAGCAATGTTAGGAAAAATATTGCAAATCTATATGAGAATTGTTATTAATCGATGGCGAAGAGGCTCTGGTAGTCCACAACATCCGATGTGCCTGCCGCGCTCGCGCCTCTTCGAGACCATATGCACGGGTGTGTTCCCGCGCAGTTTCGGTTGTTTAATAACTAATTATCTTAGGAGTTCAAATGGCTACATTCCCTAGCTTTCTGCAAACTGGCAGCGGTATTGTTTTTGGTACCGACGAAGGTGAGGTGATCCGCACTTCCGGTCCGTCGGTGATCTATGCCGGCGGCGGTGACGACGGCTTAAGAATGGGCTATCAATCGGATGTGGCCTATCTGGGCGAGGGCAACGATGTCGCCTATGCCGAAAGGGGCAACGACCTGGTGTTTGGTGAGGCCGGTGACGATCTCATCTACGGCGGCGGCGGCAACGATTGGCTCGAGGGCGGCGAAGGCAATGACTTCTTGTGGGGTGGAGAAGGCAACGATCAGGTCTTCGGCGGCGAAGGCGATGATTTGATCTATGGCGTGAGCGGCATCAATGCGCTGTATGGTTCCACCGGCAACGACACCATCGTCGGCGGCGATCAGTCGGATGTCATATTCGGCGGCAGCGACGATGACATCATCGCGGGCGGCGACGGTGCCGATTGGATTTCCGGTGGCTCGGGCCATAACCAGATCTACGGCCAAGGAGGCGATGACATACTCTACGGGTCTGGCTCTGGAGAGGAGCGCTCGAATCTGCTGTTTTTCACCGGAGATGACGGCAACGACACGGTTAACCGCTTCAATGCGGACAGCGATCAGCTCATGATCGCGGCCAATATCAATGGTACCGGTGTTGAGAGCGCAGCCGATTTCGCCACTCGGGTGAGCGCCTCCGACGAGGGGGCCATCGTTGATCTGGGAGCCGATAACAACATCTTGCTGTCCGGCGTTGAGTCCACGGATGTCATCGCCAACCTTGCCGATTATTTCACTGTTGCCTAATTCTAGGCGTACTGGCTCAACGCGAGATCCTCGCGTTGAGCCTCATTTATAGCTCACCGCGCGGTTCGCGCTAGGCCGCAACACTTGCTCGGATGCCGGCTCGCCCCAGTGCACCAGCTCGGGCGTTGCGGTCGTGGGAAAGCGCGGCTCCCCAAGCACCGCATTGGCAATGACACCGGCGCGCCAGGCCATGAGGCTGAGCTGCGGTTCAGCGATGCCGTGGTTGTGTGTGCTCAAATTTTGCAAGTAGAGCCGGCCTGTGCCGGGGCCGGTCCAGCGGGCTTGGAAATGGGCGTCCACCTGCGGCCGCCCGTGGCTGTCACGCGCAATATGTTCGGCGATTGGGGCCAGGCAGGCGGGTAGCGCGCTGCGGTAGCCGGTACACAATATGAGTGCATCCACGTGTTGTTGTTCGCATACGCCGGTAAGACGGTTACGGGCGAACAAGCGGAACTGCCGGCCCGAGGGTTCCACTGAGAATACATCGCGGCCGGGGAGCAGATGCGCGCGCGCACCCTGCGCATCGAAATGGTGTCGACGATAGAGCACTTGGTAGAGCTCGCGTAGGGTTTGCGGTGAAATGCCGTCGCCGGCCAGATGCTGGAGGGCGAGTAGATGATTACGCTCGTTTTCCGGCAGGGCGTGGAAGGTCTCCACCCAGGCGGGTGTGAACAACTCGTTGGTAAAGGGTGTTTCATCCAGCGGTGCGAAATTCGTTCGGTTCGACAGCCACAAGATTTCGCTGAGCTTTGAGTGCGTTTTGCCGAGGAGGTCCAGGATCACCTCCGCGCTGCTCTGCCCGCCGCCGACGACGGCGACCCGGTGCACGTCGGTGGGGAGCGTACGTAACAGGTATTCGGAATTGTGATAGGCGCGCTCGCGCGGGAGCTGGGCCGCCCAGTCGGGGAGGACGGGCGCGCAGCCCGTAGCCACGCTCAATTGCCGAGCAGATACGCTGGTGGCGTCGAGATGAACTCGGAAACCTTCCGAGCAGAGGGTCACCTCGCGGACCGGCTGCCCGAAGGACACCTGAGGCAGTCGTTCGGCCACCCAGCGCAGGTAGTCGGCGAACTCGCGCCGGTCGATGCTGGCAAAATCGGCCGCCAAGTGCTGATAGAACCGCCCATGGGCCACCAGGTAAGCAAGGAACGAGTGCGGACTGGTCGGAGCCACTGCGGTGACCAAATCCTTGAGACAAGAAGTTTGTAGTTTGGCCTCGGGCAGCAGCATTCCCGGATGCCATTCAAATACAGCTTTGCGCTCAAAGAATCGAGCACGCAGCTTTGACTCGCCGTCGAGTAGGGCGGCGAGCGCCAAATTGAATGGGCCGGCGCCGATGCCAACGAGATCATGCGGCGTCTCAGTCATGGGGCGTCTCCAGGGCGGGAGTGGTATGAGCCACCGTGTGTAAGGGGTTGTCGAGCGGCGGTCCGAGCACCGGCAGCGGCCGCTCGGCGCGATCATCGTAACCAACGGCGATCAATGCCCGGTTGACGCACACGCGCGCCATGTGTGGGCGTAGCAAATCATAGCGTTGGAATGCCGCTGCAAGTTCCGGATGTTGGGCCTGGTGCTCGCGTAGGACGCGGACGAGCGCGCCGTAGAAACGCTCTTCGCTGAGCAAACCGCTCGCGGCCAAGGCATCGCCGACAAAGCGCAGGGCGGTGACCAAATGGCCCGTATAGAGGTCGTGCATCAGGTGCTCGGCCGGAAGGCGTTTGACCGCGCTGGCCGTGTTTGGGTCCAAGCCTTGGGTGGCCGCGTCTTCGGCGAGGCGCAGGTCGCCGTGGAAATCCTTGATTAGCGCGCCCGCTGGGAAGCTTTGCTGCAGGATCACAGCGACATTCTGACCGTGGGCGATGAAGCCCACGCCATGGGCGCAGAGCAGCTGATAGAGAGGTGCTGTTACGTTTCGAAACAGGGCGCTGATCCAGGTTTCTACCGAGCAGCCGGCTTCCCGGCACCAGTGGGCGAGTACAGGTGTGCCGTCGGTTTCGTATTCGGCTAGGGTGGCGAGCAGCACAGTGCGCTCGCCGGCGGCAAGATGAGCGGCTGGGGCCTCGCGCCAGGCGGCACCCAGGGTTTCGCAGAATCGGTAGGGGGCGCCGGCGAGCGATTCGTAAGCCGCGTGGCGCACATGCACGGCCGCCAACTCGCGCTGTACCCGCAGCCGTGGATACAGCGCCGGGTCATTGCGGCAGAGCGTGTCCAACCATGCAGACAGGCCTACTCCGGCTTTGATGGCTTCACCGGGGAGGCCGCGGTAGCAGGAGGTGTTGCGGATACTGAGCGGCAGTTTGATGCGCGCGCGCGCGGGAGCGCGCGCATCCGCGAAAGTGCGCAGCGAGAGCAGGGGCCGCAGCGCCGGCCCGGCAGATCCCAGGGAGATGAGTTCGCCGCTGGCGAGCGCGTCCGCATATAAGGGCACGACCCAACGTTGCCACTGCCATGGATGCACCGGCAGTAGGCGATGACGCTCTGGAGCCGCGCCAGTGGCGCTGGCCCGGCGGGTCAGCTCGCTCCAATCGCACTCGTCCAGCCAGTCATACGGCAAGCCCCAGTCATCGACCCGATTACCGGGTGCCTCACTTGCGAGGGCGCGCGTCACGGCGACCCAGTGCAGCTGTATGGCTTTCCCCGCTTCCGGGGAGAGGTGAGCGAGTTCGTCGAGCCCCCAGCCGATGCGTCCCTTGGAGGCCACGAGCTTGGGATGTCCGAGGAGCAAGACTTGTTGCTCGATGTCATCGAGTTCGGCGAGGCGAATTCCGGCGCGACGAGTGTCGATTTGCAGGTCCGCGAGCAAGGTGTGTTGCAGTTCCTGCAGCCAGTTGCCGGTAGTGGCACCGTCGAGGTTCAAGGCCGTGGCAAGATCGGTCATCAACACCGTTACACGCATAGGCCCGGCGGCTGGTTGCCGCGCCACACTCGCCGGGTCGATGCGTAATTGCCCCCAAAGCCCACGAGCGGCCGTGAAACGGTAGCTGACCGCGCCGAGTTGGATATTGTGATAGCCACCGGAGGCGGCCGCGTCCAAGAGTCCTTCGTAGGTGAACTCGGCAAGCATACGCGCCACCAAACGCCGGTTGATGCATTCCCAGCGTTGCGGGGTGAGACTGTCGAGCGGGAAGTCGCCGGGCTTCACAGTCCGCCCTCGGCGAAAAACCGCCGACGCTCGCAGCGCATCAGCCAGGCTCGCTTGTGGGGAAAGTCGAAAGCAAAATCGACGCTGCATCCCAATGGCATGAGCGCCTTGACCAGTTTGCTGTTGTCGACGCGCGGCTCGCCGACCACCCGCTGAGTGCGCGGATCGTCGAGGAAAAGGTAGTGGAATAAGGCACGTGCCCAGGCGTGGGTGCGGGTGCGCCCGAGATGGCGTCGGCTGCCAACCAAGCCGTGCCAGCCGCGGTCCCAGGGCTGGGCGTCGTAATAGGGACCGAGGCGATCTTCCAGGGTCCAGTAGGGCTCGAAGTAACCAAAAGGCTCACCGTCCATCAAGGCGATCAGGCCGAAGGTATGGGCGGTTGCGGCAAGTTCTAGAAGGTAGTCGTGGAGCGCCGCCTCGCTCCAGGCCTTCTCCCAGTAGTAAGCCACGCGGGGCTGGTTCATCCAGGCGTGGAACTGCGGCAAGTCGGTGTCCGGTTCGATTACCCGGAAGCTGATTTGTGCACCAAGTACAGGGTCGTGGCGTTGGTATACTGTGCCCAGCGGCTGCGCCGGGCGGGGTGGGTGAGTCGTCTCATCGCCCGGCAGCGGCGGTAGCGGTGGGTGGACCCCAGCAGCATGCCAAAGCCAAGGTAATTGGAAGAAGCCGGCGCGCGGGCACAGGGTCGGAGCCTCCAGCCGGGAGATGAAACCGGCGGCGTGCAACGCGCTGGGTTCATCGCCACGTAGATGCAATGTTGTGGCATCCGGATGATCGCAGAAGATCGCCGAGAGCAGTGCGGCCGATAGCCGATGCGGTGCCGTGGCCAGATGGACCTCCCAACCGGTTGCGCTGCGGTGCACCCGCGCCTCGGCTTGGTCGAGGTGGTAGCGTGTGATTCCTCCAGACTCGCGGCGCCGTACCCACGGTGTCGGATCCAGATCATGGCTGGCCGGTACATTGGATGTCACTGTGGCGGCGCCTATGGTCATGCGGCAGTCTCCTCGTTGAGGGGGTTGGGGAAATCGTAGTAGCGCACCAGGCGATGGGCGCCTGCGGCGGCTTCGTCGAAGCGGGTCAAGCAGGCGAGAAAATTGCCCTTCGACCAAAGCGTTGGAGCGGTGAGCAAGTGATCGAGCACGGCCGGGCAGACCGTTGGTGTGCGTGTCAAAGTGTGTAGCCGCTGTCGTAAGTCATTCAGTAAAGTGGTTTCCGGAATGAGCCCAGCCTCGCCAAGGGCGCCGATCACCGCAAATACGTTATTCACGAATAAGTAATAGCCGAACAAACCCGCCGCGGTATCTGGGGCGAGCAGGTTGCCGGTCTCCGTAGCAAACCTTGGCCACGTTGCGGTGAGCATTTCGGCATGCCGCTGGTTGTAGCCGGTGCCCTGACAATCGCGGTAATAGGCGCCGACCGGTAGACCGGTCTGCAGGTGCAGCAAAGTATTCTGCTGATGGGCGCTGAATAGCAGTCCCTGTTGCCCTGCGATTTGAATCAGAGGCACCACTAAAATGTCCACGAATTTTGCAAACCAGAGGCGGGCGGCTTGCTTGAGAGGAATGGCGCAGGCGGTGGCGAACTCGGTTACGTACTGAGCGAGTCGGGGTGGACCATCGGGAGTAACATCGGGCTCACACAAGCTAGCGAGCAGGACCACGTCCGCGCCGCGATCGCCATGGAAGGGGTTCTCGCGCAGCACTGCGAAGCTCTCAGCCAGCGGGGCGCCGCTGCCGTCGTCGAGCGCGAGCGCGCTCGGTTCACCGATGATGTTTAACGTCGGGGCTATGTCCGAGAGTTGCTCGCGTAACCCGGCGTCGAGCAGAGCGTGGACGGAGAATCCGCGTGCGACCTCGCTCGGTGTCAGCACGCGCTCGGAGTTGGTCAGCCGGGCCGAGAGCGAGAATTTGAGCATCCACGGCGCCTTACGTCGGTAGAGTGTGCGCACCGAGGAGGTGGCGGCCCATGGGGCTCCTGCCTCGCCGCACGCACGTAACTGGTCACTTGCGAGAAGGGCTTGCAGGCGTGGGTGAGTGAGTAGCCGTCGGGCTTGCCACGGATGCGCCGGCAATAGGGTCCAGCCACTGGGAACCCGTTCCATCAGTCGAGCCAAGCTTGGATCACTTGCTATCAGTGCGGTCGCGGCGGCCTGCGGGTTCTGCCCAGGTGCTGCACTTTGCCAGAGTGCGGTCGGTGCCACGGCGAACCAATACAAGGGAAATCGACCGCCGAACTCGGGAGCATAGCGTTGGTGATCCGCTGCACTGAAGCCGACTCGTGCCCGTGGAGCGGGATGAACGGCATGGCCGGCGAATAGCTGCTGCTCGCTTGCGAGAAAGTCTCTATCGAACGCCTGGTATCCGTGGGCGAGGGCGGCCTCCAGAGTGGTAGCACTGGCGCCGACGTCGGTGCAAAAACGTTCTGCGGCTACTGGTAGAGTGTCTGCGAACGCCGGAGTCCGACATACGAGAGCGGCCAGAGCGTTGATATCCAGGGCCCGCCCCGTTTCATCGCGCGGCATACCTAGCGCGTGTCGGCCCACTCGGGACCAGTAAACGATTGGCACGGTTATCCGCTCACCGTCACCGAGGATGAGCTGCAGCGTCGCACCGTCGGGCGCTGTTCTCCACTGTTTGAACTCCCGTAACAGCGCATTGAGAAAGCCGCGCCGGGCAATGGCATCGGCAAGGCAATGGTGAGCGGTGCGGGCGGGGCGCGTGACGTTAGCGGTAAACATGGCCTGTCAGATCTTATGAGTATGGGTAGCGAAAGTAATACAAATAATTCGTACTTACAATATTGTATTGATCAGACAGTGTGGATCTGTCGCCGGACTCTGCTTTGTGCCAAAGCGGTTCAAACGCTGCTTGCCAGCGTTCGCCGTAAATCGATGCCACTTGGAATCACACTGAGTGCGAGTGCCGCGGCGACGGTGAGCGGCAACTGGGGGGCCAGCTCGAACAAGGGGCCGGCGGCCGTTACGCCTAGCAGGTGTCCGATGATGCGAGCCGTGTAGAGATCGGCGCTGGCGGATGCCTGCATTTGCGAATTTCGGCCGGCGGCGGCGCCTGCGGCTAAGGCCGGTAGCAGGAGGGCAAAGGCAATCGCCATGAGTGCCAATCCGACTGGCAGGGCTGACGGGTAGCCGGCAGCGAGGCTCGCACCCAAAGCCATGCCGAGCGGGGCCCACATGAGCAATAAGCTGGGCTCGGGACGCTGGTGGAGACTAATTAGTTGGGTCAATACCATGCAGGCGGCGACACCTGCGAGGAGCAGTGCCGTGTAAGCCGGTGCATGATCGAGGGTAATCCCCCATGCGACGGAGAGGTAGGGACCGATGATGAATTCCGCAAGGCCTAGGCTCATGTGAGCAAATGCGGCTGGCAGAACGATCTTAGTCTCGGGTAGACGACGAAGGGGGGGGCGGGCCATCACAGCCGGTTCCAGCGCGTGTTCACGGGGTAGGAGCCATTGGGCGGCGAGCGGCAGGGCGACCAGCAAGACGAGCACCGCTTCAGGCCAAAGCGTCGCTAGGCCGGCCGTCAATAGGGGGACGAACACGCGGCCGGTGTTTATCGTTGCGCTCATGCGAGTCAGTGCGGCATGTCGGGTGGGCGTTGGATGTTCGCTCACTAGCCAGGCTTGTACGATAGGGAATACGCCTGATGCGCTGAGCGCGTAGGTAAGGCGTGCGGCGAAGAGTGCGGCCGCCAGTGCCGGTGCCTCGAGTAACCGTTGTGAGCCGGCGAGCAGCGCGGCGATAAACAGTGTCTGACTGACGGTTGCGGTAAGCAGAAGCCGTGTTAAAAGTCGGCGGCGTTGCCCTGTCGTGGCCCGCCGCGGCCAGGCATGACCTCCTACGAGAAACCCGAGGGTGGCAAGCCCTAGTACTGGACTCAGCTGCCCGATCTCCAGCTTGCTCACACTGAGGATGGTGGGCAGAGCGATGATCAGCAGGCTTTGTGTCGCTCCGGTGCAAGCAGCAGGGAGGGCCAGGGTGATAGGCGAGACGGCGCGCTGGATCATTGGGCTTGCTGCCGACCCGAGTTCAAACACTCGGGTGCGGCCGATGGATCGCCGAGCTTTGCCGGTTTCGGCTGCCAGGCACTTCCATCTTGTCGGGTGTGGTGATTTCGGTTTGCACTTGCATCCTGCAGCAAGTCGGAAACTATGAAGTCTAATATTAACAACATATCAAACACAAATGATTATTATTAGATGTTTGTTGAGTTAACTGACAGCTGCACATGTGCGCCCTGGCCGCATGGTGGCGACATTCGAGAGCCCTAAGCCTATTGCCTGGATGGTATTGCAACGCTACGGTGTAAAATTCGGCAAGCGGCTGGACCGAGAGGAGTGCGTCCTTGGGCGGGAACGGTTCATGTCCGCCGTTGGCGGAGATGCGTGGCGAGGGCTGCCTTCTGTTAGCCGTGCGCTCGGCGGATATTTACACGTAATTCAGTCGACGGATTGGCATCTTGCCGATAGAACTGTGCCGAGTGGGGATTTCCAGCGCAAGGCCATCAGGCCTGGCAACGGGAGAGAAAGCGAGGGCCCGCCATGGTTAAGCGAATTTTTACCGCTCTTTGGTACCTAATCGTTGTGTTGTGGCGTGCCGTGATCGCGCTGTTCGTATTGTTGTCCCTAGCGCTCCTATTCTTCGCCATCAAAGGTCCGCCGACGCCTCATGTGGGCGACAGCGTTGCATTGGTTTGGGCGCCGCGGGGTAGCGTGGTGGAGCACAGCGAGTTCGAGCCGGGTGCGCTACTTAGGCAGTTCGTGGAAGAGAAGCCGCAACAAGCTCCACTGCGCGACCTGATAACTGTGTTGCGGCGCGGGGCGAGTGATTCGCGAATCACTTTGGCCGTGTTGCAGCTCGATGAATTGCGCCAGGCGGGTATGGCTCAGCTGCAAGAACTGGGCGGCGCAATACGCGATTTTCGGGCCAGCGGTAAGAAGGTGATCGCCTATGGCCAGTCCTACAACCAGCTCCAATATTACTTGGCCGCTTTGGCGGACAAGGTTTATCTGGATCCGCTGGGTGCGGTGTTGCTGCAAGGGTTTGGGGTCTATCAGCATTACTTTAAGGATGCTCTGGACGAGCTGGGTGTGAAGGTTCATGTGTTCCGCGTGGGCCAGTACAAGGCCGCAGTAGAACCGTTTATGCGTAATAATATGTCAACGCAAGCTCGCCGGGAGAATCGGATCTGGTTGCATACGCTGTGGGATGTCTACAAGGCCGATGTGGCCCATTCGCGTGCTTTACCCGCGAGTGCGCTCGATCGCTACATCGATAATTTGCCTGCCGAATTGGCGGCGCACGATGGCGACACGGCGGCCTTAGCGCGTTCGGCCGGATTGGTCGATAAGCTGGTCACTCCGGCCGAACTGCGGGCCGAGTTAGCGAGTGTCGTGGGAGAGGATCCGCAAACCGGCGGTTTTCGGCAGATCAATAGCCTGGATTATCTGCGGGCGAGCGGCGGGTTGCAGGCGAACGATCAGCCCGGGAAAGTGGGTTTGATCATAATGGAAGGCCTTATCGCCGATGGCGAGAGCCAGCCCGGAATCGTGGGGGGAGACACCATCGCCCAGCAGATTCGTGACGCGCGCCGGGATAGCAGTATTGCCGCCTTGGTCCTGCGTGTGAACAGCCCGGGCGGGAGCGCAACCGCAAGCGAGGCGGTTCGACGTGAAGTGGCGGCGACCCGCCAAGCTGGCAAGCCGGTGGTGGTATCCATGTCGGCGGTAGCCGCTTCGGGTGGATACTGGGCGGCGATGAATGCCAATCAAATTTGGGCTCAAGCCAGCACATTGACCGGTTCCATCGGTATCTTCGGCTTGCTTCCCAATGTTCAGACCACCCTGGAAAAGCTGGGTATCCACACCGACGGTGTGGGCACCCACTCCCTTACCGGCGCGCTTCGAGCGGACCGACCGTTGAGTCCGGAGAGTGCGCGCCTAGTGCAGTTGGTCATCGAGCAAGGCTATCAGCGGTTTATCCACCGTGTTGCTCAGGCGCGTGGCATGAGTGTGGAGGCTGTTGATCGCATCGCTCAGGGTCGGGTGTGGAGTGGTCGAGACGCCAAGCGTTTGGGCCTCGTGGACCATTTAGGGGGATTGCACCCGGCGGCAGAGGCGGCCGCCGCGCTTTCGGGACTTCCAAAGAACCGGTTTATGCTCGTGCCCGTGCCGGCAACCCAGAGTCTTCGTGAGCGCATGCTGCAGCATTTCGTCGCGCTGGTCCAACAACTCGATACCAAACAGCGACCCATTCCGGATTGGCTTGAGTGGTTAGTGCTGCGGCCCAATGAAACGCGGCCACTCGCTTGGTTGCGGGACCCCCAAGCCATTTACGCTTATTGTCCCTGTTGGCTGGATTTGGGGGAGAGTGGGTAAAGGCCCAATGCTGAACAACGCGCCCGCATCTGCTTCGAGAACGGGCGCTCTACAGAATCCTTTCCGGTGCCCCGTCTCTTTGCTCTGCCTCCTTTTAATAAGTGGCTATTGCCGTCGTTATTCCCTCGTCTACGAAAAATCCCTTACAGGAAACGCGTCGGACGCCAAGGATTTGGTGTAAGTCACTGTCCGAAAAGTATCGATAACATAGCCTACAGTGTGCAACACAAGAAGGATAAACAGACCGCCCTATCGTCAAGCCGGCTGGAGCGCGGTTGGACCGGCGGTGATTACATCGGCGTAGGCGGCACCTAGGTTATTCGATTGCGAAGCACCCTCACCGCCGTCTGAACCAAATCAACAATAAGAACGTTAATCAGTCGCATCCTTAATGCAGCCCTACGTTGCCGCAAGCAATGGCCCTATTTCGTCCAATGTGACCCCTCTACGGATTGGTCTGGGGTAGCTAAACGGAGGCAATGATGATGCAGACGGCTTATGCAGAGCTTCGGGATGGAGTGGGCTGGGGTGAGTCCTCGTCGGAACCTGCCTTCCTTAAAAATCGTGTGGCGGCCTACTACCGTGAGCGCGTAGAGAAAACTTGGAATGGGGGACATATAATGCGCGGGCGGCAACCGAGCACCAACTCGGTGCTGCTCCAGAGCAACGATTACTTATCGATTGCTCGACATCCGGCTATTCTGCGCGCTCAGGCCAAAGCGATCGAGTGCGCAGGTAATGGCTTGCTCATGTCGGCGGTCTTCCTGCAGGGGGATGAGCCGCAGCCGCGGCTGGAAGCCGAGTTCGCCGATTTTCTCGGCAGTGAAGCCACGGTACTGTGTCAATCCGGTTGGTGTGCCAACGTCGGCTTGATCCAAGCCATTGCCGATGTTTCTGTGCCCGTGTATGTGGACATGCTCGCACACATGTCTTTACACCAAGGCATTTTGTGCGCCGGTGCCGTCGCCCGACCGTTTCGCCATAACGACGTTGACCATCTGGAGCGGCAGATTCGCCGGCACGGGCCGGGCATCGTCGTGGTGGACTCGATCTACAGTACGACCGGCAATATAGCGCCGTTGGTCGCGATCACTGAAATCGGCTTGCGCTACGGTTGCGTGCTGGTGGTGGATGAATCGCATTCTTTGGGTACCCATGGACCGGATGGGGCTGGGCTGGTAGCTGCCAACGGTTTGGCCGATCGGGTCCATTTCCGCACCGCGAGCCTTGCCAAGGCCTTCGCCGGCCGCGCCGGGCTGATTACCTGTTCGTCCCTTTTTGCCGACTACTTTAAATGCACAGCCCGGCCAGCGATTTTCAGCTCTACGCTCTTGCCTCATGAGATTGCCGGGCTGCACGCCGCTTTGCGGGTGATCCGCGAGGAGGAGTGGCGTCGTCAGCGGCTGCATCGCAACGCTTGCTATCTGCGCGCTGAGCTCAGCCGGCTCGGCTATAATTTGGAGAGTCAGTCGCAGATCATCGGCCTCGAGTCCGGGCCGGAGCCCCAAACCATCGTGCTGCGCGACGCTTTGGAGGCACAGGGGATTTTTGGCTCGGTGTTTTGTGCTCCGGCGACCCCGACCAACCGCTCGCTGATCCGCTTGTCTGTGAATGCAGCGCTCTGCGATGCTCAACTGCAAAGGATCGTGAATGCTTGTGCGGCTATTCGCGAGGAAGTGGGCTTGGCGAGTTGGGCATCCACTCGGCGCAAGGCACGCTCTGCTCCGGTTCTCTACCGGTAAGGGTGTTCTGACACATGAACGGATGCGGCGGATGCGAAGCGTGTTTTATGGACGACCGCTCATAGGTGGGGCAGTGCCAACGTCGCATCCAATTCGTCGAGAAAGGAGCGGTAGCTCGCGATCTGCCAGCCGAGCCACCGGTAGAGCGGAGGTTCGTCGATGAGCGCGAGATAGTAGCGCCGCGCGCCGTGCAGCATTTTGGCCGGAAAGAGGAAATCCTCCCAATCGAGGCACTCTGGACGATAATAGCCTGCAGAGCGCCAGAAATAGGGTACGGCGCTACCGCTGGCGAGCTTCTCCAGCAACGGTGCTGGGCCACCTTGATCACGGATAATCTCCTGGTGCACGTGCAGATCCTCTTCGGTGAGCACAACCAGTCGATACGGTCGACCATCGTCGGTGATCAGCAAGAAGCCGCTGGGCTCGGCTACGTAGTAATGCTCGACCAGCCGGTATTCCTCGCATAAGCGTTCGAAATGGTAAATGAAAACAGGATCTTTGAGAAATGCGGCTTCTTCGCCGTCGATGGACTGTTGGAGCAATCGTGAGGCATCCTGAAAATGCTGCGCCTGCAATTCTTTGATGCTTTGATTTAGATCATCCGCTACATTTTGCCAGCTCTTGCGAATGAATCGGTCGATCAGCCCCTGGTTGAAGCCCTCCACTGCGACTTTCTCGTCGCCGACTCCCGTGAAAAGGATTTTTTTGATGTGAGGGTTGCGGATGCGCCGGCAAAATTCCAAACCATTCATGCTGGGCATAGCGTAGTCAACGACCACTACGGAAACCTCGGAGAAGCGTTTAGGGTCGGTTACCGCCTCTTCCAATGCCGCGATATCCACGCGTAGGAAGTGATTGCGCATCGGCCAACCGACGGCTTCCCGATGCTGGTAGAAGCAGCGTTGATACGGGCGCACACTGCTCTCGCAGTGCTGCAGGTGTTCCAGAGCTGTCTGGGGGGAGTCGAACAACCGATAGGCCAGCCGCTCGTCGAGCTCCAAGCTGAGATTGGTGAGAAATGTTGCATCATCGTCGAGGACAAGCACGGTTGAGGGAAAGCGGTAAGGGGGGATCGACTTTTCATCCATGATGGCTCACTCCTGGAAAAGTCAGCATGAACTCGGTGTATTTGCCGTATTCGGTTTTGCAATGGATAGAGCCGCCGAAGCTTCCCATAACCATTTTACAGAATGCCAACCCGATTCCAGCGCCCTGATCCATAGTGCGCGAGGAATAGAAGCGGTTGTAAATATAAGGTAGCACCTCCGGCCGGATCCCGGTGCCGGTATCCAGGATATGTAGGGTGCCGTCCGTTCCTTTGCGCTCGGTCCAGATTACGATCTCCCCGCGACCGGCATCCGCGATGAAATGCAAAGCGTTGCGTAATAAATTGAAGATGACGTGGATCATGAGCAAAGGTGAGCCTTGGAATACGAAATCTTCTCCCGGGCGCCAACGGACCTGCTCGCGTTCTGTTTTAGATCGAAATGGATAGCGCTTCAGGGCGATCGCCACACACTCGCTAATGTGCGTAGCAGTGTACTCTGAAGCGTCCAGTTGATGTCGTCCTGCGTTTATTAATAGCATGTCGATTATCGTATTCGAGTAATTGGTCTCGTTTTCGATGCGATCCAGTACGGATTTTAGGGCGCACCGGTGCCCTTGACGTATCGGAGGTACGCCGAGCCCCTTTTCCCGGGCGAGTTCGTATGCTTCGAGCAGGTGAGGGAGGTAACGTCTCAGACCGCCTACCCCGCTGCGGATACCCAGCAGTGGGGTGCGTAGCTCATGGGCGATGTTGCGACTGACGGCGAACATGGCATCCAGCCGCTCTTGGCTCACCAAAGCGGCCTTATAATTGACGATACTGCCAGTAACTACAACGAACAAGTAGATCGGCAGCTGCGCTAAATAATCGGCCGGGATCGTGAGTTGACCGCCGGTTGCGATGTGGGCGAGCCAAGCGAGCGTTGTACCGGTCACAAACAGTAGGCTCAGCAGCAGCCACTCTTGCACCAGCAGCACCAGCAGGATCAAGGCGGCCATGGTCGATGTATGCCATACATCAGACATACCGTTTTTCAGCAGCATAAAGGTGAAAAAAAACGGCAGGGCGTAGAGCATGGTGAAAAACCAATACACTCCCAGCAAGGGGCGCCAGCGCTTGGGCCAATGCGGTAGGAAGAGGTAAGGTAGGAATATCCCGGCTCCGATCAGCCGTAAGCCGAAATTTTCGTAGGGTTGCGGAAACCAGTCGTGCCAGATGAAGTAGTATGCTGGAAACCCCACAACCCCGACTATTCCGATGGGAAAAAAATTCGGCTCCGACTGGCGCACCCCCTGCGCCAGGGTCAAACGCAACCGTTCGAGCAGCTGAGTCCACCCACGATGAATTCTATTCGGCATGGTGTCGTTCTATCGCAGTGAGAAGCCCGCTGCACCCTCTCGCAACGGTGGTCCGCTGCTGAATACCCTGTTTGTGGCTGAGGCCCTGTTTGCAGTCTTGGCGGTGCTGCAAGTCCCTGTAGCGTCCTCCCGTTCAAGCCGCAGATGGGGTTTTTAGGTGCTGTCTCGATCGTGCGCATAAAAGGTACCGAAGCACTCTGCATTCCAGGGTAGAATATGGCGGATGCCAATGCACGTCATTGCATTTACCGAGGGCGGGGCGACCCTTCAGTTTGGCACCGCCAGAAAATCCCGTCGGTGCGCTTGAGATATGAGAAGTAACCTCAAGTGCGTACGGGTATGGTGGTGGAATGGGGCAGGGTAATAGCACACTGTTTAAATGGTTTTTGGAGACTGGCGATCTGCTCGGTGATTGAAGTGAGCGGATGGCCGCGAAGGATAGGTAGGTTGTGCATCGGCCAAGATCCAAGTGGAGAATAATTACATCACTGCTCAACGGGACGGTTTCATGCACGGTAAGCTGTTTGTGATTCTCGGCGGCTTGAATCTTTTTCTCGGTGTGGCTTTGGGTGCCTTCGGCGCTCATGGTCTGCGTGCGCGGGTGCCGCTTGAAATGCTGGAAGTCTGGCATACGGGTGTGGAATATCAGTTTGTCCATGCGCTGGGTTTGCTTGCGGTAGGGCTGGTGTTACCGCACCTGACAGCAGCTGTAACAGTTGTGGCTGGGGCCGGTTGGCTGATGCTCATCGGAATCGTGTTCTTCTCCGGCAGCCTCTACGGATTGGTTTTGACCGAGGTGCGTTGGCTGGGCGCTGTGACGCCGTTTGGTGGCGCGCTATTTTTGTTGGCTTGGCTGCTGCTGGTTTGGGGTGTATGGAAGGGCTGGGGTTGAAGTCCGAGCGAAGTGTCCGCCACAATCAGGTTGGCTGTGTAGCGCGCCCGCAAGGTTTTTCATCTGACCGAAAATGTCAAAGCTTAGCTGCAGGTGAGTCAAGCTGAGCCTGCTGCGTGCGTAGCCGAACCCGTCTCCAACACCTCGCCCGTGTCGAAAGTTAGGACCCGCATTTCGGCGAGGGTACGCTCGAGCAATGCTTCGTAGTTTGGGAACAATCGCCTTTCAAGCCGTTGCAGCTGTTCCGGATGGGATTTGGTGCGTGGGTGTCGGCTGAGCAGAGCACAGCAATCCTTGTAAGGTTCGGTCGATAACTCGTAAGTGCCGATCGTTCGCGCGCGCTCGATGATCTCTTGTTTATCCATCCCGATTAAGGGGCGCAGAATTGGCAGGGCCGCCGCCTGTGAGTGGCTGACTATATTTTCCAACGTTTGCGAGGCGACTTGACCCAGGCTATCGCCGACCACGAGTGCCTGTCCGCCACAGCGTTGAGCAAGGCGAGTCCCGAGGCGTGCCATGAAACGGCGAAAGAGGATCATTTCGAAGCCGGAGGGCGGTTGGCCAAGCAGCGCTAGATCGAAATGCGTATACGGTGCCAAGAACAGTCGCGAGCGCAGAGTATAGATGCTCAACTGTTTGGCGATGCGGCTTACGAGGTTCTCACGCAGCCGCTCGGAGGTAAGGTGCGTTGCTGTCAAATGCAGAAAATTCACTCGGCAACCCCGTTTGGCCATTAAAAAGGCCGCTACTGGGGAGTCGATGCCACCTGAGAGCAGGCTCAAAACGGGGCCAGCAGTGAACACCGGCAGTCCGCCAACCCCCTGATGGCGCACATCATAAAC
This sequence comes from Gammaproteobacteria bacterium, assembly GCA_030433275.1. GTDB lineage: Bacteria > Pseudomonadota > Gammaproteobacteria > Nitrococcales > Nitrococcaceae > Nitrococcus. Next base: position 110,528 of record JAUILK010000005.1, read on the forward strand.
GTATACTCCCTCAGGATAAATATCGACGTAGAAACGCTGATCCGGGCGTGATAGATCCACACGCGACCAGTCTGTGTGTTCAATGATGGCAGCGCCTAAACGTCGGGCGAGCTCGTCAGATCGCAAAGGAAACCCTTTGTCGCCTCGGTTGACTCGAACAGCAAAGCTCGCTTGCGATCGCCAGTTTTCCTGGGCCATGCTTACTACGATTTCCTCAATCCGATGCAGTTGCGGCGATTCGCTGGGCCAGTGCAACTCCGCACGAGAGAGAAACGCCGCGGGCGCGACAGCCGCGATACCGGCTACGCCCCGCAGCATGGCCGCGATTTCAAAAACTTCGGCACGCGGTGCATCTGATATGTGCACCGTGATCCGATTGTGGCCGAGTTGCACCGGCCAGCGCACACCGTGGCGCAGTAGGCGGTGTTTGATGTTGCGTCGGAGCTGAAGTTCGAACTCGCGGCGGTTATGGCCTTTGAGTGCGACCTCGGCGTAGTGGAGCAGTAGGCGGTGTCTGAGCATAGTTAATGTGCGTGGCTACTATTGGGACGAGGGATAACCATATAGGTAGCGATCGGATCCGCGAACTGGTTCCTCATTACTTGTAGAAAATATTCTACTATAACGCCCCTGGTGCCTCTCCTGGGAGAATGACGTACAGATGCAGATTACATGAGCGGTTACGGTACCCGGTTCTGGGTGGCAGTCTGGGATCGATTCATCAATTGGCTTGCGAAAAAGACGCTACGCTGGCTCATCCGAAATTTGCAGGGTTCGGATGAAGGAGCGCCTCTATGAGGGTGTTGAGACTTTTATCCATTACCGTCGTGCTCACAATAGCCGCTGCCGTGGGCGCATGGTGGTATATGAACGTCGGGGCAAGCCGCGCCGATCAATCATTGACGCTTTATGGGAATGTAGATATTCGTGAAGTGGAGCTTGCCTTCGAGGTAACCGGCCGGGTGGCGAAGTTGATGGTGGAAGAGGGAGCACGTGTGCGTCCCGGGCAGGCTTTGGCCCATCTGCAGCGTGAACGCTATCAGCATGCAGTGGAGCAGAACCGTGGCCAGCTAACGGTTGCAGAGCAGAGACTGGCCAAGTTGGAGGCCGGTACGCGCTCGGAGGAGATTGCGCGGGCGCGTGCCTTGGCGAGAGCCGCGCGGGCCGAGGCGAAGAACGCTTGGAGTCGTTACCGACGTTTGCAGGATATGGAATCGAAGAACGCCGTCTCGCCTCAGGACGTTGACGATGGCAGATCTGCGGCGCAAGCGGCGCAGGCTAGGCTCGAGGCGGCCCGCAAGACGCTCGCCCTGGCCTTGGCGGGGCCGCGCGAGGAGGATATCGCCCGAGCGCGTGGCGAGTTGCAGATGGCGCAAGCCGAACTCAGTTTAGCGCAGCGCAATCTGGCCGATACGATCTTGCGTGCCCCAGCAGCGGGTGTTGTTCGCAGTCGTATCTTGGAACCTGGTGACATGGCTGCCCCCGAGGTTCCGGTTTTTACTATTGCCTTAAACCACCCCCTATGGGTGCGCACCTATGTGTCAGAGACCGAGTTAGGAAACTTGCGTCCTGGCATGGCAGCAGTGCTCCATACCGACACTCATCCGGATCAGGCTTATCAAGGATGGGTCGGTTATATATCGCCGACCGCTGAGTTTACTCCTAAATCGGTAGAGAGCCTGGAGGTCCGTACCGACTTGGTGTACCAAGCACGCATTCATGTCTGCGATGCTCGAGGCGAGCTGCGGCTGGGGATGCCTGTAACGGTAACCATTCCCCGCCAGCAGGCGGCGACCGGAGCGGAAGCTGCTTGCCGTCGGCAAAAGCAATGACTCCGGTCAAGACGCAGCCGATTCTGGAGGCACGGGAGGTCACACGGACGTTTCGCTCGGGACAACGGTGTATTACTGCGCTTGCTGCAGTGGATCTAGTAGTTCTCCGCGATGGTGTGATTGGATTAATCGGTCCCGACGGAGCCGGTAAGACGACCTTTATGCGTCTTGCCGCGGGATTGCTGCGGCCCGATTCCGGCGAGGTTTGGGTTCAGGGGTTGAGCACTCGAGACCAGGCCCTGGCGATTCAGTCTCGAATCGGCTACATGCCTCAGCGCTTTGGTCTGTATTCTGACCTAACAGTTCGCGAGAATTTGGACCTGTACGCTGACCTGCAAGGCGTCGCCCCAGCGAACCGCTCTACCCGCTACGATGTGCTGATGCAAATGACTGGGTTGGGGGGGGTTCAGCAGCGGCTCGCTGGCAATCTCTCTGGCGGCATGAAGCAGAAGCTGGGCTTAGCCTGTACGTTAATTCAGCCGAAGGAACTGTTGCTTCTCGATGAACCTACGGTCGGCGTTGATCCCGTTTCGCGCCGCGAGCTCTGGCAGATCATCGACCGCTTGGTCGAGGAAGAGCAGATTACGGTGCTGCTCAGTACAGCCTATATGGACGAGGCTGAACGTTGCCGGTATGTGTATGTGCTGCATAACGGCTATGTACTCTCTCATGGCGAGCCGCAGGCATTATGTAGCCGAATGCAAGGCTGTGGCTACGCCGCGCGCGCTCCTGGCGTGCATCGCCGCGCGTTGCAAGGGTACCTTGTTCGAGCGTCCGGCGTTCTTGATGCAGTGATAGAACGCGAATGGCTTCGGGTCGTTACTGAGCCGGAGTTGTCCCCGGAACGGTTGAAAGAGTGTGCTGGAGTGCCGAGCCTTGAGCTCGATCCGTTGCCAGCTCGCTTCGAAGACGCATTCATTGCCGAGTTTAGAGCCGTGGGGTCACGCTGGCAAACGACAGTCAGCGGCTGGGCGCCGCCACAGACGAGCAGCGAGCCGGAAACAGTAATTCGAGTCAACGCCCTGGGGCGCCGTTTCGGTGATTTTCATGCGGTGCGCGATTTGAGCTTCGAGGTGAATCGGGGTGAAATCTTCGGATTGCTGGGTGCCAACGGTGCCGGCAAATCCACCACATTTCGTATGCTTTGCGGTCTGTTGCCTCCCTCCTCCGGCGAACTCAGCGTGGCCGGGGCTGATCTGCGTCGGGCCTCAGCTGCTGCCCGGGCGCGTATTGGTTATGTCTCCCAGAGCTTCGCTCTATATGGGCAGCTGACCGTGACGCAAAACCTGCGTTTCTTCGCGAATGTTTATAATTTGCGAGGAGACCGTCGCCGCGAGCGTATTGGTTGGGCGCTGGACGGGTTCGAACTGCGCGCGCTCGCCAACGTCGACGCCGAGGATCTTTCACTCGGCTTCAAGCAGCGCTTAGCGCTTGCCGCCGCCTTGCTGCATCAGCCCGAGATTCTATTCCTCGATGAACCGACCTCTGGTGTCGATCCGCTGGCGCGGCGTGAATTCTGGCAGCTGATCAATGCGCTGGCCGAATGCGGGGTGACTGTGCTGGTGACGACCCACTTTATGGAAGAGGCGGATTATTGTGATCGACTGGTGATCATGGCGGGCGGGCAGCTGCTCGCTTTGGGTACCCCTGAGTCGATCAAGCAGCAGGTGGCGGGCGGGCGTTCGGCGTTACCCAGCATGGAGGAAGCTTTCATCGCCTTGGTTGAATCCCCTCAACGGGAGGTCGGGTGATCAAAATGAGCGTACCGTGGCAGGCAAGTCGCGTGCGGCGGTTGTGGGGGTTGCTGCGCAAAGAATTATTACAGATCGTACGTGATCCGAGTAGCATCGCAATTGCGTTTGTCATGCCAATTGTACTGCTGTTGTTATTCGGCTACGGGGTATCGCTGAACGCGCGCAATGTTCCAGTGGCTTTGGTGGTGGAGCAGCCCAATGGTGTGACGGCCGACTTTGCGGGTAGCTTCCGGCATTCTGAGTTTCTGAGCATGGTCCAACTACCCAATATGCATACCGCGAAGCGGGCTCTGCGGGCCCATCAAGTGGATGCGGTCATGCATTTGCGTTCCGAGTTTGCCAGGAAAATGCAAGCGGGGCGCAGTGCGCCGATCCAAGTCCTGCTCAACGGTGTCGATGCCAATACCGCTCGGATCGTCCGGGGCTATATCGAAGGGAGCCTGAACGGTTGGCTGCAGCAGCGTGCCGCACGGCAGGGACAACGATTCGCACCACCCGTGGTGCTAGCGAGCCGTATTTGGTTCAATCCTAATGTTCGTAGCCGAAACTATTTGGTGCCGGGCTTGATTGCGGTCATCATGACTTTGATTGGCGCCATGTTGACTGCACTGGTGGTGGCCCGTGAGTGGGAGCGAGGCACCATGGAGGCGTTGATGGTGACCCCGGTCACCATTGGGGAGGTGCTGCTCGGCAAACTGTTGCCGTACTTTCTGCTCGGCATGGGAGGCATGATCGTTTCGGTGGTCCTGGCGCTGTGGCTGTTCGACGTGCCGTTGCGGGGAAGCGTGTGGGTTTTGCTTGTCGTTTCGGCGATGTTCATGCTGGCTGCGCTGGGTATGGGGCTGCTCATCTCGGTGAGCACGCGCAGTCAGTTTAACGCCGGACAAGCGGCGATTGTGAGTACCTTTTTGCCGGCGTTCCTGTTATCGGGATTCATTTTCGATATTCACAGCATGGTTGGTCCCATCCGCCTGCTGACCTATCTCATCCCCGCGCGCTACTTCGTTTCTTTTCTGCAAACCAGTTTCCTTGCCGGCGATGTTTGGCCGGTTATCTTCGCCGATGTCTCGGCCCTTGCGATTATGGCTGCGATTCTGCTCGGTATCACCCTGCGCCGCTCGCGCAAACGGCTTGATTGATTACGATGTGGCAGCGCGTCTTTCATCTGATGCTCAAGGAGTTTCTTGCCCTCCTAAAGGATCCGGCTAGCCGCGCGGTGTTGGTGCTGCCGCCCATTATCCAAACGGTTATATTCGGTTATGCCGCGACCCTAGACTTGAGCCATATTCGCTATGGTGTCTATGTCGAGGATAGGGCGGCTCCGGCACGTGAACTATTGGCGCGCTTCGCGGGCTCGCCGACCTTTGCTCAGCGAGTGCAACTCGACAGCCTCGAGCAGGGGCGAGCTCTGCTCGATCGTGGTGAGCTGCTGTTGTTGGTGCATATCGGGCCGCGGTTCTCCGCGCAGCTATTGCAGCACAAGCCCGCGCCTGTGCAAGTACTCGTCGACGGTCGCAACTCGAATACAGCGGTAATCGCACAGGGCTATGTACGTGAAATTGTCGATCGGTTCAACGCTCGCTGGATTGTCGAACACTCCGGTTGGCAATCGCCGCAGGCCCACTTGGTTATCCGGGCGTGGTTCAACCCTAACCTTGAGAGTCGTTGGTTCATTGTCCCCGGCATAATCGGACTGCTGCTGCAAGTAGTCTCGATGTTGGTTGCCGGACTCTCCATTGCGCGTGAGCGTGAGAGTGGGACTTTCGATCAGCTATTGGTTACACCGGTGCGCCCTTTCGAGATCCTGCTCGGCAAGGCGCTGCCGGGATTTCTCGTCGGTTTGGCCGAGGGCACATTGATCGTGTTTATCGCTGTGCTCTGGTTCAAGATACCGCTGGTGGGGCAGTTAACAGTACTCTATGCGGGTATGGCTTTGTTTTTGTTCGCCACGATCGGTGTGGGTTTGGCAATCTCATCGCTGGCGCTAACAATGCAGCAAGGTCTGCTGGGTGCGTTCTTGTTTATGGTGCCGTCGGTGCTTCTGTCGGGATTTGCAACTCCGATCGCCAATATGCCAGTGATCGTGCAGTATCTTACGCTGCTTAACCCATTGCGTTATTTTATGGAAATTCTGCGTGGGGTTTTTTTGGAAGATGCTTCCTTGTATCTCCTTGTGGATCAATTTTGGCCTTTGCTGGTGATCGGCTTGGCAAATTTGGCCATGGCCGGTTGGATGTTTCGACACCGCCTCCACTGAGGCTTTGCTGGTGGTGACGCTTGCTGGGTGGGCTCGGAAAGCTGTGGTTTACGAACGCTGATATGGGCGTAATTGGTATGCAGATTCGGGTTGATGGCAAGCCGATATGGCGTGGTATGGTTTGGGGTGGGTTCGCACTGGTTCTGGCGATAGTCGGCTGTACCGGTCTGTACCGCTCTGCTGATCCGCCCCGCGTTAGTTTGGCGGGTATTCGCGTCCTCGATTTGAGTCTGTTCGAGCAGCGTTATCAGCTGGCGCTGCGGGTTCAGAATCCGAACCGTTTCGACCTGCCTATCGAAGGCATGAGTTATACGCTGGAGGTGAACGGTTCGGAGTTCGCGCACGGCGTCGACAATCAGAAAAACACTATTCCCGCACTCGGCGAGCAGGTCCTGCAGGTTGCTGTGGTAACCAATTTGCTCAGCACACTCGAGCAATTGCGGCGCTGGGAGAAACAGCTACCGCAGCAGCTCGATTATCGCCTCAAAGGTAAAATGCAGGTTGCTAATATCGCTTTCGATCTGCCGTTTCAATACAGCGGCAAGATCTCCCTGCAGGGAGGCGAGAGCTCACGAGCCTCCGACTGAAGAGGCTGCCTGGCGGTACTGATCGGCGATCACGGCCGCCACGCACGCGGTCAGTCGTTGGGCGGTCGGCAGGTGGAGAAACTCGTTGGGGCCATGGGCATTGGCATGAGGACCCAAGACTCCCGTAATCAGGAATTGAGCGGTCGGGAAGCGTTCTCCTAGCATCGCCATAAAGGGGATGCTGCCGCCTTCGCCCATATACGCTGCAGATTGTCCAAAGTAGTCCTGAGAGGCCTGGTCGAGCGCACTGGTGAGCCAGTCGTCTTGTGGCGGCGCATCCCACCCGCTTGTTGCCTGAGTAGTTCGGAAGCGCACTCGAGATCCATACGGTGTGTTCGTCTCCAAAATTTGCCGGAGCAAGGCGTTGGCGGATTCGCCGACGACAGTGGGCGGTAACCGCAAGGACAATCGCAGGGTGGTTGCAGAGCGCAGTACATTGCCGGCATCGGCAAGCGGGGGCAAACCTTCGGCACCGGTGACCGTCAATGCTGGGCGCCAAGTCCGGTTGAGAATCAGCTGCGTGGGGTCTTCGGTGTTGGGGCGGGCATCGGGGACGAACGGGAAGCGATCGAAGACCCGCTCACCTAGGATCTCACCGGCGCGGCGGGCTTGCTCACGCCGCAGCACCGGTATTTCGGCGTATAGCCCGTCGGGAAGAATACGCCCGCTGCCGGCGTCTTCGATGCGAGCCAATAGTTGGCGGATAATCCTGAAACTGCAGGGCACGATGCCGCTTGCATCTCCCGAGTGGACGCCTTCTGTGAGGATCTCCACGCTCAGTTCGCCTGCGGCGAGCCCGCGCAACGAACTCGTCAGCCACAGCCGGTCGTAGCTGCCACAACCGGAATCCAGGCAGATCACCAGATCCGGTTGGCCAAGCCGCTCGCCGAGGGCGTCGATGTAATGAGGCAGATCGTAGCTGCCGCTTTCCTCGCATGCTTCGATCAAGATTAGGCAGCGGCTGTGCGTGATACGCTGCTCCTGGAGTACTTGCAATGCAGCAAAGGCGGCGAAAAGCGCATAACCGTCGTCCGCACCGCCGCGCCCGTAGAGGCGATCGCCCGACAGCAACGGTTGCCAGGGTCCCTTGTCCGAATCCCATCCGGTCATCTCCGGCTGTTTATCCAGGTGCCCATAGAGCAGCACGCGGCTCTTGCCGCTGCCAGGGATCTCAACCAACAATATCGGCGTGCGACCTTCCAGGCGAATGACCTCTACCGTAATTTGCGCTAGGGTCTGTTCTCGGCACCAATCCTCAGCCAGTGTTATAGCTTCGTCGATATGGCCGCGGGCGGCCCAATCGGGATCGAATTGCGGCGATTTTGCGGGGATGCGGATGTAATCGATCAACCGGGGGACGATGTGCTGTTGCCAGATCTCCGTAATATGCTGCGTCGTTTCGCGCGGGCTTAATGTGGTCATTGTCATGCCTTGCGGGATCGCGCTTTTGTGTCAAGCCGGTTTTCAACCGGCGGGGACGCGGAGTCGGGGTGAAGCGATACCGAGCCAATGCTGCTCCAAAAGATAGAATTCCTGCTCCAGGCTTTGGATGGTACCGAGGCGCGCTTCGCGGACATGGGCGATGGCGTCACGCGGTGTTGCCCCAAACTCTATGAGAATGCGTGCCGCAATTGTGCCCGTGCGTCCCAGACCTGCCAGGCAGTGGATCACGATCCGCTCGCCCTTGCGCAAGCGTGCCCGGACGGTCGGCCCACTGGTCTCCCAGCGTTGCTCGAAAGTGGGACCGGGTGCCTGAAAATCGGCAATGGGCAGATGGTACCAGGCCATGCCAAAGTGCTGCGTCTGGGTGCCGATTGTCTCGATTCCCAAAAAATCGAACTCCTCTTGCTCCATTAGGCTGAGCAAGGCCGTAGCGCCCCAGGCGCGGATGGCCGCCAAATCCCGCTCCAGCTTGTTATACGCGACATCGGCGGCCTTGAATAGCCGGCCGCGTCCGGGGCAGGCGATCATGCCGATGCGCCCACCGCTCGACAAATGCAATGCGTCGATACATAAAGGGTTGTACATGGCCGCCTCCTGCTATGCCATAAGATTGCCTTGGTTCGATTCCGGGTGTGCTGGCTGCGGAGCGATGCCCTGTCGCCGTTTGCTGGGTGGCAATTGCGTTACCTCGATCGCTCCGTGGCGAGTCAATGAAAGGCGCGCACACCGCTGCAGTGCATCATAAATTTAATTGTAGCTCAATCCGTAGGCAAGCACGCGGGTTTGCCTGACCGGGCAACAGTTAATAACCTTTTAGTAAATTCTGCCATGGTCTGATAGTATTTGGAGTACTGCACCCAAACGTTCCAAGGGGCCCGGAGCATGAGTCGTGAAGCGCACCAAAGTCTGCGGCTGCAAGCGATCAAGGCTGTT
>JAUILK010000089.1 GCA_030433275.1 Gammaproteobacteria bacterium
GAGCTCTGGGGAGCCAAATGGCTCCGGATAGCAGCGGTCGGTGTCGAAAAACCGAGCATTTTTGCCCTTCCTCTCGTCGAAGATGAACGCTCTTGGTTTCAGGGCCGAATTGATCAGATGTTCCTTAATAGATCTGCTGTTTTTGAATACTGGAGCGGTTTTCCCGTCCAAAAATTTTTTACCGATCACGACCCCTTATGTCATGCTTACCTGTTGTGCTAATGGCGCGGTTTTCCCCATGGGTCAAGCTGGGGGTTGTCTTGCAATTATTTGATTATATTTATTTTGTCTGCGCCGGGATGACAAAGCGCTGGATCCGCTGTTCCAATACCATTCATTCTACAGGTTGCGTGCAACATTTCACCCCAAACAGATCGATTGGGTGGGCAGGAGAGTCAGCGCCGGTAACGGTGGCTTGGAATCTGAGTCAAGCAGCAAAAAAATGGGGTATGCTCAAATAAAATAAACGAGGCGGCAAGGATCCGTTCGATCCCTGCCGCGTGAGGTGTAGAGCCGCTAGACTTAGGCGCTTTGGCTCTGGACGATGGTGCCGTTCAAGTTGAACACGCCTGGACCTTTAATGCCGACTGCCGTGTTGTTGACCTGGGCGGCCTGGAATTGGCTGGTGAATTTTTTATCCAAGTTCAGTGGATGGTGCATGCGGGGCATGAGGTGTCCGCCATACCAGCCGCCCTTTACGCGCAGGCTCGCCTGACGGTCCAGAGTCTCGGTCGCATGCAAATCGTGGATCGTGATGTTCGCCATGGTTTTGCTCTCCTATAGATTGGTTTCGATTGTCGACCAAAAGTTCGTCTGCTCTTTAGCTCCGAGAGTCATGTCACTCTCGTTGCCTAAATATAAGCAGATATCGTGCCAAAATCTGAAAAAACCAAAATAGTTCATTATGTATTTATTTTTATTAAATTTATTTTTTAATTTTCGGAGAGCTTCATCCGTCTGGATAGTGCGAATTACGCATTTAGTTCTCTTTAAAAGAACATTTAAATAAAAATGTTTTATAAAAAATCACTAATATTGGTGCTCAAGGTTTCGCGGAACGAAACTGCTCACAGCTCTACTAGCTGCAGTCGTCCGTGGAAAGCGCGCTCAGCCAATGCTATCAGGTGCCTGTGATGAGTAAAGAACAGCACCTGCGTTCGGTGTGCCAGCAGCGCCAGGACTTCCAGCCCGGCCACCGCGCGCGCGTCATCGAAATTGATGAAAAGATCATCGGCTATGAACGGCAGCCCGGGTGCCTTGGCTAGGTATTCCTCGATTGCGGCCACCCGCAGAGCGAAGTAGAGCTGATCCGCAGTACCGGCGCTCATGCCGCTGGCGCGCACCCGTTCACCGTTGCCGCGCAGGCCGGTCAGCTCCAACCGGTCTCGCTCGTCGAAGTCCACCTCCAGATGGCTAAAGCCCCCGAGCGTAAGTGTTCTAAATAACTTGCCGGCACGGCTGAGCAGCGGCCCTTGTTTCTCCCGACGGTAGCGATCGAGCGACCAGCGAAGCAGGATCGCTGCGCCGCGCTTCCAAGCATAACCGGATATGGCCTCGCCCATCTCTGCAAGCGCCTGTTGGCGCTGATTCTCCGCTATCGCCGCATCCTCACCGCCGCCGATTTGCTTCAATTCGGACTCGGCGCTGCGTAGCTCCGCGCTTAGCTCGGTGAGTTCTTGGGTGCGCTCGGCAATACTCTGGTCGAGCTTTCTTACTTCGGCGGCAAGCCGGTCGGCTTCGGTATTGGCCGATTCCACCTGCAAATCCGCTAGAGACTTGCCATCGCCAGTTTCAAGCGCCGCTTTTTTAGCCCCTTGGATCGACTGCCGCAGCTCGCGAGCACGGGCATCCCGTCGGATCGCCTCGTTCAAAGCAGCGACATTTTGGGCTCCAGCCGTTTCGCATAGCTGCGTGATCCGCGCCTCGGATTGTTGCAGCGCTTCTTGGGCCTTCTGCAGATCCTCCTCCATTCGCTCGATACGCTGCATCTCGCTGTGACGCCTGAGCCGTACCTCTCGCTCCTGAGTCAGCCGTTTGGATAAGCTTTGAACGGCGCTCAGCGGGTTTTTGTCTCTTGGGCCGTCACCCAGTTCACGTAATAGGCGCTCGACACGTTCGCCGAATGCCACGACCTGTTCGGAGGCCCGAGCAACCTCTGCAGCCAACCGCTCCACCGCGTTTGCCTCGTCAGCCAATCCCCGAAGCGTCTGCAGCGCACTCTTGGCGGCCCCTAATCCGAGGCCGCGGTCAAGACCGCACGCCGCAAGTGCGGCGGAGAATTGCTCATGCCAGCGCTCATAAGTTTGCTCGGCACGCTTTGCCTGCCCCGCAACAGCCTCCAGATGCTTGCTGGTATTGTGTCGTTGGACGCTCAGCTGGTACCGCTGCACACGCGTCTCCCTAACCCGTTGAAGCACCTCGTCGGCGTGTTCCAACAGCGCCGCAAATGAGGTGGATTCCGGCGTATCCGAAGCGTTGAGTAACTTGAGCTTCGCCGCAAGCCCTGTCTGACATGCACACATTTGGGCACGCAGCGATTCGGTTTGGCGATCCAGTTCGTCCAACTTGCCACGGAGCTCCAACAGCCGCGCGCGCCGCTCCAACCATTCCAGCATCACAACCGGTAACATCGGCGTGATGCCGGTAGCTTGCCAGCAGGCGAGCCACACGGCTTTTAGGTGCTTTTGCTCGGTGGTCAGCTCTTGTCGACGCCGATCGTTTTGAGCGATCGTCCTTTGCACGCGCTCGATGTCCCATTCAATTCTGATCAGTGCGGCAGCGGCCTCGGCATTGTCGAAACGGCGGTCCGCCAGTTCGTCCGCCTCGTCGAGGGCCACACCGAAGCATTCGGCAAGGACCGTGTTGTCGGGCAACGTAGTCTGCGAAGAGGCATGGTCGAGCCAGCGAGCGCGAATACTTTCCCAATAGCCATCGCGTTTCTTGCGGACGGCCATCAGTGCCTCGCGCGCAATGGCTTGGCCATTGTGAACGGCCTGCTCGTGATCTAGCTGCAGGGATCTCAGCCGGTCCTCGTCCGCTTCCTGCTGGCGAGTAATCTTGTCGAGCCGGTCATCTATGGCACCGAGGGCGTCGCGATGCACTTCGATCTCGGCGCGCGACGGCGCGGGCATGCGCGCGAGATCGTCAACCGATCCGTGCCAGCCTTGCAGTTCGGAAAGGCCTTCCTTCAGTTCCCGGAACAGCCGCTGGCGTCGGATCTGCCATTCAGCCATCTGTTCATCGGCATTGCCCAAACGACGGGCATCACGTAGGGCCATGGCTATCTCGTGGCCGTCGTTGACGGTGCCG
>JAUILK010000051.1 GCA_030433275.1 Gammaproteobacteria bacterium
CTCGGTTGGTGAAATCCTTCTTCCATCAGCCGGAGTGCCAGTACGCATTACCTGGCGATACTTAATGAAAGGTTAGTAACCTTTTGGCTAAGGGCTGGCTGAGGGGCGTAGCGACGAAGACGGTCCGCCTTGAATCGCTTGCGTGCGCTCGGCGCGCAGAACGTCTCAACCTCTTTGCGATAGTTACGGCTATTTTCCTAAATTCAGTCGGCCCGCTGAGCCAAGCCTTCCTGTGCCGGCTCGCCCTAGACTGCGCGCGCTCGGCCACGGGCTTGAGTGGTTTGCATCTCCTGGTCTTCGCCGTGCTCCTGCTGCCAACGGCTTGAATATCAGCCGTGGCGGCAAGTCCATAACACGTTCTAGGCTTTTCTGCGCCTTGCCTTTTGCATTGGCAATAGTATGATAATAAGTCATACTCAGAGGTGCTACATGAGCAAGGCGAAAATTGCGATCACGATTGATGAACCCATTCTGGCGCGCATTGATAGACTGGTGACCGAGAGAGTCTTCTCCAGCCGCAGCCAAGCCATTGAAGCAGCAGTAGAGGAGAAGATTGAGCGTCTAGAACACGGGCGGCTTGCACGGGAGTGCGCCAAGCTCGATCCTGCCTTTGAAAAGGCCTTAGCTGAAGAAGGGCTCTCCCAGGAGTTGGATGAGTGGCCCAAATATTGAGAGGCGAAATCCGCTGGGCTGATCTCAATCCCACTCGGGGTCATGAGCAGGCCGGTCTTCGACCGGTGGTTATCCTCAGCCACGATATCTTTAACGAACGCTCCAGCACGGTCATCGCTATGGCTATTACCAGCCAGCCTCAGCGAGCCGGTTTTCCGCTAACTCTAGAGTTACATTCAGAAGGTCTGCCTAAGCGTTCGTGGGCTAAGATCAGCCAGATTCGCACTTTGTCTGTTGAGCGGATTGGCAAGAAGCTCGGGAAAGCATCACTCGAAGAGTTAGCTCAGCTTGTTGAAGGATTAAATGAAATTATCGGAACCTAACGGCAGCGTTAACCAGCGCGCGATTTACCGCGCGTCCGAGTTGAACGCTTATTCGTTAGCCCCACTTGCTCAACTACTGGTTGCAATTCCTCTCGCACTGCTTGACGCACAGCCTCCAGCATAGACTGCTGCTGAATATGTTCCATTAATGCATCATTAATCAGTGTTTGGTAGTTGCCGCCCCCAGCTTTCTCAACCATGTTACGGAAATAATCCAGCACGCGATTATCTAGCCGGATAGAAATTTTCGTTTTACCTGGTTCCGGTGGCACGACAGGGCCACGCTTCGCATTGGTAAAATCAATGTCGCGATAGGATTCAGCGGCGGTCTTTTTCATAGCGTAACCTTTGAGGTCGGTTGGCTTTCCAAGCGGAGATGATGCGGATAATATCTGGCTCACGGTAGGTATAGACCACTACCAAAAGGCTGCCGGTGCTACTCATACCCAGCGTCACAAAGCGCTGTTCACCTGCACTGTCAAGGATCTTCACGCGTCAGCGCGAATTCGTCCTCCAGCACCGTTACGGCTTCAGCAAAACTGACGCCGTGAGTGTGGAGATTAGCTTGAGCTTTGGCTGTGCCCCATTCGTAGCGCACCCACTAAACGTATAGACAAATGTATGCTTCGTCAAATACCTTGTGATCACAAGGGTTCATATGTTTTGTAAGGCGTCGAATTTGAAATATAGTCCTGCTCTATAGGCGATGATACATGCACTTGCGTGCAACACGGAGTGTTACACGTCGAACCCAAGGACGGGAGAAACGTCATGGCGCAGGCGCTTCGCCTGCTCGATCAGGTGCGCGATCGCGTCCGCTTCCGCCACTGCAGTATCCGCATCGGGCAAGCTTACCTGGGATGGACTCGTCGTTTCATCGTCTTTCATAAAAACGTCATCCGCGCGATGTCGGTGCCCCGGAAGTTTAGCCGCCTTGGCTCGACGGGGTGAAGCGAGCGGAGCATCCGCAACGTCGGCTCGCCGTGCACGTGAGAGGAAGGTCGGTCCGTACTGGCGCATCCGCAAGGCTGTAACGCGCAAAGCCCGCGTGGGATCTGACAGGCCGTCTCGACACTGGCAGAGTGTCCCGCAGCCCGGTTGCCGTGCGCTATCCTACGGTATGTGGAGCGCCCTATAAGCCCTAATACATGAATGCAACGCCGGTACCCAGCGCGGTCCAATTCCACCAATTGCACAAGCGTTTTGCCGAACAGCCTCTGTTTCAGGGGCTGGACTTGGCGCTGCCGCCGCAGCGCATCACCGCCGTGGTCGGGGCCAGCGGCTGCGGCAAATCCACGCTCCTGCAGCTGATCAACGGGCTGCTCAGGCCGGACGCCGGTGAAGTGCGGGTGTTCGGCCAACCGCTGGATTATTGCAATTTGCCCCGCTTGCGGCGCCGCATCGGCTATGCGGTACAGCAAATCGGTCTGTTTCCGCACCTTACCGTGCGTGACAACATTGCCATTCTCGCCGAACGGGAAGGGTGGCCTTGCCCACGGCTGCGCGGGCGCATTGAGCAGTTGTTGCGAATGATGGATCTGGCGCCGACGTTGCTCGGGCGTTATCCGCATGAAATCTCCGGCGGGCAGGCACAGCGCGTGGGGCTGTGCCGAGCGATGATGCTCGAACCACCGCTTTTGCTGCTCGACGAGGCGTTCTCGGCGGTCGACCCGATCACCCGCGCCGAGGTGCATGCGCGCTTCCAAGCATTGCAGTATGCCGAGCCGCGTACGGTGGTGCTGGTCACCCACGATGTGGGTGAGGCCATGCGCTTGGCAGATCATCTGGTGGTGATGGCTCCCGGCCAGATCCTGCAAACCGGCGCCCCGCAGAGCATCCGTGCGCATCCCGCCGACGAGCGGGTGGCCCGACTGCTCGAGACAGGTGCATGAATCGAAGACTGTCCGGTGAGCGGGTAGGGTGGCTGGCGGTGCTCACGCTTACCGGTCTCTTGTTGTTCTCCGGCTCCTTGATAGTGGCGCCCCCTGCGCACGGTGAAGCGAGCACGATTACGGTCGGCTCCAAGGCGGATCGCGAAGGTCATCTGCTCGGTGAGATTTTTGCCCAAACTCTGGAGGCCGCGGGCTTTCGGGTCGAGCGCCGGCTCGGGCTCGGGCAGACCATCGTCACCTATCAAGCGTTGGCCGCCGGCGAGATCGACCTCTATCCCGAATACACGGGCACGCTGGCCCACGCCATCTTCGGCGTCGAACGCGTCGGCATCGACCGCCTGGACCACCTCGCCCGAGACCGGGGTCTGCGCGTGCTGCCCGCGTTGGGCTTCAACAACACCTACGCCCTGGCCATGCGGCGCGAGCAGGCGCAGCGTCTGAATGTCCGCTCGATCGGCGATCTGGCGGCGCATCCGGAGCTGGCGATCGGCCTGTCGCATGAGTTTCTCGAACGCGAGGATGGCTGGCCCGGCCTGCGAGCCCGCTATGCTCTGCCGCACTCGCCCGTCGGGCTGGAGCACGGCATCGCCTACCGTGCGATCCGCGAGGGCAGCATCGATATAACCGATGCCTATTCCACTGACGGTGACATCGATCATTTCGATTTCGTCCTGCTGCGCGATGACAAGAAGTATTTCCCGCGCTATCTGGCAGTGCCGCTGACTGCGGCCGACTTGCCCCCGCCCGCCGTCGCGGCGCTGCGCCGTCTTGCCGGTACGCTCGACGAACCAGCCATGCGGGCACTGAACGCCGAGGTTTCAGGCGCGCACCGCAGCTTCGCTGCCGTCGCCGCCGAGTTCCTGGCCGAGCAGGGGATCGTCTCCGAAGGGACGGCGGCTCAGCCGCGCCGCTGGGACCGGCTCGGCACCAATCTCATCGAGCACCTGCAGCTTACGGGGATTGCCCTGGGGCTGGCCTGCCTGGTCGGTCTGCCGCTCTCGCTTGCCGTGTACCGCTCGCCCCGGATCGCCCGAACCGTGCTCTACGTGGCCGGGTTGCTGCAAACCATCCCGTCGATCGCTCTGCTGGCGCTGATGATCCCGTTGTTCGGTATCGGCGTGTTGCCCGCGGTGATCGCGCTGTTCCTCTATTCGCTGCTGCCCATCGTGCGTGCCGCCATCACCGCCCTGCTCACGGTGGACCCGCTGCTTGTCAACGTGGCAAGTGGCATCGGCCTTACCAAAACCGAACAGCTGCGCCATGTCATCCTGCCGCTTGCTATGCCCAACCTGCTCACCGGAATTCGGACCGCGGCCATCATCAACATCGGCACGGCGACGCTGGCTGCGTTCATCGGCGCCGGCGGGTTAGGGGAGCCGATCGTCACGGGGTTGTCGCTGAACGACTATCAGCTCGTGCTGTACGGCGCCATTCCAGCGGCGCTGCTCGCCCTCGTCACGGAGCTGCTCTTCGAGCTCGGCGAGCGGGCGCTGATCCCGGCTCATCTACGCGAGTCGAGGAAGTGCTGAGGGCCGCGCAAGCGATAGTTACGGATTCATGCGAGCACGAAACCGACAGGCATTGCCGCCTCGCAACATGCACTCAACTTGATCAACTTTTGTGTTGAGGAGTTTTTCCAGCAATGCCAGATCAAGTTGGCACACTTCAGCATGTTCGCGTGCCAGAAGGTGATAGATACAGTTGCGTGCATCGATTATCGGTAATTTGTGATTTGGGTCATCATCGGTTCGTGATTGGTATCCGAGTTCGCGCATGATTTTGGCAACTTCCTTGATTTTTTCATCTGGCTCTTTATTTGCGAGGCGGTAAGCGAATTGCGTGGCCAGCGATTCGCCGAGTAACCTCAATGTGTCGGTGAGGCCGGCGCTCCCTAGTTGCTCTTTCATGACACGAATCAGCGCGTTGGAAAACAAGGCGTATTGCTTCGGAAACAGGTGGATACCCACCTCCGTTAGCCGCCAGGCATAGCCGGGCCTGCCGCCTTTCGGCGACTGCACTTCCTTCTGCACATAGCCGCCCTGCTCCAGGGCACTCAAATGTTGGTGGACGGCGCTGCGCGTGATGGAAAGCTGTTGGGCGAGCTTTTCGGCTGTAAAAGCTGTTTTCGCTTCCAGCAGGATGGTGAGAAGGTGGCGCTGTCTGGGGCCAAGCGCTGCGATAACTGGTGTATCCATAGCGAGAGTATACAAAGAAAATCTTAGAAAATGGACTTTATAAACAATTTACTTGACAAACTAAACATTCGCATACTACGCTTCTTAAGCGTCAGTGATGAGACTCTCGAATAAGTTTCGGGTTTTATCGCTCGGGTTTGGTTCAGACAAAATCGTTAGGAGCGGTTTGAAGAGTTTGAGCTGGCTCGATAGGGTGCATAGCCAAGCATGCTGTGCGTAATCCGGTACGCTAATAAATAATTAAAACTTGATCGACAAAAATTTAGAATGAATTAATTTATTATTCGGCAACTAGACTGGTGTTTATTTTTGCTTTTTGATAATTTAATCTTGAATAGCAAGGGTAAGAATTAATTAATTAATTATTTATTAACCTATTTTTTAATAAAATCCTAGTTATTATAATCCGTTTTGTTAATGAGAGGCTGTTCGTTAGATTTTAAAGTTGTTCGCATGATCGGTTGTCGTGGAAATTTAACAGTTCAAGGCGTAACACGATGCATTTCCTCTCGTATCCGCCTAAGCCACGTAGAGATCTCTGCCAGTGAGGTGGAAGGGGGCCACACAAGCGGTATTTCCTAAGCCCTTGCGTGGCTGGAAATTTGTCCTTTTTAATATCACGCTGGCTCTCGGCCATATAGTGGTGATGTTCAATACTGCATCCTACGTTGTGCTGTTGCCTCATGTAGCCGGCGACCTGGAAGGGCTATTGCCGAGTTTCCTGACCTGGGGCCAGACGTATTTTATGATTGCCTTGGCGCTGGGTATTCCGATTGGCCGTATCCTGGCTGGCCGATTCGGCAACTATCGCGTGTTTATTGTTGCTTTTTCTGTTTATGCCGGGGCCTCATATCTTGCCGCTATCAGCCAGGTTCATTTGGAGTTTGTGGGTGCACGTATTCTCCAAGGATTTTCGGGTGGCCTCACGATTTTCCTTGGACAAGACATGCTGCTAAGCGAATACCCCAATCGGCTAAAATCGTTGGGGTTGGCGGCATGGGGGCTGCTAACCATTACGCCGTTTACTATTGGCTTTCCTGTGGGTGGTTGGATCGCGGATGAACTCGGATGGCGCTATCTCTTTTATCTGGATGTCGTATTCTCCCTGATCGTCGCGGGTTTCATGGGGTCATTGTTGTATGGCCGAGGGTTTCAGCGTCAGCGTACCCGATTTGATTTTGTAGGATTTTTCCTGTTGGCGCTGATTTTAGGCAGTACCCAAACTCTTTTGAACCTAGGCAACGATTTTGATTGGCTTGATTCGCATTTTCTCCGCGGAATGTTGATCGTCGTCGTCGTTGCATTGCCCTGCTTTGTCATCTGGGAACTGGCTGAGCGTCATCCGATCCTAGATCTACGATTGTTCGCCGATCGAAATTTTACGATCGGCGTAAGCTGTTTGGTGCTTGGGTTCGCTTCAATCCAGGGCCTCCTCACCCTTCTCATCGTTCAGCTTCAATTATTGCTGGGCTATTCGTCTTTCCTTGCGGGTATGGCGCTCCTGCCGATACTTTTTTTGGGGGCTCCGGTCATAGCCGTGATGCATGAATTCTCCAAACGGGTCGACGTGCGCCTGCTCGCCTGCCTCAATTTTCTCGGATTCGCCTTGACTCTGTACTGGATAGGGTTGTACGACGATCCTGGTTCATTTGATCAAATTTTCTGGCCCACGCTACTCGAAGGTCTTTTCCTGGGCTCGTTTTTCACTCCGCTGACCGCGCTCACCCTCCACAGATTATCCGGTACTCAGGTGATGCGTGCGGCGGAATTGGCCAGTATGTTGCGTATCGCCGCCGGCGCGTTCGGCATTACCTACCAGGAAGTGGTGCTCTTTCGCCGTGTCCCCTTCCATCAACTTCATCTGGCAAACCATTTTGGGGGGAGGCAGTTCGCGTCTTTCGACGTGCTGGGAGAATTTTCTTCCAGGCTAGCGATCGCGGGCCTCGATGCCGGTAGGGTGCCGGGTAAGCTCCTCGCGCTTATCAAGCAGCATGCGGGTATTTTGGCCATGAGCGACGCTTTTCTCCTTGCCAGCTACCTGTTCCTGGGGTTGGCCGCGCTCATCTGGTTGGCTGACCCGACTCAACTGCCTTTGCATCCAAGCCAGAAAAAGGAAGTTTTGGAGATGCGGGCGGAAGCATTCATGGAGGAAGTGCCATGAGCGGGCCGTCTGTTTCGAGATGGCTGCAGCAGTGCGGATTCGGTGTGGGGTGTCTGCTGCTTGGGGCCGGTTGCGCCTGGATTCCGCCTGGCGGCGAGCGGGCCCAATACCTAGAGCCTGCTTCCATGGAGCACACGCTCTCCCATGCGGCCCAGCACGAGCCGGAAAGTCCGGTGCCGCAATGGCCGGATGAGCGGTGGTGGCGAAAATTCGGCAGCCCTGAGCTCGACTGGCTGATGGATACCGCGCTCGCGGATAACCCTGGACTCAAAGTGGCGTCCGCTCGGCTACGCGAGGCGCATGCTCTGGTCCGCGTCGAAGGCGCGCGTCTGCTGCCGTTTCTGGAGGCAGACGCCGAGCTGACCGCAGAGCGTATTTCGGAGCACGGTGTGTTTGCCGCCTTAAATCCTGACGTGGGTGGGGTCAATATCACACTGGGTTTAGTCAATCCATTGAGCTTTCGTTGGGAGCTGGATTTCTGGGGGAAAAATCGCGCCATGATGGAATCCGCCCTTGGGAGGGCTATGGCCGAGCATGCGGAGCGGGCGGAGGTGCAGCTGCTATTGACAACCGCGATAGCGCGGTCCTACTTCCGCGGGGTGTCGTTGCGCCAGCAACTCGAGGTGGTCGATACCATGGTGGACCTCCGGCGCGATTTACTGAAGCTGGCCAAGATTCGTTTTCGGTTGGGCCTGGGTGAGGCTAGCTCGATCATGAGGGCCACAGCGGAACTGGAGGCGGTATACAAACGTGAAGCCGGTACTCGGGAGCAGTTGGACTTCCAAAAATATTTATTGGTCAGATTGAGTGGCCACGGGCCTGATTGGGGGCATGATCTATTCGCCGACACGGCGCTTATTCCACGGCGGATTCCCTTGCCTGCGGAATTATCGATCGGACTGCTGGCGCATCGCCCGGATCTCGCCGCGGCCAAGTATCGAGCCGAGGCGGCCGCCAAGCTGATCAAGGTGGCTAAGACTCGATTTCTCCCCACCATCGACCTGACTGGTTTTGTGGGTTTTAGGGCTCTAACCCTGGCGAGCGGGTACGGTTCTCTGCCTGATCTTTTGTTTTCAGGGTCCAGTCTCGCTTATGGGGGCGGGCCAGGCTTGCGGCTGCCTTGGTTCGAAGGTGGTCGGTTGCGTGGGGAGCTGCAGGCGCAACGAGCGGAATACGACGCAGCAGTGGAGCTCTACAACGACACCTTGCTGGAGGCCATGCGGGAGGTTGCCGATAGCTTAAGTGTTTGGCATGAGACGCGCGCCATGCTCGAGGCACACCGTCGCCTGCTGACTTCGGTGAGTGATGATTGGCGACTCACCCGGGTGCGCTTTCGCAGCGGTCTTGACGATCGCCGCGAGGTATTAAAGCAACGTCACGCCGTGCTGGAGCAGGAATTCGCATTGAAAGCCCTAGAAGCGGATCAACTCGTGGCAATGGTGGGTTTGATCGAAGCTTTGGGCGGCGGCGTTCCTGTTTCTGGAAGTGCCTCGGTCAACAAATTAGAACCAAAATCAAAATTATATGAATCCCCCCACAGATAAAGTACGTCCAAAAGTTAACATTCGTCCCAAAGCGATCCGTGCTCGCCGTAACCGCCGCCTTATGCTGGTTGCTTTGATACTGTTTGTGGCTGCAGCGGGCTATGCCGGTTACTGGTGGTATTACGCCCGTTTCTGGGTATGGACCGATAATGCTTTTATTGCCGGCAATCTTGTCACGGTGGAGGCGCAGGCTACGGGTATCATCACCCAGGTTTTCGTCGAGGAAACCCAGCGTGTGAAGAAAGGGGACCTGCTTATTCGGCTCGATGAGCACCAGGCGCGGGCTCGCCTCGGCCGGACACGAGGCGCGCTGGGAGCGGAGGTGCGCAGAATTGCGGCGTTGTTCGTCAAGCAGCGGCAGATACGTCAAAAACTCACCTCCAAGAGGGCTCGGCTGGATTTGGTGCGACACGACGTGGCCCGTTTCCGGCAGGCGCTCCCGAGCGGTGCGGTATCTGAGCAAACCCTCGAAAATGCACTTGACCGAGTGCACGCACTTCATGCCGAGCTCAGAGAAGTCCGTGAGGAGCTTCGATCCGTCACAGTGCAGGTGGGGGGTGTCAATATCAGACACCATCCTGCTGTCGAAGCAGCCAAGCACAAGTTCATCGAAGCCTACCTCGAATACATTCGGCAACGCATTTGGGCGCCGGCCTCGGGTTATGTAGCCAAGCGTAAAGCTCAGGTTGGAGACCAGGTTCATCCAGGTGTTCCATTAATGACGATCGTGCCTTTGGATCATCTGTGGGTAGAAGCAAATTTGCGGGAAACCGAGTTGCGTCGAGTGCGGCCCGGGCAGCCTGCGCTGATTGATGTCGATGTGTACGGGAGGCGTCATACGTATCATGGGACAGTCGAAGGGTTGGTGCCGGGGACCGGTAGTGTATTCGCCTTACTGCCCCCAGAGAATGCGACCGGTAATTTTATTCATATTGTCGAACGGGTGCCTGTACGCATTGCCTTGTTGAAAAAAGAGATCCTTAAGCACCCCATCCGTCCGGGATTATCGACTAAAACCTATATCCGCGTGAGTGCGCCGGGGCGCCTCGTGGACGATTCGCTAGCCGCTGCTTCCACGCAGGAATATGAGACGGATATTTATGCCGATGAGCTCACCAATGCGGAGTCCTTGGCTCAAGAGATCATCCTGAAAAATCTTGTTTTGGACAACGACCGGCTAGGATCGGGTTAGGGCGATGCAAGCGCTGCGGTGGGGCGGTGTCACAGCAAAAGCCCCTTTATCGAGGTGCGATGCAGGTGTCGGAGACGCCCATAGCTCACTATCCGTTGGTGGGGGGAAAACCTCCGCTCGAATTGGCGTGTCACTACTGGCGCAGATTCGTGTTGCCGATGCTTTTAGTCTTGCGCGGCGAGTTGAGTTGGCATGGTAAGCCGGCAACGCGGCGCTATACTGGCGTGAGTTCCGTGGTGGCCTCTCGATCGCCGGCGCAATCGGGCCGTGATCAACCGTCAGGAAGGATCCATGCTGTTTGTAACGAATCGCACACCCAAAAAAAACCAATCGGTCCGTACACGATTGAATCGATCCATCGGCTTCGATCTGCAAAACACAGCGGCTTCCCACCATATGTACTTTTGCGAGCGCCGGGGGCAAGGCGATTACACCGAGATTGGGAATGTCGCCTTCTTCGATCGGCTCAAGGCATTGCCGGACAGCAAGACACAGATATTGCTTTATATTCATGGATTCAACAACACTGACGAGGCGGTTATCTTTCCACGTGCGCAGCGGTTGCAGGCGCTCTTCGATCAGGTGGGTGGAGCGGCTTTGGTCCACGTCGTTCCGCTCATCTGGCCCTGCGACGACGATCGCTTTACGGCCATTGCAGACGACTATTGGGACGATCAAAGAGGGGCGGATCAGAGCGGGGTTGCATTCGCCAGAATGCTCGGAAAGTTCGACGAGTGGCGGCGCAAAGAAGCGCTCTTGGAGAATCCCTGTATGCGGCGCATCAACGTGCTTGCTCATTCCATGGGCAACAGAGTGTTACGCAACGCATTAAAAACCTGGGTAGAGAATGAGGGTGCGGGCGCGATGCCGCAGCTATTCCGGAACGTATTTATGGTGGCGGCCGACGTGGTGAATCACACGCTCGAGGCGGGTGAGGAGGGGCGGTATATCCCGCCCTCCTGCCGCAATCTGATCGTGTACTACGCAAACGACGATCTGGCCATGCCGGCGAGCAAGGTGGCCAATCTCCGGAACAGGACCGTTTCCAGACGTCTCGGGATGACCGGGCCGGAGGATTTGGATGCGGTGCCCAGAAACGTCTACGAGGTTGATTGCGATAGTTTCAACAACACTTGTGACCGCCCCAAAGGGCACTCCTATTTTCTCGATTGTCCGGGCGGCAAGGTGAGCCCTGTTGTCGGGCACATGGTGGAGGCGATCAAGGACGGTCGCGTGGATCCGCCTCTACGGCACCACGTACTGCCTAAGCCGTAAGCGGTCTAGCGGATCGGCCCTCACGGTGCAAGCAGTATAAACTGCGGGGGCAGAGGGGTGCCTGCCTGCCGGAAGTGGGCCGGCCTCCGGCGGGAGGCCGGCCGTGAATCAGGGGCGAAGAATCCAATAGTCGTTTTGGATATCGTGGGGCAGTTGGTGTACTTCGATTTTGCCGAAGCCCGCCCGGCTGAAATATTGCCGGGCTGCCTCACGGCCCCACATGGTCCCGAGCCCTTCGCCGCTCTGCGCCAGCGAGACGGTCATGCAGTGAAGGGTCGAGATCGCATACAGGAATGTGCCCATGGGATGGTCGACGTCGCCGTGATGATGGCCGCTCGCGTGGATATCCTGGGCCAGATAGACGCCGTCGGCGCGCAAACTCTTGCGGATGCCTGTCAGCAGTGCGAGCGGGTTGGCTTGGTCGTGGATGGCGTCGAACGTGGTGACGAAATCAAAGCGCCCGACTTCGGCAGTTTGGTCGAAGTTGCTGAGATCGCGTACTTGGAAGCGAATATTCTCGAGGCCTTGTTCGCGTGCCGTCCGTTCGGCCCACTCGATGGCTTCGGTGGAAAGATCGTATCCGCTGAAAGAGCTGGCGGGGAAGCGCTGTGCCATGGCCATCAATGCCATGCCGCGGCCGCAGCCGGCATCCAGCACGTCGATTCCGGTTTCCAGCCGTTCCGTCACTTCCGGGGCTAGGGGTAGGATGGCATCAAACAGCGCCGGCAAAACGGTTTGACCGCTGTCTTCGGCCATGACTTCGTGGAACCGGATGAACCGCTCATAGGGAACGCCGCCGCCAGCCTGGAAGCAATGCAGCACATCGTCTTCCACCGAGCCCAGCACACTGATGAACTGTGCGTAGACGGCTAGATTGGCTGTGCCGTGCCGGGTTATCAGGGCTGCGTGCTCGGCAGGCAGCCGGTAGGTGTTCGACTCCGGGCTCAGTTGAATTACGCCGGAGACGGTCATCGCACCGAGCCATTCGCGAATATACCGCTCCTGGCAACCGGTTTTCGCCGCCAAGGTCGCGCTGGTTACGGGCACGCCGTCAGCCAGGGTATCGAAGATCCCCAGCCGGTGTCCCAACGACATCATAAGCAGCATGCCGGTTTCGTTCAGTGCGCCAGCAATGCGTTCTTCGAATGCCTCGAGGCGTGCCGCGTCGAATTCGCGTTCGGGTGTTTCCTGCGTGGATATTGTCATGATCTTATCTCTCGCATGTAAGTCGTATTGTAACTGTCGCAGAGCCGTACCCCACTGAAGCTACCCTCGACGGCCGATGCGCGCTAAAGTCGTTTCGGACAAAAACCGTGCGTTTCCGCCATGTCTAGGAACCGATTGCGAGTCGATCTGCTTGCACTGCCGGAGGCGACCGCCTCGGTGTTGTACGGGCTATACGATTTGTTCGTTTCGGCGGGCCGGGACTGGCGGGTTTTGATGGAGGGCGGCGAGCCGGAGCCGCTGTTCGACGTGCGGGTGGTCGTCGCCGGCGGGCAGCCGTTGCGCATGGCCAACGGCGTTCCCGTTGTTCCGGATGACGGGCTGGGAGGGATCCCCGATTTGCTTTGTATTCCGGAGGTATTGCTGGCGCCCGGTTTGCCGGTGCGCGGGCGTTTCGACGCCGAGACCGCCTGGCTGCAACGATGCCGGCGCGCGCACACGGTTCTCGCGACCGCCTGCTCCGGAGCGATCTTGCTGGCTGAGGCAGGCCTGCTTCGCGGCAAAGAGGCGACTACTCACTGGCTTTTCTGTGAGACGCTGGCCGCGTACCCGGAGGTCCGGGTTCACCCGCGGCGGGTGCTCGTGGAGACCGACGGCGGGCGTATCGTTATGGCTGGCGGCGGAACTTCCTGGCAGGATCTTGCGCTTTATCTGGTTGCCCGCTTCGGTTGCGTGGACGAGGCGATGCATCTGGCCAAGCTGAATCTGATCGACTGGCATGACGTGGGCCAGCAGCCGTTCGCGGTTTTGGCTCGGAGTCGGCAGGTGAACGATGCGATTATTGGTCGGTGTCAGACGTGGATTGCCGGGAATTACCGCATACACTCCCCGGTATCGACCATGCTTGAGCTGTCCGGTCTATCCGAGCGTAACTTCACTCGACGATTCCGGGCCGCGACCGGGCTGTCGCCGATGGAGTATGTGCACACGCTGCGGCTGGAGGAGGCCAAACAGTTGCTGGAGGTTTCTACTCAATCGGTGGAGACGGTCGCCTGGGAGATCGGTTATGAAGACGCGAGTTTCTTCGGCCGGCTGTTTCGGCGCCGGGTGGGGTTGACCCCGGCGCAATATCGTCGCCGCTTCGGCGGGCTCAGGCGGGCGCTCGCGAATCGGGGAGACGAGGCCGAGGGTGGACGTTGAAGCGCGGAGGTCGAGCGTAGCGGAGAGTTTGGCGTTCTTGCTGATTGCTTTGTTCGACGATACCTATATTTATGTCTTCGCCATTCGTGGCCACTACGCCCAGCTTGAGCCCTGACACTCAGCATCACCGGCATCTTAGATGCTGCATTTCCTAAGTGGGAAAATTAAGTCGAAGTCATACGTTTAAAGGTTTTATTGTTCGACAAAGCAATCTTTTTTCATTAACTCCCATTGTCGATCATATTCCATCACATGGGCGACAGTACCGACGAACTGATCATCATATCCAAATCGCAAGAGCAGGTAGAGCCCCATTTCCAGTCCAGAGGAAATGCCTCCAGCCGTGATGATGCGCCCCGTGTCCACGATACGGTGTCGATCGATAGAGCAGTTGGGCGCAATCTCGGCCAGCCGATCAATGGGAAGCAGCTTTTCCGAAGGATCACCATGCTTGCGATTGGTCGCTTTGATTCCATTGAGCATTCCCGCTTTGCCGTAAATCCATGATCCGGTGCAGACGCTTACAGGAAGGGTGTGAGTGGGCAGTGACTGCACAAACTCGATCAGGCGGGCGTTATGCATTTCTCGACGCGTGCCGATGCCTCCGGGGATCAAAAAAGCATCCATAGCCGGCTGGTCATCGAGTCCATAACGTGGTGTTACCGTCATGTTAGCCGTTGTTTTTACCGGTGCTGCGGTATCGCCGACCAGAAAGGCGTCAAGTTCCGAGTCCATCCGCTGGGCCACAGCGAAGACACCGAGCGGTGCAGTGAAATCGATTACCTCTGCTCCATCGAATACATAAATGCCCAAGCGTTTACTCATGGTTTCATCTCCAATAAGTGTGTGATGGCCGTGCGAGCGGCCGCAACCGGCCACGATTTGTGGGTTATTTGTGCCTCGACGATGGCCCCTTCAAACAAAATAAGCACTGTATCGGCGAGCCTGCCGCTGGAGCTTTTCCCAAGATTTGCCGCTAAATGATGAATATAGATTCGAAGCTCCGCCTTATGTTGAGCGACCAGGTTGCGAATGTCAGTGCCAAGGGCCGGCTGCTCGGATGACATGTTGAGAAAGGCGCAGCCGCGGAAATTCACGCTTATCAGCCAGATTTCCAGAAAATCGAACAATGCGAAAATCTGCATTTTTCCTTCTGGCTTGTTTTGTACGATTTGACGGAGCTGCTTGAACCAGGAACAGTGACGTCTTTTCAGATAGGCGACGGCGAGCTGTTCCTTGGAAGGGAAGTGCTGATAGAAGCTTGCCTTTGCCACCTCTGCTTCGGCGATGATCTGGTTGATGCCCGTGCGGCCGTATCCCTGCTCATAGAATAGGCGATCTGCAACTTCGAGTAGGCGTTCTGCCGGATTGCTATTGGCCATGGGGCATGGATGGTTATACAGACAGGTCTGTCTGTCAATGTTTACGGCTATCAGCACGGTGTTGAGCGCATCGGCAAAGCCGCCCTTGAGTCGGTATCGGTCCATGCGCCGACGGCTATCTCAATGGTTTCGGCAAGTAAAAGCTGCATCCCTTCCTCGCCGCAGAAATACTGAAGTAAGCATTTTCCACCCAGCGCTCGGCCACTGTCTCTTCCGAGAGATTATTAGGTGTGCTGCAGATACAGCAGCCTGGCGATCAGCCGTGGCGGTGCCGTCGGCCGATCCACCATCGAGATGAACAGCCCCCTCTTGTTCAAACACCGACCAGTCGACCCGGCTGGCGGGTTTCACCAGCGGATGGCGTTAATCGAACACGTTCAAAAACTCGCTGCGGAAAAGATCATCCTGTGGTGTGCGCAGCCGGTCACGAGGCCCCATTGATTCAGCGTCCCCCTTGCAAGGAAGCCGCATCCAGATAACAAAATCTGGCAATCGAAAAATGCCGAAAAATTCCATAAAAACTAATATATCAGTATCTTAGATCTTACTCCGGAGAGACTGACTCAGTATGGAATCAGGGATGAAATCTGGTAAGGAATGCCAGCATGCGTTCCATACGGGCATTGACGTAGCCATTATTTTTATTATTTTGGAAATATGGAGAAGTCAAACGCTATCGCCGCCTTAGCAGCGCTCGCTCAGGACTCCCGCCTCGATATCTTTCGGTTGCTGGTGCAGGTTGGGGGAGAAGGTATGGCGGCGGGTCAGATCGGGGGGCGGCTGGGCCTGCCTTCGGCTACCCTGTCGTTCCATCTAAGCCAGCTCAAACAGGCCGGCCTCGTGACCTTCCGCCGGGAAGGCCGCTCGCTGATCTACGCGACGGAATATGCCACCATGAACGACCTGCTTTCCTACCTCACCGAGAACTGTTGCCGGGGCGCTCCTGACGCTTGCGGCGTTAGCTTCTGCGATCCCTCCGCCCTCGAAACCATCAACCAAGGGACCCCCCCATGAAGCGTCTGCACGTGCACCTCGCCGTTGAAGACCTTACCCGGTCCGTCCGGTTCTACAGTGCTCTTTTCGCCGCTGAGCCGACCGTCCGTAAGCCCGACTATGCGAAGTGGATGCTTGATGACCCCCGCGTGAATTTCGCCATCTCGCAGCGCGCCGCGGCCGCAGGCGTCGAACATCTCGGTATTCAGGTCGAAACGCCGGGCGAGTTGCACGAGGTTTATAGCCGGTTGCAGCGGGCCGGCCGGCCGGTGCTGGAAGAAGGAATCACTACCTGTTGCTATCACCAGTCGGAGAAATCGTGGATCAGTGATCCGCAGGGCGTGTCGTGGGAAACCTTCCTGACGAGCGGCGAAAGCACGGTCTACGGCAACAGCCCGGCACTTGAGTCGCTCTCGGCCGGGGCCTGTTGCAGCTCGGAAACACCGCAAGGCGTGTGTTGTCCGCCGAAGCGAGGGCGCCTGGCCGAAGCCGCCTGCTGCGAGCCCACGCAGGGAACGGCGGCATGACGGTGACCATCTACCACAATCCGCAGTGCGGTACGTCGCGCAATGTGTTGGCGATGATCCGGAATTCCGGCGAAGAGCCGGAAATCATCGAGTACCTGAAGACGCCGCCGACGCAGGAAAAGCTGCTCGAACTGATCGGCTGCATGGGGATTTTGCTGCGCGAACTGCTGCGCCGCAAGGGCACGCCCTATGACGAACTAGGCCTCGACAATCCCGATCTAACGGACAAGCAACTGCTCGATGCCATGATGGCGCACCCGATTCTGATCAATCGCCCGATCGTCGTTACGCCCCGAGGTGTGAAGCTCTGCCGTCCCTCGGAAACGGTTCTCGATATCTTGCCGAACCCGCAGCGCGGGGAATTCCGTAAGGAGGGTGGTGAGTCGGCTATCAATGCATCCGGGCAGCGATCGGAGAACAACAACGATAGGAATGCCGATCAATGATGCAGGAAACCTGTACACCGTCCGCAGAATCCTTGGCGGCTCCGGCCGACGGGATCGGCTTTTTCGAGAAATGGCTGTCGGTCTGGGTCGCGCTCTGCATTGGCGGGGGGCTCGCGCTCGGCAATCTATTTCCGGACGCGTTTCAAGCTCTCGCCGCGTGGGAATACGCTTCGGTTAATCTTGTGGTGGCCGTGCTGATCTGGGCCATGGTCTACCCGATGATGGTGGCGGTCGATTTCGCCAGCCTGCGTCATATCGGCGACCGGCCGAAAGGGTTGGTGCTGACGGTCGTGGTTAACTGGCTCATCAAGCCGTTTACAATGGCCGCCCTGGGCGTCTTGTTCTTCGAATTCGTGTTTGCTGATCTGATCGCTCCCGCCGTCGCGCAGCAGTATATCGCCGGGCTGATCCTGCTCGGTGCGGCGCCCTGCACGGCCATGGTCTTCGTCTGGTCGCAGCTTACGCGGGGCGATGCGATCTACACGCTTGTGCAGGTGTCGTTGAACGACGTGATCATGATCTTCGCCTTCGCGCCGATTGTTGCCCTGCTGCTCGGCGTAACCGATATCGCCGTGCCTTGGGGAACGCTGTTGCTCTCGGTTGGGCTTTATATTCTGATTCCGCTTGCTGGGGGCGCGCTTACGCGCCGTTGGCTGGTTGAGCACGCCGACCGGAGCGAGGATGGCGAGGCCGCCGTGGCGCGGTTTACGGCTGTCGTGAAGCCATTCTCCATCCTCGGCTTGCTGGCAACCGTGGTTCTCCTGTTCGGCTTTCAGGGGCAGGTTATCCTTGAACGGCCCGTGTTGATTGCCCTGATCGCCGCGCCGCTGCTGATTCAATCCTATGCGATTTTTGCACTGGCCTATGCTGCGGCGTGGGCATGGCGAGTGCCCTTCAACATCGCGGCCCCCTGCGCCCTGATCGGCACGTCCAATTTCTTCGAGCTGGCCGTGGCCGTCGCCATCAGTCTGTTCGGGTTGAACAGCGGTGCGGCTCTGGCGACCGTGGTCGGCGTTCTGGTGGAAGTGCCGGTCATGCTTTCGCTCGTAGCCTTCGCCAACCGAACGCAGCGCTATTTTTCGGCAGGTTGATATTTAGTCCGCACAAAATGGAACCATTTTGTGCGATTTTTCACGCCCGATAAGTCATTGAATTGCCTATACTAAGGAATACGTTGAAAAAGCCTCATTCGGTTTCGGCGGCGTAGCGGAAATCGGGCTGGCCGAAAATGGCTATAACGGCCTGAGGCATGGCTGCGAATTTCTCC
>JAUILK010000090.1 GCA_030433275.1 Gammaproteobacteria bacterium
GTCCATTTACACCGTCCAATTTTGCAAGGAAACGCCGCCAGAATACCAAAATCCGGCAATTTCAGAACACGGGAAAACCCCAATAGCACCAGCTCATCAACGCGTTAGGCGTTTTTCAGGGTCGACTACTAATACCTTTATTGAAAAAGTCTCATACATTAATCTAGCGGTATGAGATGCAAGCGAGAAACCGATGGCCGGCGCCTCGATGATGCCGGCAAGGAGGCAATCCGGCTGCGGGCGGTGCGGATGGTGAACAAGGGCCTTTCGCCGGAGCAGGTGGCGAAGGATTTGGATATCAACCGGCGCACGATCTACAGCTGGCTTGAGAAGTACCACTACGGGGGCTGGCAGGCGCTCAAGCGCAAGGCTCGCCCCGGGGCGAAACCGAAGCTCACGGGGCAGCAGCTACAGAAGCTCTACCGCATGGTGGCCTGGTCGAACCCACGTCAGTACGCCTTTCCATTTGCGCTGTGGACGCTGGCGCTGGTGCGTGAGCTCATCGGCAAGGAGTTCGGTGTGGCGCTTTCGGAGGTTTCAGTCGGGCGGATTCTGCGCACCTTAGGGCTTTCAGCGCAGCGGCCGCTGCGCCGTGCCGTCGAGCGGGATCCGCTGCGGGTCAGCGAATGGCTACAGCAGGAGTTTCCCGCCTTACGGGCTCGCGCCAAGCGCGAGGGTGCGTTGATTTTCTTTGCGGACGAGGCAGGCATTCGCTCGGATTACCACACCGGCACCACCTGGGCGCCGGTAGGAGTGACCCCGGTGGTAAAGCGCACCGGTGCCCGCTATAGCCTGAACAGGCTCTCGGCGGTCAATGCGGCGGGGCATTTTCGCTTCATGGTGCATGAAGGCCGCGTCAATGCCGGCGTATTCGCGGAATTTCTGGATCGCCTGGTCGAGGGAATGGATCGCAAGCTGATCCTGGTGGTGGATGGCCACAGTATCCACCGAGCCAAAGTCGTGCAGGCGAAGCTCGAGGCACTCCAAGGTCGCCTGGAGCTGGTGTTCCTGCCGTCGTACTCGCCTCAGCTCAATCCCGATGAAGGGGTCTGGGCGCGGGGGTGAAGCAGGAGGTTGGCAAGCAACTTGTGCTCAGCAAGCAGCCGCTCATTGAAAAGGCGCAGGCGGCACTGCAGAGACTGGCACACATGCCCCAAGCCGTCAGGGCGATTTTCGGCCAGCCCGATTTCCGTTATGCCGCTGAGCCAAAATGAGGCTTTTTCAAGTTATTCCTTAGTAAATAGCCACAGCGACCAAGAAACGGTTGGGCTTTACCGACAACCACCACCACGCCGGCCCACCCCTAAACTGGAATGGCCAACCCAACCGAATTCCGCGCCAGCACCGATCGGCTGGCGCGGACCCACTCCCAGCGCTCGTCACCCCCGCCACCATCCTTTAGCACAAAGCTGAGGAGCGCGCTCTCCAGTCCACGCCGCTCACTGAGCAGCGCCCGCGGCAAAACACTGGAAACACAGGCTACGCTTAATGGCTCTATTCCTCCTCCAGCACTCGCAGCGCCTCTTCCAGACGATCGAGTTCGCGTTGCGCTTTTTGACGCTCGCGAAGAATCTTACCGGCTTGCTTGTTATCATTGACAGCCATAGCCTCCGCGATGTTCTCGGTAAGCTCTTTTATCTGCTGCCGCCCCTCCTCTACTGCCTTGCGAGCGGCCATAAGGTCATTAGCGTACGTTTCTTCACTGCTCATAATCGATCCTCTTCTCCCCTTAATTCTGAAGTTGCAAGTAGACGCTTGCCCTTTTATTCAGGTCTTATCGCTAAAAATATCCATTGCTCAAGCAATTCATGGCTCTCCGGCTTGTCCGCATCTAAACGCTACGGGCAAGCCGAATTAGCCGTCTTTGCCTATGGGTCGGCTTCGCTCGGTGTTATCTCTGTCGCGACCGGGGCGTTCAAGCACAGCCCTATATTTTTCGCTTTAATTGGTATTGAATCGGAAGTCACCTACAGAATCTACTCAGCACCGCTGTCACCAGCACTGCGCTCCACTACCAATTCTCTTGCACGGCCGCATGGTACTCTATATGGATTCGATTTTATTGATTCGATAATTCAGCTTAGCTAATCTTTGTAGCCGTTGCCCGCCCACAATCCAAGCAGCGCTCTTGGCATACCCCACGTGGGTGCGCATCAATACGAAACCAATCGGCATATGCCTTTGGATGCGCACCACAAGCAAAATGCGCTATTAGTCTTATCTGCCTTCGCACGCAACTGCACCCTGCCGACCTCGGATCGACAAACCACGTGGGGCAAGACGCAGAATACAGCACCGGTTCATAGACGCCGACAAGGGCTCGACAAAGCCCCCATTGCATCAAAATTCGCTAGTCGGTAGGTATCGAAACGGACGTAACCCCATCCTCGATCATCGGCAAGGAGCTATGCTACTGCTGCGATGACTCAACCGTGCCCGATCGAACATATTGCATGCGCGAAACGTGACTCTTAAGGGGGATGTGACGTGGGGTCAACATGGTATCTCATTAGAAGAATTGGGTTTTACTGCGTGATGCTACTGCCGATACCGGTGCTGGCCAATGATCAGATAACAGTGCCCATGCATGACAAGGGAGCCGCGACCTATTATATCCCGGTAAGTATCGAGGACTAAGGGACAGGGGACTTTCTTGTAGACACGGGGGCAAGCCACATGGCCATCAATCAGGCGGCCTTAAACTCCCTCAAAACCAACGATCAGGCCGAATACCTCAAACACCTGGTCGGAACCCTAGCCGATGGCGGACGAATCACCGCTCCGATCTACCGCATATCATCAGTAATGATCGGCTAGGACTGCCTGCTCAACAACGTCGAGGCTGCGGTATTCCCAGGCAATACCCTCAATATCCTTGGCCTCAGCGTCCTGCGGCGGGCCGCACCGTTTCGATTCTCCGTGGCCCCCCGACGCTCGCGCTCAGTGGCTGCCAGACCGATACGCACACTTGAATGATTGATATCCGCCAGGAAAGAGGGCGACCGGCAAGGAGCCCCTTTCACAAACACAGCGGACATTACCAGCGGCCGCCTTTTTCTTGATTCATGGTACCGTCGGCACCACCATGTTCCATGGTCTCACCGGTACTCTTCATAGTCCCTCCGCTAAGGAACATCTGATCAATTCGGCCCTGAAACCAAGAGCGTTCATCTTCGACGAGAGGAAGGGCAAAAATGCTCGGTTTTTCGACACCGACCGCTGCTATCCGGAGCCATTTGGCTCCCCAGAGCT
>JAUILK010000006.1 GCA_030433275.1 Gammaproteobacteria bacterium
GAATACAGGGCTTTCGCAAACTCGAACTCGTCATCAACAACGTCGAGTTCCATAACGGCGAGCAACTCACGGAGCAGTCAGACAGGAATGCCGCCTGACGGCCATACACGAGAATTGACAATAACTCTCTACATAGCCTCTACATGAGAGAAAGGTGGCTATTGGGTTGGTTAATTAACTGCTTGTTTTATTTGGTGGGCCGTCTAGGGTTCGAACCTAGGACCAGCGGATTAAAAGTCCGATGCTCTACCAGCTGAGCTAACGGCCCATAACGAATATGACCTCTAATAGTACCGAACCAGCCGCCTGTTAACAATCATTAGGTCTTCCCTCCAGGTGCTGCGTTAAAAATCGAAATGCCGGATTGATAGCGGGTGGGGTCAATTATTCCGGCTTTCTGAAAACCTTTGGCCCGGTAATAACAGGCATCACAGCGACCGCAGGCACGACCGATGTGATCGGCATCGTAGCAGGAGACGGTGACTGAGTAGTCCACTCCGAGTCGAGCACCGCACTGGATAATCTCGGCTTTGGTGAGTCGGATCAGGGGGGTGTTTATGCGGTAGCGGCTTCCGCTGTCTGTCGCTGATTTGGTGGCGAGATTTGCCATGTGCTCGAAAGCCGCGATGAACTCGGGGCGGCAGTCTGGGTAGCCGGAGTAGTCGATAGCGTTGACGCCGATAAAAATATCATGCGCTTGCAATACTTCCGCATAAGCGAGGGCATAGGCCAGAAAGATGGTGTTGCGGGCTGGGACATAGGTCGCAGGTATGCCTTTAGTTGGGGCTTCCGGTAGCGGGCAAGAGGCATTGGTAAGAGCAGATCCGCCTAAATCATCGAGCCCAATTCGCAGAACCTGGTGCCCGGCGACGCCCATGGCCTTGGTAAGGGCTGTACCAGCTGAGAGTTCGGCGGTATGGCGTTGGCCGTAATCGAAGGAAAGAGCGAAGCAGCAAAAGCCTTCTGCTTGGGCAACAGCAAGCGTTGTGGCGGAGTCGAGTCCGCCAGAGAGCAGCACCACAGCCCGAGGTTGGCGCTCGTTCATTTTCAGTGCCCCGGTTGATCGCCCCAGAGGTATTTATGAAGTTGGATTTGCAGTCGCACGTTGAGGCGGTCAGCGAGTATCCAGTCGGCCAACTGCTGGGAGGAGAGTTCACCATAACTCGCGGAGAAGAAAATTGTCCAACGCTCACCGAGTTTCAGTTCACTCACCTTGGTGCGCGCCCATTCATAATCCTGCCGGTTGCAAATAATGAATTTCAACTCATCGTGTGGTCGCAGATAGTTTAGGTTTTCCCATCGGTTTCGCCGTGTTTCTCCGGAAGCGGGGGTTTTGAGGTCCATTACCTTGACGACTCTCGGGTCGACCGCTTGCACATTGAGGGCGCCGCTGGTCTCGAGTGAAACCCGGTAGCCTTGATCACACAGCGAGCTCAGCAAAATCAGACAGCCTTTCTGAGCCAGCGGTTCACCTCCGGTGACCGTGACGAACTTTGGCGTGTGTTCCTCAACCCGGTCGAGAATTTGAATGATGCTCATCTTCTCGCCGCCGTGAAAGGCATAGGCCGTGTCACAATAATGGCAGCGGAGGGGGCAGCCCGTGAGCCGCACAAAAACCGTGGGTGCGCCTACAGTACCTGTCTCACCCTGCAGGGAGTAGAAGATCTCGGTCACGCGCAGCGTTTCTGGTCGCGACTGCATGGCTACGCTTAGCATAGCGCTTATTATACACCTTCCCTATTAGTGAGTTGGGAGAGTGAGCGCCTATTGCCGCTCGTTGCCAATAAGCCGTAGGCGCTGCTGCGCGAGATTCGCTGCGGTTGAGTTCGGGTAGCGTTGTATAACTTCGCCGAGCGTTTTGCGGGCTCGATCGAGCTTACCTTGTTCGTGCTGAATGAAGCCGATCTTGAGCTGCGCACCGGGTCTCTTGCTACTGTGGGGAAAATCGTCTAGTAGCTTTTGGAACTGCTTCATGGCTTGATCAAAGTGCCGTTCTACGTAGTAGGATTCAGCTAACCAGTAACGCGCATTATCGGCGTATTGACTGTCGGGATAATGGTGCAGGAATTCTACGAATTCTTGCTGTGATCGCGCATATCGGCCGTCTCTTAGGGTATTGAAGGCCTGATCGTATGCTGTTTGTTCTTT
Organism: Gammaproteobacteria bacterium; assembly: GCA_030433275.1. Lineage (GTDB taxonomy): Bacteria > Pseudomonadota > Gammaproteobacteria > Nitrococcales > Nitrococcaceae > Nitrococcus. Next base: position 2,149 of record JAUILK010000006.1, read on the forward strand.
AGTAGAGCCAGTTGGGTTGCTATTTTGTCTCGCCGTTTGATCCCCGCCGGATACCTGGTTCTTTTGTCTTGCGTCTTCGTTTGGGGGGATGCCGTGATCGGCGGCTCCGTCGGCTGAATGGTGCTTATCTCCACGCGCTTGTTTAGGTGCTTTTGCTGCGGGCGGATTCGGTTTACTTCCGGAGGGCGAATCGGTGCCGCCCTGTTCCAGTTCGCGCAAACGACTATCCACATCCGAGTAAATGTCGTGCTGACGTACTTTGATCTCTTGGAATTGGCGCTGCATCTGCTCAATTTCCCCACGCAAGTTTTGCATCTGCTGGCGCAGACCTTCCATTTGATTGGCCATTTCACCCAGCGCGGTGCTGTCGAGCTTGTGCTCGACAAGAGTTAACCTTTTATCAAGGCTCCCACGACTCTGCGCGAGGCCGGTTCCAGTCATCGCCAGCAATATCATAAGAGTACTGCTGGCATACCAAGAGCATCTAATTGAACTGTTCATGACTATTGGTGATACACGATCAAGGCGCGGCGGTTTTTGGTCAAAGCGGCTTCGGTGTGCCCTGGATCCAACGGTTTTTCCTCTCCATAGCTAACGCTGCTTATTTGCTCTTTGGCCGCTCCGTTGAGTTCGAGAATTCGCTGCACCGCTTTGGCGCGGTGCTCGCCCAAAGCTAGATTGTATTCACGCGAGCCACGTTCGTCAGTATGGCCTTCGATGATAACTTGGTTTTCGGGGTGGGTGGCGAGATATTCACCGTGAGCCTTGAGGATTGGCATATATTCCGTTTTGACGACGTTACTATCGAAATCAAAGTAGACGACCCGTTTGGCAAGCGGGCTGGCTGGATTCTGCAACTCTGTGCCCTGAAAGGGCTGGGCGCCTTGCGCGCCTCTGGTTGCGATACCAGCCTCGTCAGTGGCCGATGCGCTACCCCGTTCGCTCATGGGGGGGCCCCCTATAGCCTGCTCGTTATCTGTGGTCGCGCAGCCGCTCAGTACGAGAGACAAAACCAGGAATGGGGCAGCCATCTGAAATTTTAACCGGCACATTATCTTCTCCTTTGATTGTGCTTCAGAGCGATCCAGGCGTGCGATTCGGCTTACAAAGGTGACCACACGGGTTCCTGTACAGTGTTGCTGAATACCCCTAGCCGCTCATGGGCCCGGCCGTAAATAGAAACTGTCGCTAATTCGGATTTGCTGCCAAGCACACTGCTGTACAGCAGTGTAGCGCCGTTTGGTGCAAAGCTCGGCGACTCATCGAGTGGCCCTTCTGTTACCACACGTGTCAGTCGAGTCTGTAGGTCCAAGACAGCGATCTTGAATTTGCCATCCTTGCGGTGTACTAATCCCAACAAGCGGCCATCGGGTGAGAGCGCAGGGCGGGCATTATAATTTCCCTCGAAAGTCAATCGCTCGGCTTCGCCGCCAGCGCTTGGAAGCCGGTAGATTTGTGGGCTGCCGCCCCGGTCCGATGTGAAGATGATTTGTTGGCCATTCGGCGTCCAGACCGGTTCGGTGTCTATGCTCGAATTGTGTGTGAGCTGCTGTAGGTTTGCGGTCGCGAGATCAAGAACATAAATCTCCGGGTTGCCGTCTTTGGAGAGTGTCAGTGCTAACCGGTTGCCCTGCGGAGACCAGGCTGGAGCGCTGTTGATGCCATTGAACGAAGCCACCGTGCGACGTTTGCCGCTCGCCACTTCCTGTACATAGACTTCGGAACGCCCATTTTCGAAAGATACGTAACCAATCCGTTGCCGATCGGGTGACCAGGCCGGCGACATGATGGGTGCATTGGAGGTTAAAATAATCTGCGGATTATGGCCATCGGCATCGGCCACGACGAGCTTGTGAACCGTTTGGTCCGTGTTGCGCTCGATTTCCACATAGGCAATCTGAGTATTGAAGCCGCCGGGGCGGCCGAACAGGGCTTGAAAAATGGTGTCGCTGATGGTATGTCCCAACGTACGCAATGCAGTGGGCTGCACGCGGTAACGCTTGCCCACCAGCCGGTTCGCGGTGTAGACATCCAATAGCTCGAAGCGTACCTGATAGCCGTGATAGCCGCCATCCGGGTCCGATGCCAGAGCGCCTACCACTAAATTATCGACTCCGAGTGCGCGCCAGTTCTGGAAGTGCACTTCTTCCAGCGCGGAGGGGCGGGCGATGAGGTCCTTGTGAGGCAGCGGTTGCAGCAGTCCTGTTCGGTGGAGGTCATCTTGGATGATGGCAGTGAGTTCTTCGGGCGGGGTCGCCGCACCATTTTCGACCCGAAAGGGGACAAGGGCGATAGGTAAAGCGCCTTCGGCCCCTCCTGTGATCTGTATGGTCAGCTGTGCGGGTATTTGCTTAGATATCAATAGCATCAATAAACCGAGGGCACGTGTCCACGTGAGCTTCATGAAGCGATACCTAGGAGTTTGGTTGAAATTCGAAACTCAGGTCACGAAATGCGGTGGCGATGTCGGGATCGTTTGGCACAGGCAGCGGTGAGGCTTTGCGCACGGCGGTTTCAGCAGAATGGTCGAATGCGGTGTTGCCACTTGATTGCACCACCCGTGCATCCAGCACGATCCCGCCCGCGCCCATGCGCACGTGGATGACACATGATAGCCCATGTGGGATGCCAACTGGGCGTAACCAGTTTTGTGCTACGTTGCGCTGTATCGCTGGGATATAATCGTTCTTAGCCGCAGCCACCTTGCGGGCATGTGTGCGGGCATGTGTGCGGGCAGCGGCCTCTTCGGCCAGCTTGCGCTCTAAGGCCGCTTCACGGCGCTCCTCTTCCCGCTGTTTTTGTTTTTTCAAACGGGCAAGACGTTCCTGCTTAGCTTTGCGTTCGGCCTCGGCCTCTTGGGCATTTTTCTGTTCCAGGCGGCGTTGCGCTTTTGCTTCTGCTTTAGCCTGCTGTTTGTGCCGCTCAGCCAATTGCTGTTCTGCTTTCGCCCGCTGCGCTTTGAGCTTGGCGAGCTGTTGTTGTTCGGCCTTGTGCTGTGCCGCGAACGACTCCTGTTGCTGTTGGAGTTGCTTGCGCTGTTTCTCGAGTTCAGCCAGTGCATGTTGCTGCTGCGCTCGCTGTTGTTCGAGTTGGCGAGTCTGCTTCTCCAACTGCGCCATCTCCTCGATTTGGCTGCTTTGTTGTTCCTGGTTCTGAGCCTGCATACGTTGGATTTCTGCCTGAACTTTTCGCTCATCAATCGCAACGGCCTGGATGGCTGGCGAATTGGGTATTGGTGTGGGGGGGGGCGAAAAGGCGAAGCTTAGCATCATCAGCAACAGAACCATGGCATGCAGTGCCAGGGAACAGCCGAGATAGAGCCAGGTGCGCGCACGAATACCCATTAGTGCTCCGTGGGGGGATGCGTCATGAGTCCAACACGAGCGACTCCGGCTTGCTGCAATCGGGCCATCATTGTAACAATTTTGCCATATGCTACTTGCTCATCGCCGCGGATCAGAACCTGGGTTTTAGGTCGTTGGCGCATAACGGCGGCGACCTTCGTCAGCATGTTTATGGCGGTCAGTGCGTTCTTGGGATGTTCACCGATGTTGAGGTAGTAATTGCCGTTGCGGTCCAGCTCCACGATGAGTGGTTCATTTTGTTGAGGTGGTATTGGCTCGGCGTTGGCTTGTGGCAGATTCACATTTACCCCTTGGTAGAGCAAGGGGGCCGTGACCATAAAAATGACCAGTAATACGAGAGAGACGTCGATATAGGGTACGACGTTAATCTCAGCCAGTACGCGGCGGCGATAACGCCGTGGGTTCACTGCAGTCGAGCCTCGCACCGGGCGACCTCCTCAAGTTTACTCCGTCGGTGCAGTTTTGGTGGCCAGAGGCGGGTTGTGCACATGGCGTTGGAGAATGCTCGCGAACTCCTCCATAAAAATCTCGTAGTGATTGGTGAGTCGCTCGATCTGGCTCGCATAGCGATTGTAGGCGATTACGGCCGGGATCGCGGCGAAAAGCCCCATCGCTGTCGCTACTAGAGCCTCGGCTATACCGGGTGCGACAGTGGTGAGAGTCGCCTGTTGCATGTTGCCCAGGGCAAGGAAGGCGTTCATGATGCCCCATACAGTACCGAATAGGCCGATATAGGGGCTGGTCGAGCCGACTGTGGCGAGGAATGGGATATAGTTCTCAAGGGCATCGATTTCGCGTTGTAAGGATACGCGCATCGCCCGGTGCGAAGCATCCACGACGGATTCGGGGTTGCTGCCTTGCTTGCGCATGCGGGTGAACTCGCGAAAGCCAGCCCGAAATATACGCTCCAATCCTCCTGTCTGCTCATGGGGTTGACTCACTTGGGCATAGATCTCTGCAAGGTTACCTCCTGACCAGAAACGATCCTCGAATGCATTCGCTCCACTTTGTGCCTGACCGATTGTCTGCCATTTTCGGAAGATCAAGGCCCACGAACTGATCGATGCGCCGAGCAGAATCAGCAAGACAAGCTGCACAATGAGACTCGCATTCAGGACCAAACCGGCTATGGAAAGGTCAACCGACATTGATTAGCTCCGCAACTATGGCGCTTGGTATGGGCTGTGGTCGTAGATTCTGGCCGTCGACACAGACGATCTCGATATCTGCCCGGCATAGAACTCCCTTCTCTTCGCTACTGTTGTGCGCTTGCCGGATATGCTGCGCGAAACGCAAACCGACGCGGCGATGATGGACTGCACAGGTGTCGACAGTCAGCAGATCATTGAAGAAGGCGGGTTTTTGAAACTCGATTCGCACAGATCGGACCGTGAACAAAACGCCGAGTTCACGGCGTAGCCAATCCTGTTCAAAACCAAGGGCCCGTAGCCACTCGGTTCGAGCCCGCTCCATGAACCTCAGGTAGCTGGTATGGTATACCACACCACCACTGTCGGTATCCTCGTAGTAGACCCGAATTGGCCATTGAAACACGCCGCCTCCAACGGGTACAGCTACGTCGTTCATGTTTTGTATCCGCGTTTGTACTCACTAGTTTAAAAAAACCGAGCCAATGTAGCTATCCGGTTGTACTCGGGCAAGCCGTATGATTTGTGATTCCGTGGCGGTATTGCCGGAATGTCATGCAATGCATTAATTTTTATAAGAAAGTTTTTCATAAACTGAGGAATGGATGCAGTAGAACCCACCTGCCGTGATTATACGTATCGTTTGATCTCGTTTGTTAAGCACAGCGCGCGGCCTCGGTCGCCGGGCGGTTCGAATGGAAGCCGTAAGCTGCATGGGTAGCAATCGTCTGCCGTTGCGGGTCCATGCAAGCTATGCGAAGGTGAGTCCCCGCGGAGAGGACAGCGTGACATCTGCCAAGCTATCGCGATATTTGACAACTCTGGCTTTGTCCGGTTTGTTCCTATACGGGGAAGTTGCGCCGGCCCGTCCCTCCGGCGGGCATTGGGGATTATGTGGCGGTCCACTAACGCCTCCGCCGCTTGGTGACCCACGTCGGCGTAACGCACCGAATACCCCGCTGCACATCGAAGCCGATACGGCCCACCATGACGTGCGCAGCGGCGAGTATACATTGCTCGGCCGGCCGGTGATCACCCGGGCCGATCAGCGCCTCAAAGCCGATCGCATGCATTACAATGCGCAGACCGGACGCGTCGATGCCGAGGGCGATGTCTATTATCAGCAATCCGGTGCAACCGTTGCGGGTGAGCGTGGCCACTTCAATCTCAACACCAATTCCGGTGAATTCACTCAACTGCGTTACCGAGTCGAGGAGGGGCATATGCACGGCGATGCCACTCTCGCAGAAATTGAGAATCCGGATCGCACGAGCTACCAAGATGCCCGCTTCAGCACCTGCCGACCCGGTGAGGAGGATTGGTGGCTGAATAGTAGTTCACTTACCCTTGACAAGGCCGCGCACCAGGGCACTGCGCGCAATGTTTGGCTCAGCTTCCATGGTATACCGTTCGCTTATACGCCGTACTTAAGTTTTCCGGTGGGAGAAAAGCGCAAAACGGGTTTTCTGATGCCTGCTATCGGCAGCTCCAGCCAGGGCGGGTTACAGTTCGCAGTGCCGTGGTATTGGAATATCGCGCCCAATTACGATGCCACCTTCACTCCGACGGTTTTCGCCAAACGTGGTCTACGGTTTGGTACCGAGTTTCGCTACCTGCTGCCGAGCGCGAAGGGGCGCAGTCAATTCGATTTTCTACCCAACGATATGGCTGCCGGTAAAAATCGCTGGTTGCTTGATCTCGACCACGCTCTGCATGCTGGTCGGCATTTTCAGGCTCGCCTCGATGTGAACCGTGTCAGCGACAAGCAATACCTCAACGACTTCAGCACCAATCTGCAACAGAGCTCTAACATCGCACTCCCAAGTCGCGCCGATGCGACGCTGAGTTTCCGCGATTGGAGCCTGAACGTGCAAGCGCAAAGCTGGCAGACGATCGCGCAGAATTTTGCGCCGCGCAATGAGCCGTTTTCGACCGTACCAAGCATTCGCTTTGATTATTCTCCCAGCTCAGTAGAGTTGCCAGTGCGGTTTCGGCTCGCAACGGAGGCGGTGCGTTTCCAACACTCCAAGCCGGACGTGCTCGATACGGGCTATCGCTTTGATGTCATGCCTCAGCTCAGCATGCCGTTTCGAACCCTCGGTTATTTCATCGAACCTGCTATTGCCTACCGTTATACGGCCTATCGTCTCGATCGACCGGATCCGACATTGCCGCAGAGCCCGTCACGGAGTTTGCCTGTCTACAGCCTAGATAGTGGGCTGTTTCTGGAGCGTGGGCTCAAGCTGTTCGGAACAACCCTTACCCAGACTCTGGAGCCAAGACTGTATTACTTGTATGTGGCCAGGCGTAACCAGGACGATTTGCCGGTGTTCGAAACCACTCAGGCCACCTTTACCTTCTCGCAGCTGTTCGAGGCGAACCGTTTTACGGGCCCCGACCGGATGGGCGACGCCAATCAGCTCACTGCGGCCATGACCAGCCGAGTGTTCTCGGATGCTTCCGGCTTCGAGTACCTGCGCCTTTCCATCGGACAGATCTTTTATTTCAGTGACCGCCAGGTCACCCTGCCGGGAAGAAGTGAAGAGTTCGCCCACCGTTCGGATTACATCACGGAACTGCGTACTGGAGTGCCGGGATTGATGAAAGCCTGGATGGATTACCGCTGGGATCCTGGCGGAACCAGCAACCAGAGGCTAACCTCGCAGCTCCAAGTTTTTTTGGGGGGGGGGAGTGTACTCAATCTTGCCTACCGGCGTCAGAAAAACAATGGCGTGAAAGTCCTTTCGGAGGCGGAAGGGAGCCTTGTCTTTCCAATCGGGGCACACTGGCAGGCTGTCGGCGGTTGGAATTATTCGTTCCTGGATGGCCGAACTCAGGAACGTTTTGCCGGCTTGGCGTTCAACAGTTGCTGTTATGCCGTTCGTGGGCTTTTTCGGCAGTTCCAGGCAAACCGCCGGAGTGGGTCGGCGCAGCGGCAAAACGGCTCCGCGGAGTTGCAAACCGGGTTTTTACTGCAGTTCGAACTCAAAGGGCTGGGGGCGCTTGGGGATGAGATTCCGAAGTTCCTTCGCAAAACCATCCCAGGCTTCCGCTCATCATCCTGAATGGATAATCTTAATATCCAGTTGTTGTTAAGAAAATGTGTGGGATTTTATAGCGTGCCGCCGTTGTCTGCTTAAGCTTTCGATTGAATTCGTCTATTGACTGCCAACCAACGCTGCGGGGCAGTGGAGGCACTTACTCACAGTGCCTCATCAAGTGTGGCTCCGGAGAAATCATGTCGATGAAGATTCGCGTACTTATTATGTTCCTCGTCCTGGTTGTGTTCACTGAGGCGAGAGACCCCGTCCAAGCGGCGCAGGTTCTCGATCGTATCGTTGCAGTTGTCAACGACAGTGTGGTGCTGCAGTCCGAGCTCGAGGAAGAGCTTATCGTCGTGCGCCGACAGCTTCAGCGCCAGGACATGCAACTGCCGGATCCCCGAAACTTGCAGCACCAAGTACTCGAGCAACTCATTTTGGAAAAACTGCAGTTGGACACGGCTTCCCGCGCTGGAATTTCCGTAGACGATGGTACCTTGGATGCTGCCGTGCGCCGTGTCGCAGAGCGCAATCAGATGACGCTCTCACAGTTTAGGGATGCGCTAGCGGCCGAGGCAATCAGCTGGGAGGATTTTCGTGACAAGCTGCGCGATCAGATCATCATCTCTCGGTTGCGGCACCAGGTGATGCAGAGCCGAATTAATGTCACCCCGCAGGAGATCGCCCAGTTCGCAGCGCAGCAGGGCAGCGGACATTCTGCTGAGTATCGGTTGGGCCATATCTTGGTTGCCTTGCCGGATGCCGCCTCCCCACAAACCATCGCCGAAGCCCGCGACAAGGCTGAGCGGATCCACCGGCAACTGGAGCAGGAGGCGAGTTTCGAGACTTTGGCGGCTTCTTACTCCGATAGCCAAACAGCACTGCAAGGGGGTGATCTCGGTTGGCGTAAGCAAGGCGAGCTACCCACACTCATAGCCAAACTGATCAGAGAATTGTCCGTGGGCAAGATTACCCCGGTATTGCGCAGTCCAAGTGGTTTCCATATCTTCAAGCTGCTCGCTCAGCGCGAGGGCGAGCGCCATATCATTACGCAAACCCATGCTCGGCATATTTTGATCGAGACGAATGCGGTGGTAAGCGACCGGGACGCGCGCAGCCGCCTTGAATCTCTGCGTAAGCGAGTCGAAAATGGAGACTCTTTTGCGGCTTTAGCGAAGGCGAACTCGGACGACTCGACCTCGGCGTTTCAAGGCGGCGACCTCGGGTGGGTCGATCCAGGCCGTATGGTTGCCACCTTCGAGCAGGTGATGAACAGTCTACAACCGGATGAGATCAGTCAGCCATTCCATACGCGTTTCGGATGGCACATCGTGCAAGTTTTGGATCGACGCAAGCAAGATACCACGGAAGCTTATCGCCGAGAGCAAGCAGCCCAACAGATTCAAAACCGCAAGCTGCAGGATGAGACCCAGTTGTGGCTACGACAGCTCCGTGAAGAGGCGTACGTCGATATCCGTCTGCAGAGCTGAGCAACCCTAGTGATGGACCAACGCGACCGCTGTCCTCGTATTGCGTTGACTACTGGTGAGCCGGCGGGAATTGGGCCGGATCTCACCGCGATGCTCGTCCAGCAGCCGCTGCCGGCTTGCCAGGTGGTAGCGGTAGGAGATCCGATCCTACTCAGCCAGCGGGCGAAAGCGATTGGCCTGCCTCTGGAGACACGGGTCTTTCGGCCCGATGGCGTAATGACGGATCGCCAAGGCCAGATCAGTGTGTTGCCGGTCAAGCTGCGTTCTGCAGTCACCCAAGGGCAGCTCGCACCAGCCAATGCCCACTACGTGCTGGAGACACTCGAGCGCGCTGGCCGTGGCTGCTTGGAGGGCCTTTTTGATGCAGTGGTTACGGCACCGGTTCATAAAGGCATCATCAACCGGGCCGGGGTACGATTCAGTGGCCATACGGAGTTTTTTGCCGAGTTGACCGGGGCGACCCAGCCGGTAATGTTGCTGATGGTGGGGCGGCTGCGTGTGGCGTTGGTGACCACTCATTTGCCGCTGCGAGACGTGGGTGATGCGATTACCGAGTCGCACCTGGAGAGGACCGCTCGTACTCTGCAGCGGGAGTTGCGTGTTCGCTTCGGCATCAAGAGGCCGCACATTCTGGTGGCCGGGCTCAATCCGCACGCAGGCGAGCACGGTTATCTGGGGCACGAGGAGATCGAGGTCATTCAGCCCGTGTTGGCGCGGTTACGCGCGGAGGGCTTGGATTTCGAGGGACCATTGCCGGCGGATACACTATTTACGCCGCGGCGTCTCGAGGCGGCTGATGCCGTGCTCGCGATGTATCACGATCAGGGTTTGCCCGTGCTCAAATATGCTGGCTTTGGGCGCGCTGTGAACGTTACCTTAGGGCTACCGATTGTGCGTACTTCGGTGGATCATGGCACCGCTCTCGATTTGGCGGGTACCGGCCAGGCGGAGGAGGGTAGCCTGCGCGAGGCGGTGCACATCGCCAGTGAGCTGGCGCGGCTTCAGCGTAGTACCCAACCTTGCCGTTCGCGCCCATGAGCCAGCACCGCGCGCGTCGGCGTTTTGGGCAGAATTTCCTGCATGATCCAACTATCCTGCGTCGGATGGTCGACTCCATAGCTCCATGCCCAGGACAATGCTGCATCGAGATCGGTCCGGGCTTGGGCGCGCTTACTCGGCCGCTGCTGGAGCGCGCGTGCGCGCTAGTGGCCATCGAGCTCGACCGCGATTTGATCGAGCCTCTGCGGCGCCATTGTGATGGTGCTGGAGAGCTCGAGGTTGTCCAAGCTGACGCGCTCAGTTTGGACTTTGCTTGCTTTCGTCGGGGTTCTGAAAAGCTGCGCGTAATCGGTAACCTCCCTTACAATATCGCTACACCATTACTGTTTCATGTCACTGGCTTCGCGGAACACCTTGCGGATGCCCACTTTCTGCTGCAAAAAGAGGTGGCGGAGCGAATGGCAGCCGCTGCCGGTCAGGCGAGTTATGGCAGGCTCTCGGTTATGATTCAATACCGTTGTCGGGTTGAACCCCTGTTTGATGTCTTGCCCGGCGCCTTTCGCCCCGCTCCCAAGGTGACTTCCAGTTGGGTTCGTCTAACGCCTTTGGCCAGGCCTCCCCGCACGATAGGGGATGAAGAATCCCGGCTGGCTGATGTCGTAGCACGGGCATTTGGCCAGCGGCGCAAAACTCTGCGCAATGCTCTGCGGGGAATGCTCTCGGAGCAGCAGATCGAAGCCGCCGGCATCGAGCCTTCGGCCCGCGCCGAAGCGATCGACCTCGATCATTACCTGCGGTTGGCCGAGGTGGTGGCGAAGTGAGGCCGAGGGAAATGCATCCCTAAAATCATAACAACTCAGTGTTTGCGCCAAAACAGCTTCTCTTCCTATGTATACAAGGCTTGGCGTCAATCGGGAGCGCTCGCGTGAGGTATTCAATGTTTACTGAGGTGCTGGGGTGCTAAAATCGGGAGATTTGGTTCATACGCTTTGTGACGTGCTAAATTGATTCGGGTTGGACTACCGTATTCAGAAATACGGCAGCAAAAGCGTAATTGCCATAGCGATAATAACTGTTACGGTCAATGACATCATCAGATCTGGTTTACGAAATCGTCGCGGAGTGCCGATCATATGGCTTCCTTTCCTCGTTTCAGTGTCCGCTTTATTCATTTCATTATTATGGCATGCCACCCAACAGCTGCGGAGTAATCAAACGCAGACCACCGGCGAGACGATCCTAGATAACACAGCGAGGCGACTCAACTTGCCAAGCACATCACATAATACGAAACCTGAACGGTTTTCGCTGTCGGCGCGCAACGCTAATATTGGCTATTAGTGCAAACTTTGATGAAAATGGTGATTTTGTGACCGATCGGGGGCGCTATGCTGTGGACGTTAAAGTGGATGCCGTCTATCTGCCGACGCAGTCCAATCCGACGGAGCGACGTTATGCTTTTGCGTACACAGTGATTATCCGGAATACGGGTGTTGTGGATGTGAAACTGCTTAGCCGCCATTGGGTTATCACGGATGCTGAGGGTGGAGTGCGCGAGGTACGGGGTGAGGGTGTGGTGGGCCAGCAACCCCTGATTGCTCCGGGGAAGAGCTTTCAATATACCAGCGGCACTGTGATTGAAACCCCAGTGGGTACTATGCACGGGAGCTATCGCATGCAGGCTTCGGATGGGATCGAGTTCGACGCCGCAATCGATGCGTTCCGCCTGGCCGATCCTCGTACTGTGCATTGAGCGGTTCACGGATTTACTAACGAGTGCCGGGAGCGATTGCAAGTGGCTGTCTACGCCATTGGAGATATTCAAGGATGTTATGAATCCTTGCGTGCATTGCTTGAGCGCATCGACTTCCAAAGCGCGCGCGATCGGCTCTGGTTCACTGGTGATCTGGTAAACAGGGGGCCCCAATCGCTAGAGGTGTTGCGCTATATCCACTCCCTGGGAGAGCGGGCGCAAGTGGTGCTTGGTAATCATGATCTGCATTTGCTTTCTGTGTGGGCCGGTCCTGGAAAAACCAAGCGAGGTGACAATCTTCGATCTGTTCTCGATGCGCCCGATAGTGAGGAGCTCATGCATTGGCTGCGGCATCAGCCGCTGCTCTATGAGGAGCCCGGTTTTCCTTATGTTCTGGTGCATGCCGGTATTCTCCCATCCTGGACATTGACTGAGGCTCGGTCGTGTGCACGTGAGCTTGAGGCCGCGTTGAGAGGGCCCGATCTCGGCGATTTCTTCCGGTGCATCTATGGTGATCGCCCGGTTCGTTGGCATAATGGTTTGGCGGGTTGGGACCGATTGCGTTTTATTGCTAATGCCCTTACCCGTATGCGCTACTGTGCTTCTGACGGGGCGCTGCTATTCGACTACAAAGGCGCTCCCGAGACCGCGCCCTCTGGCTATTACCCATGGTTCGCCATGCCGGGACGCCGTTTCCAACAGCCAGGGGTAACCGTGATCTGCGGTCACTGGTCGACCTTGGGGCTGCGGTGTGAAACTGGGTTACTGGCAATCGATACTGGTTGTCTTTGGGGTGGGCAGCTGACGGCCGCTCGCTTGGACGGCCAGCCACAGCTCATATCAGTTCCCTGCCAAGTCCGCATCAAACCCGGCTGATAAGAGGTTTCCGGATGACTGAATGATTGCATTGATTGCTTACGGCACGCGTTTTTTACCGGTTGCACGGTGATATGCATGGGTAAGGCAGGATCGAGATCGCATACAGATGAGCGCTTTATTCAGCTAAAAAACTGGCTTGTTGACGATCTCGGGCTGCAGGTGCGATCACTTGAACCAATCGCTAACGATGCCAGCTTTCGGCGCTATTTTCGGGTGCACTTGGCAAAGACGACCTGTATCGCCATGGATGCGCCGCCAGCGCATGAGGATTGTTATGCCTTTGTGACGGTGGCGAAGCTGCTTCGTCAGGCTGGTGTCAATGCCCCGGCCGTTTTGGAGCAGGAGCGTGCGCAAGGGTTGTTGTTGCTTGCTGACCTGGGGCGGAGGAGCTATCTCGACGCGATTGCCCACACCGATGTCGATACGCTGTTCACAGATGCAATCGATGCGCTGATCAAGTGGCAGCTGGCGAGCGAACCGGGGCGGTTGCCTTCCTACAGTCAGGATTTACTACAACGGGAACTGGACCTGTTTCCAGACTGGTATCTGGCCCAGCATCTAGGGTTAGAGCTTACCGCCATGGAGCGGGATGGTTGGCAGGAGGTCTGCGCTCGGCTCATCGACAGCGCACTTGGTCAGGCGGCGGTTTATGTGCATCGCGATTACATGGTGCGCAATCTGATGTGCTGCGAGCCTAACCCCGGGATCCTCGATTTTCAGGATGCCGTCTATGGACCGGTGACCTACGATATCGTCTCGCTGCTGCGGGATGCCTTCGTTTCTTGGGAGCCTGAACGGGAGGCACGCTGGCTGCGTTACTATCGTAGCCGAGCGCACCAAGAGGGGATTACGGTAGCGGCCGATGCCGATGAGTTCGCACGCCAGTTGGATTGGATGGGCGTGCAGCGTCACCTTAAGGTCATTGGTATTTTCGCCCGTCTGTGCTATCGCGATGGCAAATCTCGTTACTTGGCGGAAACACCACGCTTTTTTAGCTACGTGCGTGCGGTGGCGGTGCGTTACTCGGAACTTGACGGGTTGTTACAGCTGCTCGATGGTCTGCAGCAGCGGCATTGCTCAAAACAGTCGCGGCCATGAGAGCGATGATTCTGGCCGCCGGCCGGGGTGTGCGTATGCGCCCGCTGACGGACCACACTCCCAAACCGATGTTGACGGTCGGTGGCCGGGCTTTGATCGACTACCAGCTGGCGGCGCTTGCGCGCGCTGGTGTGAACCGGGTGGTGATTAACGTGGCTTGGTTGGGCGCAAAGCTTGTTCACTATCTTGGCGATGGCGCGCGCTGGGGAGTTGAGATCCGGATTTCGGATGAGGGCGCGAGCGCATTGGAAACCGGTGGCGGCATACAGCGTGCGCTGCCGTTGCTCGGCCCCGATCCTTTTTGGGTCGTGAACGGGGATATTTGGAGCGATTTCCCGTTACAGAATTTGCCAACCGAGCCGCCTGGTTTGGCGCATTTGATTTTAGTGGATAATCCACCCCACCATCCATTCGGCGATTTCGCACTGATCGGGGATCGCGTGGTCGAGCCGCCTCACGGGCCACGCTTGACTTTTGCCGGTATTGGCTGTTACCGGCGCGAGCTGTTCGATCGGGCTTGCTCCAGGGCTTTTCGCTTGGCGCCGTTGCTACGCCAGGCTGCTGAGCAGGGGCAGGTGACCGCCATGCATTATCGAGGTCGATGGCGGGATATCGGTAGCCCGGAACGGCTTGCGAGTCTGGACGTCGAGCTTTGCACATTTCAGTCAGGGCCAAGCTGAAGCTACCGGGGTGCCCTTCGATTTCGGGGCACCCGGTCGCGCCGAGCTTGATCACACCCACTCTTCCGTGCAGGGTCGAGGCAAGGCGAGCTAGGAGTGTTCCACTCTGCATATGAATCGGAACGATTTCAGCAGTCGACCCAATGTGAAAGATCCCTTTTCAGCAACTCCGATAGCTTCATGATCTCGCCGCGAAAAATCTGTGCCAGCTCCTGGTGCATCCGTGAGTCGAGCTTCGGCCGTGGTTCGTTGATCGTGTTCCAATGCTGTAAGCGCTTTTGCGCTCGTTTGAGCGGCGAGCGCTTGCGTTCGCTTTTGGGAGCGTGCGGATGTATCCCCCCAACGAACAGGGCAGGCGGCCGTTTTACTAGACGTTGCAACCACCGGGACCGGTATCTGCGGTTGCTCCTTACCGGGGGGAATACGCTGCGGCCATCGTCCTCGGCGCCGATGAAGTTCAGCACTCGTTGGTAGGTGGCGGCGGGGTCGTTGATGAAATCATCGAATACAATGACATGACAGCGTTGTTGGCCTGCGAGGTCGAAGAGCTGCTCCAGGTAGCTTCCCAGTCGACCGATCTCGGCATACTGGAGATGCCGCGGATCGCTGCAAGTGGAGGGTATCTGCAGACCTTGGGCGCGTAGACTCTGAAGCTGCCAGGCCTGACGGAAATCGCCGACGTCCTCTTGCAAAATATAGAGCAGGCGGGCGTGATATGACTGGAGCATAGCCATCGGTGAGCGCAGCATCACAATGAAACGCGCGTTTGGGTTGATCCGAAGGATATGCTCAATGGCGTCTTTCGAGTAAAGATACGATACGGAACCCTCACCGAGAATGCGCTTGTTTTCGCTGCAGTGGCTATAGAAGCGATCAATGTAGTCCCGTTGTAGATTTAAGGTATCCGAAGTGGCGAGGGGCGAGGTGAAGAAATGTGGCTCCTTGGGGCGCGCGAAGCATATTTGGGGGTGTTTGCTGAGATAACGGCTCATTGCGGTGGTTCCGCAACGGGGCGCGCCTACGATGAAAAATGTCGGTAGTATCCTGACGCGGTGGGCTGGAGGTTGACGATTAAGTGTTGCCATTACGATGAATCAACCAATCTGTTGTGAGCAAGGTGGTTTTTCTGCCCTCACCGGCTTGTCGTCTGTAATACGCCGATTTATGCCAATTTATTTATTTGGAGCCGCCGGCTGCGGCTCGTAAATGGCAATCGCTGGACTTGGCCGTGGGGAGTAATACCTAGCATTCGTGGTGCGCTATGTAAAGTTATCGCTTGGTCGGCTTTTAACCGGGGCGGTGCGTGTCGCATCGAGCTCGCACGGCAGAATCTGTGCCATCATCCGCCCTATCGCCACCGGCGATAGCGTCACACCTTGCTCATAAAGATCCGTCACCGCCAGCCCTGAATAGCCGCAGGGATTGATTCGACTGAAAGGCTCCAGTTCCATCGCGACATTAAAGGCGAGGCCATGATAGGTACACCCCCGCCGCACCCGTAGGCCGACGGCCGCAATCTTGGCCTCGCCGACATAGACGCCAGGCGCCTCACGCCGGGCATGCGCCTCGACGCCTTGGCTGGCCAGGATGCGAATTACCGTATTTTCTAGCACCGAAACCATGCTCCGCACCCCGATGCCCCGGCGGGACAGGTCTATCAGGACGTAGGCCACCAATTGTCCCGGGCCATGGTAGGTTACCTGGCCGCCCCGATCCACTGCCAGTATCGGAATCTCGCCTGGGGCGAGTACATGCCTATGCTTGCCGTTGACGCCGAGGGTGAAGACAGGTGGATGCTCGAGGAGCCACAATTCGTCTTCAGTGTCTGCTCCGCGTTTGGCCGTGAAGGACTGCATGGCGCGCCAGGTTGGTTCGTACTCTACCCGTCCGAGTTCGCGTACGCGCAGTCTCGTATCTGGCAGCGCCGGCAACCAGCTTACCTCCATCATCATACTGCTCTTGAGTATAGACGCCCTGGCCTTATTCGAGCATGAGCAAAACTTCGTCTGTCATGCGCCGCCAGATGCTGCCTTCGGAGACGTCCTCGAGTGCCACGAGTGGTTCCGAGGAAATCGTCTGACCGTTCAGCTGCACCTTGACTTTGCCGTGTTGCTCGCCACGCGTCACTGGCGCCATGAGTAGCTTGTCCACGCTCATGGAGGCCTTGAGGTTGTCATACTGCTGCTCGGGGATGGTCACGAAAAGGTCATGGCTCAAGCCAAGCGGCAGCATCTCGGCCGCGCCTTTCCATACTCGGGTTTTGGTGAGGCTCTGGCCGGCCTGGTACAGGCGGTGGGTTTTAAAGAAGCGGAAGCCGTAGTTGAGCAGAGCCTGCGTGTTACTGAGCCGCGCCTGCTCACTGCCTGCGCCCATGACCACGGAGATCAAGCGCATGTTATCGCGCTTCGCGCTGGAGGCAAGGCAATAACCCGCTGCTTCGGTGTGGCCGGTTTTGAGCCCATCCACGGAGGGATCGCGCCAGAGTAGTTTGTTTCGATTATATTGTTCGATTCCGTTGTAGGTGTATTTTTTCTCGGCGAACATGGCGTGGTATTGGGGGAAGTCACGCATGAGTGCCTGCGCGAGAAGGGCGGTGTCATGCGCCGTCGTATAGTGTTTCGGGCTCGGTAATCCGGTGGCGTTGATGTAGTGGGTGTGTTTCATACCCAAAGTGCGGGCATATTGGTTCATGACCTGTGCGAAGGTCGATTCGTCGCCGGCTACGTGCTCCGCTAGCGCCACGCTGGCGTCGTTGCCAGACTGCACGATCATACCCTGGAGCAACGCTTTGACTGGGACTTTGTCGCCGACTTCGATGAACATGCGCGAACCGGGCTCGCGCCACGCCTTTTCGCTCACGGTGACGTGATCGTCTATGGCAATGTGCTTAGACTTTAGCTCACTGAAGACCACATAAGCGGTCATCATCTTGGTCAGGCTTGCCGGATCGTGACGTTTGTCGACGTTGACGTCGACCAGTATTCGATTGCTGTCGTAGTCCATTAGGATATAGCTGTCGGCGCCTAGGGAGGGTGGCGATGGAACGGGGATGGTTTGTGGCGGTGGCGTGGCGGCAGCGACGATCAGCGTTGAGCTGAGTGCGATTAGGATGATCAATAACCTGATGGCCTGCATAACTTGGTTCGCTGTGTGGAGGTTGCTCGAAGGTTCGTTTGTTGTTTAGTCCGGCTCTTTGGTCCGCAGTGATTGGTATTGAGTGAAGATCCACCGGTTCAGCCCGGTTTTTGGGATTCCTAAGCAAAGACCGTATTCAGCAATAAGTTGTCGGGCTGCGCTAGCGGATACAACTTAACCGTCGTCGCAGCGTGGCGCCGATGATCGAATCGAGGCTAGGGAGAATCGATCATGTGTGCATCGTTGACACCGTAGTTTGCCAATTGGCGGGCAAGGCGGCTGGCCGCTTTTCGGCTGCGCAATGGACCGAGTCTTACCCGGTAGTATTTGTTCCGTCCGCGCTGAATGGGTTCCACTCGTACCGGAGCTGTGAGTGGCCCGGTCTCGAGTTTCCCTTGCAGCCGATAGGCGTTTGCTTGATCAGCAAATGCGCCCGCCTGGACATAAAATACCGCATTGCGGTCGGCGTCAATGACACTCGCGGAAGAGATCGCAGGTGTCGGAACAGTGACGTTTGGGCGCCGATTATTCGTCTGTGCTGGCTTGGCGTTTAAGGCGCGGACCTCCACCATCGCGATGCCCTCATTGAGCATGCCGAGCTGCCTGGCCGCCGCATAGGAAAGATCGATGATGCGATTACGTACGAATGGACCTCGATCATTTATGCGCACTATCGCGTGCCGCCCGTTTGTCAAATTGGTTACTTCGATCCGGCTGGGGATGGGTAAGCGCTTATGCGCGGCCGTCATGGCATACATGTTATAAAGCTCGCCACTGGAGGTGCGTCGGCCGTGAAATTTGCGGCCATACCAGGAAGCAATGCCGTGTTGGACAAAGCCATCGGCGCTACGCAGGACATGGTAGCGTTGGCCGTGCACCACGTAGCTGTTTGCTTTGGCGCTCGAACGGCTCAAGCCGTTTTCAGGGTTGACGCTGCAGCCGGTGGTTGCTAAACCGAAGAACAAAACGGTCAACCAGCGCGGCAGTGGTGTCATCGGTCTGCCCCATACCGTTGGCTGATTGCCCGGCTCAATTGGTAAACGGCCATGGCATAGAGCGCACTGTGGTTATAACGCGTGATGACATAGAAATTGGGTAGTCCAACCCAGTATTGGGGTCTCTCCTTCTCCTCAAGAATCACCAGGCCTGCCGGCTGCTTGGCGGGAAGTGTGTGCTTGGGAACCACCCCACGTTTGCGCAGCTCAGCCACGCTGCTATCGGCCTTCAGTTGCGACGCGGCTTGGCGATCCTGGAACTCAGCGGCCACACTCGCCGGTACGGCCACGCTCTCGTCGCGCCGCCAACCATGTGCCTTGAAGTAGTTGGCCACGCTGCCGATGGCGTCCTCGGGCTGATCCCACAGGTCGCGGTGGCCGTCGCGGTTGAAATCAACAGCATATACACGATAGCTGCTGCTGATGAACTGCGGTATGCCCATGGCTCCGGCATAGGAACCTTCGGGCTGGAGCGGGTCGAAGCCTTCTTCCCGGGAGAGCAACAGATATTGTTCCAACTCGCTTCGGAAGAATTCGCTGCGCGGTGGATAATCGAAGGAGAGTGTGCGCAGAGCGTCGATAACCCGGTGTTTGCCACGGTAGCGACCATAACGGGTTTCAACGCCGAGGATGGCGACAATGATCTGGGGGGGGACTCCGTACTGCTGCGCGGCCCGCTCGAGCACAACTCGGTTTTGCTCCCAGAAGGTCACACCCTGACGAATTCTGGATTGCTGCAGAAAAATCGGGCGGTAACGGTACCAGGGCAGCGCTTCCGCCGGCTTGGCGATCGCAGCCAGGATGTCATCCTGGCGCGCGCTTTGTGCAAGCAGATGCTCGATTTTCCGAGCATCGAAGCCATGTCGGCTAGCCATCTGCTCGGCGAAGCGTTCGAAGGCTTTGTTATCCGAGGTGTTTGTGCCGGCCTGGGCGATGCTGACCAGCATCGCCCAGATCAGCAGGGATAAAAACCCGTTCAGGGTGTGCGGATAGTATTTTATTATCGGCAAATCTGTTCTCCTTGCCGCATGACCACCCTGGGTTGCGCAACGAAGGGCAACCCTCGCCGTGTCGGCTTGCTACGCTGAGTACAGTAGCATCGAGCCCGTCGCTCTGACTGATATCGCTGCAATTCCAGATTGCCCTCTCGATACCCTGCGCCGGCTCACGACACCCACAGACGCCGATGCGTATGTATGGACATGAGCATACCGAAGGCAGCGAGTAGGGTCACCATGGAGGTTCCGCCATAGCTGATCATTGGCAGTGGCAGTCCTACCACGGGCAGCAATCCCGATACCATGCCAATGTTCACAAAGAAATAGATGAAGAAGGTCAGGACAATATTGCCGGCCAGTAGTCGGCCATAATTGTTCTGGGCATGCGAGGCGATATGCAGGCCGCGGGCAATTACCATGAAATAGAGTGCCAGTAATAGAATGACACCGATGAGCCCGAACTCTTCGGCGAGCACGGCAAAGACGAAATCGGTGTGTTGCTCCGGTAAGAAGCTTAGATGCGCTTGGGTTCCGTTAAGCCAGCCTTTGCCGTACAGGCCGCCCGAGCCGATAGCGATTTTCGATTGGATGATGTGGTAGCCGGTGCCGAGGGGATCGCGTGTCGGGTCAAGGAAGGTTAAGACCCGCTCGCGTTGATAATCGTGTAGGAAGCAAAACCATAACAAGGGGGCGCTCGCTGCTACGGTAATGATCATGGTGAAAATCATCCACCAGGCAAGTCCGGCCAGGAAGAGTACGGAAAGGCCGGATAAGGATACCAGCAAAGCGGTGCCGAGATCGGGTTCGATGGCGATGATTCCTGCCGGTACGAAGATGAGGAGCAGGCTAATAGCGAGACGACCCCAATGCGGGGGTAACGCCCTGGCGCCGAGAACCGCGCTCAGTACCATGGGCAAGGCGAGTTTCATCATTTCCGAGGGCTGAAAGCGCGCCACTCCCAGATCCAGCCAGCGCTTGGCTCCGCCTCCGGCGGTTCCGAACAGGAGCACGCTGAGTAGTAGCAGCAGGCTAAATCCATAGAACCAGGGCGCCCAGTACCGCAGCTGTCTCGGGGGTATTTGCGCGATCGTAAACAGTACGCCGAACGCGATGCCTAGCCTTATCAATTGCTTGTCGACTTGGTCGATCTGCGCACCAAACGCACTGTAGAGGACGATCAGGCCAAAGGCCGAGAGCAGCAGCAGCGGCGTCAACAAGGTCAGATCGACATGTAGGCGGCGTTGGATGAACGAGAGCTGCGTGGTGGTCACGCCCGAATTGGTAGGGTTGAAGCGCACGTTAGGGCCTGTCAATCACTCGTGACGCCGCACCGGCAGCCATTTTTTCGCAAGATACGCCGTTGCGAGCGCCATATAGCCCGCTGCATAAGCGAACTATAACGCAGAATTTCGGAAAAATGGTCTCGGCCTTTCGGATGGCGCCCAAAATTCGGCCATCCGGTGTTGCTCGTCTTCCATTTGGAACAGCCAAACTTTTCTCCTCGCGCTTTGGATGACCGCATTTTGGTCCGTCAGGCGATGCTGGGTGTGATGGTTAACAAGGCTCTATGGCGTCTTCCAGTCAGCCGGTAAGCCAGGCATCCATTATTTGTCGGGCGATCGGTCCTGCCACGGCACCTCCGCTGCCACCGTTTTCTACTACCACGGCAATCGCGATGCATGGATCGCTGATCGGAGCGAATGCGATAAACAGTGCATGGTCATGTAAATGCTTGGATAGGGCGTTGTCTCCGGTGTGCTCTTCGGCGGCATGATCCAGGCCGAAGACCTGCGCGGTTCCGGTTTTCCCGGCAATGACATAGTTCGCTCCTTCGCCCACGCGGTGGGCGGTGCCATGGCGGGCGTTGACTACTGCTACCATGGCCTCCTTGACCCGCTCCCAATGCTCGGGCGCTTTTAACGCAAGTGCCGCTCTCGGGGGGTGCGGCAAAGGTAAAGGGCTGAGTGTGTTTTGACCAGGCGCGCGGGAGGCGCGCCCGAGATGTGGAACAATTGGTCGGCCGCGATTGGCGAGCAGCGCGCTCGCGTAGGCGAGCTGTAGAGGTGTCACCAGCAAAAACCCCTGCCCGATACCGGTAATGACTGTTTCACCGGGGTACCAGGGCTCACCCTTGGCTCGGCGTTTCCAGCGCCTCGAGGGGAGAAGTCCAGGGAGCTCGCCGTTTAGGTCGATCCCGGTCGACTGGCCGAAGCCGAATCGCGCCAGCGCATCATGGATAGCATCTATACCAAGATCATAGGCAAGCTTGTAGAAATAAACGTCGCAGGATTGGGCGATTGCCTGCTTAAAATTCATCCGGCCATGCCCCCAACGCTTCCAGTCATACCAACGGTAACTGCTGCCGGAGAGGCTGAAGTGGCCGGGGCAATAGATCGTGTCATGAGCCTGACGCACCCCCGTTTCGAGGCCAGCCAGGCCGACGAACGGTTTGATCGTCGATCCAGGGGGGTACTGGCCGCGCAGGCTGCGGTTGAACAGCGGTTTATCCCGATTGGTTTGTAAGTGCTTGTAGTCCTCCAGGCTGATCCCGTTTACGAACAGATTTGGGTCGTAGGTTGGCTTACTGACCAAGGCGAGAATCTCGCCGTTGCGGGGGTCCAGCGCCACCACGGCGCCGCTGTGGTTACCCAGCGCGTTTTCTGCGATCCTTTGTAGACGTAAATCTAGCGTAAGATAGAGATCTCGTCCTGGTGTCGGGGCACGGTGTGAGAGCGTTCGAATGATTCGACCCAGCGCGCTCGTCTCCTGATGCTCCAGTCCGGCCGTACCATGCAGCAAAAGCTCGTAGTAGCGCTCGATCCCGGTCTTGCCGATGTGGCTGCTGGGTTGGTACTGGGTGGGATCGGCTTGGCCGAGCTCGCGCTCGTTGATTCGCCCGACGTAGCCGAGGGCGTGTACGGCAATTTCCCCCTGCGGATAGTAGCGGGTCAAGCGTGCCTTAACCTCTACGCCAGGGAATCGTTGGCGGTTTACTGCGAAACGCGCCACTTCGACTTCGGGGAGCTCGAACTTGAGCGGAATTTCCTGAAACGACGGTGATTGCTCGAGCAGCGCTTGGAAGCGCTCCAGATCGGTCGGGCGTAATTTCACCAAACGGGTAAGGTCAGTCAGAGTGGCGTGCAGATTCTTCACCTGCTCAGGGACCAGCACCAGGCGGAAAGATGGCCGATTTTCAGCAAGCAGCATGCCGTTGCGGTCGTAAATCAGCCCCCGGGACGGTGGTATAGCCTGCAAACGCAGCCGGTTGTCCTTCGAGAGGGTGGTATAGTGTTGGTGGTTGAATATCTGGAGGTAGCTAAGCCGGCTGATAAGGCCGCAGGCGAGCACTAACATGCCGAGCAGTGTAACGGCTAGGCGGCGGCGTATGATGCCGATATCGTGGGCATGATCGTTAAGGTGTGACCAAGGCATAGTAGCTCTACTGCACTTGGAAGCGGCGGCGAATCGCGCGCAGACCGAGGAATAGAGGTGGCCAGAGCGCGGTACCCGTCAGCGCCGGCAGCCAGTATTGCCAATCGGCGTCCGGGTGACCACTCAATCCCCGGACCCAAAGCAAAATCAACTGTATGACCAGCAGCAACAGCAGCGTACTCAGAGCCTGTTGCCACAGTGGAAAGACGCGAATCCGCTGATGCAGTTTGAGTGTGAGGAAAGCGGCAATACCGAAGGCGAGCGCATGCGATCCAAGCAGGAATCCTTGCAGTACATCCTGCAGAAGTCCGACGGTCCATGCCACGGTGACCCCGACCCGTTGGGGCAGTGCCATACACCAATAGATAAGAATCAGAGCGGTCCATTCGGGGCGCAGTGATTTTGCCCACATCGGCAATGGTAGGACAGTCAAAACCAAACCCGCCAGCAGGCTCGACAGGATGATTCGAGCAGCCGAGTGCACTCGCACGCTCACGGGCGGGGCTGTTTCCCCGGCGGCGAGTTAGTCTCGTCGGTGGTGCTTGCCAACTGCACGGCTTGCTGATCGCGCTTGACCAATAGCACCTCTTGCAGCCGATCCAGCGCCGCCGTAGGGCGGGCTAGCACCCGTGCGAATGCCGGTCCTGGGTCCGTGGTAACCGATGCCACGCGAGCCACCGGGTAGCCGCGCGGAAAGCGCCCACCCAGACCTGAGGTGATCAGTAGATCTCCTACTCGAACATCCGTGTTGTTGGGGAGGTTGAGCAGCTTCAGTTTGCGGAGGTTTCCGGTACCCACGGCGATGCTGCGGATACCGTTGCGGTTGACCCGGACGGGAATGGCGTGGCTGGGATCGGTGGTCAGTCGCACTATGGCGCTGAGAGGCCCTACTTTGTCCACTTGGCCAACGATACCATTGGCATCGAGTACAGGTTGGCCGCGAAAGACGCCGTCGCGGACACCTTTGCCGATCTGTATCAAGTGGCTGTATGGGTCTAGGTCGATGCGCATCAGCGGCGCGATCAACACAGATGCCCCGATATCATAGGATGAGTCGAGCAGTTGACGTAGACGAATATTCTCCTCTTCGAGTGCGTCGAGCTTTTGTAGCCGTGCTTCATTTAGAAGGCGTTGGGCTTGCAGACGCTCGTTCTCCGCCATCAATTGGCGCCGTCCGGAAAGCTCCCGCGAGACCACATTGCCCATCTTGAAGGGAAAATCCGCCACTAGCCGAATGGGATACACCACCGCGGCGAGCATATAGCGGACGGGGTCGGGTACGCTTTGTCGTTGGTCTAGCGCCATTAGCAATATCGAAAACAGGGCCAACACGATGACGCGTGCCGCGATCGATGGGCCTTGTCTAAACAGGGGTTTGATGGTGTGCTCCAAAGCTCGGTATTACGGCGATATTGCGAAGAACCTCTAGCGGCCGCATCTCTAGCAGCTGCGTCTATCGAGCGATGACGATCACCCCGTTAATGTCCGATCACCGCAGTAACTGGATAAAATTTTGGGGTATGGCGTTGCTTGAGTCCGTGAACGGCATCTCAGCCGCGCTAAAAGAGCAATTCGGTTACTCGGCAACGAACAGATCAGCGCCGCGTTCGTCCATCAGTTCGAGCGCTTTGCCACCTCCGCGGGCCACACAGGTCATCGAGCCCTCCGCGAGGACGACCGGCAAACCCGTTTCCTCCATGATCAAGCGGTCGATGTTGCGAAGCAGCACTCCACCACCTGTCAGCACGATACCGCGCTCGGCGACGTCGGCGCCGAGTTCGGGCGGGGTCTGCTCCAAGGCTGTTTTTACTGCACTGACTATGCCGGATAGTGGTTCCTGTAAAGCCTCTAATACCTCGTTGCTATTAAGAGTAAAGCTACGCGGAACCCCTTGAGCTAAGTTGCGGCCCCGGACCTCGATCTCGCGCACCTTCGTGCCTGGGAAAGCGGTGCCGATCTCGTGTTTGATGCGCTCGCCGGTGGCCTCGCCGATCAAAATGCCGTAATTGCGTCGCACATAGTGGATGATGGCCTCGTCAAAGCGGTCACCGCCGATGCGCACGGAAGCCGAGTAGACGATGCCGTTGAGTGAGATCACGGCTACTTCCGAGGTGCCGCCACCGATATCCAGAATCATCGAGCCGTGGGCTTCATCCACGGGCATGTTAGCGCCGATGGCCGCCGCCATGGGTTCTTCAATCAGAAAGACCTCACGTGCGCCAGCGCCGATGGCGGATTCTTTGATTGCTCGGCGTTCGACCTGAGTAGAGCCGCAGGGTACGCACACCAGCACTCGAGGGCTTGGTTTGAAAAAGCGTACTTCGTGCACTTTGCGAATGAAGTGCTGGAGCATCTTTTCAGTGACCGTGAAATCCGCAATCACTCCGTCCATGAGGGGGCGGATGGCGCGGATGGTGGTGGGGGTTCGGCCCAACATTAGTTTGGCCTCGGTGCCTACGGCAGCAATGGATTTGGGGCCGCCGTCTCGATTCTGTCGGATGGCCACTACCGAGGGTTCGTTTAGCACGATTCCTTGGCCACGAGAGTAAATCAGTGTATTGGCGGTACCAAGATCGATGGAGAGGTCGTTAGAGAAGAGCCCACGAATTCCCTTAAACATGCTCGACGTAACGCCTATTCGGAAAACTCTGACAACCCAACCGCAAAGTGGGGCTTGGGCAAGCTTGCAAGTATGTTAATATTTTTCGTTTTCTCGCTTGATTGAACGGAGTCTTGATTATGTCCCTTGGACCCTCGCAGGTTCGAGAAATTGCACATCTTGCACGTCTTGCAGTAGACGGCAACGATATACCGGCTTACGCAGAAAATCTATCGAGAATTCTCGATTTCGTGGAGCAGTTGGGTTCGGTTGCAACTGAGGGCACGGCGCCATTGGCCCACCCGCTCGAGATGTCGCAACGGCTGCGCGCGGATGCGGTCGGGGAGGAGGATCAGCGCGAGTTGTTTCAGTCTATCGCGCCGGCTACGCAAGATGGGCTGTATTTGGTGCCAAAGGTGATCGAGTGACTCGGGCATAAGTGATGTCTGGGCCTGCGATTGTTTTGCAAACCTAGGGTCCCGGCCCCGTTTGACAGGATCCAAGAGCTATGCATAAAAAAACCATTGCGCAGCTGGCGGCGGGTCTGCGCAGCGGTGAATTTTCCAGTATCGAGCTCACGCGGGCGTGCTTGGAGCGCATCCGGCGACTCGACTCGAAACTCAACGCGTTCATTACCGTCTCCGAGGAACAGGCTTTGGCCGCTGCGCAGGCGGCGGATAGCATTCGGGCCACTGGTCGGGGTGGCGCGCTCACAGGTATTCCAATCGCTCACAAGGATATTTTCTGTACCCGAGGGGTCAAGACCAGCTGCGGTAGCCGCATGCTGGATAATTTTATTGCCCCCTACGATGCGTATGTGGTTGAGCGTTTGAAGGCTGCGGGCGCGGTCATGGTAGGCAAGACTAATATGGACGAGTTTGCTATGGGTTCGTCCAATGAGACCAGTTTCTTCGGCCCGGTGCATAACCCTTGGGCCGGTACCGCTGTACCGGGCGGGTCTTCGGGTGGTTCAGCCGCAGCCGTGGCAGCGCGGTTGGTGCCTGCAGCGACAGGCACGGATACGGGCGGCTCTATCCGTCAGCCGGCAGCTCTGTGCGGCATCAGTGGTCTCAAGCCGACCTATGGTCGGGTGTCCCGCTACGGCATGATCGCCTTTGCTTCGAGCTTGGATCAGGGCGGACCGATGGCGCGTACCGTGGAAGATCTGGCTTGGCTGATCGAGGCGATGGCGGGCTTCGATCCACGCGATTCCACCTGCGTCGAGCGTCCGGTGCCGCGCTATGCAGCTGGTATCGATGCGCCGCTAACGGGTTTGACGGTCGGTTTACCCAAAGAATACTTCGGTGCGGGGCTGAGTCCGGCGGTTGGTGATCTCATTCAGGCAGCTGTAGGGGTGGTGCAGCGTTTAGGCGCGCAAATCAAGGAGATTTCCTTGCCCAATTCGCAACTGGCGGTGCCGGTCTATTATGTGATTGCTCCAGCCGAGGCCTCATCCAATCTCTCCCGTTACGATGGGGTACGGTACGGCTATCGCTGTAGCGAACCCCGGGATCTGGATGATTTGTATGAGCGCACCCGTGGTGAGGGCTTTGGCGCCGAGGTCAAGCGCCGCATCATGGTGGGCACTTACGTGCTCTCAGCGGGTTACTACGATGCCTACTACCTCAAGGCGCAGCAAGTGCGCCGCATGATCCGGGACGATTTTATCCGCGCTTTCGAGGAAGTGGATGTCATTATGGGGCCGACTGCGCCGACGGCGGCCTTCGATCTGGGCGAGAAAACCTCGGATCCGGTGCAAATGTACTTATCGGATATCTACACGATCGCAGTCAACCTGGCGGGTTTGCCCGCGTTGTCGATTCCGGCGGGCTTCGCCGAGGGTCGGCCAGTAGGGCTCCAGCTCATAGGTGATTTCTTTGCCGAGGAGCGATTGCTCAACGTGGGGCATCGGTATCAGCAGGAGACCGATTGGCATGCGCGCATACCACGCGGCTATGAGTGAGCCGGGAGGCTGCCGATAAGCGGCGGCGCACTGATTTCTAGGACTACAGAGAGGCAGGCATGGACTGGGAAGCGGTCATCGGACTCGAAATCCATATCCAGCTAGCGACCAAGACCAAAATCTTCTCCGGGGCGGCAACAGCTTATGGTGCGGCGCCCAATACCCAGGCCTGTGCCATCGATCTGGGTATGCCCGGTGTATTACCCGTGCTCAATGAGCAGGCCGTGCGCATGGCCGTGAAACTGGGCCTTGCGTTGGATGCGACTATTGCACCGCACTCGGTATTCGCCCGCAAGAATTATTTCTACCCGGATTTGCCCAAGGGCTATCAGATTTCGCAATACGAACTGCCGGTCGTAACCGATGGTGAGCTCAATATCGAGCTCGACGGTAGTGTGAGCAAGCGCATCAGGATTATTCGGGCGCACCTGGAGGAGGACGCCGGCAAGTCCTTGCATGAGGGCTTTGAGCAGGTTACTGCAATCGATTTAAATCGTGCCGGAACACCGCTGATTGAAGTCGTCTCGGCGCCAGATATGCGCTCCGCGAAGGAGGCCGTGGCGTATATGAAAAAGCTGCACAGTCTGGTGCGCTATTTGGAGATCAGCGATGGCAATATGCAAGAGGGATCTTTCCGCTGTGATGCCAATATCTCGGTGCGCTCTCTGGGTGAATCGCGTCTAGGGACTCGGACCGAGGTGAAGAACGTCAATTCCTTCCGCTTCGTCGAGCGTGCCATCAACTACGAAATCCAGCGCCAAATCGAACTGCTGGAAGACGGCGGCGAGGTAGTGCAGGAGACGCGTTTGTTTGACACCGGCCGCAATGAGACCCGCCCGATGCGCACTAAGGAGGAGGCGAATGACTATCGCTATTTCCCCGATCCGGATCTGTTGCCGTTGGAGATCGAACCCGCGCTGATCGAGGGAGTTCGCAAGACACTGCCGGAGCTTCCCGATGCCAAACGCGCGCGTTTTATGCTTAACTATGGGTTGGATGCCTACGACAGCACGGTGTTGACCGCAAGCCGGGCCCTGGCCGATTACTTCGAGGCGGTGACAGCACAGTGCGATGATGCCAAGTTGGCCGGCAATTGGGTCATGGGAGAATTATCTGGGGCTTTGAACAAGGCGGGGCTCGATATTACCGAGGCGCCGGTCAGTTCCGAGATGCTTGGTGTTTTGCTCCAGCGAATCAAGGACAATACTCTGTCGGGCAAAATTGCCAAGGAGGTCTTCGAGGCCATGTGGAACGGCGAAGGTGGGGCCGATACCGTGATCGAGCAGCGCGGGTTGAAACAGCTCACCGATTGTTCCGCCCTCGAGGCCATTATTGAGGAAGTCATCGCAGCCAATCCGAACCAGGCGCAGCAATACCGTGCGGGCAAGGAGAAATTGCTAGGTTTTTTTGTTGGTCAGGTGATGAAGGCAACAAAAGGCCAAGCCCATCCGCAACTTGTCAACGAGTTGCTGCAAAAAAAACTCGGCGCCTGAAAGATTACGAAGTGAGGCCGGCCGTTGCCGTAGTGCTGGGTGTTCCTGGCGCAACACTTCCGGGGGCGCTACAAATTGGGCACTTCGGATCCGAGCGCAGGCGCAGTATGCGGAATTGCATGGTCATGGCCTCGACGATCAGCAACCGAGAATCGAGCGGTTGCCCCAGCCTTGTCAGGCTCTTTATGGCTTCTACCGCTTGAATGCTGCCGATAACGCCCGGCAGTGGGGCTAGGACACCGGTTTCGCTGCAGGTCTCGCCGGCTTCGCCGGCTTCGGGATAGACGCAGTGATAGCAGGGCTCGCCGGGACGGTCGGTGCGGAACACCGCGACCTGCCCCTCCATGCGGATTACTGATCCGGAGACCAGTGGGCGTCTTGCGGCCACGCAGGCGGCATTCACCGCATAACGGGTGGCGAAGTTATCGCTGCCGTCCACGACTAAGTCAACGGTTTCGACCAACGTGGGCAGATTATCCGAGTCGAGCGTTTTCGTAATCGGCTCCACCCGAACTTCCGGGTTGAGCGCCTGGATGGCCGTGGTGGCCGAATCAACCTTCAAGCGGCCGATATCGGTACTGCGGTGGATGATCTGGCGCTGCAGATTGGAAAGCTCGACCCGGTCGAAATCCGCTAGTACGAGCGTGCCGATTCCGGCCCCGGCCAAGTACATGGCTGCCGGTGAGCCCAATCCACCTAGGCCAACGATCAATACTCGGCTGTCAAGGAGTTTCTCCTGGCCTTCGATGTCTAATCCAGGGAGCATGATTTGGCGGCTGTAGCGAAGCAATTGATCATCATTCATGGCAAGGATGAACTCGTCAGCTAAACGGTCCGAGCTGAATAGAGAGCTTACAACTATAAGCCCTGTGCCCCTGGGCTGGCTAGCCGCGGGAAAAGACACGTGTTCGCTCCAGCGAATTGGGCTTTGGCAGGCTCGCCCGGCACCGAAAAAGGCCTCAGTTCCCTGGAATTTTTGCCAGGAGATATGTTAAAAAGTCATCCTTATAGAAATGCATTGTATTCGTGTTCATGGTTGAGCCGGTGCTACTCTTGGCTCAAAGGCATCATCCTGTTCGGAGCAACGAGAGTCCGCATTTATGAATGGATTGGACGAGGGTCAAATTGGTTCCTCGAGTATAGCCGGCACACTTGTCCGTGTGCGTGAATTAATCGACGCTGGCGGACCTGTGGTCGTGATTCTAGGCTTCATGTCCATTATTGCACTTGCAATTCTATTCCTTAAGTTGTGGCAATTTCGCAGCCTACAACTCGGCGATCGACGCACCGCCCACGAAATGCTCCGGCTCTACCGCGGTGGGCGTGGCAAAGAAGCGGTTGCATTGGCTCGCCGGTCGCGCAATCCGGTGGCGCAGGTGCTCGCGCTTGCGATTGGCGGCCGGCGTCGCAGCGAGCTTTCCGAAGTCTCGGAAGCGCAGGTGCGCGAAGAGGTTGTCCGGGTCGCAACCGATCAACTCGAGGTGCTGCGCTCTTATTTCAGGCCGCTTGAGGTCATCGCTTCGCTTGCACCGCTGCTTGGCCTGTTCGGCACGGTGTTGGGTATGATCACGGCTTTCCAGCAGCTCCAGCAGGCTGGCAATCAGGTTGACCCGGCCATTCTCTCGGGGGGCATTTGGGAGGCGCTGCTGACGACCGCCGTCGGTCTGGCTGTTGCAATACCAGTGGTTGTGGCGGTCAATTGGCTGGAGCGTAAAGTCGACCGTTTGGCGCATGAGATGCAGAGCACGGTTACCCAGGTTTTTACGTTGGGTCTTGCAGAGGCCGACGAGGATTTTGCACCGAGCGCTGAGGGGGACGATGGACAGAAAAACGCTGATTTCCGCGTCGATGACGTCGGCTTTCGCGCCCGCGTCGCTGGCGAATAGGCCTAGACCGCGCCGGGCGCTGGTTAGTCTGACGCCGCTCATCGACGTCGTATTCATTCTCCTCGTTTTCTTTATGTTGGCTTCCTCGTTTTCGAATTGGCGATCCATTGAGCTCAATACCCCTGTTCATGCCGGGGGGCGCTCCACAATCGGGCAAGCGCTGTTGGTCGAGGTGCGCCAGGATGGCCTGCGTCTTGCCGGGGTCCCCGTTGCGCGCGCCGCTCTTGCCAGCCGGGTGAAAGAGCGGTTGGGACAGCAGCCGGATTTGCGTGTTTTGGTTCGGTTGGCGGATGGTGTGGTTCTGCAGGAGGCAATCACGGTTTTCGATCGGCTTACTGCCGCAGGGATAAAGGATCTATCGCTGGCCGGTAGTTCACCGCAGTGAGCGAGGTTTGCTATGCAGTTTCAGCCGAGCCGCCCCAAAAACGACGAAGAGCGTATTCTGCCATTGATCAACGTGGTTTTTCTGTTGTTGATCTTTTTTATGCTGGCCGGACGGCTTGCGGCCTCCGATCCTTTTAAGGTGAGTCCGCCGACCTCAGCTAATGAGCGCCCGGCTTCTGATACGGAGGCGACCGTGCTGATTGCCGCCGACCAACGGCTCGCCTTGGATGGCGAGGTGATGAGTGCGGGCGCACTCGAGAAAGCCATGGCCGAGCGCATCCGCAGCGGCGGGTCGACCGTGGTCCGGGTTAAGGCCGATGGCATGGCGGAAGGGCGACGTGTGGTTGATCTCATGGAGCGGCTGCGCCGGGCTGGTGTTGCAAAATTGCGTTTGCTGACGGTACCGGCCGGATGACAACACTCTCGGGCCGGCATTGGCTAGCGGCGTTTGCAATCGCAGCGGCTGCGCATGCCGGTATACTAGTCGGATTTTTATGGCAGACGCCGTCGCCGAGTGCCCAGAGCGCCGGATTCGGTGGTATCGAGATTTCACTAGGCCCGGTCGGTGGCGGCGGTGCTACTAAGGCGAGCGCCGATATGCCGCCGCCCGAGCCTGCGCGCGAGGTGAAAACTCCCGAGTCAATCGCCTCGGAGCCGGAGGCGGCGCACCCAACTCCGCCGCCAGCAGAAGAAACGGTCGCGGTTGCAGAGCAAAAGCCGGCCGAGCCTGTGATCGACAATGAGCCGCAAGTTCCAACGCCGCCACCGATCCCGGTCAAGCCGGCCAAGAGCGAGCCCGTGGTGGAGCAGACACCGCTCAAAAGCACACTGCGAGAGCATACTCCGAAGCCTCCCGAGCCGCCGCAGCCCAAGCCGCAACCGGAAAAAGCCGCCGAATCGGCGTCGCCGCCCGCACCGCCCAAACCTCCCGCCTCGACCCATAATTCGGCTGGCGAGCGCGTGGCCGCGTTGGTGCCTTCGGTCAAGGGGGCAACGGCTAGTCCTGGACAGGCGGTCGGGCAGGCAACCGATCATAGCGATGCGGCTGCGGGCGGAGAATCACCTGGTGCGACGGCCGATTATGCAGGACTCATCCGGGCCTGGTTGGAGCGCCACAAACGCTATCCGCGCCGCGCCCAGTTGCGCCGTCTCGAGGGTACGGCGCTGCTCTACTTCGTCATGGACCGCCAGGGGCAGGTGTTGAATTACCGCATAAGACGGAGTGCCGGTTCAGCCATCCTCGACCGGGCGGTAAAAGCCATGATCGAGCGGGCGAATCCGCTGCCCGCAATGCCGCAGGATATGCATCAGGCGCGCCTGGAGTTGGTTATTCCGGTCCGATTTTCGCTGCGGTAAGCAAGCGCAGCCATACGAGGTTGGAATCGGGCCTCGTGTTAATGCATCGTGCACGATACCCAGGCCGCTTTATTGCCCGCTGCGAAACGAGCTCTCTGGCGCACTCTACCGAGTAGCGATGCGCAATCTTGCTGAAATAAAGCGGCGATTGAGGCGCTTCGGCGGGTCATGGCGAATGAAGTGGCTTCAGGGCATGCGATTCGAAAACTACCCGTAACGCACACGCTGATCACGATTTACTGCGTTAAGGTTCAAGCTGGGCTGATGAATGATTCTGCAGGGCAGTGTTCAAATTGCGCCGCCGGCCAAGCCGATTCCAGCTCAGCGCCTGCTGGGAGTCGCTGGAGGAAGCCATGCCGGATCGGCCCAGTATGGTAGTCTCCTTCTGCTGGACCATTATCGAGACCATCTGCAAGATTATTCTTGCCGATCGCAATACCCCGATGGATACAAATTGGAAGGCACTGAAGCTGATATCCGAGGCGATGGAATGCCTCAGTCTTGGAACAAACGGTGATGCGGGTGCGAATGCCAAACTTCAAAGCGCCGCGAAGCCGCGCTAGTAGTTGAGCTCAACCAGATTATCAGCGCCGTGGTAGAGACCCGCAATGCTCATCACGGGGCTGAGTGGTCTGCGGCACTTAATGTCCGCGTGCCTTTGCTAGACAGCCGTTACGCGGCCATTCTGGCCTATTCCAGCGATGCGGTGGCCGGTCTGCTGTTTCTTTCGCGTCCATTTGCAGCTCCCCCGAGGCAGCCCCTGGTGGCGTGCTTTGCGTATGCAGAGCACGCCGATTTCACGACTACATCGACAACGATCAGAACCCTTCGAAGTGCTGGAAATCCCGCTGATCGACAGCGAGTCACTCTACCGCGCAGACTTTGAGACCTGCCGGGCGGCGAGGTGGCCCAGATCCGCGCCCTTACTGCGGGGGCCGATTATATCTTTGAGCAGAATGACGGCAAGTAACGCTTCATGAAAATGGTGGCAGGCCTGTCAAAAGCTTTTCCTCTGGCCGTGCCACGTCCGGAAACCGAAGCCATCCGTGTCGATTTGGCCTATTTCCAGTCTGTACGTGCTGCTATCCGAAAAGGCTTGGTCGACGATGGCCTGCCGTCGGCCTCGTCGGGCAGGATGTGGGCATTCTCTCCGAAGAATTCCTCGGCCGTTGACCGGCATGTCGCAAAAGAACACCTGGCGTTGGAGACACTGTGAAAGTTGTTGAACGACCAAATTAGGGGGCGCGAGCGAGTGAACATCGTGCAGTCGCGAGGTTTCCGTGAACCGCTGGTGGCCGTGGTTAGGCGTTGCGCTCTAACCGTGCCATTGCTACGGCCGAGGTGGTCGAGGAGATGATTAGCCTAGCCGGCACCATCCATGCCGCGGTGCGTCGCGACGAGGGAAAGGGCCTGTCGGAAGACGAGGCGCCGGATCGCTCATGAACTGGCGGAGAATGTTGTTGAGTAGAGCGCGGTTGCGTCATCTGAATCGCCTGTCGCGCCACTTGCTAACGTGGCGAGCGCTACGCTTTGAGCAAGGATAGATTCTGCGCTTGCCGTCCATACGAAGGGATTGTCGCCGCGGTTGTAGTGATCGAGAAGCGTTGGATTTTTGCGATCAGCTCTTTGACGCAGGAGAACGAGCCCCATCGTATAGCTTGCTGGGTAAAATGATGCCGACCCAATGCTCGACCTGATTGAGTCAGGACGCATAGCTGGGTCGTAGTGGATATGGTATCGATGCCGCTTGGCCAACCAGGCTTTGACCCGAGCGTGTTTGTGCGTGGCGTAGTTGTCGAGGCCGAGCGTGGCGAACAGCGTCGTTGTGCCATGACGCACGTAGTCATGCGTTACGTTTTCCACGTAGCCAATCTCCATAGGCTGCGAAAAACTGCTGAAAAGCCGATCGTTGCGAGGCCCTTGCCGGTCTGTGATAGGCTGTTTGAAATGGTGCCGAGGAGAGGACTTGAACCTCCACGGGGTTACCCCCACTAGCACCTGAAGCTAGCGCGTCTACCAATTCCGCCACCTCGGCGTGTGCGGCACTCGCGCACCAAAGGGCGCGGGTCGCACATTGTGCAAGTGGTGGGCGGGTCTGTCAATGCCGTGCCGAGAGGGCGTGAGCGCGCGGTGTCTGGCCGCATTCCTGAATAGCCTTAGATGAATTTAACCTCACATCGAGACGAATAGTAGCGAATGACCAAAGAACATGGCGTAAGTCGGGAGGAAGACCCTTATCTCGAACGTGAACGGGGCAAATACGCGCAACCGATTCCCAGTCGCGAATACATCATCGACCGGCTCGCCGAGCAGGCTCGTCCGCTTACTAGGGCGCAGCTTGCGGAGCTCTTCGCGCTTACCCAGCCCGACGAGCTAGAGGGGCTGCGCCGACGTTTGCGGGCGATGGAGCGCGACGGCCAGTTGATCCGCAATCGACGTGGCGGCTACGTCATCGTAGACAATTGCGAGCTGATTCGTGGTCGAGTGCGTGCTGCAGCGGATGGCTCGGGTTGGCTCAAACCGGATCGTCCGGGCTCAGAAGTTTACCTCCCGCCGCGCGCGATGTGTAGCTTGCTGCACGGCGATCGGGTGGTGGCCCGAGTAGTGAATCTCGATACGCACGGCCGCCCTGAAGGTGAGTTAGTGGAGATTCTGGAGCGAGCCAATCGGCGGGTGGTGGGCCGCTATTATGAAGAGAGGGGGGTGGGTTTTGTAGTTCCGGCGAGCCGGCATATTCACCAAGATATCATTATACCCGCCGCAGAGCGCGACGATGCGGCTTACGGACAGCTGGTAGTCACCGAGATCCTCAGCCAGCCGGCCAGGCGTCGCCAGCCCATCGGCCGTATTGTCGAGGTATTAGGGGCGCATATCGAGGTTGGCCAGGAGATCACAGTCGCCGCAAACGCCCATGGGATCCCGGTCGATTGGCCTGCTGAGGTCGAAGCAACGCTTGCCGGGTTTACCGATCAGGTGCCGGAATCGGCCAAGCAGGGACGGGTGGATTTGCGCCACCTGCCTTTGGTTACCATCGACGGAGCTAGCGCGCGCGATTTCGACGACGCGGTCTATGCCGAGCCAATGACCAATGGTTGGCGCCTCTACGTGGCGATTGCCGATGTTTCTCACTACGTTCGCCCTGGGACCCCGCTCGAGCGCGAGGCCGTCAAGCGCGGCAATTCCGTTTACTTCCCCCGCAGCGTGGTGCCCATGCTGCCGGCAATACTCTCCAACGGATTGTGCTCTTTGAATCCCCGCCTGGATCGCCTTTGCGTGGTTTGTGAGATGCAGATCAGCCGGGAGGGGGGCTTGCGACGTTCACGCTTCTATGAAGCGGTCATGCGTTCCCGGGCACGGTTGACCTACGAGGTGGTCTCAGCGTTGCATGGGGAACGCGATCCGGTGCTGCGGCGGCGCCACCGCGGGCTGCTCAAGCATCTTGATCATCTCTTCGGTGTCTACCGTGCGCTTCGCAAGGAACGTGATCGTCGCGGCGCGATTGACTTCGAGACCACCGAAAGCACCATCGAATTCGACTCTGAGGGGCGGATCCGCGCCATTCATCCGGCTCGTCGCACCGAGGCCCACCGAATGATCGAAGAGTGTATGGTGAAGGCCAATTTGGCGGCGGCGCGCTTTCTGCGCCGCCATCGCATGCCGACTCTGTATCGGGTCCACGAGCCGCCGGAGACGGCACGGCTTGAAAAGCTACGTGCCTTCCTTGGTCAGACCGGGCTGCGCTTAACCGGCAGCGAGAAACCTCGGCCGAAGGACTTTGCCCGGCTGATGCAACGGGTACGCGAGCGAACCGATCGTCATTTGATCGAGACGGTATTGCTACGCTCCATGATGGCCGCTGAGTATCGGCCTGATAACGCAGGGCATTTCGGGTTGGCGTTGGATACCTACACACACTTCACTTCGCCGATTCGACGTTATCCCGACCTGATCGTGCACCGGGCCATCAAGCACGTTCTCTCGGGCGGTCGTGCCGCGACCTTCGAACTCAGCCATGATCAGTTGACCACTCTCGGGGAGCATTGCTCCATGACGGATCGGCGCGCTGAGGAGGCTACCCGGGACGCGGTGATGACTCTCAAATGCCGCTATATGGCCGGGCGCGTGGGGGAGGAACTACCTGGGGTGATCAGCGCAGTGACCTCATTTGGTTTGTTTGTCGAACTCGATGAGGTCTATGTCGACGGGCTCATCCACGTCACCAATCTGGAGAGTGATTACTTTCATTTCGATCCCATCGGCCATCGCCTTGTCGGTGAGCGCACAGGTAAGGAGTATCGATTAGCCGATCGGTTGCGGGTGCGGGTCGCGCAAGTGGATATCGACGAGCGCAAGCTCGATCTGGTGTTGGTGGCGCATCCAGTGGATGCGCATGGCAATCCAATGGAACCTCCACGGCGCGGACCGGGGCGCCGCCGCAAGGCTAGCGGCGGGAAAGGCTCGCGGACTAAGCGCGTGCGATAGCGCAATGACACAAAATCGTATTATCCACGGTCTGCATAGCGTCCGTGCTGCGCTACGCTATGATCCCACCCATGTCGTTGAGGTGTGGCTCGATCGGCAGGGCCGCAGCGGGCGCTGGCAGACGCTGCGCCGGCAGCTAGAAGTGCTCGCCTGCCCTGTGCATTTGGTCGATCGCCGGCAGTTGGACCGCCTTACGAAGGGGCAGGTACACCAGGGCGTGGCGATTCGATACGCTGGGCAGCCGCCTCGGGCCGAGCACGAGTTAGACGCATTGCTCGGCGAGCTTATCCAGGATCCTTTGCTATTGGTGCTCGACCAAGTGCAGGATCCTCATAATCTAGGGGCCTGCTTGCGCACGGCCAATGGGGCTGGCGTCCAGGCTGTGATTACTCCGCGGGATCGCGCGGTTGGTTTGACATCGGCGGTGTACAAGACCGCCGCAGGTGCCGTGCAGCACATTCCTTTGTTCCAGGTGACTAATCTGGCGCGCACTTTGCGCAAGCTGCGGGAAGCCGGTATGTGGCTGGTTGGCGCGGCTGATCAGGCCGACGTTACACTTTATGAGGTGGATCTGAGTGGCCCGCTGGTCGTTGTAATGGGTGCGGAGGATGCTGGTTTGCGCCGACTTACGCGCGCCTGCTGCGATCGATTGGTTCGAATCCCTATGCTTGGAGCGATCGACAGCCTCAACGTCTCGGTCGCTACCGGTGTGGTGCTCTATGAGGTCATGCGTCAACGTATGCATGGCTTTACCAGGCCCCCATTGCGGGAGTAAACTCTGCCGCCTATTACCCGTTGCTTGAGCTGATCCGTAGTTATGGGCAGCGGTTCTCCTTGCCGACCGCTACTATGCGCGGGCGGCTTTTCAGACTGCGCAATGTGGTCCGATCACCCGCAAGGAGTTACGTATGCGGCATTATGAAGTTGTGTTCCTGGTTCACCCGGATCAGAGCGATCAGGTCTCAGCCATGATCGAACGCTACCGGAATCTGATGGAAGGTAACGGCGGCCAGATTCACCGTTTGGAGGACTGGGGGCGTCGCCAGCTGGCCTACCCGATCAAGAAACTCATCAAGGCGCACTACATTCTCATGAACGTGGAGTGTCAACCTGAGAATATGGAAGAACTCGTCTCCATGTTCCGTTTCAACGATGCGGTCATTCGCCATATGGTTTTGTCCCGGCAAGAAGCAATCACCGAGCCCTCGCCGCTGGCGAAAAGCCAGGATGAGGAAAGAGGCGCTCGGGCCGAGCGCTTGGACAAGCAGGGGCGAACCGACAGGGCCGACAGGAGCGAGGCGGAAAGTGAGCAGGAGGAACCTGTCGAGCTCTGATGAGGTTGATCGGCGGCGGGGCTGAGGCTTGAATCAAGTATGCCGTTGGCCTCGCTCGATAGCCACATCAATATAATAACGCTGACCGGAGTACTAGTGACGCCGGTCGAGCTGCGTTACTCCCCGGCGGGTATTCCGATCGCCCGTTTCCTGCTGGAACACCTCTCCGAGCAGTGCGAGGCGGGCGCGCGCCGACAGGTGCGTCTGCGGATCGGCGTGCGGGCTTCGGGGCAACCGTTGGCGGATTCACTGCGGAAAGTAGCGCCTGGTACGTGTTTGCGCGTGGTTGGATTTTTAATCCGATCCCGGCAGCGCCGCGGGGAATACCCATTGATCATCAGTGCCAGCCAAATTGAGTGGCTGGCATCATAGAGCAAGCAGCATAAGGTAGAGGCTATGGCTCGTTTTTTCCGTCGCAGAAAATATTGTCGATTTACAGCTGAGGGCGTTAGGGAAATCGACTACAAAGATCTTAATACGCTCAAGGGTTACGTTACTGAAACCGGTAAAATTGTCCCCAGCAGGATTACCGGGACGCGAGCCAAGTATCAGCGCCAGCTCGCTAGCGCCATCAAGCGTGCGCGCTACCTGGCGTTGCTACCCTACACCGATCGTCATTGACGCAGTCTGCCGTTCGGGTTTGTCTGTGAGGCATTTCGCCGATTTTATAATGCGTGGCCGGGTGTCGGCGGTTTTGGTGATCTTCGCGAGCGCGATGGTGCCTCTCCTCTTTTGGGTTGGTGGTGGCGCGCTATCCCTTGTTACTCTGCGGCGTGGTGCTGTGGAAGGTGCTTTCGCCGTAGGCGCTGCAGCGCTCGTGCTTTTGACTGCAGTCGGTGTCTTGGCCGGCTCTCCGCAACCCGCTATACAGCCGATTCTGCAGCTCTGGTTGCCGGTCTTTTTGATTGCTTTGTGGTTGCGCTACAGCGTCTCTTTGGCTCAATCCTTAGAGGTTGCGGCGGGGTTGGCGGCACTGGCTGTCGCTGTGTTCCATTTTTTGTACCCGAATACCGTTGGCTATTGGCGTGAGGTTTTTGCGCAGGCCCGGGCTTTATTCCCCGCTCCATCGCAGCTAGACCCTAAGGCCTGGGAAGAGCTGGTGGCGGTGCTCGCTCCGGAGATGACGGGGTTATGGGCGGTGAATGTGCTTGGCTTGGCTGTCGGCAGTTTGTTTTTGGGCCGTTGGTGGCAAGCTTTGCTGTATAATCCGGGTGGGTTTCGCGCGGAGTTTCATGCTCTGCGTTTGGAGCGCTGGTTCGCGTGGCTGATTTTGGCATGGTTGGCCGCAGCGGCGGCGTTGGGCCATGGATTGGTCTACGATATTGCCTTCGTGCTCAGTGCGGTATTTGTGCTGCAGGCCTTGGCCGTATTGCATGCATTTTTGGCCGGGCGGCGTTTGGGTAAATTGTGGCTGGGACTAGTCTACTTCTTTTTGTTCTTGCCGTTGATGCTCCAGCTGGTGGCAGTGCTGGGTATCATCGATGTGTTCCTGGATATGCGGCGGCGTGGGCAAGACTTGTCGGGCTAGTATAGTGTGTCGCTCTATTTGGGGCTTATAACGCAAGTGCCGGGCAGTCGATTTAAGGTGCGGTTGCGTCGGTGTGGTGTCACTGCTACGGCAAGCAAGCCGCAATATCGTGGATGGCCCCGCTTGGCCTTGCGTCTGCAGGGAGCCAGGCTAGTGCCCGCGTTGTGTTGGTGCTCTTGGCAAGAGCGACAACAATTGCCGGTGAGTATTGCTTTGCGTTGGTATTGCCCTGGGGCCATATAAAGTGCCAAACAGGGCAGTACGCTACACTTGGCTCGCCTTGAACGGTGGTTGCGAGAGCAGATTTTTTTGAGGGTTCAGTGATGGAAGTCATCCTACTTGAGAAGGTGGAGAACCTCGGCAGCCTAGGCGACCGAGTGCGTGTGCGCCCCGGGTACGGGCGGAATTTTCTGATTCCTTATGGTAAGGCCAAACTGGCTACACCAGAGAACATCAAAGACCTTGAGGCCCGCGCCGCGGAGCTGGCGCGTGCGGCGGCCGAGGCATTGCAGGCGGCGCAGCGGCGTGCCGAGCAACTCACTGGGTTGCGCGTGACCCTGGCTGCGAAGGCGGGTGAGGAGGGTAAACTGTTCGGCTCGATCGGCACCGCTGATATCGCGGATGCGATTACCCGCGCCGGGGTCGAGATCCAGCGCAGCGAGGTGCGCCTGCCTGAGGGTCCATTGCGCAGCTGTGGCGAGTTCGATGTCGCTCTGCACTTGCATACGGATGTGAATACTCTGGTCAGAGTGATCATTGCTCCCGAAGGGTAATCGGAAGGGATCGTGGCTGGCCCGCACAGCGCGCTGAGCCGATGAGCGCGGATGGGCTTGCCCGACCCAGTAGGGTCGCGATCAACCCCGTTCGTTTTCTGTCGGCGATCTGTCGTGTGCGGTTTGGCTCTGCGGTCGGGATTAAGCGCTTTGCAATCCGCTGGGTAAGGTCGTTTGCCGTCATTGTGCTCGACCCCGCCGTGCAGAGGACCATCGATGGTGGGTATGGACGCGGTTTTGAGCGAAACCGAAGCGCTTAAGATTCCACCGCACTCAATCGAGGCTGAGCAAGCCGTGCTCGGCGGTCTGATGGTCGACAACGACGCCTGGGATCAGGTGGCCGATCGGGTCGTCGATGCCGATCTCTATCGTCGTGATCACCGCTTGGTATTTCGCGCCATAGAGGCCCTGGCTGAAGCCGGTCAACCGATGGATGTGGTGACACTCTCCGAGTGGTTGAAAGCTCAGGGCTTGCTTGAGGAAGCCGGCGGCCTTGCCTACTTGGGGGCCCTCGCCAGGGATACGCCCAGTTCCGCCAACATCCGCGCTTATGCCGATATAGTCCGAGAGAAATCGGTGTTACGGCATCTAATCAAAGCTGGGACAGAGGTTGCGGGCAGTGGTTATCGGCCTGAAGGTCGTAGTAGCAGCGATTTGCTTGATGCGGCCGAGCGTTTGATCTTTGAGATCGGTGAGCGGCTTCAGCGCCATCGGCAAGGGTTCACCAGCGTAAAAGATATCCTCCCGGCGGTGGTGGAACGTATTGATACGCTCTACCTCCAGGAGGGTGATGTCACTGGTTTGCCGACCGGTTTTACCGACTTTGATCGCATGACGGCCGGCTTGCAGGTCGGTGATCTGGTGATCGTTGCCGGTCGGCCTTCCATGGGTAAGACGACCTTCGCTCTGAACCTCGCGGAGGTTGCTGCTATGCGTGGGGATCAACCGGTGGCGCTGTTTAGCATGGAAATGCCCGGGGAGGCTCTGGCCATGCGCATGCTTTCTTCACTTGGGCGAGTGGAGCTGCAAAGAATCCGCACCGGTCGTTTGGAAGACAGTGATTGGCCACGCCTGACCAGCACCATGAATTTGCTCTCCCAAGCGCGGCTTTTCATCGACGATACACCGGCCTTGACTCCCATGGAGATGCGCGCCCGTGCTCGGCGGCTCAAACGCGAGCACGGATTGGGTCTGATCGTGGTCGACTATCTCCAGCTCATGCACTTGCCTGGCCATAAAGAAAATCGGGCCACCCAGATCGCCGAGATTTCCCGAGCGCTCAAAGCGATGGCCAAGGAGCTGGGAGTGCCGGTGGTCGCATTGTCGCAGCTCAACCGCAGCTTGGAGCAACGTCCGAATAAGCGTCCGGCGATGTCTGATCTACGCGAGTCCGGTGCAATCGAGCAAGACGCCGACGTTATCGTCTTTATTTATCGTGACGAAGTCTACAACCCGGACAGCCCTGACAAAGGCGTTGCGGAGATCATCATCGGCAAGCAGCGCAATGGTCCCATCGGAACCGTACGGTTGACGTTTCTCGGTAAATATACTCGGTTTGAAAACTACGTCGACGACGACTATCGAGGTGAGGGCTTTTCGTGACCCGTCTGGCCCGGGCAACCGTTGACCTCGGAGCGTTGCGCCACAACTTGGCGGTAGCCCGCCGATCGGCCCCGGGTGCGCGCGTCATTGCGGTGCTAAAGGCCAACGGTTACGGGCACGGGCTACTTCAAGTCGCTGCGGCGCTGGCGCAGGCGGATGCTTTTGCGGTGAGCTGTATGGCCGAGGCGAGCCGGCTGCGTTTGGCTGGGTATCGGCACCGTATCATTCTGTTGGCAGGCTATTTCGAGCGGGATGAGCTGCCATTGTATGATCGGTATGCGCTCGATCCGGTCATCCATGCCGAGTGGCAAATTGTGCTGCTGGGGCGCTCAACCCTACAGCGGCCGTTGGATGTTTGGCTCAAAGTGGATACGGGCATGCACCGGCTTGGTTTCCCCGCCGAGCAAGTGCATGAGGTTTATCAACGGCTGCGCTCCATGCACTCGGTGGCCAACATACGTCTTATGACCCATCTCGCGCGTGCCGATAACCGACGCGATGCAACCACCCGGGTGCAATTGGAGGCTTTTGAAGCCGCCTGCCAGGGGCTCCCTGGCGAGCGTAGCATCGCCAACTCGGCGGCAACGCTTGCTTGGCCGAAAACCCATGCGCAATGGGTTCGCCCGGGTATCATGCTCTATGGGTGCTCTCCTTTCATCGACGGTTTCGAGAGCCCGGCTCTGCGGCCTGTGCAAACCCTGGAGGCAGGCTTGGTGGCGATCAATTATCACCGGCAAGGAGATCTGATCGGCTATGGCGGGATCTATGCCTGTCCTGAGGCAATGCCGGTGGGCGTTGTTTCCGTTGGCTATGGCGACGGATATCCGCGGCATGCTCCCAGCGGGACCCCGTTGTTGGTTGCAGGGCGCGAAGTGAGCTTGGTGGGTCGTGTATCGATGGATATGCTTAGTGTGGATCTGCGCTCGGCTCCGCATGCGCGGGTTGGGGATCCGGTCGTGCTCTGGGGTGAGAACCTGCCGGTGGGGCGCGTCGCTGAACGATGTGGCACTATTGCCTATGAGCTGCTGTGTAAGCTTACGAGCCGAGTCCAGTTCCGTTATGTGAACCGATTCCCCAACATGGGAAAGACCTAGAGGGGATGAGTTCAGGCACGGTGCTGACCGCGGCTGCCACCATAGAGGGGTGGCAGCCGTCGCCCGCCTGCTCGGCGCACGATTTCAGGGCCGCTGGCTGTGCCGCTCCGCAGCGAGTAGTGTATTTTCCAGCAGCGCGGCGCGGGTCATGGGGCCCACGCCGCCGGGTACCGGGGTGATCCAGGCTGCCCGCTCGCAAGCTGTAGCGAAATCGACATCGCCTACCAGTTTGCCGAGCGCATTGCGGTTGATGCCGACGTCGATAACGATCGCACCAGTTTTGATCCAAGAGCCGGGAATGAAACCGTCGCGGCCAACTGCAGCAATCACGATATCGGCGCGGTGTATTTTAGCTTGTAGATCCTGGGTGCGGCTGTGGCAGATGGTGGGTGTACAGCGCGCATTGAGCAGTTCGATGGCCATGGGGC
This sequence comes from Gammaproteobacteria bacterium, assembly GCA_030433275.1. Lineage (GTDB taxonomy): Bacteria > Pseudomonadota > Gammaproteobacteria > Nitrococcales > Nitrococcaceae > Nitrococcus. The sequence continues at coordinate 46,084 of JAUILK010000006.1, forward strand.
GACCGACAATATTCGATTGACCGATGACGATCGCATCCTTACCTTCAAGCGGTTCGCCGGTGTGCCGTAGCAGGCTCATTATGCCGTATGGGGTGCATGGGCGCATGCTCGGTAGGCGCAGCAGCAAGCGCCCGATATTCTCTGGATGGAATCCGTCCACATCTTTTCCGGGATCGATGCGCTCGATCACCGCTTGTGCGTTCATGTGTCCCGGTAGCGGCAGCTGAACCAATATGCCGTCGATTGCAGCATTCTTATTTAGCCGTTCCACTAGGGTTACCAGCTCTTTTTGACTGGTCTGAACAGGCAGTTCGTAGGCCTCGGAGTGGAAGCCGACCTCTGTGCAGTCTCGGCGCTTATGGCTGACATAGACGCTTGAGGCGGGGTTATCCCCCACTTGAATCACGGCGAGACCGGGCCGGGGCAATCCAGAGGCGATGCGTTCGCGAACGGCCCCGCTGATGTGCCGGCGAATTGTCGCAGCGATGGACTTGCCGTCGATGATGCGCACGCTCATAACGATTAGGCTTCTATTTGCCAAAATTTACCAATTTCACGACAATAACAAAATGCGGATTCTCGCACGTGGTGCCAGATCTTCACAAGGCGATACGGTATGGCTGTTTGACGGGAGGTCTAGGCGTGCGTATTATGCAGACGTTCCGTGCCGGAGGGTTTAGGGGACGGGCGTGGCGCGCATCGGGCAAGAGTCCAGCGGGGTGTAGCGCAGCCTGGTAGCGCGCCTGCTTTGGGAGCAGGAAGTCGGGGGTTCGAATCCCTCCACCCCGACCATTCGGGTCTCGCGCGGGTTTTGCCGATCGTGACAGATCTAGGGCAGCCGATGTGACGGCGTTGTGGCCCGCGGCGGGCACTGAGACGGTTGGTTATGCGCCCGTGGCTCAATCGGATAGAGCATCGGCCTTCTAAGCCGACGGTTGCAGGTTCGAATCCTGCCGGGCGCGCCAGTCCTCGGCGGATCTCAAGTATGACGAGCAACCCGCACAATGGTGGGCGTAGCTCAGTTGGTAGAGCTCCGGATTGTGGCTCCGGCGGTCGTGGGTTCAAATCCCATCGCTCACCCCAAAATTAAATTGGGCCGCTAGCTCAACTGGTAGAGCAGCAGACTCTTAATCTGTCGGTTCGGGGTTCGAGTCCCTGGCGGCCCACCAATTTCGCCTTGTGCCATACTCGATTATTGTTCTCGTCTTGTGTGCAAATAACTCCCGCATCATTATAGGTTGCTCGCAACGGCAAGCGCCTTTTGGCCGCTTGCCGACTGCTTGTATAATCCAGCTGCAAATCCAGGCGAAAGTGGCGGAATCGGTAGACGCGCTGGGTTTAGGTCCCAGTGGGGTGCTCCCCGTGAGAGTTCGAGTCTCTCCTTTCGCACCAAACAATGAATCGGCGTCCACCTGCCGATTATGATCCGAGGCCGAAATAGCCGCGCAACGAGGTAGGCTCGATGCAAGTATCCGTGGAAACAACCCAGGGCCTGGAGCGACGCTTGAGATTCCAGGTTTCTAACGAGCGTATTGATAATGAGGTCAAATCGCGTTTGGCCTCATTGAAAGGCAAAGTGCGACTGGATGGCTTTCGACCGGGTAAGGTTCCCTACAAGGTCGTGGAAAAGCGCTACGGTGCCGAGGTCCGCGATGAAGTGTTAACCGAGCTGCTCCGGGCAAGCTATGTAGAGGCCATGGAGCAGGAAGGGTTGCGCCCGGCAGGTGCACCAGATATTCAACCCTTACCCACAGCGGAAGGTGAGGATCTCGAATACACGGCGACCTTCGAGGTGTTGCCGGAGGTTGAGATCAAGGGCCTCAATGAATTGGAAGTGGATCGCCCGGTTGTGGAAATCGCGGACGCAGACCTTGACAAGGTGCTTGAACAGTTGCGCCGGCAAAAGGTCGATTATGTGGAGGTGGAGCGGCCGTCGACCGATGATGATCGAATCATCATCGATTTTACCGGGCAGGTTGATGGCGCGGGATTCAAGGGCGACCGAGGCAAGGATGTAGGAGTGCGTATCGGCTCCGGACAGATGCCTGCGGAGTTTGAGCAGGCGCTGAAGGGTTTGCGCGCCGAGGATGTGAAGGATATCTCGTATCATTTTCCAGAAAATGTTCCAGATCAACAGCTTGCTGGTAAGGTGGCCGTTTTTCACGTTACCGTCAACCGGGTCGAGGAACCGCAGTTGCCGGCGCTCGACGATGAGTTTGCAAAGCGGCTGGGCATTGAAGAGGGCGGCCTCGAACAGGTTCGTGCTCAGATTCGTGAAAGCCTCGAGTTCGAACGTGACCGAGCGGTGCGTACACGGCTTAAGCAGCAGGTGTTGGACAAGCTGCTGGTCTGCAATGATGCGTTGGAATTGCCGCAGTCGTTAGTGAGCGCTGAGCTCAAGGTGCTGCGGGAGCGCGCGTTGCGGCGGATGCAGCAAGCCGGTTCTGACGAGCAGACGCCGGATATCCCCGACTCAGCGCTTGAGCAGGGCGCGCGGCGCCGTGTCACATTGTATTTACTGATCAATGAGATCGTTCGCAGTAACGATCTTCGACTGGATGAAGGGCGTTTGCAGGAAGCTTTGAACGAGCTCGCCTCCAAACACGATCGGCCCCAGGAGCTCCTGCAATATTACATGGAGCATCGGCAGATGATGGAAAGCTTGGAGCTGGCCGTTATCGAAGATCAAGCCGTGGACTGGATTCTTGAGCGAGTGACAGCGGTCGATCGGGTGATGAGTTTCGACGAGTTGATGGGTATCAACAGCGGAACTGGAGACCAAGGCGGTGAGTCTGAAGGTGAAGGCAGCGAGGTGAACGCATGAGCACATCAAGTGATCGGCGCTATCAGCCGGTGGCCACTGGCCTTGTGCCGATGGTGGTGGAGCAGACCGCTCGAGGCGAACGCGCCTATGACATTTACTCGCGGCTGCTCAAGGAGCGGGTTATCTTTCTGGTGGGCCCGGTGGAGGATCACCAGGCCAATTTGTTGATTGCACAGTTACTTTTTCTGGAATCGGAGAATCCCGACAAGGACATCCATCTTTACATAAACAGTCCCGGTGGAGTTGTAAGCGCGGGTTTGGCCATTTACGACACCATGCAATTCGTCAAGCCGGATGTTAGTACGGTGTGTCTCGGTCAGGCAGCGAGCATGGGCGCGCTCTTGCTCACGGGTGGTGCCGCCGGTAAACGTTATTGCTTGCCGAATTCCCGCATCATGATCCACCAGCCGCTCGGCGGTTTTCAGGGGCAGGCGACAGACGTCGAGATTCATGCGCGCGAGATATTGGCCATGCGCGAGCGCTTGAATCAAATTCTAGCTGAGCATACCGGGCAAGATATCGAGACGATCCAGCAGGACACCGAGCGCGATAATTTCATGGGCCCGGAGGCGGCGCAATCCTACGGGATAGTAGATGGTGTATTGCGCGATCGGGGGAAACTTGCGGCGCCCGAGTCATAACGGCCCGAGGGTTGGCGTCACCTGTGTGCAATATAATGATAATTTGGTGCTTGAACTAATGGCCTGCTCGGCTCATTCTTGGAGATAGGTGAATCGCGGAGTGTTGCTCGACCCACAGTGGGTGGAGGCAGTTGAGTTCTTAGAGGGCGGTAATGGCGCTCTTGCATGAGTCGCTTAAAGAAGGCATGGTTTGAAGGGAGTCCTTCTGCCACGTTCGAGGTTGATATAATGACTGACAGAGAGAACGGCAGAGGCGATGGGAGCGGCAAGCTGCTCTACTGTTCCTTTTGCGGTAAGAGTCAGCATGAGGTGCGCAAGCTTATTGCGGGCCCGTCCGTTTTCGTCTGCGACGAATGTGTCGAGCTCTGTAACGACATCATTCGTGAAGAGATGGAGGAGAAGGCGGCGGGGACGGGTAGCAAGCTGCCCAAGCCGCATGAAATTAAGACCGTACTGGATGACTACGTCATCGGCCAGGAGCAGGCGAAGAAAGTTCTGTCGGTGGCGGTGTACAATCATTACAAGCGCATGGAGGCCAGTCACTCGAAGAGCGAGGTCGAGCTCTCCAAGAGCAATATCTTGTTGATTGGCCCTACGGGTTCGGGAAAGACTTTGCTGGCGGAAACGCTGGCGCGTTTGCTTGATGTTCCATTTACTATCGCCGATGCGACCACCTTAACAGAGGCGGGATATGTCGGCGAGGACGTAGAGAACATCATCCAGAAGCTGTTGCAGAAATGCGATTACGATGTCGAGAAGGCTCAGCAGGGAATTGTCTACATCGATGAGATCGATAAGATTTCGCGCAAGGCAGATAACCCGTCCATTACTCGCGATGTCTCGGGTGAAGGTGTTCAACAGGCCTTGTTGAAGCTGATTGAGGGGACAATCGCCTCGGTTCCACCGCAGGGTGGCCGTAAGCACCCGCAGCAAGAGTTCCTTCAGGTAAATACGGGGAACATCTTGTTCATTTGTGGCGGCGCTTTCGCTGGATTGGAGAAGATCATCCAACAGCGTTCCGAGCGTGGCGGAATCGGCTTTTCAGCCGAAATCAAAGGGCGTGAACAACGCAAGAGTATCGGGGATTCACTGCGGGATGTGGAACCGGAAGATCTGATCCGCTATGGATTGATTCCTGAATTTGTCGGTCGCATGCCGGTAGTGGCGACTTTGACCGAGCTCGATGAGGAGGCCTTGATGCGCATTCTCATAGAGCCCAAGAACGCCCTGGTTAAGCAGTATCAGAAACTCTTCACGATGGAAGGTGCGGCGCTTGAGTTTCGCGAGGACGCTTTGCGCGGAGTAGCCCGCAACGCGATGGAGCGCAAGACGGGCGCCCGTGGTTTACGTACGCTGATCGAGCGGGTATTGCTGGATACTATGTACGAGCTACCTTCGATGGAGCACGTCAGCAAGGTGGTCGTTGATGAGTCAGTTATAAGCGGTGAGTCCAAGCCCTTCATTATTTATGCAGGCGCGGATCAGCCGGTGGCGGCATCCGACTGACTCAACCCGAGTCAGACCAAATCGGACCCGCTCGCTGCTCCGTGGGCAAATCGCCGGCCGTTTTGCGCGACCGGCGTTTTTTCTGTGTTGAAAACGGACCAGGATGGCCGCATGTTAGAACGTGATTCCTATACGGGCCGCCATAGTGGTGGTCGTGCCATCTAAGTCGAGTTCGATGAGGATTTCCGGTATGGCGAGTGACACCGTGACCGAAGATATCGATACTGCACCGGTGCTGCCCTTGCGCGACGTTGTCGTTTACCCGCATATGGTAATTCCGCTGTTCGTGGGCCGAGAGAAATCGATCCGTGCGCTGGAAGCCGCGATGGAAGTGGATAAGCGGATCTTCCTGGCCGCACAGAAAAGCGCTGAGATCGATGATCCAGGACGCAACGACATCTATCGGGTCGGCACTGTGGCCAATATCTTGCAGATGCTCAAGTTGCCCGATGGCACGGTAAAAGTGTTGGTTGAGGGCGCGGAGCGAGCCCGTATCGTGCATCTTGATGCGACGGGCTCTTATTTTTCGGCTCGTGTCGAGGGGCTTGAAGAAAACGGTTATCGCGGTAATCGCGAGGTCGGAATCATTATGCGCTCGCTGCTCGCCTTGTTTGAGCAGTATGTCAAATTGAATAAGAAAATTCCGCCTGAAATCCTCTCTTCACTATCCGGCATCGATGATCCGGGTCGTTTGGCCGACACGATTGCTGCGCATATGTCGCTCAGGATCGAGGAGAAGCAAAAGATCCTTGAGATAGAGAATGTGCAGAAACGCTTGGAGCATATGATGGCCCTGATAGAAGGGGAGCTCGATGTCCTCCAAGTGGAAAAGCGTATCCGTGGGCGCGTCAAGCAGCAGATGGAGAAATCCCAGCGCGAGTACTACCTCAACGAACAGATGAAGGCGATCCAAAAGGAGCTTGGTGAGCTGGAGGATGCTCCGAACGAACTTGAGGAGCTCGAGAAGAAAATCAAGTCTTCGGGTATGCCCAAAGAAGCTCGCGAAAAGGCGGAGCAGGAGCTCAATAAGCTGCGATTGATGTCGCCAATGTCAGCTGAAGCCACTGTGGTTCGTAATTATTTGGATTGGATCATCAGCGTGCCGTGGAAGAAACGCACGCGAGTGAGCCACGATTTGCGCCATGCCAAGAAGATTCTGGATGCCGATCATTATGGCTTGGAACGCGTCAAAGAGCGAATCGTCGAGTATCTGGCGGTGCAACAGCGTGTACGCAAGCTCAGAGGTCCTATTTTGTGCCTGGTTGGCCCGCCCGGTGTGGGTAAGACTTCCCTGGGGCAGTCCATTGCCCGCACAGTCAATCGCAAATTCGTGCGCATGTCATTGGGTGGTGTAAGGGATGAGGCAGAGATACGAGGCCATCGTCGGACTTACATTGGATCGTTGCCTGGTAAGATCTTGCAAAAACTTGCCAAGGTGGGGACGCGAAATCCACTATTTTTATTTGATGAAGTGGATAAGATGGCGATGGATTTCCGGGGCGATCCGGCCTCAGCGTTACTTGAAGTGCTCGACCCCGAGCAGAATTCGACATTCAACGACCACTATCTGGAAGTCGATTTCGATCTCTCCGATGTTATGTTCGTGTGTACCGCCAACACACTGAGTATTCCTGCTCCGTTGCTGGATCGTATGGAGGTGATCCGTTTACCGGGCTATACGGAAGAGGAAAAAGTTAATATCGCCCTGCGTTACTTGGTTCCGAAACAGCGCAATGCCAACGGTATCAGAAAGGGTGAAATGGATATCAGCGAGAACGCAATCCGTGGCATTGTCCGCTATTACACGCGTGAGGCGGGCGTGCGTAACCTTGAAAGGGAAATCGCCAAAATTTGCCGAAAAGTGGTCAAAAGTGTATTGCTCAAGCCACGTGACAAAAAGGTTCTGATTACCCAGCAGAATTTGGATAAATACCTTGGCGTGCAGCGTTATCGCTATGGTGTTGTGGAGGAAAGCGATCAGGTTGGGCGTGTCACGGGGCTCGCCTGGACTGAGGTTGGCGGTGAATTGCTCACCATCGAGACCGCTGTCGTGCCGGGAAAAGGCCGGTTGACTAATACGGGTCAGTTGGGCGAGGTGATGCGTGAGTCCATTCAGGCAGCTATGACGGTAGTGCGCAGCCGAACTCGAGCGCTTGGGATCGATCCGGAGTTTCATCAGAAGCTGGATGTCCATATTCATGTTCCGGAAGGGGCCATTCCGAAAGACGGCCCGAGTGCGGGTATAGGAATGTGCTTGGCCTTGGTGTCGGCGCTAACAGGGATACCGGTTCGTGCGGATGTGGCTATGACCGGCGAGATTACTTTGCGCGGCGAAGTCCTGCCTATCGGAGGACTCAAGGAAAAGCTTTTGGCCGCGTTACGTGGTGGAATCAAAACCGTATTGATCCCGGAAGAAAATCGAAAGGATCTGGCCGATATCACCAAGGATGTAAAGAGTCGGCTTGATATCCGTCCGGTGCGTTGGATTGACGAGGTTCTAGAGGTCGCTTTGACCCAGCAGCCAACCCCGCTGCCCGAAAACGAAGTTCAAGAGCCTGTTAAAGATGAACGTCGTTCTAGCAAGGGGCGCAAAAAAAGAGATGTGGTCCGGCCCCACTAAAGAACTGGGTCCGTGTTGACGTCTTTCCAGGGCGTCTGCATATATAAAAATATGCGTGGCTGGCCGGTTTCGGTGCGGTGTGCGTATAATAAAATATCCGTTGTTTGCGAGTTTTATCCACACGCAGATTATCGGGTGCTAAGAGGCGCAATAGGATGAGGGGCAGCGCTCCTGTCGCTCCGAATGTCAAGATTGTTCTCAACAAATGAGGACGCTAGCATACCGCTATAATGTTCGTGGTATTGCTTCAGGGCTTGTAGAGAGAGCTGGGGTTTTTGCTTTTGGCTAGGCGGGTTGCGTCCAAGGAATTTGCTAATGCTCAGAGAACAACAGGGGAATACTTGAATGAACAAGTCGGAACTGATCGAAGTCGTTGCCCAATCTGCCGACCTTTCTAAGGCAGCCGCAAGCCGTGCTGTCGACGCGTTCGTTGCTTCCGTGACGGATGCTCTAAAGGAAGGCGATCAGGTAACCTTGGTCGGGTTTGGAACATTTGCTGTTCGCGAGCGTGCCGCGCGTACTGGCCGCAACCCCAGGACGGGTGAAAGCATTACTATCCCGGCATCCAAAACGCCCGGGTTCAAGGCTGGTAAGGCTTTGAAGGATGCGGTAAATTAGCCGACTACGTTCGGGTGGTTAGCTCAGCTGGGAGAGCGTCGCCCTTACAAGGCGGATGTCGGGGGTTCGAGCCCCTCACCACCCATTAAGAAAATTTGGAGCGGTAGTTCAGCTGGTTAGAATGCCGGCCTGTCACGCCGGAGGTCGCGGGTTCAAGTCCCGTCCGCTCCGCCACTTTGTTTTGGAAATCATTGTAGCGCGTCGATGCACTACCTTAGAAAGGCGCCTTGCGAGGCGCCTTTTTACTTATATTCGTCCAAGCCGGGTTGGCTAAGTGTGGCTTCAGCGCCTGTTTCATAGAACCTGCCCGGAGCGGTTGTGTTGGTTGTCGGGTCTTTTAAAAGGCGCGAGTACTGAACGGGTAGTTCTACCATGCTGCAAACCATCCGAGATCGGGCGCAAGGTATAGTGGCCTACATCATCGTTGGTCTGCTGATTATTCCTTTCGCTTTTTTCGGTCTTTACAATTATTTTACGGGAGATTCAAATCCGGTCGTTGCGACCGTCAACGGCATCGATATCACGCGTGCCGAATTGGATGCGGCCGTGCAGCGTCAGCAAAGTCAATTACGTAAGTTGTTGGGTGATCAATACAATCCGACGCTGTTTGATGAGAACCATCTGCGCCCGAAGGTGCTCGACCGCCTGATTGACCAGGCTGTGCTATTGTATTTCGTGCGTAGCCATGGGTTTCGCGCGACGGATGAATCGCTGCGTTCATTTATTCAGAGTCAGCCGTATTTCCTCGTCGACGGTCAATTCTCAAAGGAGCGCTACCGGGCGGTATTGCGGCAGAATGGCTATTCTTCGGACCAATACGAGGCTCAACTGCGCCAGCAGCAGTTATTGCGGCAACTGGAAGTCGGTATCGCCGGCACGGCCGTGACTAGTGAGCACGAAGTGGCGCGATTCGTGGCGCTCGAGCACCAAAGCCGCGACCTGGCGTGGCTCAAGGTCGACTCAGCAAATTTCCAGGACCCGTCCCAAGCGTCCCAAGTGGACGCAAAGGCCATCAAAAAATATTACGATACGCACAAACAAGCGTTTGAACAGCCCGCGCAAGTCAAGGTTTCTTATATAGAGCTCTCCGAGAACGCCCTGGCAGCTCATCTCGAGCTGGATGCCACAACAGTGCGCCGGTTTTACGAGGAATTCAAAGACAGTCGGTTTACAGTTCCTGGGGCGCGCCGAGTTCGTCATATCCTAGTCAAACTGCCGAAGGCTGCGAGCCAGCAACAGGTCGAAGCCGCCCGTGGGCAAGTTGAGGCATTGCGCCAGCGAATCATGAGGGGGGTGAGTTTCGCCGAAGTCGCCCGCAGCGAGTCTCAGGATTTGGGCTCGGCGCGGCAGGGCGGTGATCTTGGTTTCGTGCGTCGGGGAGAGATGGTTAAGGCGATCGATGAGGCGGCTTTCAAGCTCTCAATCGATGAGGTCAGTAAGCCCGTGCGTAGTCGGTTCGGCTGGCATCTCATCGAGGTTACGGCCAGTCGCCCCGGTGGGGTCAAGCCGTTCAGTGAGGTCGAAGCACAGCTTCGCCAGGAATTGCTTAAGCAGCAGTCGGATAAGCGTTTCTATGAGCTTAGCAATCAGGTGGCCAATTATGCCTATGAGCATCCAGACAGCCTTGAGCCAGTAGCCGCCAAATTCGGCCTCAAAATTCGTCGGAGCAATTGGTTCTCGCAAACCGGCACTGAGGGAGGTATCGCCTCACACCGCAAGGTCATCAAGGCCGCTTTCAGCGACGAAGTTCTGAAACAAGGACTCAACAGTCAAAGCATCGATCTCGGCGATGAACAGCAGGTGATTTTGCGTGTCGATCAGCACAAACCGGCTACTGCGCGCCCCTTGGCCGAGGTGCGGGATCGAATCCGCGAGCATCTGGTCACCGTAAGAGCATCTGAACAGGCCCAAAAGCTTGGTGTGCAGTTGCTCGAAAAAGCGCAATCCGGACAGACCCTCAAGGCTTTGGCTGAGGCTAATCAGCACGCTCGGTACTCGGCCATGGGGTGGGTACAACGTGGCAGCAACAAAGCGCCAGCTGCCATTGTGGAACAAGGTTTTCGCCTACCGCATCCAAACGGTGATGCGCCTGCTCTGGCGGGGATCGAGCTGTCGGATGGAGGCTATGGTGTAGTGGAAGTGCGCGGTGTACGTGACGGCGCGCTCGACAATCTCGACGCGGCCGAGCGCACGCAGGTACGCCAAGCGCTGCAGCGTTTGAACTCCGAGTCCACTCTGCAGGCGATGATCCACATGCTACGCCAACAGGCTGACGTGCAACTCGATCGAAAGCAGGTCCCGGTGGGCGATGAATCGTGATGTGTCGGCTATGGGTTGTCAGTCAGTTCGGCTCCGGAGAGCGCAACCGCATGGAAGCCGGCGTCCACATGCAGCACCTCGCCGGTGATGCCCAACGCCAAATCCGAGCAGAGAAATGCGCTGGCGTTGCCGACCTCCTCAAGGGTCACATTACGTCGCAGCGGCGCGGCCCTGAGATTAAAGTCTAGCATCTTGCGGAAATTGCCTATTCCGGAGGCCGCAAGAGTACGGACAGGGCCGGCCGAAACTGCATTTACCCGAATTCCGTCCGGTCCGAGATCATAGGCCATATACCGCACATTGGCTTCGAGGCTTGCCTTGGCGGGCCCCATGACATTGTAGCTCGGCAGCGCGCGCTCGCCGCCCAGATAGGTTAGCGTCAGCAGTGCGGCGTTGCGGCCTTGCATCAGTGGGCGTCCAGACCGCGCCAGGGCGATGAAACTATAGCTGCTAATATCTTGTGCAATCCGAAATCCTTCGCGGGTCGTATTAGCGACGAAGGAGCCTTGCAACTCTTCGCGGGGTGCAAAGCCGACGGCATGAACCACTATATCGACACCTTCCCAGCTCTTACCGAGCGTTTCGAAAACGGTCTCGATTTGATCATCGTCGGTAACATCCAGCGGTAATATAAGCTCGCTGCCGCACTCCCGAGCACACTGTTCTACGCGTGATCTGAGCTTGTCGTTCTGATAGGTGAGGGCGAGTGTTGCCCCTTCCCGATACATGGCTTTTGCAATACCCCAGGCAATGGAACGATTGCTGGCGATGCCGACAATGAGGGCGCGCTTATCTTTAAGAAATCCCATGTCATTTTCCTGGCTTCGGCAGTCTAGGGAGGGGACCGAATTGGTTCGGCCGGCTATCTGTTTATTTTCCTATCGCACCCGCGCAAGCAGTACTCGCGAGCGTTAGCTCCAGGGTGCTGCAGTCGTGCTCGGCGCCGCCTAATGCTACCATTAAACATTGGTCTCCGCCGAAGCTGCGTATGCCTTACCGCAATACATGCCATTTGGCCAGTGGTATTCTCTGCGCGGCCATAAATACACATTGCTGTACCACGGCGTAGGGCGTCCAAGCGGGGTAGGTGGCGCGGCTATGCGGAGCACCCCGGCGACGTCTGCTTTAGGGCCACGTTAACTTACTAAACGGCTTTGATTGGGCGGAAAGCGTGAATCCATGGAACCGGTAATCGTTTTGGTAGGGCGCCCCAACGTCGGCAAATCGACCTTATTTAATTGCCTCACTCGTAGCCGCAATGCCTTGGTCGCCGATTTCCCCGAGCTGACCCGTGACCGTCAGTATGGTCAAGGCCGGATTGGATCGCGTGCCTATATCGTCGTCGATACTGGTGGTATGGGGCAGGGCAATGGTGCTATTAGCGATGGTGTCCAAGCCCAGACACGGCGCGCGGTGGCGCAAGCTGACGCGGTGCTGTTCCTGGTCGATGCACGCAGCGGGCCCACCGCGGCGGACGAGGTGCTTGCAAGCGAGTTGCGTGCGCAGGGCAAGCAGCTGTTTTTGATCCCCAACAAGGTGGATGGGCTCGACGCGCGCGCCGTAGCGGCGGACTTTTATGCGCTCGGTTTAGGAGACCCCTACCCCATAGCTGCTGCGCACGGTACTGGTGTGGCTCGGCTTATGGCCACCGTGCTGCAGGGGGTGACGGTAGCGGGTAGCGAGGCCGGGGAGTCCGACCATGGCAGCGATGCCGCCGGCGAGCGTATCCGGGTCGCCATAGTCGGGCGTCCTAACGTTGGTAAGAGCACACTGATTAATCGGCTTTTGGGCGAAGAGCGCGTGCTCGTTCACGATCAGCCGGGCACGACAAGGGACAGTATTTTTATCCCCTTTGAGCGCGACGGACTCGCCTACACTCTGATCGATACAGCCGGGATGCGGCGTCGCAGCCGGGTCTATGAGGCCGTGGAGAAGTTCAGCGCCCTCAAAACCCTGCAGGCGGTTAGGGCAGCTCAGGTCGTGATCTTGCTGCTGAACGCTCATGAGGGCATTGCCGAGCAGGATGCTCGTATCATCAGCTACGTGCTCGATGCCGGTCGTGCGTTGGTGCTGGCAGTTAATAAATGGGATGGGCTAGAGCCTTCGCGGAGAGAGGAAATTCGCCGTACGCTGGAGCGCAAGTTGGGCTTTCTCGATTTCGCCAAACTGTATTTCATCTCGGCACTCTACGGTACCGGTGTGGGTTTGTTGTACGAAGCAGTGCAACAGGCTCATGCAGCGTCTTGCCGCGAACTCGATACGCCGCAGCTCAACCGAATATTGACCGAGGCAGTGGCGGCGCATCAGCCCCCATTGGTACGAGGACGCCGGGTGAAGCTGCGCTATGCCCACCAGGGCGGACGCAATCCGCCGGTGATTGTTATCCACGGCAATCAAACCTCCCGGTTGCCAACCGCCTACCGGCGCTACCTAGTCAATGCCTTCCGGCGCCAGTTGAACCTCTGGGGCACCCCCATCCGCTTGGAGCTTCGGGTTGGATCAAACCCTTACGCAGGGCGTGTCAACGTGCTCTCCCCTCGCCAGCAGGCCCGCCGGAAACGGCTGCTGGCGTTCGTCAAGCGGAACCGGTTGCGGCGCAAACGCGGCTAGGCGGCCGGCTAGGCTTTTGGAAGCGAGTCCGGGCGATATACGTGTCCCGTGTTTTACCAGTCCAGTTGCTGGCAACAGCAGTACCTGTACGGCGTGAACAAGGTTTCAAGTGACGCGTGGCTGTAGGCAAATTGCTGACAGCCGCGCGCGGGTCTCTTGAAAAAGGTTGAGTCGCGTGCTACATATCGTGGCACGGGTTGTTGCAAATTTCTTTGCAGCTTTTCTTCACAACAGGGGCGTCGTACGTGGCGCGCGGCTCACGCGGAGCGTGAGCCGTTCGCGTAGATGCGGGCGGGCCTTTTCGTAGACGCGCGCGGGACGTTGAAAATAAGGAATTCAGCGCCCTGGGCAAGGAGGTTAAGCGATGCTGAATGCCCCGAGCAGGCGGCGAGCGCGGTTTAAGCAGGTGTTGTTGGTGTCGGCGGCGATCGGTCTTGGAGTGTCTACCACGGGCACCTGGGCAGGCGATGCGTCCGCTGGCGCTACTCTTTTCCAGCAAAAATGCGCGGCCTGTCATACTATTGGCCAAGGTGACAGGGTGGGTCCGGATCTCAAGGGAGTTACCAAAGAGCGCGATGAAGCGTGGTTGAAGGAATGGCTTAAAGACCCGGCCGCGATGATCGCTTCGGGCGATCCGGGCGCCAAAGAACTCAGTTCAAAATATCCTATGACTATGCCCAACCTGGGGCTGTCGGACCAGCAGATTGATGATCTGATCGCTTATATGGCTCAAGATGGAGCCGCGGGTGCTCAGTCCTCAGCAGGCGGCGCCGCCGAATCGGCCGCGGCTCCTGCGGCCGCGGCTTCGGCGGAGAGCGCGGGCTCGGCCGACCAGGGCGAGCTGTTGTTCACTGGTGAGGCGAGTTTTCGAAACGGTGGTCCATCCTGTGCCGCTTGCCATAGCGTAGCCGGGTTGGGTGGCGGCAGCATGGGGCCAGATCTGACGAGCACGCACAGTCGGCTCGGCGATGCCATGATCACTTGGCCATCGGCGATGGCGCCGATGCAGCCGATCTTCTCTGCCGACCCATTGACGGATTCCGAGAAGGCCGATTTGCTTGCTTTCTTCAAGGCGAAAGCGGCAAATCCCAATCAGTCCTCCGGCGGGCCGGTAGGTATGCTGCTTGGCTTGTCCATCATCGGGGTTGCGGCGCTCGGGGCGATCGTGAGCTTCGTTTGGCGGCGTCGGATTATTGCGGTCCGTGAGCCCATGGTGTCGGGTACCGGCCGTTGGCGGCGTTGAGCGCCAATGACCGGGAAACAATGACCACTGAATTGCGATTTCGACGAGGAGGCTACTAAGCTATGGGCTGGATTCAGGATCTTATCAATCCCAAGACACGCCGGTGGGAGGAGTTTTACCGCAACCGCTGGCAGCACGATAACATCTTCCGCAGCACCCACGGCGTGAACTGCACGGGTGGCTGTTCGTGGGCGATTTACGTTAAAGACGGCATTATCACCTGGGAGATGCAGCAGACTGACTACCCCTTGCTCGGGCGGGGTGAAGGCGGCCGTGGTATACCACCTTATGAGCCGCGTGGTTGTCAGCGCGGCATCTCTGCGTCCTGGTATGTCTACAGCCCGATTCGCGTCAAATACCCTTATGGTAAGGGTGTGTTGCTGGATTTCTGGCGCGAGGCTCGCTCCAGCCACAACAACCCGATCGAGGCGTGGAGCTCCATCGTCACCGATGAAAACAAGCGCAAGCGTTGGCAAAAGGCCCGCGGCAAGGGCGGCTACCGGCGCACGACCTGGGACGAACTCCTTGAGCTCATCTCCTCCGCTTGTCTTTACACCGCGCAGAAGTATGGGCCCGATCGGGTGATGGGTTTCTCCCCGATCCCGGCCATGTCGATGCTCTCTTATGCGGCCGGTGCGCGCTTCCTGCAGCTCTTCGGCGGCGTGAACATGAGCTTCTACGACTGGTACGCCGATCTGCCCAACTCCTTCCCGGAGATCTGGGGTGACCAGACCGACGTCTGCGAGAGTGCCGACTGGTACAACAGCAAGTTCATCGTGTCGATGGCCTCCAACCTCAACATGACCCGCACCCCGGATGTGCACTTCATCTCCGAGGCGCGTCATGAAGGTGCCAAGTTTGTGGTGTTGGCGCCGGATTTCAGCCAAGTCAGCAAGTACGCTGACTGGTGGATTCCGGTCAAAAAAGGGCAAGATCTGGCCTTGTGGATGGCCGCGGGTCATGTCATTTATACCGAGTTTTACGTCAAGCGCCAGGTACCCTACTTCGTCGACTACGTGTCCCGTTACACGGATATGCCGTTCCTGGTCAAGCTCGAGAAGGAGGGTGACGGCTATCGTCCGGGTCGCTACCTGACTAGCGAAGAGGTCAAGAAGTATAAGAAGCAGGAGAACGCCACCTGGAAGCAGATGGTGTTCGATCGTAAAAGCGGCGAGACCCGCTGCCCGAAAGGTCAGGTCGGCCACCGACACGGCAAGCACGGCCAGTGGAACCTCAAGATGGAGGACGGTCTCGACAACAGCCCCATCGATCCAGTGCTGAGCTTCATCGGTGAGAGCGACGAAGTCGCGATGGTGCAGTTCTACGAGTTCGCCTCAGAGACCATGTACAAGCGCGGCGTGCCGGCGAAGAAGATCGACACCGGCAGCGGCAATGTATTGGTCGCCACCGTGTATGACCTCAACATGGGCCAGTATGCCGTGAATCGCGGGCTTCCGGGGGATTACCCGGAGAGCTACGACGATCTCAAGCCCTACACTCCGGCCTGGCAGGAGCAATTCAGCGGCATCGGCCGGCAGACGGTCATCCGTTTCGCCCGCGAGTTTGCCGGCACCGCGGAGAAGACCAAGGGCCGCTCGATGGTCATCGTCGGCGCCAGCGCTAACCACTGGTATCACAACAACCACATCTATCGGGCCGCGATCAACTGTCTGATCGCATGCGGTTGCTGTGGGCGCAACGGTGGCGGCATGAACCACTACGTCGGGCAGGAGAAGCTCGCGATCGTGGCGCCGTGGAACGCCCTCGCACTGAGCGGCGATTGGGGTATCAAGCCGCGTCTGCAGCAGTCGCCGATCTGGCATTATGTCAACAGCGACAGCTGGCGCTATGAGGGCTCGTTCGAGGAGTATGCGCCCTCGCCACCCAATGCCAAGTGGGCCAAAGGCCACTCCGTCGATTTGGTTGCCAAGTCGGTGCGGCTTGGCTGGATGCCGCACTATCCGCAGTTCAATCGCAGTCCGCTGGAAATCGCCAACGAGGCGCAAAAAGCGGGTGCGAAGGACGAGAAGGGGATGGCCGACTACGTGGTGCAGGCCCTGAAAAAGAAGAACTTGAGCTTCTCGGTCGACGATCCGGATGCTCCGGAGAACTGGCCGCGAGTGTGGTTCATCTGGCGGGGCAACGCCATGCAGTCGAGCGCCAAGGGCGCAGAGTTCTTCCTGCGGCATTACCTCGGCACGCATGACAACGCGGTTGCCGAAGAGCGGGCCAAACCGCACGTCAAGCATGTCAAATTCCGGGAGCCGGCACCGCGCGGCAAGTTTGACCTAGTGGTCGACATCAACTTCCGGATGGACTCCACGGCGCTGTATTCCGATATCGTTCTACCGACGGCCTTCTGGTACGAGAAGAACGATCTCAACAGCACCGATTTGCACTCGTTCATCCATCCGTTGGGTCAGGCGGTGCCGCCGGTCTGGGAGTCCAAGAGCGATTGGGATATCTTCAAGGCGTTTGCCAAGAAGATCAGCGAAATGGCACCCAGCGTGTTCCCTGAGCCGGTGAAAGACATCGTCGCGGGACCGCTTACGCACGACACGCCGGATGAGCTTGCCCAGCACGACGTGAAGGACTGGCTGACAGGCGAGTGTGAGCCCATTCCGGGCAAGACCATGCCGCATTTCCGGGTTGTCGAGCGTGATTACAGTCTGATCTACAACAAGTACATTTCCTTGGGTACCGCTATTCGGGAAAACGGTATCAGCGGTAATGGTTGTGGCTTCCCGATCACGAAGCAGTACGACGAGCTCTGCAATCAGCCGGTTGGAGGCTCTCCCGACCCGCGCCATCGTCGAGCGGTCGAGTGGGGCGGCAAGCGTTATCCGTGCGTCGAGGACGCGCTCGATGCCGCCAATGTTCTGTTGTATCTGGCGCCGGAGACCAATGGTGAGGTCTGCTACCAGGCGTTCAAGTCGGAAGAGGAGCACTGCGGCGTTCCGTTGACCGATTTGGCTGAGCCTTACCGCGGTCACCAGGTAACCTTCTATGACCTCACCCGTCAGCCGCGACGGTTGCTGTGCAGTCCGGTTTGGACCGGTAATTGTGGTGATGGTCGGGCCTATTCAGCGTGGACGCTGCAGATCGATCGGCTGATTCCGTTCCGGACGCTGACCGGGCGGCAGCACATCTACATCGATCATCCTTGGTATATGGACTTCGGCGAGCATCTGTGCACCTATCGGCCGAAGCTCGACTACAAGAAGATCCATGACCTGGATAATAGCCCGATCGATGACAAGACCTTGATCCTGAACTACATCACACCGCACGGGAAGTGGAATATCCATTCCACCTACAAGGACAACCACCGCATGTTGACCTTGTCCCGCGGCATGGATCCGGTATGGATCAACGACAAGGATGCGGAGCGGGTCGGTCTGAAGGACAACGACTGGGTCGAAGTCTATAATGATAACGGCGTGATCGTGACGCGTGCGAACGTGAGCCGTCGAGTGCAGTCGGGTATGTGCCTGTACTACCACGCCGTCGAGCGGACTATCTACATACCCAAGTCGCAGATCCGCGGCGGTCGTCGTGCCGGGGGGCACAACAGTGTCACGCGTACCCGTATTAATCCGGTATACCTCGCCGGAGGGAACGCGCAATTCACGTATCTCTTCAACTATTGGGGTCCGACCGGCATCATGACGCGGGACACGCACGTTGCGGTGCGCAAGCTCGAGAAGCTCGAGTGGTAGTGTGAACGAGAGGCATCAAGCAAGCGGCCGCGCCCAGCGCGCGGCCGCGACGGTTCGCGATCTCTAGGAGGTTATAGAAAGATGGATATTCGAGCGCAAGTCTCTATGGTTTTCCATCTCGACAAGTGCATTGGCTGTCATACTTGCAGCATCGCCTGTAAGAATATCTGGACCGACCGCCAAGGCACCGAGTACATGTGGTGGAACAACGTTGAAACGAAGCCCGGTACTGGTTACCCGACACAGTGGGAGGACCAGGAGAAATACAAGGGTGGTTGGGAGCGTGATTCCCGTGGGCGGCTGAAGCTGAAGCTGCAGGGGCGAGCGGGTGCGCTCACCAATATTTTCTACAATCCGAGTCTGCCGACCTTGGATGATTACTACGAGCCCTGGACGTACGATTATAAGAATCTGTTCGATGCGCCAGAGGGTGACGATCAGCCGACCGCCCGTGCCGTCTCGCTGGTGACCGGCGATTTCATGGACACCCTCGAAGCCGGGCCGAACTGGGACGATGATATGGGTGGTTCCGAGGTCTATGCGGCCAACGACCCCAACGTCCTCAAGTCCCTTAGCGAGTCCGAGCAGCAGTCGCTCAAGACTCTTGAGCAGACCGTGTTTTTCTATCTGCCGCGTATCTGCAACCATTGCCTAAACCCGGGCTGCGTGGCGGCCTGCCCGACCGGCGCTATCTACAAGCGCGGTGAGGATGGGATCGTTCTGATCAGCCAGAATCGGTGCCGTGCGTGGCGTATGTGCGTTTCTGGCTGTCCTTATAAAAAGACCTATTTCAACTGGTCCACTGGTAAGTCAGAGAAGTGCATTTTGTGCTATCCGCGTCTTGAGAGCGGGCAGCCTCCGGCCTGCTTCCATTCCTGTGTCGGGCGTATCCGCTATATCGGCATGGTGCTGTACGACGCCGATGGCATTGAGCAAGCGGCGCGCTCTCCCGACGACGGTTTGGTCGACGCGCAGCGGGCGCTGATCAAAGATCCGTATGATCCGGAAGTCATTGCGGGGGCCAAGCGCAACGGCATCGGTGATGCTGTGATTACGGCCGCGCAGAACTCGCCGGTTTATAAGTTCGTGAAGCGTTGGGGTTTGGCGTTGCCGTTGCACCCCGAGTTCCGCACAATGCCCATGCTCTTCTACGTGCCGCCGTTGCTGCCGGTTATTGCGGCGATTCGGGACGGGCAATACGAGACCACGGCGGGCATGGAGACGGCGCCGGCAGACGAGACCGGGCCGAATCTTAACACGGTCGATAAGGCTCGGATTCCCATGCAATACATGGCGAGCCTGTTTACCGCCGGCAATGTCGAGAAGATCAAGCAGGTTTACCATAAGCTGGTGGCGGTGCGTATGTATATGCGCTCCGAGCAGGTCGGCGATCAGAGAGAAGAGGATGTCCAGGAGGCATTGCGGCGGGCGGAGTTTACGCCCGAGCAGTGTGTTTCGGTCTTCGAGCTCACTTCCCTGCCCACATTCGAAGAGCGCTTTGTGGTTCCGCCGATGGAGCGTGAGCGGGCGATGGACGGTGAGTTGCCGCCGCTTGATCCATACAGCCGTAAAGCGGCGGGTGGATTCGGCTTCAGGGATGCCCCCGCGCGGAGGTTCTGACGTGCGGAGTAGCAGTAATGTAGTAATGGTGGTGCCGAAGCGCGTTTTTACGCTCTTCGGCACTATTTTCGACTACCCGACCCAAGACCTTAGTGCGCAGGTTGCGGAATGTGAGGAGGTTATCGGCGACCGAGTCCCTGAAGCGGTCGCCGATCTCGTAGAGTTTCGCAAGACGGTGGAAGAGTCATCCCTAGGCTACCTTGAAGAGGTGCATACCGCCTTCTTCGATCTTACGCCCGTTTGCAGGCCTTATGTGGGTTATCACCTTTTTGGGGAAACGTATCGCCGGAGTATTTTTATGATCCGGCTCAAGGAGCTCTATGCGGAGCGGGGATTCAAGGTGGCTGGTACGGAGCTGCCGGATCGCTTATCCGTGTTTCTGAGTTTCCTTGGGGTCAACGAGGATCAGGCGCTCGGGCGTGAGCTCATCGATGAGGCTCTAGCGCCGGCGATAGCTAAGATGACCGGCATGGAGGTTCCCGTGAGTCGCGTTATAGCAGGTCGCGGGCGGCGGCGTTCGGCCAAAAAAGAGAAAGAGGAGGTCGGCCCCGTTCCGGGAGGCGCGCATTCCGATCCCGAGCTACCAGGCACGGGGGATGAGGCGACCGAGCTGCACGGTGATAGCCACGGTGGCAACGTGGAAGGCGGTGTTTTGCTTGAGGGTGTGCAAGAATCAGCGGGTCTGTCGGGCAGCATTGAGTGTCTATATGTAAAGCCGCTGCGGTCCCTCGCACGGGTTATCCCGGCGTTGTGGGAACCGGAACGGAAGGCGGCTGCGGGCCGCGCTGATCTATAAGAGGAGCAAGCGATGTCGGATGTTATATTTGTGGGGTTTCCTTACGTCGCGCTGGCGCTCGCCATTCTGGTGGGTATTTATCGGTATCGGTCGGATACCTTTTCGTATTCCAGCTTTTCTTCCCAGTTACTTGAAAATCAAAAATTGTTTTGGGGCTCCGCGCTTTGGCATTATTCGGTCGTCTTAATACTGCTGGCGCATTTTATTGCTTTCTTGCTGCCGCCACTGTGGGGTGGGATCGTCGGTGGGTCTCTGCGGTTTTTCCTTGAATCGCTTGGCCTGATTCTCTCCCTGGTTGGTTTTCTTGCTCTGGGCTGGCTCATGATGCGGCGTTTCTCTACCCGGCGTATTTATGTGGTTACTACCCGCATGGACTGGGTCGTTGTCGGCTTGCTGGCGTTCCAGATGATACTGGGTTTCGTGGTGTCCTTGTCATACCGCTGGGGCGGTGAATGGTTTGTTTCCAGCACGGCGCCTTGGCTTTGGTCATTGGTGACCTTCAGCCCCAAGCCGGAGTATGTCACCGCGTTTCCGTTTTTGATTCAGTTGCATTTCTTCACTGGATTCCTGCTCATTGCACTGTTTCCCTTCTCGCGCTTGGTTCACTTGGTGGCTTTCCCGATCGGTTATCTGTGGAGGCCCTATCAGCGTGTGATTTGGAACCGTGCACCACGGCCAGGCCCAGGGTTCCGGACTTCATAAGTACAGAAAAGATATACATTTAATTGGTATGGTTGTTTTGTTCATAAGAGTGTGAACTGAAGACCAAGAGAGGGCCCGCCATCCACCGGAGCAGATCAGCAGAATTTGCTTTCGGCGGGTGGCGGGCATTTACTTTCTCAAGTAATAAAAGTTGAAAATAGCAGCAAACCGCACCAGCAGTATTTGGTTTTTACCCGATGTTCGATTTGTTTGGGTTTCGGCAATGGATAGGTTACATTCTCTGGCGCATACATTTGCTTTCTAGGTCAGTACGTATTCGTGTATAAGGCGCTGCTGTGTGTCAAGAAGGCCACTCTAAGATTCATGCTTACACCTTAGTCTGGTTCAGTCAGAATGATGGGGTATATAAAAATAACTTAGTGAAAAGTTTTTGAGTGATAAAAACCATGGAATTGATTTGAGAGGCAATAACAAAGTTCGCTAGCGGTGGATTGTTCGCTTTTTCTATATGCTGAGTTGGTTGACGAGTTTTATATAAATTCGTTTTTCGATATGTGTTTTACCGAAGTAGGAGGTAGAAGTGGCTTATATTGCATTATCAATAAAGAATGTTCGTATAGCGGCTGATAAAGGCTCTCGAGTCGTGGAAATAGCGGCTATAGAGATGCGTGATGGTGCGCCGACAGGAGAGAAATTCCATCGCTATATTAATCCTGATATCGAGGTTGAGGAGAGCGCATTACAGGAGTTGGGTCTTAGTTCTAAGAAACTAGCCGATAAACCAGTGTTTTCCGAAATTGCCCCTTATTTAATTGATTTTATACGGGGACGTGCCGTTATTGCTTATAAGCTGGATCAGGTCGCAGTGTTAGAAAGGGAGTTCGTGCATCTAATAGGCCGTTTGCTTCCGCCTTGGAAGGCGCGCGGCTGGGACTTGGATGAACAATGCAGCCTCCAGTCTCTAGCGATGTTGGCCCGGGTGGTTGAAGTACCGGGTGATGAGCTTGAAGCTATCTGCTCTCATTACGATGTAGAGCCTCCGCAGTCGTTGGGCGCAGAGGATGAGGCGAAATGTGTCGGAGCCGTGTACGCGGCTATGGAGCCGGATCTTATCACTTGGGAGCGTGAGCACGGTGAGTTGCTTGTAAGCGATCCGGATAATTAGGGAAGGCGGTTAATTGAATTGATCTGTTCGCCTTGAGCCCTTCGGCTAGCTCAGGAGAATCCTGTCGAAGGGCGTTCTTAAGAGTTGACGCTGTTATATGGAAAGTTTCCTTCTTCCTGCGACAAGCCAGCTTTAAGGATAGTCTAAAAGTCCAACTCGAACGGAGTTTTTAGTTTTAGAGATTTTTTGGCTGATCTGTCCGTTCGGCCCAGGTTATTTGGGTAACGCAGTGTTCAGGCAGCTGTTTTCAATATCGATAGTAAGTAAGCAACGACACGGCGTTCCAGCCAATAGTCAGCGTGCCATGGCCAATGGCCCTGAACGAAACCCACGTGGCCGCCACGATGAGTGAGTTCAAGTTGGACGTGCGGAGGGAATTGGTGATTCAAGACGATGCTGGGTAAAGGAGCGAACGGATCGTCGTGGGCATGGATGATTAGGGTGGCGTGTCTGATCGCATGGAGGTGTGGGGCGCAGCTACAGCATCGATAGTAGTCTGCGGCATCGTTGTAACCATGTAAGGGTGCCGTAATGTAGGTATCGAACGCGCTCAGCGTACGAACGGCGTGAAGCTGCTGCATTGAAATTGGTGTGTTGTTGCGGTCGGCGTATTTGCGGTGTAATAGTTGTTTTAGGCGGCGTAACAGATCCCATTGATAAACGCGGGCAAAGCTTCGGTTGAGTGTGTCGGTGCAAGCCGCAAGATCAAAGGGTACCGAGATGGCGACCGCGGCATCCACTGGCGCTTTCGAATCAGTGATAAGCCAATTGAGAAGTATACTGCCACCCAACGAAAAGCCGACTACGCCGATGGGTCGATTTGGGCCGCGCGCCTGGAGATTCTGGACGACAACCTCCAGATCTTGCCATGCACCTGCGTGGTACAGCCGATCGCTGTGGTTCGGCTGTAAACCAGCGCCACGATATTCCATGATGACGCCCTGTAATCCGTGTTTACTAAGTGCTTGGAGCATACCGAGTGCGTAACCGGAATTGGCACAACCGCCGAGTCCGTGGAGAATCAGAACCAGCGCCCCATCGCGGCGCGGCCCCCATACGAGCTTGATGCAGTCCTCATCTGGAAGGGTAAGCCACTGCCATCGCACCCGCAGCTTAGGGCGCGGGCGTATCAGCGCGGGCCATAGTGTTTGGCTATTTCCCCCAGGTAGCCACCACGCCGCTCGGAAGGGGGCGGCGGACCCAGTGTTACTGATGATTTGACCGATGTGTTCGCCAGCTTGATCGGGCATCTAGCGTCAAATTAGATCAGGGTATAACTCCTTATCGAGGCGGCGGTTCACTGGTGAGCACGGTTCTCGAGCAAATGCGTCACTACCGATGGATCAGCAAGGGTGCTGGTATCCCCCAGATTGTCGATCTCGTTTGCGGCAACTTTGCGCAGGATGCGACGCATGATCTTGCCAGAACGTGTCTTGGGCAAGGACGGTGCCCACTGAATGATATCGGGTTTGGCAATTGCACCGATTTCTTTGCGCACCAGCTTAATCAACTCTTGACGTAGAGAACTAGAGGGGGTGTTCCCTGTTATGAGCGTTACGTAAGCATAGATGCCTTGGCCTTTGACGGCATGGGGGTAACCGACCACTGCGGCTTCTGCGACGGCTGGGTGAAGCACCAGAGCGCTCTCGATCTCCGCAGTGCCCATACGGTGGCCAGATATGTTGAGTACATCGTCGACTCGGCCTGTGATCCAGTAATAACCATCTTGATCGCGGCGCGCGCCATCGCCCGTGAAATACATGCCAGGGTAATGGGTGAGATAAGTGTTAAGAAAACGCGCATGATCGCCATAGACCGTGCGCATCATGCTGGGCCAGGGGCGCGCGATGCATAGATTGCCTTCGCCGGGCCCCTTTACGATCTTACCTTCATTGTCCACCAACTGTGGTTCGATGCCGAAGAAGGGTAAAGTCGCTGATCCGGGTTTCAGGTCCGTCGCGCCGGGGAGGGGTGAGATCATGATCGTACCCGTCTCGGTTTGCCACCAAGTATCGACGATCGGGCAGCGTCCCTCGCCGACGACATGATAATACCACTCCCAGGCTTCCGGATTGATCGGTTCACCTACCGTGCCGAGCAGCCGAAGGCTGCGCCGGTTCGTTTTTTTGACCGGCTCGTTACCCTGGCCCATCAGGGCACGGATTGCCGTGGGTGCGGTATAAAAAATGCTGACCTGGTGTTTGTCGATGATCTGCCAGAAGCGAGAGGTGCTCGGATAAGTGGGTACGCCCTCGAAGAGCAGCGTGGTCGCGCCGTTTGCGAGCGGTCCGTAAACGATATAGGAGTGCCCAGTAACCCAGCCGACATCCGCTGTACACCAATAAACCTCATTATCATGATAGTCGAAAATGTATTTATGGGTCATGGCCGCTTGAAGCAGGTAGCCGGCGGTGGTATGGAGTACCCCTTTGGGTTTGCCCGTCGATCCGGATGTATAGAGGATATAGAAGGGATCCTCGGCATCCATCGACTCGGCTGGACAGTCTGCCGCGGCTGTGCAAATGGCGTCGTGGTACCAGATGTCACGTCCGCCGACCCAAGCGATGTCAGCCCCCGTGCGGCGGACGACGAACACCGTGTCGACTTTGGGGCACTCCGCTAGGGCACGTTCGACATTCTCTTTCAGCGGTACTGGTCGGCCGCCGCGCACTCCCTCGTCGGCGGTGACCAGGATACGACAATCCGAGTCGAGAATCCGATCGCGTAATGCGTGCGAGGAAAAACCTCCGAATACCACGGAATGAACGGCACCGATGCGGCTACAAGCAAGCATTGTCGCGGCTGCCTCGGGAATCATCGGTAGGTAGATGCAGACTCGATCGCCCTTGCGTACACCACGGGCCTTCAGTGCGTTGGCGAAACGGCAGACCTGCTCATAGAGCTCACGATAAGAGATGTGTTTGTGCTGGTCAGGCTCATCCCCTTCCCAGATGAGCGCGATTTGATGACCTCGGGTAGCGAGGTGTCGATCCAAACAATTATAACTGACGTTTAATTTGGCCCCCTCGAACCACCGGATGTCGCCTTTGTACAAATCTGAAGAATGGACACGATCCCACGTTTTGAACCAAGTAAGAAATGCCTCCGCCTGCTCGCCCCAGAAGCTATCCGGATCGCTGATCGAGCGCTGATACATCTGTTCGTACTGCTGGCGGTCGAGCAAGGCGTACTCGGCTACGGCGGCTGGAACCGGATACACTTTTGATTCGGACATCTTTCGTGCTCCTTGGTACTGGGTGCGTCCGCATGCGTAAGCTTGCCGGCGCTGCTGGAGTTTGGTTTTAACATGGGGCGCGTCAGTTGGCGATTGCCAATACGTTCAGCTGTTCTCGCGGTCAGTTCGCTGATCCCTGCTATCTTTCAAGCCTAGCAGAGCCGGGCGGATTTCTGATACGTGAGCGCCGCAGCTGATTACAGCTTGAGTGCCGCAGGCGGACTGAGTAGGCGCTGCGGTCGCCAGTGCCGTAACGCCCATTCCAACAGTTCGTCCACCGGAGCGGCTTGCAGTTTGTCTGGGGGAGTCTGCTTGAGAAATGTCAAGGCGCTGTGGAGCCAAGGGCCGGCGCGGTTCGGGCACACCGGCGATGCCTGGGTTTGCTTGCTCAACTTTTTGCCTACAGTATCTCGGGCGATTGGCAGATGTAGGTAACGCGGTGTTGGCAGATCGAGCTTTTGCTGGAGCAGAATTTGCGGTGGTGTACAGTTCAGGAGATCGCCACCACGCACCACATCAGTCACCCCGAGTGCCGCATCATCCAGGACGGTTGCTAAATGGTAGGCGTACAAGCCATCCGCTCGTCGTATTATGAAGTCGCCGAACATCTGTTCCAGATCCACCTGCTGGATTCCGATGCAGGCGCGATCCCGGAAACGAATCGGTGCCGAGCGGCTTAGCATGCGCCAGGAGCGGGGCGGTCGGTCGGTCGGATATCCTGCCCGACAGGTTCCGGGATAGATGTACCCAGCCGGTCCCAAGCGACCTGTTCGGCTGATCTCGCGGCGCGAGCAAGCGCACGGGAAGGCAAGGCCCGCGCGTTGTAGATGTGCCAGTGCCGCCTGATACGCCTCTTCACGCGTGCTTTGGTAGACCACCGAGCCGTCCCACCACAAACCGAAATCATCCAATGTCCGTAATATCGAAACAGCGGCACCCGGCACATTCCGCAGACGGTCTAGATCATCGATGCGTACCGCCCACCGGCCATTCTGTGCACGAGCATCCAGCCAGCTGCCGAGAGCCGCCACCAGTGAGCCGAAATGCAGCGGTCCGGTCGGGCTTGGCGCGAATCGCCCGATGTAGGTGCTCTGGCGAGGCTGATGCGCGGTCTGCTGATTAATACCTTCCCTGATCATTATTTAGCGTTTAATGTTTGGCATACTGGGTTGGTCGCGTACCGACGGCGTATGGGGCTGAGTAGAGGGGGGCTTGGTTTGAACCATCCCAACTATCTGTGCTTGGCCGGTAGAGTCGCACGCATCCGGCCATTCTATGTCATGGAACTACTGCGGCGAGTTCGGGAACTCGAGGCGCAGGGGCATGATATCGTGCATATGGAGATAGGTGAGCCGGATTTTGCCACGGCCGCACCGGTGGTCGAGGCTGGCATCCGCGCCCTACGCAAGGGATACACTCACTACCTGCCTGCAGCGGGCTTGCCGGCTTTACGCGAGGCGATTGCCGGACATTATGCCGATCGCTACGGAGTATGGATCGATCCCCACCGAATTTTCATAACGCCAGGGGCGAGTGGAGCCCTGCTGCTTGCGATGGCGTTGGTGGTAAATCCCGGCGAAGAGGTCTTGGTCGCTGATCCCGGCTATCCATGCAATCGCAACTTCATCGAGTTAGTCAATGGCGTTCCTCGCAGTTTGTCGGTGACCGCGGTCGACGGCTATCAGCTTACTTCTGAGGTTGTAGCATCCGCTTGGGGTGAGCGTACGGCGGCCGTGCTCATCGGCTCGCCCGGCAATCCCACCGGTACGCTTGCGAGTGCCGCACAGTTGCAGGATCTCGACGCGGAGGTACGGCATCGGCAGGGCATGCTGATCGCCGATGAGATCTATCATGGCTTGCACTATGTCGCCGATCCCGCGAGCGCGGTGCAGTACTGTCGGCAGGCGTTGATTGTCAACAGTTTCTCGAAATATTATGGCATGACTGGCTGGCGTCTAGGCTGGCTGGTGGTCCCCAGCGGTTACGAGGCGGCGGCGGAGAAACTGCTCCAGAATTTTTTCATCAACGCTTCGACACCGGCGCAATATGCGGCGCTGGCGTGCTTTACGGCGCGGGCGCACGAGATCTTCGAGCAACGCCGTGAGGCTTTCCGGCAGCGTCGCGATTTTTTGGCGCCGGCTCTGTGTGAGTTAGGGTTCCGTCTGCCGTGCAGGCCCGATGGGGCCTTTTATCTTTATGCAGACTGCTCAGCGTTGGCCGATGACAGTAATGATTTGACTCGGCTCCTGTTGGAGGAGGCGGGGGTGGCGGTTACACCCGGGCTCGATTTCGAGCGCACAGCACCGCATCGGCATCTGCGTTTTGCCTATACGACGTCGCTCCCGCGTTTGCAAGAGGGTGTGCACCGAATCGCCGGCTACTTGGGGCGCTGATATCGATCTGGCGCTGCCGCCAGAGGGCACCCGCCCATGCTCAAGCTTCCGGCAAGATCTACCGTGGGATTAGGCGGCTTGGGTAGTAGTGCGACTGCGAAGATCCGCTTGCAGCAGGGTGGCACCGATCACTGCTGTGGGCATGGCCACTAGATTAACGAACGGGATGATGGTCATGCACAGCACACCGGCGCCAAATCCTAGATGGAGCAAACTGTGTTGGTGTGTTATGCGCCGCTGTTCGCGAAAGGGGATGCCTCGGTTACCGAGCGGATAGTCACCGTATTCCAGGGCGATGATCCAGGCGCCGTAAAGGCCCCACAAAAACGGCGCTACGATTTGGACGACGGGGATAATGAACAATACCAGCAGCGGTATTCCGAGCAGCGTGAAATAGGCGATTTTACGCAACTCATCTATGATCGCCTCGATTGCCTCAAGTAGGAATGCTTTACCTTTGGGTGCCTGTGGTGGGGACTTTCCGGTTATGTGGTGCTCGGCCCGTGCGGAGAGCAGGCTATTAAAGGGGGAGCCGATCAAGTTGGCGAGCGCGGTGAACGAATAAAAGATCACCACTACAGCAGCCAGCAGGAACAAAGGCCAGAGCAGCCAGCGTATGGTTCCTTCCAGAAACGTCAGTAGCTGACCGAACGTGCCGCTATGTTGGGACGGTATGGCTGGTGGCAGGAGCCACAGCAGCAGATTGTGGAACCACTCGGTGCCCCACCAGAGCAGACCCGCGAATACCAGCACGTTGACTATGATCGGTAGCAAGACGAAGCGCCGCAATCCTCGGGCCATCAGGAGTTGAAAGCCCTGTGGGACATAGGTGATGCCGTGCAGAAAATCCGTCAGCATGATGCGCCTAGCTTTAGTGTTAGTAATGAACGAACGATCCGCCGAGGCGTCCGCGCTCAGTTCGACCCGAATCCGCGAGCCGGCGTTTGGCGTTTAAGGGGAATCAATTCGTACCATCTTAGTAAACTGTAAGTCTCGGATCGAGCGACTGAGCGCACCGCAAGGCACGCTTTCGGCTCACGGCAAGTGGACCGGTGGTGCTGGTTGCCAGTCTGCCTGGCGGTGCTCTGCCACAACCGTGGTATAGATGCCGCCTCTTACGTTAAATTCGGCGGCCAGGCGCGCAAAGCGTGGGGCGAGTGCGTTGACCAGATCGGAGAGAATGCGGTTGGTCACCGCCTCGTGAAAAGCGCCCTCGCCTCGGTACGACCAAATGTATTGCTTGAGTGATTTGAGCTCCACACAATGTTGATCTGGAACATAATCGATGTGGAGTGTGGCGAAATCGGGTTGGCCGGTCTTCGGGCATAGGCAGGTAAACTCAGGGATGCGAATATGGAGTGTATAGTCGCGTTCCGGCTGTGGATTAGGGAAGGTGGCTAAATCCCGATTCGGCTTCGTGGCCATGATTCTCGACAATGCTCGGCAGGTTTGAACGAAAAATTGTATCGTTTGCCATGCTCAGAGACCAGTATTCTGCTCTGCTCCTTCACTTGTGACGCCACACACAATCGGAAGCGAGCACTGACGTTAGCTTCTCAATGGACTACGGGCCCGCCGGTGCCCTTGCAAACAAACCAATGAAATACGATGCGTCTAAACAAAATCAAATTGGCCGGTTTTAAGTCCTTTGTCGAGCCAACGACTGTCTTGCTACCCGGTAGCATCGTGGGGGTCGTGGGACCCAACGGCTGCGGCAAGTCCAATATCATCGATGCGGTGCGTTGGGTCATGGGCGAGAGTTCACCGCGGCATCTGCGCGGCGAGTCTATGGTGGATGTCATATTCAATGGCTCCGATGCGCGCAAGCCGGTGAGCGCGGCTTCCATTGAGCTCATATTTGACAATACGGATGCCGCTACCGGTAGTAAATATTCGGCTTACAATGAGATTTCAATCCGCCGCCAAGTCAATCGCGAAGGCCAGTCGAGCTATTATTTTAATGGCACGCGCTGTCGGCGTCGGGACATCAGTGATGTTTTTCTGGGTACCGGTCTTGGACCGCGCAGCTACTCCCTTATCGAACAAAGTATGATTGCGCGGATTATCGAGGCGCGTCCAGAGGAGTTACGAGCTCACCTGGAGGAGGCAGCAGGTATCTCCTTTTACCGGGAGCGGCGCAAGGAGACCGAGCGCCGGATGCTCGATACTCTGGAGAATCTCGAGCGTCTGAACGATATCCTCAGTGAGCTTGGCCGTCAGCTTGACAAGCTCACGCGCCAAGCGCGATCGGCTAAGCGTTACCGTGAGCTGAAGGTCAAGCAGCGCGAACGCCAAGCTCAGCTCCATGTGCTCAAACTACAGACCTTGGATAGCGAACAACAGCGCGTGCGTTGCGAGCGCTCGGCCCATGAAGATGATCTTGAGGCACAACTCGCTCGGCAAAGCGAGTTGGAGCATGAGATCGAAGACTCTCGTGCTTGCTACGCTGAATGCAATGACCGTGTCAACGAATTGCAGGCGCAATACTACGCCGCCGGCAGCGAGATCACGCGGGTCGAACAACAAATAAAGCACCGCCGCGAGCTAGGTCAGGCGAGCCGGCAAGAGCTGGAGCGCAACCGGGAGGCGTTGCGCGAGATCGAGCGTAGTTTCGACCAGGATCAGGATAAGCTTGCGCAGCTGCAGTTGCAGCAGCAGGAGCTGGTGCCGGCTGTCAATGAAGCGGTGGCGGCCGAGGCTACCGCGCGGGAAACGGTCGATTCATGGCGAAATCAGTTGGAAGAATGGCGCCAACGGTGGGATCGCTTCAGTGAAGAAGCCGCGCAGTCGGTGCGGATCGTCCAAGTTGAGCGGGCCCGCATCGAGCAGCTAGAGCAGCGCTCCGATGAGCTCACGCGCCGCGCGCAGCGGCTGCAAGAGGAAACCGACCAACTGACTCGGGATGATCCCAAGGCGGAGCTCGCGCGGCTCACCGAGCGTGAGCGGTCGCTGATTGAGGAGCTCGCTGAGCTGGAGCAACGGCACCAAACACAACAAGTTGCTCTCGGCGAGCTGCGCGAGCGGATAGCGCAGCTCGCCGATGAGCTGGATGAAGTCCGTGAGGCGCTGCATCGCGACGGGGCTCGGCTTGCCTCGCTTGAGACGATCCAGCAAGCGGCTTTGGGTGAGGACGAGGCACTCAGGAGCTGGCTTGAGGAGTTGGAGCTCGGTGGCGAGCGGCGGCTGTCACAATGGGTCGATGTGCAGACCGGCTGGGAGCATGCCGTGGAGACGGTCCTGGGATCGGCGCTGCAAGCGATTGTGACCGAGCGCGCGTGTAGACCTGGCGAGGCTCTACGGCCACCCTCTGCTGGCACGCTGATGCTGTTTGCGCCGAGCGGTGACTGCGCGTCAACTGGCCCATCGCTCACTCTCGGCTCGGCGCTGCGCGACAAGGTGAGTGCACCCTGGGTTTTGGACGATTTGCTCGGCCACGTCTATTGCGCTGATGACATGGACTCGGCTTGTACTCTGGTGGCTAGCCTCGATACCCATGAGTCAGTTGTTACGCCGGAGGGCGTCTGGTTGGGTCGGCGCTGGGTCCGTTTGCCCGGGACCAACAATCCGGCGGCTGGTGTTATTGCCCGCGAGCGGGAGCTCGAAGTGCTGCGCTCCGGGATTGCTCTCTGGCAGGAGCGCTTGGCGGCTTTACAGTCCGAGCAGAGTCGCTTGCGTTCAGAATTAACCGGCGCAGAGGCAACTTTCGAGGCGCTGCGGGAGGAACTGGGAGGGCGGCAACGGGATCTCGCAAGCGAGCGTGCCCGAGCGGAGAGTCTTCTGCACCGTCGCGACCAAATTCGCCAGCGGCGCTTGATCATCGATCAGGAGCAGACGGAAATCGCCGCGACAAGGCGAGATACAACAGAGGTTGTTCGCATCGCCCAAGCGCGCCTGCAAGAAGCTTTGGAGCGCGGCGAGGCTCTTGAGCGCGAGCGGGTGTTGCACGACGAGGAGCGACATCGTCTACAAGGGCAGCTTGCAACTGCACAAAACCGCTGCGAAGAACTCCAAGCACGTCTTCATGAGCTCACCTTGCAGGAGCAGAGCGGCGCTACCGCGCGCGCCGCGCTGGGGGAGTCCGTCACGCGGTTACAGGCTCGCCGTGAACGACTTTTGATCCGGGAAGCCGAGCTTGATGCTCTGCTGGCGCAGTCGGATATGCCCGACGCCGAACTCGAAAGCGAGCGTGAGCGTTTGCTGGTGCGGCAGCGCACAGTGGAAGAGCAGCTGCGTGAGGCGCGTCGAGGGCTCGAAGAATCCGGGCGGCGTTTGCGCGAGCTCGAACCGCAGCGTAGCGAGGTCGGTCAACGGGCGGTGGAGCTGCGTCACGTGCTGGAATCGACCCGGTTGCGTGAGCAGGAGCTGACGATTCGGGCGCAGGCCCAAGCGGAGCAGCTCGGCGAGCTCGGCTATGAGCCTGCGTCGGTCATGGCTGAGTTGGGTCCAGCGTTGACCGAAGCCGCTTGTGCCCAGGAACTGGGCCGCTTGCAGGAGCAGATTACTCGGCTTGAGCCTGTCAATCTGGCAGCGATCGATGAATGTCGGGACTTGGAAGAGCGCAAAACCTATATTGAGGGACAGCACGTCGATCTCACTGAAGCATTGAAGACTTTGGAGAGCGCCATTCGCCATATTGATCAGGAAACACGGCGGCGCTTTAAGGAGACCTTCGAGCAAGTCGATCAAGGGCTGAGAGCATTGTTTCCGCGGCTTTTCGGCGGTGGACAAGCTCACCTCGAACTCGCCGGCGAGGATCCGTTGGAGGCGGCAATTACGATCATGGCTCGTCCGCCAGGCAAGAAAATTACCAGCCTTCACTTACTCTCAAGCGGCGAGAAAGCACTGACCGCGGTTTCCCTGATCTTTGCTTTGTTCGAACTTAATCCGGCACCATTTTGCATGCTCGATGAGGTGGATGCGCCGCTCGATGAGGCCAATGTAGGCCGTTTCTGCGACCTGCTCAAGGAGCAAAGCGCCCGGGTGCAGTTCATCATGATTACCCATAATAAGACCACCATGCAGGTGGCCAGCCACTTACTCGGTATCACTATGAACGAGCCCGGAGTATCGCGCTTGGTGGCGGTGGATTTGGCCCAGGCGGTCGAACTGGCCACAGTTTGAATGGCTTGGGGTTGAGCTTCTCGTGCGTCGAGTGCAGTCTGTGAGACCTCACGGGAGGTACGCAGATAGTTATAGCCATCAGGATATAGGCATGGAAGAGCTTCGCTGGCTGCTACTGATTCTGGGTCTGCTGGTCATCGTGCTGGTATATGGCTACGGTCGAGTCCAGGAGTGGCGCGATGAAGGGCCGCCTTGGCGGCGGCGAGCAAAGCCGGAGGAGCCCTTTGCTGATGAAGTGCTCTCGAGCGAGGACATCAAGGATACGCTCAGCGAGCTGGATGGTTTGATTAGTGAGCATAAAGAGGAGTTGCACGAGCCCTGCCGTTCGGAATCGGCTACTGCGGTAACTGACCCACCTAGGGTGGGAGCGAATCAGGCCGATGACGAGTCGAACGCATTGGGGCGATCGAGCAGGCACCGATCCGAGCGTCACGAGGGCCGGTTGGCGTCTTTGCTCGGCGGCCGAGCGAAAAATTCACGGCCGGAGGTTGGTTGCGAGCCAGAGAACCAAGCAAGGAATTCAGGCGAAGAGAAGCTTGTCGTAATCAACTTGGTGGCGTTGCCGGAGGGGAGTCGGTATGCGGGGCCGGAGTTGCTCCATGCTATGGAGGCGGCGGGTATGCACTACGGCGCGCACCGTATCTTCCATCGTTTGCTGGATACGCGGTTGCTAGACACGAACAGCAGTCCTTGTGTGCTATTCAGTGCCGCGAACATTCTTGAGCCGGGGTGGTTCGATCTGGAGCAGATCGCGGGTTTTGATACGCCGGGAGTCGCTTTTTTTATGCGCTTGCCCGGGCCATACGATGGCCTCGTCACGTTTGAGCAGATGCTCGCCACGGCCCGTACAGTGGTTGAGCGGCTTGGCGGTCAGCTGCTCGATGGCCGCCATTGCGATCTTACCCAGCAGGCCATCGAACACATCCGCGAGGATCTGATCGAATACCGGCGTCGGGCGCATCTGGCGTCGCGGCAAGCCCGTTAACCGCTCGCCCCCATCGATATGGTCGATATGATCTATCAAAACCGGGTGGTGACCGAGCGCCGTGCCGTCGCGTTGCGTGAACAGATCGAGCAGCATAATTACCGCTATTATGTGCTTGATGACCCACAAGTCTCGGATGCCGACTACGATGCGCTGATGCGCGAGCTGCAAGCGATCGAGGCTGATCATCCGGATTTGGTCACGCCGGATTCACCCACGCAACGCGTGGGTGCGAAGCCCAGAGAGGCTTTCGGTGAGGCTCGACACGGTATTCCCATGCTCTCATTGGACAATGCTTTCGATGAGGGGGAGTTGGCCGAGTTTGATCGCCGGGTTCGGGAACGGTTGGGTGCAAACCGCATCGCCTATATGGCCGAGCCTAAGCTGGACGGACTGTCCGTTAACCTACGCTACGAGCAGGGGAGGTTGGTCCAAGGCGGGACGCGAGGAGATGGCCAGGTTGGGGAGGACATCACCGCCAATATCCGTACGCTGCGTACGATACCGTTGCGCTTGCGTGGTGAGGGCTGGCCTAATCTGATCGAGGTACGAGGCGAAATCGTCATCCGTAAAGCCGACTTTGAGCGCCTTAACCGGTTTCGCCTCGAAGCGGGCGAGCGCCCTTTCGCCAACCCCCGCAATGCGGCTGCCGGCAGCCTGCGTCAGCTTGATCCTAGAGTCACCGCTCGTCGGCCTTTGACTTTCTTCGCTTTCGGTATCGGAGAGTCTAGGGAGTCGGTCGCGCAGCGGCAGTCCGAGATTCTGGAACGATTGCGCGGCTGGGGATTCCGGGTCTGTGGGCGAGTTCAGACGGTGGTAGGGGTGGAAGAATGCCAGGCTTACTATCGCCGGCTCATGGCACAGCGTGAAACATTGCCATTCGAGGTTGACGGTGCGGTCTATAAAACAGACGATTTAAGTGGGCAACGGCGCTTGGGTTTTACCGCACGGGCGCCGCGTTGGGCCATAGCCTATAAACTGCCCGCGCGCGAGGCCGTCAGTGTCGTGCTCGATATCGAACCCTCCGTCGGACGTACAGGTGTCGTTACGCCGGTTGCCCGATTGGAGCCGGTGCAACTCAGCGGTGTGATCGTTCGTCATGCGACCTTGCATAACGAGGATGAGGTTCAGCGCAAGGATGTGCGAATCGGCGATACCGTCATGCTACGCCGGGCCGGCGATGTGATCCCGGAGATCATCGGTGTGCGGTATGAGAAGCGCCCCCACGACGCTCAACCCTGGCGCATGCCGTTGAACTGCCCGGTTTGTGGCGCAGAAGTCATGCGTCTAGAGCATCAGGCAGCCCATCGTTGCTTGGGCGGTCTCTACTGCGCGGCGCAGCGTACGGGCGCTATTTTGCACTTTGCCTCACGCCGGGCCATGGACATCGATGGCCTGGGTGAGAAGCTAGTGGAGCAACTGGTCGGTCGCGGGCTGGTTACCACGGTGGCCGATCTTTATTCGCTCGAGCGGGTCCAGTTGGTAGAATTGGAGCGGGTTGGCGAGCGCTCTGCACAGAATCTGCTGCGAGCGATTAATGCCTCGCGCGCGACGACTTTGGCCCGTTTCCTCTATGCCTTGGGAATACCTGAGGTCGGCGAGGTTACGGCTAAGCGACTGGCGGAGCATTTTGGTGACCTTGAGCCATTGGAACGAGCTACGGAGGAGGCGCTCACCCAGCTCCCCGATATCGGCCCCGTGCTGGCGCAGCGTATTACCCACTTCTTTGCCCAACCACATAATCGCGAAGTCATCGATGCTTTGCGCCGTAGTGGGCTCCACTGGCCAACCCCGCCCGCTGCGTTTCGAAACAAACCGCTTGCCGGCCGGGTTTTCGTTTTGACGGGCATGCTCGAAGGTTATACTCGGGAAGAAGCACAGGAACGCATCGAGGTCCTCGGCGGCCGAGTCACCGGCCATGTTTCCAAGAACACCGACTACGTGGTAGTCGGTGACAACCCAGGTTCGAAGCGGGACAAGGCGGTGCAATTTGGCATTACATTATTGGACGAAAGCGATTTCCGACAGCTGATCGCGGATAAATAGGAACCTGGCGGCGTGTGAGACTCGCGGGATCACCATGCGCAATGCGTCATGATGGGCGGCGGCAAGTCCGTTCAGTCCCTAATCCTGTTGGCGGTGTTCCTGTGGACTCAGCGCCTGGATGCTCAAGGCGTGAATGGTATCGGCACGCATCGCCTCCCCCATTGCCTCGTATATCATACGATGCCGCTCAAGTGTACTCCGACCGGTGAAATCCGGGCTGACTACCAATACCCGGTAATGGCCACCGCCGTCCTTGGCTCCGATGTGCCCGGCGTGCAATCGACTGTCATCGCGCACCGTCACGGTTTCAACCTGAAGCGCTGCGCGTAGCCGACGCTCGATCATTGCAACCCGCGACTCGATCATGTCAGTACCCGCTTAAATGGTTTAACGATTACCCGTTGATAGACGCCCGCCTCGACGTAAGGATCGGCATCGGCCCAGGCTTGTGCCGCTTCCAGCGATGCGAATTCGGCAATTACCAGGCTACCGGAAAAACCGGCCGGTCCGGGGTCTTCGCTGTCGATGGCGGGGTGCGGACCGGCCAGCAACAAACGCCCTTCGGCCTGTAGCTGTTCCAGTCGATGCAGGTGGGCGCTACGGGCTTTAGCCCGTAATGGCTGGCTATTCGCGACGTCGTCGCTGAGGATGGCATAGTACATTAATCGAGGGTCTCCGTGCTGGATAGGCACTGCGGGCTAGCCTAGCACAACCTGGCCGTTCCTGACGCGACCAGAACGAGCCGCTACAATGTACCTCCATGCCGCCGGCAGGCACTTAGCAGAGGGTACTCTATGTGCCAGTTTTTCGTGATTCATCCGGTAACCCCCCAGGCACGCCTGATTCGTCGAACTGCCGAGATTCTGCAGCGCGGCGGGGTGATCGCCTATCCTACCGATACCGCTTATGCGCTGGGTTGTTGCATAGGGGAGAGGGAGGCCATAGAGCGGATTCGGCGCCTGCGCAAGCTACACGAGCGGCATAATTTTACCCTGGCCTGCCGTGACTTATCGGATATTGGCACCTACGCTAAGGTCAGTAACAATGCCTTTCGTTTGCTTAAGGCCCATACGCCAGGACCGTATACCTTCATCCTCCCCGCCACCAGTGAGGTGCCGCGGCGACTCCAACACCCGAAGCGCAAGACCATTGGCATCCGTGTTCCTGACAGTACGGTAGCGAATGCTATTTGCGCTGAGCTCGGCGCGCCGATGATGACCACTACACTGCTGTTGCCTCAGGACGATCTTCCATTGACTGATCCGGAACTGATACGCGAGCGTATTGGTGCGCAGCTAGATCTGATTATCGATGGTGGCGCGGGCGGGCTGGAGTTGAGTACGGTAATCGATCTCACCGGCGAAGCCCCGGCCCTGATTCGGCGTGGCGCGGGCAATGCCGCAGTGTTTGAAGCCTAGCCAAGTCCGGCTACCGAGGGAGACCGCTGTGTTGTTGTGGCGGGCTATCATGTGACCTGCTCCCCCTGAGCGAAATTGACTCTAGGAGATGATGTTGAGCATAAACGACCCGCGTCAGACT
The DNA here is from genome assembly GCA_030433275.1 of Gammaproteobacteria bacterium. GTDB lineage: Bacteria > Pseudomonadota > Gammaproteobacteria > Nitrococcales > Nitrococcaceae > Nitrococcus. The sequence goes on from JAUILK010000006.1 coordinate 83,747, forward strand.
CGCGTTCTTTCCGGGATGCGGCCTACCGGCCGGTTGCATTTGGGCCACTACCACGGTGTCCTGAAAAATTGGGTGCAATTGCAGCAGGAGCATGAGTGTTTCTTTTTCGTCGCGGATTGGCATGCACTGACCACCGCCTACGATGAGCGCGAAATCATCGGTGAGAACATTTGGGATTTGGTGATCGACTGGCTGGCTTGTGGCGTTAACCCGAACTTAGCAAAGATCTTCATCCAGTCCCGGGTCATCGAACACGCGGAGTTGCATGTGTTGCTGTCTATGATCGCTCCGCTCGGCTGGCTGGAACGCGTGCCCACCTATAAGGATCAGCAAAAGAATTTGCGCGACAAAGACTTGCTCACTTACGGCTTTTTGGGCTATCCGGTACTACAGAGCGCCGATATTCTTATCTATCAGGCGAGTGCTGTGCCGGTCGGAGAAGATCAGGTCTCGCATGTGGAGCTCACGCGCGAGCTCGCTCGGCGTTTTAACTACCTGTTCGGCCGTGAGTCGGACTTCGCTGACAAGGCCATTGTCGCAGTTAAGCGGATGGGTAAAAAAAATGCTCGTCTTTATAATGATTTACGATGTAAATACCAGCAAGAAGGCGACCAAGAGGCGTTGGGCGAGGCGCAGGCGTTGATCGAGAGTCAGCAGAACATTACGCTGGGTGAGCGCGAGCGCCTACTGGGTTACCTGGAAGGAACGGGGCGCACTATTTTGCCGGAGCCGAGGGCGCTGCTGACGCCGGCCTCGCGTATGCCGGGGCTGGACGGGCGCAAGATGTCCAAATCTTATGGCAATACTATTTCGCTGCGGGACGAGCCAGGAGCGGTTGAGCACAAGATCCGAACCATGCCCACGGATCCCGCTCGGGTGCGGCGCACGGATCCGGGCGAGCCTACGAAATGCCCGGTTTGGGATTTCCACCGACTCTACTCCGAGCAAAAAACGCAGGAATGGGTGCTTGCCGGCTGCCGTTCCGCCGGCATCGGCTGTCTGGAGTGTAAACAGCCGATCGTCGATGCTGTGCAGGCGGAGCTTGCGCCCATTCGCGAGCGGGTTCGTGGACTTGAGGCTGACCCGCAAGCCGTCCGCCGCATTATCTCGGATGGTTGCGAGAAAGCCCGTAGAGTGGCGCGAGAGACGATGCAAGAGGTGCGGGCAGCTGTCGGCCTGGATTATCGGTGATGGCAAGCGAAGTGGATGCATTGCAGGAGGCAGCCTATCGAGAGCATGTGGATGCTCAATCCATAGCCTCGATCGCCAGGATCAGGGGCGAGCCGCTGACCAAGCTTCCGAACGACCTCTATATCCCGCCGGATGCCTTGGAGATCATACTGGAGGCCTTCGAGGGGCCGCTTGATTTGCTGCTTTATCTGATCCGCCGACAGAACCTTGATGTGCTCGATATCCCGATTGCCGAGATTACGCGGCAATACATGTGTTACGTCGAGCTGATGCAGGATTTGCGTCTGGAGCTTGCGGCTGAGTATTTAGTAATGGCGGCGATTTTGGCACATATAAAATCACGCATGCTACTGCCACAGCCGGCTGCGCAGGAGTCCGAAGAAGCCGATCCGCGGGTCGAGCTGGCGCGTCGACTCCAAGAGTACGAACAGTGCAAAGAAGCGGCGCAGCTGCTCGATGAGCAGCCCCGAGTGGCACGAGATGTTTTTCTGGGGTATGCGCCAGCTCCGTCGTTGCCACGCATTGAGCGAGTCGAACCGACTGTGAATCTGGGAGAGCTGTTCCTGGCGTTGGCGGATGTGATGGCTAGGGCGGAGCATTTCACCCACCACGCGGTGCGACGCGAGGCACTTTCGGTACGTCAGCGTATGGTCGACATATTGAGCCGGGTGGATAATGAGTGCTTTAGCACGTTCGGGGAGCTTTTTCCCGCCAGCGAAGGGCGGCTGGGCGTTACTGTCACGTTTCTGGCTGTGTTGGAACTGTATCGGGGGCGGTTGATCGAGTTGCGCCAAGCTGAGGCGTTTGCGCCGATCTACCTGCGTGCAGTTGCGGATGCCGCGCGGGATGGCCGGCCGAGTAAGGGATAATAGACCATAATGGAGCCAGAGCTGAAGTACATCATCGAGGCTGCCTTACTGGCAGCCGGTGAGCCACTGTCGATGGAACGCCTGCAGAGGCTGTTTCCGCAAGACCAACAACCGGAGATAGCAGCCGTGTGCAGAGCCTTGACTGCGCTGGCCGGAGATTATGAGTCCCGTGGCATTGAGCTCAAAGAGGTCGCCAGCGGCTATCGGATTCAGGTGCGCACGGAGTTGGCGCCTTGGGTGGCGCAACTTTGGGCGGCGCGGCCTGGGCGCTATTCTCGCGCTTTGTTGGAGACACTTGCGATTATCGCTTATCGCCAACCCATCACGCGCGGTGAAATCGAGGAGATCCGGGGCGTCGCGCTGAGCACTTCGATTATGCGAACGTTGCAGGAACGCGGCTGGATTCATATCGCAGGCTATCGGCCGTTGCCAGGCCGGCCGGCCTTGTTCGGTACTACTCGGGCTTTTCTTGATTACTTCAACCTCAAAAGTTTGGAGGAGCTGCCTGCACTGACCGAACTCAAGGACTGGCGAGAGGTTCAGCCGGAGCTTGAACTGCGTTTGGCCCAGGCGGAGGGGGACGATACAGTGCAGGCGGCGGGATGAGCGAGACGGAAAAATTGCAGAAGGTCCTGGCCCGAGCGGGTATGGGTTCGCGCCGGCAGATGGAGCAGTGGATTCGGGACGGTCGTATCCGGGTCAACGGTCGAATCGCGCGGCTCGGTGAGCGCGTGGCGCCGCAGATGCAGATTATGGTGGATGGGCGGCCATTGCGGCAGTGGAGCTTAAGCGGGTTACCACGTATGCTGCTTTATCACAAGCCGGTCGGCGTGGTGACTACGCGCTCCGATCCCGCCGGACGTCCCACCGTTTTTCAACACCTGCCGAGAATCAAAAAAGGGCGTTGGATCGCGGTGGGTCGACTGGATATTAATACCTGTGGCCTGCTGCTGTTCACCACCGACGGGGAACTCGCCAACCGCTTAATGCACCCATCTTTTCGTCTGGTGCGCGAATACGCTGTTCGGGTCTACGGTGAAGTCACCGCCGAGATGGTTACTCTATTGCAGCAAGGCGTGGAGCTTGAGGACGGTTTTGCCGCCTTTGATCGCATTGAAGCGGTCTGCGAAGCGCAGGCTGCCAATGGCTGGTATCGGGTACGCTTGGCCGAGGGTCGTCGCCGAGAAGTGCGGCGGCTTTGGGAGTCGCAGGGGGTGCGTGTGAGTCGACTGATCCGGCTGCGCTACGGTCCGGTGCGGCTGCCGCCCGGACTGAGGCAAGGACAAGTCAGGAAGTTGGGCCCAGCAGAGATAATCCGCTTGTGCCAGATCGTTGATCTGGACCCCGTCTGGCCGGAGCGGCAGGCGGGTACCCGTCGCCGCATGGGTGAGGCGCTGAAAAACGGATAAGCAGCCCGTCGTGTGTTTTCAGGGTCTAGGTTGTTCCCCGGTCGGGGCGACCAGATATGGGTGCCGAGCGAGTCCCCTCGCACTGCGGCGATCGGCTATCGCAGGCGCAGCCGGCGTTGAATCGGCGCTTACCTGAAGCGATGTGCCCCCGGGCGCAGGGTGCTCGCGTACATTATGACGGATAGTTGCGATTCGGCCCTGTAGGGCCGCTGGTAAGTGTGAATACGCACCGATCAGCAGCACCAAACGTCGTATTCCATCGTCGATGTCGCACAAACTGCATAAGCGATTTTGAATCGAGAGCTTGGTTAGTGCCGGCTCGAATTCCCGTAGAAGGTAAATACCGTAGTGGCGGCTGGCAGCGATATAGGCGAGCACATCCGCTGGGGTGCGAGTGCGTGGAATGAAGATATGTTCAACGCCGATCCGGTAGAGTCCACTTTGCGATGTCCAATCGTAAACAGCCTGCCCGGTTGTGAGCGAGTATCGTTTGAACAAGGCGAGCAGTCGATCAGTTTCCTGAGTCTTGAGAGCGGCAATGCGGTTTGTGGAGTCGATGATCTGTTGCAGCGTATTGGTTGCATCCATAGCGCTCACTGGTGAGTTTTCTGTAACTGAAGGCTCACTGTAGCGGATTCAACGCACTATATTATGTGATTTTTTTCAAAATTTTACTTCTCAACCAGTGTGGCATTTATCTATCGCAAGCGTGAACATCCCCCCCTGGGGGGCGCGGCGGCTAGGATCGAGTAGGTAGATCAGTCCACGTGCTGCGCCGTCTGGTGAGCGCAACTCCGATGGCTTTTCAGCCGGGTAGGCGAGCGCGCGCAGTGTCGTTCGGGTTGCGCCCGGATCGTAGCTCATGCAGCGCACCGGCGAGTCGTCGGGTAGCTCGGCGGCGAGCGTTCGCATCAGGCCCTCAAGTCCAGATTTGGCGACGCCGTAGGCGCCGGCGTAAGGTTTGCCGGTGCGTCCGGCCAGGTCGCTGATGAAGATCACGCGGCTGCATGCGGCGCGCTCCAGTAACGGTAGGCAGGCTCGGGTGAGCAAAAAGGGTGCATTGAGGTTGATATGCAGGGTTCGAAACCAAGTCTCGATATCGTAGTGGATGATCGGGCAAGGTCGGCCCAGTTCGGCGGCATTGTGGATTAGCGCATCGAGGCCGGCCAGGCTGTCATCCAGCCGTTGGGCGAGCTCCTCATAGTCTTGGGGTTTTGCACCGAGCAAATCCATGGGATAAATGGCTGGCTGGGGGCCGCCGGCGGTCTCGATCTCATCGTAAACGCGCTCCAACGGTGGGATGTGCCGATCGAGCAGTATCACTGTGGCACCGGCTTGTGCCGCCGCCAAGGCGGTCGCACGCCCAATCCCGGCGCCTGCGCCGGTAATGAGCACTCGCTGGTTGGCCAAGGCGCTGGCGGTAGGGCGGTAGTCGACCGAGATTTCTTCGGTCATGATTTCGGACATTGCTTGAACTCCTCAGCTTGACCTGTGCGATCGCGGCTGTGCGCGCGCCGTGCGCCACGCCAGCCAGAGTTTGTGCAACGGGGTCAGGTGATAACGCCGCTCCAATAGCGAAAAGCGATCGTTCGCCATCACTTCGAGTAACGAGCGGTACAGTTCGCCCAGCACCAGAGCCGGGCGTTGTGCCCAGCGTTCCGTCGGCGGCAGCCGCTGTGAGGCCTGGGCATAAAAACGGCGCGCGCGATCGGCCTGTTCGGTGAACAATCGGCGCACCGGCTCGCTGGTCGTTGAATGCTGCAAATCGTTCCAGTCGACACCGGCGTCGCGCATTTCCGCCTCTGGGATATAGCACCGTCCGGCCGCTGTATAGCGGCGGACGTTGCGTAGAAAATGAGTCAATTGTAGAGCGGTGCCCAAATCGTGGGCGAAGTCGAAGACATGGCGATCGCGGTAGCCGCAGACTTGCACCGAGAGGCTGGCGATAGAGCAGCCGAGTCGATGGCAATAAAGTGAGAGCTCGCGAAAGCTCGGATAGAGATTGTATTCCAAGTCCATTTGTACACCTTCGAGAATCTGCTCGAAGTAGTGCCGATCCAGTCGATAGCGCTGTACCGGCGCATGCAAGGCTTGGCTGATGGGGTGGCTACCGCAGTCCTCGAAGATACGCGCGAGCTCTTCCCGCCACCAGGCGAGCTTGGCCGCAGCCACTTGGGGATCGCGGCATTTCGCCGCGATCTCGGTCACCTCGGCGTAAAAGGCGTGCAAGGCCAGCAGCGCCGCGCGTTTGTCCGTTTCCGTAAACAACAGGGCATAATGCAGACTTGACCCCCTGGGCGCGGCTTTGTCGCGGCAGAGTTCGACTATACTCATGGCGTGCCCGCGGTTGTGCCGGAGCGGTTGTGCCGGCTTTGGATCCGAGTGCAATGCATGGTTTCTACAAGCGCCATCCGATCTGAGATAACCGATTTACCGGGCGCAACCGGGTTCGGTACCGCTAGCTGTTTGATAACGCTCATGGAATCATTCGGATGTCGGATGGACTCGACGGATCCAGCGCGGTGCTCAACCAGGGCAGTATCTCCAGAGGATGCTCGATGAACCCGTCGGCACCCCAATCAGCCACCCGAGCATTGGGTGCGAGATAGCCGAACAGCGCCGCCAAGGCCGGGGTGCCGGCGCGTCGTGCGGCTTGGATATCCTGTTGTGCGTCACCTACCATTACACACTCCGGAGGCGTCAGAGCTAGCCGCCGGCAGGCTGCAAAGATGGGGTAGGGGTTGGGTTTATGCAACGCCCGACAATCACCGGAAATCACACAGGCGGCGCGCGGGAGGTAACCAAGTTGTTTCAGTAGTGGTCGAGTGAGCCAGCTCGGTTTGTTGGTTACAACTCCCCAACGCAGGTTGCGTGCCTCGATCTCGGCGAGCAGTGCATCAATACCCGGGAAAGGGCGGGTCCGGCGGCTGAGTCGCATCCGGTAGATTTCAAGGTAGCGCCGCAGCAACAATTCGAAACCCGGCTCGTTACGACTGACCGCAAAGCCGCAGCGAATCATTGCCGCCCCCCCTTGTGCGACCACCGGCCGCAGTGGCGCCGCTGCCAGGGGAGGCAGGCCTTGTTCGCAGCGTAGGTCATTAAGGCTGCCGACCAGGTCGGGTGCCGTGTCAAGGAGCGTACCATCTAGATCCAGCAGGACCGCCTTGGCTCGCTGCGATGCGAGCGGTCGGCTGTCACCTGCGGCAAAATCAATCATCCCATGCACCTCGGCCCGGTTATGCAGCGCGGTATTTGCAAGCGCTGGGGCAGGTTTGGTTTGCCAACGGTGTCATCTCCGATCTTAATCATCCGAATATTCCGATAATTCCGGTGCCTTGCATTGTCTTGGAATCCGATGAGCTGTCCCGTGGCAAGTGCGCCTCCGGTGCCTCGGGATTTTTATTGGTCCAGCGTGAAATGTGCCAAGTAGTTGACCGAAACATCGTGGCTGAGTGCATAACGGCGTGTGATCGGGTTGTACCCGAGGCCGCGTAGATCCTGCAACAAAAGGCCCTGGGTGCGGGCCCACGCCGCCAGTTCGGATGGGCGAATGAATTGGCGATAATCGTGAGTGCCGCAAGGCAGCAGACGTAGCAGGTATTCGGCCCCGATAATCGCCAACAAATAGGCTTTGGGGTTGCGGTTGATGGTCGAAAAAATTGCTGTGCCACCGGGGCGTAGCAGGCGTGCACAGGCGTTGATCGATGAAGCCGGGTTCGGCACGTGCTCAAGCAGTTCCATACAGGTAACCGCGTCGAATTCATGGGGGCGGCTTTGTGCGAGCTTCTCCACGCTGGTCAGTTGGTAATCGACCCTGATGTGCGCTTCCGCGGCATGGAGTTTTGCTATGGCCAGGCTCCGCTCGGCCAGGTCGATACCGAGCACTCGTGTGCCGCGCTGCGCCATGGCTTCGCTCAGCAGGCCACCGCCGCAGCCTACGTCGACAATACTCCGATTTGTGAAACCTCCGAGGCATTGCTCGACGTAATCAAGACGCAGGGGGTTGATCTGATGAAGGGGCTTGAATTCGCCCTCAGGATCCCACCATCGGCTGGCGATGCGATCGAATTTGGCCAGCTCCTGGGGGTCGGTGTTAGGGCCTGTTTTCAGATGATTCACGTGTGCGAAGCCCTCAGGCAGTGTGCAGAACAAGGTGCGAGGTTAGGGTATTCCCAATAAGCGGCAAGCAACGCCGGGCTGTGCGTTGCCTGGGGGCTTCCCTACGGACTACGCCGAGAAGCGATCCAGCCCGTATTGCGCGGCTTGGCTGGTTGCGGTTTCTCGAAGCAACGCGCGCGCGAAGCATCTGAAAACAGGCTCTGATATCCGGAGGTGCTCCTAGCCATCTTCCGCCTTATTAGGGCGCCGTGCGGGAAGCCGTGCCAGCAGGGCGTCTGCGGATCCCTGTGCGGCCAGCATCCAGCGGTCACAATGCAGTCGAGATTTGCAGCGGCTCGAAATAGGGCGCCATAACTTTTTGTAAAAAAATCAAGGCTGATCCGCTGTTGCGTTTACCTGGCATCGTACGAAAAATCATCAAAACTGTATCTTATCATGCCAGTATTGGCATTGGCTGAGTATTGTCGTCGGATCCAGGTTTATGAGTCGTCCGTCTGTGACCGCCTCGCGACCGGCCACCCAAACGTCGCTTACCTGGGATCGACTGGCGGCATAGACGAGTTGCGAGATCGGATTGTAGACCGGCGCGCTGCCTAGGCAGCCGAGATCGACTGCTACCAGATCAGCGTATTTACCGGGTACCAAAGAGCCGATCCGGTCGGCGAGCCTCAGCGCTCGGGCGCCTGCCAGTGTCGCCATGTGCAGCGCGTGGTGAGCGGGCAGTACCGTTGCGTCGCCGGTCACGCCTTTAGCAAGCAACGCCGCCATGCGCATCTCGCCGAACATGTCCAAGTCGTTGTTGCTGGCCGCTCCATCGGTACCGAGAGCAACGTTCACGCCGCGCTCGAGCAGCGTCGCTACCGGTGCGAAGCCGCTTGCGAGCTTAAGGTTGGACTCCGGACAATGCACGACGTGGACGCCGGTCTCGGCTAGTCGGTCTATCTCAACCGTTTTGAGCTGAGTCATGTGAACCGCGATCAGGCCTGGTGAGAGCAGGCCGATTGCGTCTAGTCGCGCCAGAGGCCGAACGCCGTGCCGTTCAATGCCCTGCGCAACCTCATGCGCGGTTTCATGGAGGTGAATGTGCACGGGAACGTCCAGTTCATCGGCCAGCGTGTGAATGCGCTCCAGGTTGCGCTCGGAGACGGTGTAGGGGGCGTGAGGGGCAAACGCGACAGTCACCAGCGGGTCGCCACGCAGGGTGTCGTGCAGCGCAAGCCCTCGACTTAGATATTCGTCGGCGGAGGCTGCGTAAACGCTAGGTAGATCAATCATGATCATGCCCACGACCGCTCGTATGCCCGCTTGTGCCGCAATTTGGGCGGTTGCTTCGGGGAAGAAATACATGTCGTTGAAGCAAGTGATGCCGCCGAGCAGCATTTCAGCCACCGCCAGTTCGCTACCCTGTCGCGCGAATTCGGCGCTGACATGGATCTGTTCAGCCGGCCAAATATGTTCCCTGAGCCAAGTCGGCAGCGGTAGATCGTCGGCCAGTCCCCGTAGTAAGGCCATGGCGGCGTGTGTGTGCGCGTTCACCAGTCCCGGAATGAGCACATGATCGTTTAACTCGCGTACGCAAGGTGCCTGATAACGGAGCTTCGCCTCGGCTTGTGGGAGAATCTGTGCAATCCGGCCGGCACGGATGATCAAGGCGTGATGGTCCAGGACCGCACCGCTCGGTTCCACTGGAACCAACCACCGGGTGTTTATGATCGTATCCGCTTGCTCCATGATGTAATCTCTAGCGTTCGGCCAGCTAGCTCATAAGCGGAGGATAGTGTGCGACAATCTTCCGCCCAGGTTAAGCACAATCGAATAGTCGAGATCATGGAGCATGACACGGTTCGCGCGCTGCACTGGACCGGGGAGACGCTGGTGCTCTTGGATCAGCGCCGCCTGCCCCACGAAATCCACTACGAGGAATGCGCCAGCGCCGCGAGTGTGGCGGATGCCATCCAATCGATGATCGTCCGCGGTGCGCCGGCGATCGGTATTGCCGCCGCCTATGGGGCAGCGCTGGCTGCTCGTCAGCATGCTGACTCGGTCAAACGGGAAGCCGAGTTGCAGCATTTGGCGCAAGCTCGACCAACGGCAGTCAATTTGCATTGGGCGCTGCAGCGCATGCGCGCTAAGCTATCCAGCGGGGCGGATGCCGAGGCTATGGCGGCCGAGGCATGCAGAATCCATGCTGAAGATGTGCATGGGAATCACCGCATGGGCCAGTTGGGTATGGGGTACTTCACCGCTAAGGGCGCGGTATTGACCCACTGCAATACAGGCTCATTGGCGACCGGCGGTTATGGTACCGCGCTGGGCGTTATCCGAGCCGCCTATGCGGCCGGTCGCGTATCGTGTGTATACGTCGATGAGACGCGACCCTGGCTGCAAGGTGCTCGGTTGACCGCTTGGGAGCTGCAGCAAGAGGATATCCCGGTGCGGTTGATCGTCGATGCCGCCGCCGCGGCGCTGCTGCGCATGGAGTCTGTGCGCTGGGTGGTGGTCGGCGCCGATCGGGTCGCCGCTAACGGCGATGTAGCCAACAAGGTCGGTACCTACGGACTGGCGTTGGCCGCCAAAGCGCAGGGTGTCGGGTTCATGGTGGTCGCACCCGGTTCCACTTTGGATTTTGCTACGGCCGACGGCGATGCTATACGGGTCGAGCAGCGTGACCCGAGCGAGGTACTGCTGTTTGGCGGTCAACGGTTGACCCCGGCCGGCGTGACTGCGTGGAATCCAGTATTTGATGTCACGCCGGCTGAGTTGGTAGATGTGCTGGTTACAGAACGGGGTGCCGTGGAACGGCCGGACCGTGAGCGCATGGCCGCATTACGGGTTTGAGCCCGCAGAGGGTACTGCCGGGATCTGGATAAAAGCCGTTACATTAATTTATTAAAAGGGCAGGCAACCGCGCGAGCGGGGGGAGGAAGGACAGATGCGGAATGTGCTGAGCTTTTTGACGTTGGCGTCCATGGCGGCTCCCGAGGCAACCTCCGGAGAAGACAGGCCGCGCGTACAAGTAGTGACCTCGCTTGGTGAGTTCACCATCGAGTTGTACCCCGACAAGGCGCCGATTAGCGTCGAGAATTTTCTACGCTATGTCGACGAGGAATTTTACCATAATACTACTTTCCACCGCATCATTCGGGACTTCGTTGTGCAAGGCGGCGGCTACAATACGGATAAGACGCGCAAGGAGCCTCACGAGCCGATTCGCAACGAGGCAGATAACGGTTTGAAGAATGAGCGAGGTACTGTGGCCATGGCGCGCCTCAAGGAGGCTGACAGTGCGACTTCCCAGTTCTTCATCAACCTCGCGGACAATCATTCTCTCAACCATAGCGAGAGCGACTTCGGTTATGCTGTGTTCGGTCGCGTGGTCGAGGGCATGGGAATTGTGGAGCGAATTTCGGGCGTGCCGACGGTCAAGCATGGCCCTCATCGTGATCAGCCCCGCCTGACTGTCGTGCTCAAGCGAGCGCTGCGAGTCTAAAGCCCGCCACTGAGCGGGGATGCGCCCTCCCTGATCAATATGTTACTATTGACGCCCTTCCTGCGGCGCGCCCCGGCCTCGACCGGGGCGCCGTTTTTTGTGTATGCCATTAGAGGCACCTAAGACCGCCCAATGTCCAGTGTCGCCAAGGAGATTTTGCCGGTAAATCTCGAAGATGAGATGCGCCGTTCGTATCTTGATTACGCCATGAGCGTGATCGTTGGGCGGGCTCTGCCCGATGTCCGTGATGGGCTGAAGCCAGTGCATCGCCGCGTGCTCTATGCGATGCGCGAATTGGGCAACGATTGGAACAGGCCATACAAGAAATCGGCGCGGGTCGTGGGCGATGTAATCGGTAAGTACCATCCGCACGGGGATGCGGCGGTCTACGATACCATCGTGCGAATGGCTCAGGTCTTCGCCATGCGCTATCCGCTCATCGACGGCCAAGGCAACTTCGGCTCGGTCGATGGCGATGCTGCGGCGGCTATGCGTTATACCGAAGTCCGCATGGCGAGGATCGCCCATGAGCTTTTGGCCGATCTCGATAAAGAGACGGTCAATTTCGTCGATAACTACGATGGTTCCGAACGGGAGCCCACCGTATTGCCGACCCGCGTCCCCAATTTTTTGGTCAATGGCGGTTCGGGTATCGCCGTAGGTATGGCGACCAACGTGCCGCCGCATAATCTCGGCGAGGTGATCGATGCCTGTACGGCGCTGATCGACGATGACAGCCTTACAATCGATGAGTTGATGACCTATTTGCCTGGGCCGGATTTGCCCACAGCGGCCATTATCAATGGCGTTGCTGGAATCCGCGAAGCCTATCGGACCGGGCGAGGGCGGATGGTGATCCGGGCGCGCTGCGAATTCGAGGAGGAGGCGCGCAGCGGCAAAATCAGCCTCATCGTCACTGAGTTGCCCTACCAGGTAAACAAAGCTCGGCTGCTCGAAAAGATCGCCGAGTTGGTCAAGGAAAAGCGCATTGAGGGTATTACCGAGTTGCGCGACGAATCGGATAAAGACGGTATCCGAGTGGTCATCGAGCTGCGGCGCGGTGAAGTGCCCGAGGTGGTGCTGAACAACCTCTACCAGCATACGCAGCTCGAATCGGTAGTTGGCATCAACATGGTTGCTTTGGCCAAGGGCCAGCCCAAACTGCACAGCCTGCGGGATGTGTTGGATGCTTTTCTGCGGCACCGTCGCGAGGTGGTTACGCGACGGACCGTCTACGAATTGCGTAAGGCGCGCGAGCGCACCCATATATTGGAGGGACTGGCAGTCGCGCTCGCCAATATCGACGAGGTGATCGCGCTGATAAAGGCCTCTCAGGGCCCGGCGCAGGCCAAAGTGGCCTTGCTCGCGCGGGCCTGGTCGCCGGGCAGTGGTATTATCGAAATGCTTCAGCGCACCGGCGCCGACGTCTCCAAACCTGAGGGGCTGGATGCTTCGCTGGGCTTGGTCGGCGCGGACTACCATCTCAGCGAAACCCAGGCCCAGGCTATTCTCGACTTGCGGTTGCAGCGTCTGACAGGACTCGAGCAGAACAAGATCATCGAGGAATACCGTGATCTGTTGGGCTCCATCAACGAGCTGCTGGCGATACTCGGCAGCGGGGATAGGTTGATGGCGGTAATTCGCGAGGAATTGCTCGCGATCAAGGATCACTATGCCGATCCACGTCGCACCGAGATCACCGCGAACCGAGTCGACCTTACGCTGGAGGACCTGATCCAGCCGGAGGACGTGGTGGTTACCCTCTCCCATGGTGGCTACGCTAAATCGCAGCCGTTGGACAGCTATCAGGCCCAGCATCGAGGCGGTAAGGGTAAAGCGGCCACTAAGATGAAGGACGAGGACTTCATCGATCAGCTCTTCCTCGCCAATACCCATGACACGCTGCTGTGTTTTTCCAGCCACGGCAAGTGTTATTGGCTCAGGGTCTACGAGCTCCCGCACGGTGGCCGCGGTTCCCGTGGCAAACCCATCGTCAACTTGCTGCCGTTGGATCCGGCGGAGCGGATCAGCGCCGTGGTGCCGATTAAAGAGTTCGATGAGCAGCATTTCGTCTTCATGGCCACCCGTAAGGGCACAGTTAAGAAAACTCCGCTATCGGATTTTTCGCGGCCACGCTCGTCTGGCATTATTGCCGTCAACCTCCAAGAAGACGACTGGCTAGTTAATGTGGGCATCACCGACGGTGAACGCGAGATCATGTTGTTGACGGATGCCGGCAAGGCGATCCGGTTCACGGAGGACGCTGTCAGGCCGATGGGGCGCGCGGCGGGCGGTGTGCGTGGTATTCAGCTCGGTAGCGGCCAGTCGGTCATTCAGCTGCTTATTCTGGGTGAAGGCAATATTCTTACCGCAACCGAAAATGGTTACGGCAAACGCACGCCGGTCGCGGAATATCCGCGGCGCAGTCGTGGGGGTATGGGTGTCATTTCCATCCAGACTTCGGAGCGCAATGGTAATGTTGTCGGTGCGGCTCAGGTGACCGAGGATGACGAGGTGATGCTGATCACCAATGCCGGCACGTTGGTGCGTATCCCAGTGGCGGAGATTTCTATCGTCAGCCGTAATACCCAGGGGGTAAAGCTGATTGCGTTGGGCGGTGAAGAGCGGCTCGCCGGAGTGGCTCGGATCGAGCTGCTCAATGGCACTGAGGAGGAGGACTAGAATGTTGGCTGAGCCTCTTGCCGCGCCGTGTTTGGGCGAGGAAAGGAATCTTGTTGAGCAGGACGTGGGGGCGAGTAATGATGTCGCAAATTTATAATTTCAGTGCTGGTCCGGCCGTTTTGCCCGAGGCGGTATTATATGAGGCTCAGGAATCCATGCGGGACTGGCAGGGTTGCGGTCTATCGGTAATGGAGATGAGCCATCGCAGCAAGGAATTTATTGCTATTGCGGGCCAAGCTGAGCAGGATTTGCGGGATCTGCTGCGCGTGCCCAACAGCCATCGTATCCTGTTCCTACAGGGGGGTGCTACCGGACAATTCGCTGCTGTACCCATGAATTTGCTATCGGATCGGGCGCGTGCGGATTACGTCGATACCGGCAGCTGGTCTAAGAAAGCCATCGCTGAGGCCAAGAAGTATTGCACGGCCAATATCGTGGCCACTGGGGGTGATGGCGATCCCATGAGTATCCCGTCTCAAGCAGGCTGGAGCCTCGATTCGGGGGCAGCCTATTTGCATTACACACCGAATGAGACGATCAGTGGCGTTGAGTTCCACTGGGTGCCACAAGTCGAAGGTGTGCCTCTGGTGGCGGATATGTCCTCGACACTGCTATCGAGGCCAATCGATGTCGCCCGCTTCGGTTTGATCTATGCCGGTGCGCAGAAAAACATCGGCCCTGCTGGGTTGACGGTGGTGATCGTGCGTGAGGATCTTGTCGGAAAGGCTATGCCGGCCACCCCGGCGGTGTGGGATTATCGCCGGCAGAGTGAGGCTGATTCCATGCTTAACACGCCGCCCACCTATGCCTGGTACGTTGCTGGTTTGGTGTTCCAATGGCTCAAACGCCAAGGTGGGCTGGAAGCGATGGCGCAGGTGAACAAACGCAAGGCCGATAAGCTCTACGCGGCTATCGACGGCAGCGATTTTTATCGCAATCCGGTACACCCGGACTGCCGTTCCTGGATGAATGTGCCCTTCATTATGGCGGATAAAACGCTTGATGAGCGCTTTCTCGCCGATGCTAAATCCGCCGGTTTGCTCGCACTGAAGGGGCACCGCAGCGTCGGCGGTATGCGCGCCAGCCTCTATAATGCCATGCCCGAGGCGGGTGTGGATGCGTTGATCGCATTCATGCGCGATTTCGAGCAGCGTTGTGGTTGATGCTCGAATACATGACTAAACGTCGAAATGCCACGTTTTTGCTGACAAAAGGCTCTGCCCATGTACAAGATCCTAACCCTGAACAATATCTCGGTTAAGGGCCTGGAACGCCTGCCTCGCGACCGCTATGAGATCTCCTCGGAAGTCCAGCATCCCGATGCCGTTTTGCTGCGTTCGGCCAGCATGCATGGAATGGAGATCCCGGGGACGCTCAAGGCGGTCGGTCGAGCGGGGGCCGGAGTGAACAACATTCCGGTCGCACAGATGAGCGAGCGCGGTATCGCGGTTTTTAATGCGCCGGGCGCGAATGCGAACGCAGTTAAGGAACTCGTGGTGGCCGCCATGTTTTTGGCTGCCCGCGACGTTTGTCAGGCCTGGGAGTTTGCACGTCACCTGACGGGCAGCGATCGTGAGATTAACGAATTGACCGAGGCTGGAAAAAAGCGCTTCGTGGGTTTCGAATTACCCGGTCGGACTCTGGGCGTCATTGGTCTCGGCGCCGTTGGGGTGCTGGTTGCAAATACCGCCCGTGCCATGGGGATGAACGTCATCGGCTATGATCCGCAAATTACGGTGCGCAGCGCCTGGCGGCTCGCTTCGGACGTGCAACCGGTCTACAGTGTCGACGAACTGATGGCCGAGGCCGACATGATTAGCTTCCATGTGCCCGAGAACGACGCCACGCGCGGTCTGGTCAATACCAAGCGTTTGGGGCTGATGCGTGAGGGCGTGGTATTGCTGAATTTCGCCCGCTCCGGAATTGTCGACGAAGCCGCAATAGTGGCAGCGATGAGCGCCGGCAAAGTGCATGCCTATATTTGTGATTTCCCAACTAATGCACTCAAGAATCACCCGCGTTGCGTGACGTTGCCGCACATCGGCGCCTCTACGCACGAGGCTCAGGATAATTGTGCGGTTATGGTGGCTGACGAGGTGCGTGAGTATTTGGAAGCGGGCAACGTTCGAAATTCAGTTAATTTTCCAGAAATTGTTCTGCCGCGCACCGGTCAGGGTGATCGGCTGACCGTCGTCAATGCCAATGTCCCCAACATGCTTGGCCAGATCTCAACGGCAGTGGCGGAGGCCAGTCTGAATATCGAAGATATGTACAACAAAGCCAAAGGCAATCTGGCCTACACGGTGGCCGACGTCGAGGGTAAGATCACAACCGAGGTGGTCGAGCGGATTCGTGCCACCGAAGGGGTTCTTGCCGTGCGGGTCATCGAGTAATGGAGGTATGAGCTCGTTCGAGCTGGCGCGGAGCTATGAACGAAACCGTTAAGCTGGAAAGCGTGCGGGCCCAGATCGACGCGATCGACGACGAGATTCTGCGCCTAGTCAACGAACGGGCGCAAGCGGCCCAAGAGGTGGCGCGTATCAAACGCGCGGTCGGGGAAGGCGGTGATCTCTATCGGCCGTCCCGGGAAGTGCAGGTGCTCAATCGGATCGGCGCGGCCAATACCGGGCCGTTGGCCGATGAGGACGTGATTCGCCTGTTCCGCGAGCTGATGTCGGCGTGTCTAGCGCTGCAGCAACCATTGCAGGTGGCTTTTCTGGGTCCGGAAGGGACATTTACGCAGGAGGCAGCGCTCAAGCACTTTGGTCACGGCATTCGGGCGCTTGCCTTGGAGAGCGTAGATGCTGTATTCCGCGAAGTGGAATCCGGTAATGCGGACTACGGGGTGGTGCCGGTTGAAAATTCCACCGAGGGTGTGGTGACACACACGCTGGATTGCTTCATGGTTTCACCGCTGCAGATCGTGGGTGAGCTGGAATTGCCGATTCGGCATTGTCTGGCCTCCAAGGAAACCGATTGGAGTGCTATTTGCCAAGTGTTCTCACACTCGCAGGGCCTAGCGCAATGCCGGTCATGGCTCGATCAGCATTTGCCAGGGGTGCAGCGGTTGCCGGTGAGCAGTACGGCGGAGGCGGCGCGATTGGCAGCCGAGACGCCACAGTCAGCAGCTGTCGCCGGGCATGCGGCGCTGCAGCATTATGGCCTTACGGTATTGTCTTCGAATATACAAGATGGTGCTGCCAACACGACGCGTTTTTTGGTCCTTGGTGCTCATTCGCCGCCGCCGACCGGCGTGGATAAGACATCCATAGTGGTTTCTCGCGCCGACAAACCCGGTGGCCTTGCGACGCTTCTGGCGCCGCTGGCCCGCTACGGGCTCAATATGAGCCGCATCGAATCGCGGCCATCGCGGCAGGGCATGTGGCAGTATGTGTTCTTCATCGACATCCTTGGCCATGCCGAGAACTCGAATCTGCGCCGCGCTCTGGACGAGATGCAGCAACTGGCCAGTCTGCTGAAGATCCTTGGTTCTTACCCTCGAGCGGCGGGCTGAACCTTCCAGCGTGATGGCTACACGGAGTAGCGTTCATGGCAGCCTCCGGCGGTACGTTCGATTTCTGCGACCTTGTGGTTCCGGGGGTGCGGGATTTGCAACCATACCAGCCCGGCAAACCCATTGGTGAGTTGGCTCGGGAGTATGGGCTCAGTGAATCTCGGATTATTAAGCTGGCCTCCAACGAGAATCCGTTGGGGCCGAGCCCGAAGGCTGTTGAGGCAGTTCGGCAGGCGGTGCAGGAAAGCCATCGTTATCCCGACGGTAATGGTCACGCCTTGCGTGGTGCCCTGGCCGAGCGGCACGGAATAGCCCCCGGGCGGATCCTGCTTGGAAACGGTTCCAACGATCTGTTGGACTTGGTTGCCCGCACCTTCTTAGGGCCTTCCCGCCAAGCGGTCTACGCGCAGCACGCTTTTGCTGTATATCCGATCGCCACTCGCAGCGCGGGTGGCGAGGGTATTGTGGCGCCTGCCAATCGGCCGGGACATCGGCAGCCGTATGGACATGATCTCGATGCAATAGCCGCGCGGATTACTCCACGAACACGGGTCGTATTTTTGGCAAACCCCAACAATCCGACTGGTACTTGGCTGGCTGCAGAGGAATTGGAGGCTTTCCTGAGAACGGTGCCGGGCGATGTGATCGTCGTCGTTGACGAGGCCTATGTGGAGTATGCGCAAGAACTGCCTGGCTATCGAGAAATCAGCGGCTGGTTGGATCGGTTTCCGAATCTGGTTATTACTCGAACCTTCTCCAAGGCTTATGGACTGGCCGGCCTGCGGGTCGGTTATGCGCTTTGCCATAGCGGTATCGCCGAACTCCTCAATCGAGTACGTCATCCGTTTAACGTTAACAGCCTTGCTCAAGTGGGCGCAGCGGCGGCTTTAGCCGACCCGGCGCATATCGTCCGTACGGTCGAGCTCAACAATCGCGAGCGCAAGCGTCTGATCGAGGCTCTGCGCCGGCTGGAGCTGCGTGTGCTGCCGGCCGCAGGCAATTTTTTGTGTGTTGAAATCGGTCGCCAGGCAGAGGCTGTCAATGAAGCGTTGTTGCGTGACGGTATCATCGTGCGCCCACTCGCAGGTTATGCGCTACCGCGTTTTTTGCGCGTGAGTCTGGGCACGGGTGAGGAAAACGATCGTTTTATGGCATCGTTAGGACAGATCCACGCCCGAGGACTGCTTGAGGTGAGCGCATGAGCTACATTTCCCGTCTTTGTGTAATTGGAGTAGGGCTCATCGGTGGCTCATTGGCATTGGCGTTACGTCGTGCCGGGGTTGTGGGAGAAATTGTGGGCTGCGGACGTAATCAGAGTAATCTGCAGCGGGCTGTTGAGTTGGGCGTTATAGATCGTTACCAAACCAGCCCATCGAGTGCCGTGGTGGGGGCCGATATAGTCGTCCTCGGTGTGCCTTTAGGCAACATCCGGTCGGTGTTGATGACGATCCGTGATGCTTTGGATTCGGCGGCTATCGTTACCGATGTAGGTAGTGCAAAGCGCTGTGTAATCGAAGACATCGAAGCCGTGTTCGGCGATATGCCGGCGCGGTTCGTACCCGGCCATCCTGTGGCCGGAACTGAGAAAAGCGGAGTCGAGGCGGCTTTTGCCGACTTGTTCCGAAATCGGCGCACGATCCTGACGCCGCTTGCGCAGACTGACCCTCAGGCGGTGAGTACCGTGGCGCGCATGTGGGAGTCTATTGGGGCTGAGGTTATCTCCATGAGCGCCACTCACCACGATCGCATGTTGGCCGCGACCTCGCATCTGCCGCACTTGCTCGCTTTTGGATTGGTAGACACCTTGGCTCGCTGGGGCGGCGACGAGGATATATTCCAATATGCCGCCGGCGGCTTTCGTGATTTCACTCGTATTGCCTCCAGTGACCCCGTTATGTGGAGGGATATCTGCGTTGCTAACCGCGCAGCGTTACTGGAAGCACTGGAGCATTATCGGGAAGATCTCGGCGTGTTGACCGAGTTGGTACGGTGTTTGGATGGGCAGGCGCTTGAGCGCGTGTTCCGCAATGCCAAGGCCGCGCGGGATCGATATCTGCCGTTGCTCGAGCGTTGACAGTTTGTCGGGGTGGGACGCTGTATACGCGCGCTCCGATGTTACGATCAACGATGAGTTGCGCCGCATTGCAGCTTAAATCGCTTGGGGAGTGCCTTGACTAAGCCTAACGAAGGTCTCTGTCGCTTTCGGGTCGGTCCCGGGGGCCGTTTAACGGGTCAGTTGCGCGTGCCGGGTGACAAATCGATCTCGCATCGCGCTGTGATGCTGGCGGCGTTGGCCGAGGGTACGACCGATATTCGTGGTTTGTTGGAAGGCGAGGATGTCTTGGCGACGCTTGCTGCTTTTCGAGCACTGGGTATTAACGCGCGTGGGTCAACGCACGGCCGGCTCGTGATCGAAGGGCGAGGCCTACAAGGATTGCGAGCTCCGCTGGAGCCATTCTATCTTGGTAATTCGGGCACTGCTATGCGGTTGCTCTGCGGGCTGCTCGCAGGCCAGCGCTTTGATTCGGTTCTCACGGGGGATGCTTCGCTGAGCCGGCGGCCTATGCGGCGTGTGACCGAACCATTACTGCGGATGGGCGCTCGGGTTGCGACCAGTGCCACCGGTACCGCGCCGTTGCACATTAAGGGCGGCCAAGTATTGCATGGTCTTCACTATGAAATGCCGGTGGCAAGTGCTCAAGTGAAGTCTTGTTTATTGCTGGCCGGACTTTATGCAAAGGGCGAGACTTGTGTTATTGAGTCGGTGCTGAGCCGCGATCACACCGAGCGTATGCTGACTGCTTTTGGCTATGAGATCGGTTGCCGCACCGGTCGTGTTTGCCTGCACGGAGGAGGGCGATTGTGCGCCATGCCACTGTTGGTCATTCCGGCGGATATTTCCTCTGCTGCGTTCTTTCTGGTAGGGGCAAGCATCGCGCCTGGCTCCGATCTTTATTTGACGGAAGTCGGTCTCAATCCCACGCGAACTGGAGTGATCGCAATCCTGAAGAGGATGGGAGCCGATATAGAAGTGCTTGATAAGCGCTGGATAGCGGGCGAGCCAGTGGCGGATCTGCGCGTGCGCTACGCTGCGCTGCACGGCACTCATATCACGCCCGAGATGGTTCCCGCGGCCATCGATGAGTTTCCCGCCCTTTTCGTGGCAGCCGCCTGCGCCGAGGGGGAGACGTTGTTGCAGGGAGCCGAGGAACTGCGGGTCAAGGAGAGCGATCGGATTGCGGCAATGGCCGCAGGGCTGCAGGCTTTAGGTGTCACAGCGGAGCCACAGGTGGATGGTATTCGCATCATCGGTGGGACACTTCATGGTGGGCGTATCGATGCCCACGGCGATCACCGCATTGCCATGGCTTTTGCGATGGCGGCGCTACGTGCCGATGCCGAGATCGTCATTGACGACTGTAGTAACGTTGCCACATCATTCCCGAATTTTGTAGAGTTGGCCACGCGTGCCGGGCTCGGAATTCGAGCTGAGATTGCCGATGCGTAACGCTGAGGTGCCGGTGCTGACGCTGGATGGTCCCAGCGGGGCCGGTAAGGGCACGGTGGCCCGGCGAGTCAGCGAGAGCTTACGTTGGCATCTCTTGGATAGCGGTGCGATCTACCGAGCACTCGCGTTGAGTGCCGAGCTTGCAGGTATGGCCATGGACGATGTCCCTGCTTTGCTCGGAATAGCGCGGACCATGGTCGTGGATTTTCGATTGGACGAACGCGGTAGGCCACAGGTGTTGCTCGATGGTAATGACGTCACCAAGGTGATTCGCAGTGAGACTTGCGGTAAGCAAGCTTCCCAGATAGCGGCATTGCCGGCGGTGCGAGGTGCGTTGTTACAATGTCAACGTGCATTTCGGCGGCCGCCCGGATTGGTGGCGGATGGCCGCGATATGGGTACGGTGGTTTTCCCTGATGCTCTGGTGAAGATCTACCTTATGGCCAGTGTGGAAGAGCGTGCCCACAGGCGCTATAAGCAGTTGATGGAACAGGGCGTTAGTGGTAATATTGCGCCCATTTTAAAGGAAATTGAGGCGCGTGACCTGCGGGATTCCACGCGCTCAGTGTCGCCGCTGGTCCCGGCCCCCGATGCGGTTATTTTGGAGACTACGGGGAAGTCGGTGGAGGCGGTAGTAAGTATTGTATTGAGCCAGATTCGGCAGCGCAGTGATCGTATGCTTTGACTGCGGTTTTGCTGAAGGCTTTTGCGGAGACTCTGAGCAAGTTTGCTTTCCTGTGGCTGGACACTTGTAGCCGGACAAATCCGCAGAAACGGATTTGAATTGTCGAAGGCAGGCGCGAAGGGCGTGAACCAGAGAGGGTTTGCGTAATCCAGAAAATCAAAGGCCTGTGTATTCGGATTTCACCGGTTTACAAATACCTTCAGGGTTTCCTAGCGAGGCGGAATAGTTCGGCTCAACGCAGGTCAATCGCGGGTGAGCGGGCAAATTCATTAATTCACGCAGCATTTCTGACTGATTACGGTCTAGGATCAACGCACCCATGAGCGAAAGCTTTGCAGAACTTTTCGAGGAGAGCCTGACCCAGGCGAATTTACGGCCCGGCGCTATTGTAATGGGCAAAGTGGTGGCGATTGAGGGCGAAGATGTCATCGTCAATGCGGGTTTGAAGTCCGAGGCGATCATCCCCCTTGAGCAGTTCGTCGACGATGATGGCCAGGTCGAAGTGAACGTTGGCGACGATATCGAGGTTGCGCTGGATGCGGTGGAGGACGGTTTCGGTGAGACTCGCCTCTCGCGCGAGAAGGCGAAACGGGCGCGAGCGTGGACGCATCTCGAAAAGGCCTATGAAGCCAACGACAGCGTGACCGGTCAGATCAGCGGCAAGGTCAAGGGTGGCTTCACGGTCGATTTGGGGCATATCCGCGCTTTCTTGCCGGGCTCGCTAGTGGATATACGGCCTGTACGCGACACGACCTACCTCGAGGGTAAGGATCTCGAGTTTAAAGTCATCAAGCTCGACCCGCGACGTAATAATGTCGTGGTATCCCGCCGCGCCGTGGTGGAGGAAGAATACAGCGCTGAGCGCGAGGCGTTGTTGGAGAAACTCCAAGAAGGGCAGGCGCTCAAAGGGATCGTCAAGAATCTCACCGATTACGGGGCATTCGTCGATCTGGGTGGTATCGATGGCTTGCTGCATATTACGGACATGGCCTGGAGGCGGGTAAAACATCCCTCCGAGGTTGTCAATGTCGGCGATGAAGTCGATGTAAAGGTGCTTAAATTCGATCGCGAGCGTAATCGCGTTTCTCTGGGCCTTAAACAGTTGGGGGAAGATCCGTGGGAGAACATTGCCCGGCGCTACCCCGAGAGCAGCCGTGTCTTCGGCCGGGTGACCAATATTACCGACTACGGGGCCTTTGTCGAAATCGAGGAGGGTGTCGAGGGGTTGGTACACGTCTCCGAGATGGACTGGACCAACAAGAACGTCAATCCCGCCAAGGTGGTAACTATTGGCGAGGAAGTAGAGGTAATGGTCCTGGATATCGACGAGGAGCGGCGTCGAGTCTCATTGGGCATGAAGCAATGTCAAGCCAATCCTTGGGATGAGTTTGCAGCTAAGCACAACAAGGGGGATCACGTCAGCGGTCAGATCAAGTCAATCACGGACTTTGGTATTTTTGTGGGCCTTGCGGGTGGTATCGACGGGTTGGTCCATCTCTCGGATCTCTCCTGGAACATCACGGGTGAGGAGGCGGTGCGGCACTATAAAAAGGGTGAGGAAGTGGAGACCGTCGTGCTTTCGGTAGATCCGGAGCGCGAGCGAATCTCTCTGGGCATCAAACAGCTCGAACAGGATCCGCTCTCCTCCTGGGTAGCCGAGCACCCGAAAGGCAGCCTCGTCACAGGGAGCGTCAAAGAGGTGGACTCCAAAGGGGCGGTTGTTGAGCTCGGCGGCGAGGTTCTAGGTTATTTGCGTGCTGCAGATATTGGCCGGCAACGGATCGACGATGCGCGTACGGCGCTCGGAGAAGGTGACACTGTAGAAGCTAAGTTCATGGCGGTCGATCGGCGTAACCGTATGATCAATCTATCCATAAAGGCGAAGGATCAGCAAACGGAACGTGAGTCTGTGGAAGACTATGCGCGTCCCTCCAGTGCGGGTACGACCACGTTAGGTGACTTACTCAAGGAGCAGATGGGTAACCGTTCTCAAGATGCCGAAGACGAATGAATATTCTCGTGACCGTGGCTATCGAACCGAATGTATTCGGGGTGTGCCCAGTCCGAGATTTCTTTGCGTGTCGAAGGCGGCAGATGGCCGTTCGGCCCAATTGACGAATGGTTAGCGGCTCGTATGCACCGAGTTTGTTGGTATATATGATGACCAAGTCTGAGTTGATCGAGCTCATTGCTGCCAATCAGCAGCATCTCGCCTACAAGGATGTAGAGCTTGCCGTAAAGACGCTGATCGAGCATATGAGCGAGGTTCTTTCCTCCGGTGAGCGAATCGAAATTCGGGGATTTGGCAGTTTCTCCCTGCATCACCGTCCACCCCGAATCGGGCGAAACCCAAAAACCGGCGAGCCAGTCGTTTTGCCGGGAAAATATGTTCCGCATTTTAAGCCGGGAAAGCAGATGCGGGAACGGGTCAACTTCAGCCGTGACAAGCCGTATCGTTTGGGAGGCTCCGCTAGATCCTAGGTAAGAGGTGAACAGCGGGTCCATTTGGAATTGACCCAGCGGCGAAAAGGGAACTTTGATTATTTAGTCCGTGTGTTCAGATCTCTGTGTGGGTTCAGGAACGGGTGCCTTACGGATTGGTTAATAGAATTCCGTTCATGCTGGTTTTGTCGATGCATGAACGGAATTTTAAGAGTTTCCTCTAGTGATGTGCGTGTTGATCCGTTCCGGCTACGATTTGAAAGTAAATAGCGACGACTACTACACTGCAAAATCGATCGTATGCCAATCGTGATGAATACTAGGCTGGCGTGCGTGGCTGTCTGAAGTGCAGATTGCGCATTCAGATAATCGATCGCCAGGTTAACTCTGGACTCTTGAAATGGTTGAGAAATATGCGACGACTTGTCGATTTGGTTGCGGTCATCATTATCGTCGTGCTGGGGCTCAGTTTTGCCATGCTCAACACTGATGTGACGCATCTGAATTATTATTTTGGTTCCATCCGCGTGCCATTGTCGCTGCTGCTGATTGCGATATTGTTCGTGGGCGCTGTTTTGGGTGCACTATCCACCGCTGGTATATTGCTGCGTCAAAGGGCGGAAATTGTGCGGCTGCGTCGGCGTAGTAGGATGGAGCACAAAGTGCTCAGTGAACGTGGCAAATTATCGCTCGGTGGGACGTCTTCGTAGATAAAACGTGCCACTCCAACCTTGGCTTGATGGTTCCAGCATGGTTTTGTACTAAGAGATCTTAACGTACGCACTTATCTTTTTACCCCAGTGCAGCGGAATGTCGGTTTTTTGGGCGCAACGCAGGTTTTTGTTCGGCTTACCGATGGTGTCTAGGCTAAGCGGTGTGCCCGGTGGCCTGATTAGCCGTCGCTTCGGTACGAAGCGACGTTCAGGTTATTACCTTGAATAGATTACGCAAACCTTTTCTGGCTGGTGTCCACGGAGCCCGTTTGAGGCCGTTCACGACACGGCAGTAACACGGTTTGAACAGCTTGAACAGCGCATGTAAACGCGGCGCTAATTAAGTTTCCTCGAAGAGCCGAAAGGAAATCAGACTTGCCCAGAGCCGATTGTATCCATCAACGTGATTTCGCTGAGCCACGGATCATCGTAGCGCTTGATTTGGCCTCGGCCGGCCAGGCTCTGGATCTGGTCGATCGGCTTGATCCAACTCGGTGTCGTCTGAAGGTGGGAAATGAGCTTTTCGTGCATTCTGGTCCAGAGGTGGTCAAGCGCCTGATTGATCGTGGCTATAGTGTTTTTCTCGACCTGAAATTTCACGATATTCCGAATACTGTGGCGGGCGCTTGTCGGGCTGCTGCCGATCTTGGGGTGTGGATGGTCAATGTGCACGCCTTGGGTGGCAAGGAGATGCTGGAGGCCGCGCGACGGGCAGTCGGCTCTGATAGTCAGCGGCCGCTGTTGATCGGGGTGACAATACTTACCAGCCATGATACCCAAAGCCTGGGTGAGATTGGCCTCCGAGAAGATCCGTCAGTCGTTGTAGATCGACTGGCAGAGTTGGCGCAGCATACGGGGTTGGATGGCGTCGTCTGCTCGGCACAAGAGGCATTCGGGTTGCGGGCTCGGTTTGCCACGGACTTTCTGCTGGTTGTGCCCGGTATCCGCGCGCTCGGCGCGCAGGCCGACGATCAGCGGCGGGTAGTAACACCGGCCGCGGCTGTCGCAGCCGGTGCCGATTATCTGGTGGTAGGGCGACCGATTACGCAAGCGGCCGATCCACTTTGGGCATTGAGTGCGTTGGAGCAGGAAATGTATTCAGCGCGCCACCGTCTTGACCAATGAATAAAAAATGGTACTATTTCACATTCGCCTCCAGGATGACGGGGCGAAACGGAACTGAGATTCTTTTTTGATCTCATGCCAAGGAAATGCATGGAGAGAGGCTGTTTATGAAAGCACTTCGCATTGTTACGCTTATCGGGGCGCTGGTTTTGATGCCTGCCTTGGCCTTTGGGGCCAAGATCAATATCAATAAGGCAGGTGTGCATACTTTGCAACAATTGGATGGGATCGGTCCCTCCAAAGCCCAAGCTATTGTTGATTATCGTGAGCACAATGGCCGCTTTCAAGCGCTGACCGACTTGACGAAGGTGCGAGGTATAGGCGAGCAGACTCTGGATGCCAATCGGGATCGGATTGCCGTGCAGTGAGTCGATTCGCTTTGTCGTTTCATTAGGCCGCGTAATAACGCGGCCTTTTTCGTGTGCGCCCGGCATGGGCGCACTCTTGCGGGTGAAAGTCCCGCCGTGAGTTGATTATAGCGAGTGAAGTGAAGCGCAACTGCGCGAAGGTGACTGAGCGTGGAGAGGAAGCGTGGATGGGTTCTACCCCGTTTCCGCGGACGGTTTAAAAACGGCTAAAAATCTCTTATCCTGCTTAACGACTCTACGCCGCATTTTCGGGTTATGGAATCGCTCGATGTAATCAAACACATCGGCTCTGATCTCGTCCCAGGTACGGTAACGACGGTGGTTTGTCCGTTCACGCTTGAGCATGCCGGCTGCATTGTCGCCACAGTGGCCGACGGCGCTTATTGAACAGAGGAGCGTGTTCCGTTGCAGGAAACGCTGATAATCGCTGGCCCCGCCTCGTCTTGCGCGGCCAGTCCTGAAGACCATTGACGGCCATCAGGCGGGCAATACGAGTCTTACTGGCCGTCTCGCCTTCCTCGCTCAGATCTTCGTGCATGCGCGGCGCACCGATAACACCTTAGCTGCCCTCGTGGATCTCTCGGATCCGCTTCAGCAGGCGCTCATTGTCGACTTGATGCGCACTGGATCGGCGACCTTTCCACTCGTAGAAACCACTGGGAGAAA
>JAUILK010000052.1 GCA_030433275.1 Gammaproteobacteria bacterium
CCTGATCTGCTCAAACTGCTCGCGCGTAATGTCGCTGGGATAGGCTTTCTTCCTCATCCCCCCATTCTCGGAGATATCAAAGATCATGAACAGGCTCTAAGAGATCGCCCTGCTCGCGGACGAGTGCCCACCACTGTCCGTACTGGTTGCGAAGCCGAGCGGTGTTCACTTCGGCACGATAGAACTCGGCAAAGGTAGGGCGGCGGCCGAGCGATACCTTCAACGCTTCATAATCACTCGCCAGATCATCCCCAACCAGCGACTTCAGAAAATTGATGATTGTGAGGTCGTAATTGACGAAACATCCAGCGGGTAGCTGCACTTCCCCTCGCTCCAGGCGCTGAGCAAAGTGCGCGAGCTCACGGTAGGTGTCGCCGGTCTGGAAGAGCGCCTGGGGCTTGTTGAGAAAGCCGCGGTGGTTGCCGATGAAATCCAGCACCACCAGCCGCTCCTTGCCGGGATGCCGGCGCAGGCCGCGGCCGAGCTGCTGGAGGAAGAGCAGCTTGGAGTCCGTCGGGCGCAGCATCATTACCGTGTCTATGACCGGAAGATCGACGCCCTCGTTGAACAGGTCCACCGAGAAGATGATGTCGATCTTTCCCGAGGTGAGGCTCTCCAGAGCCTCGCCGCGGGTCAGGCGCGAGTGGTTGTAGACGGCGGCGGCACGCACCTTGGCGCGACGAAACTGATCGGCCATGAAGTCCGCGTGCCGGCGCGAGACACAGAAGGCCAGGGTTTTCGCCTGCCCTTTGGCTCGCCATTCACGCAACGCGTGACGCGCTCGGGCCAGCGTCTCGAGCTTGCTCGTCAGGCTTTCGAGAACGAATCACCCATTGCGCCAGGGAATCTCTTCGTAGTTGACGTGTTCGTCGAGAATCCCGTGGTAGGTGAAGGGGCAGAGCAGTCCCGCCGAGACACCGTCGAACAGACCGTAGCTATAGATCAGGTTGTCGTCGCAAAAGGAGAGGATATCGGACTGGTCCGTGCGCTCCGGGGTAGCGGTGAGACCGAGCAGGAACTTTGGCCGGAAATGCTGCAGCAGCCGGCGATAGGTGGATGCGGCGGCGTGGTGAAACTCGTCCACCACGATGTAATCGAAATGCGTCGCGCTGAAGTCTTCAAGATGTCTCTTCTGCCCCAGGGTCTGCACGGAGGCGAACAGCAGATCGACGTCGCCATCGCGTCGGGTGCCGGTGTATCGGCCCACCCGTACCTTCGGCCGAACGCGCTGAAAAGTGGTTTCCGCCTGAAGCAGGATTTCCTCGCGATGCGCCACGAACAGCACCCGATCGGCGCCGAAGCGCTCGGTGTCAAAGGCCGCCAGATACGTCTTGCCGAGGCCAGTGGCCAGCACCACGAGACCGCGCTGGTAGCCGGCAGCTCGGCTCGTCGCAAGTGCATCCAGCGCCTCTGCCTGCACGTGATTAGGTGGAGGCGATGCTGGCTCGCCGTCGTCCGCTCCGGGCGCTATCGGTAGCCGCCGGATAATCCGGCGCTGCTCGTAGGCCTCGATCCAGGCATGCGTGAGGGGAACCGTGCTGCTGTCGGAAAACAGTGCGGCGAACGCCTTCCGCAACTCTTGCAGGCATTCCGCCCCCGCCTCGTTGGCGCCGGTGCGGTGGCAAATACGATAGTTCCACTCAAGGCCGTCGGTTAGCGCGACGCGGCTGATGTTGCTGGAGCCGACGTAGGCTTCGCCTTCGAGAGTCTCCCCGTCTCCAACGCGAACGAATATATAGGCTTTCAGGTGAAAGCTTCGCTCCCTGGCCTCGAAGACTCTCGCGTCCGCGCCTTCGTCACCGAGGAGCAGAAGCTTCCGCAAGGCGTCGGGATCGGTTACGTCCAGGTAATCGCTTGTGAGAACGCGCAGGCGAGCGCCGCGCAGCGTTACCGCTTCTGCGAGGGCATCGAAGATCAGCCCGAGCCCGCTGCTTTTGATGAAGGCAACCGCCAGATCGATCTCGGTGGCGCGCTGGATGGCGTGCAAAAGCTTCGGCAGAAAGGGATCGTCGGTACCGCCTGTGGTCAGATACGCCGGCCCGCCTACTTCCGATCGCCGCAACAGAGCGTTCAGCCAGCGCTCACCGCTTCGCTCCGGACGCTGGTCCGCTGCGACCCAGACCTCCAGAACGCGGAATGCCGCCATCTCTTTCAGGAGTTCGGCCAGGGCATCTTCATCCAGGTCCGTGAAATGGCGGCCGCAGACGCTGCGCTCACCCGAGCCGTACTTGAACGAAGCATATAGCACACCGTTCGGCCGCAATCCGTTGCTGAGTCGCTGGAAAGCCTCGCTTAGCCGTCTCGCGGGCAGGTGTAGCAAACTGGCGCACGCCCAGATACCGTCGAACCGGGGCTCTAGCGTCAGATCCTCGAATCGCTTGACCGCCACATCGAGACCCAGTCGCTGCGCCGCTACGGCCGCGAGCCCGGGCGACCCGTCAAAAGCGCTTACCTGGTAGCCGGCCCTCATGAACGCGGCCGCGTCGCGTCCCGAACCGCAACCGGCGTCCAGTATCGCGGCGCCGGCTGGCAGATAAGCCAGGAAATGGTTGCGGGTGGCCGACATGTCTATGTCGATGGTCTCGTCGAAAAACCGCGCCGCATGTCGGTCATAGTAGGAGAGCGTCTTCGGCACTCTGATCCTCCCCGCCTGTACCCTGTCGTAAACTACCAGGCCATGGAGCACGAATCAGCCGATCATTTCTTGCAAGCCTGCATTGCGCAGGTCATTGCCGGTGCCGCTAACACCTGACCAATGTGCTGTTGTTCGGCGGTATTTCGGCATGGGGCTTTTCGGCCAATCCGTTGCCGATCTCGATCGATGCGGTTCGCTCCTCACCATATATAGCCTACACGCTACGCACTAGCGGTCGGATGAAGCGACTAAGCCTATGGAACATTCGACGCATTAGGCCGGAGGCCGTAATGCGCCGCTATAGCGGTTGCTGAATCTGGTTTATCAGAATACGCTCGATGGGGCGAGTGGGAAGCAGCGGTTAAGGCAGAGAGGGTTGAGCGAAGCCGCTACAGGGTTGCCGGTAAAAAGCGGGGATGCGTAGAAATCCACCGCTCTGCGCGGCTTGTCGTGTTGCGGTTGAGTTACGGAAGATGGGTGGCGCTTTGCGCCGCCCATCTTCCGTTCGATTCCCGCCACGCTGCGCGACACTTCTCTGTCGAGGGGGTGCTGCTCACCGTCACACGATGCTCGGGACTGGAGTTCCAGCCGGAACGCCGTGTATGCCAACGCGGTGAACGTGCCCCTGAGTTGTTTGTCGGTGAGCGGGGTGGCCAATCGATTTAAATGCCTTTAAACGTCCGAGCCGGTCAGTCGGTCCAGAACGTTGGCGGGCACGAACACGGCATCCTCGCTGTCCGCGAGCTGGCGGAGCTGGGCACGCTCGTTTTCGGTGAGCCGGACGCCCTGGACGACGTAGCCGCCATCGGTGCGGTACAGGGCAGGGCAACCTGCTGCCCCGGAGTTGATGTCCTTCCACAGGAACGTCAAGGTCCTAGCTGTCTGGGACATAGTATCCTCCATAGTTGTTTGTATCATTTCTCGCCATGTTCGTGTTTTTTCACTGTTGCCCGCAGCGCCCTAGTTACCCCAATGGGTGGGGGCCGGTGTGGGGTGTGACGAACCTGACACCCAATAATATATTATAGCAAATATTGCCTCGCAACTTATTAAATGGTGTTGCGGGTATGTCATAACAATTTGTAATTAAAGAAGTTTTATGTGGTTTGCCGAAAGTAGCAAAATAAGTCTTGGTTCGCCGCCTTGTTGTCGGGCGATCCGACTGACAGTCGTGCAGTGCCGGCCGAAGTGTTCACCGATCATCTTTAAAATATACGTCTCGTTTGCGTAGGCTGTCTCAATGGTTGCGCTGCGGCTGGATGCCCAGCGCGAGCATGGCCGAGCCGTTGGGCTCCGAAAGTAGGCTGTAGTGGGTTTAGGAAAATGCCGGACCCGATCTCGCCGACGGTTGCCGGCTTTTCAGCTCGGGCGGGATTAAACAGGAGTTACCCAGCCGCGTTGGCTGCGGTAGGCGTGGTATGGGTTGCGCTCGCCATCCGGGCGGCGGGAGAAGCGCCGATAACTCCATTGGTATTGGCAGGGTTGCTGGCGGACCGCGGTCTCGATGGCCCGGTTCAAGGCGGTTGCCGCGCGTATCGGGTCAGGGTCGCGCACGGCCACATCCACTCTGTCCCAGTGCAAGCGGTAGCCTTGCCCATAGGCGAGCCGTTCGGCCCAGCCCAGTACGATAGGGGCGCGGCTGCGCGCGGCAAGCTTACCGAATAGTGTCATGGTTTTTGCCGGTATTCCGAAAAAGGGTGCGAAAACACCTTCTCCCGGCGGCTGTTGATCCGGTAGGATGCCGATTGCTGCTCCGGCATGCAAAGCCCGATACACTGCCCGAACGCCAGTCGGTCGTGCCGGCCAGAAATGGGCTCCACTGCGCCCACGCGCGCGGTTGATCAACTCCTCCAGATCGGTTTGCCGCGGCGGACGGTAGAGCGCATGCAGGCTCGTGCGCTTTGCCACCCACACCTGCAGCAGTTCCCATGCGCCAAGATGCGGTGCGACGATCAGCATGCCGCGGCCGTTTGCAATTGCGGCGTCCAGGATTTCGCCGCCCTCGACGTCCCGGATCAGCCGCAGCACTTGTTGCGGGTGGCGATGCCAAAGCGGCCCGAGCTCCAGCAGTGCCTTGGCTGATTCACGCAGACTGCAACGAGCCAATGTCTGTTTGCAAGCAATCGAGCGATCCGGGAAGCACAGCTCGATATTGACGCGCGCGGTGTGGCGGGCACTGTTGGGGATCAGAGCAGCGAGTGTGCCCGCCAGCGCGCCCCAGGCATGCAGTAACGGCAGCGGCAAGTGGGCGAGTAGGCGCAGCAGTTGCTCGATCAGAGCGGCGCGGGACAAGGGCGGCTCCGATGCGTAGCGTCGAGCGAGGGCACCTGAAGACAGGGCAGCCGGCGGTGGCCGGCGCCTTCTTGTTCGGTCACTCGCGGCGATGCTGCTCGCGCAGCGCGGGGTCGTTCGGATCGAAGTCTTTGAGCTGGTATTCGGCGCCGCAATATGGGCACTTACCCTCGCCCGTCTTGTGAATCGGGATATAGACCTTGGGATGGGAGTTCCACAGATACATCCCGGGCATGGGGCAGGACAGCGGCAGGTCGTCCACCGTTACTTCGTAACGGTTGGCGGCGTTGGGCTGAATCAGATCGCGACGATCGTGAGTCTGTGGGTCAGGCACTGGTAGGCTCTCGTAGTCGTGGTTTCAGCTTACCGCAACCAGCCATTGGGGGTGGGTGTCGCGGCGGCCTTCCACTTGGTCGAAAAACAGTCGCTGGAGATGTTCGGTAACGGGGCCGCGATGGCCCAAACCAATCTCCCGGTTATCCACCTCGCGAATTGGGGTCACTTCGGCAGCTGTGCCGGTAAAGAAGGCTTCATCGGCCGTGTAGACCTCATCGCGCGTAATGCGCTTTTCTCGGACTTCATAGCCCGCTTCCCGAGCCAGGGTAATCACTGCATCGCGGGTGACCCCCGCCAGCGCCGAGGCCAGTTCCGGGGTAAAAATGGTGTTCTCGTAAACGATGAAAAAATTCTCCCCCGAGCCTTCGGCGACGAAGCCATCGACGTCGAGCAGCAGCGCCTCGTCATAGCCGCAAGCAACAGCCTCTTGCAATGCCAGCATCGAGTTGATGTAGTGGCCGTTGGCCTTGGCCCGGCACATGGTCACATTGACGTGGTGGCGGGTATAGGAGGAGGTTCTGATCCGGATTCCGCGCTGCATGTTCTCCTCGCCGAGGTAGGCGCCCCATTCCCATGCGGCCACGCTGACATGGGTGCGTAGGTTCTCGGCCCGCAGCCCCATGCCCTCGGCGCCGTAATAGCACATGGGTCGGATATAGGCGCTTTTCAGGGCGTTTTCACGGACGCAATCGATGCACGCCTGATTGATCTCGTCTTGCGAGAACGGCATGCGCATGCCCAGGATCTTGGCAGAGCCGAACAAGCGCCGGGTGTGCTCGCGAAGCCGAAAGATGGCCGGACCGCTGACGGTATTGTAAGCACGCACGCCTTCGAACACGCCGAGGCCGTAGTGGAGGGTGTGGGTGAGCACATGAACTTTGGCATCTCGCCAAGGCACAAACTCGCCGTCCATCCAGATGACTCCGTCGCGATCGGCCATTGTCATCCTGCGCGCTCCTCATAGCCGTTACCCGTTCTCATTAGCATCGGCTCCCATGATCTCGAACCACAATTCAGTGACCCGATCGCGTTGCGTTTGCAGCGTTTCGGGGGCTACCCTGGCCGGCTGTTCCTGTAGAGCGAGGCGATGCACGCAGGCCCGATAGGCACGATAGGCATCGGCCAGCACTTGTGCCTGCTTTGCCGAAATCCATCCGCAGGAGCTGAGCTCATCCAGAAGTCGAATATTGTCTGTATAGCGTAGCAGGGCCGGGTTTTCTGCGGCACACGCAAGAACACCATATTGCACCATAAATTCGATATCGGCGATACCGCCGCGATCCTGTTTGAGGTCGAAGACGCCGGGCTGATCGGCGGCTTTTTCACGGCGCATCCGTTCCCGCATTTGCCGCACTTCCCGGCGCAGATCCCGGTTGTCACGCCGGCGGCTCAGCACTTGGCGGCGCATGGTCTCTACCGCCTTGGCCAGGCGCGGTGAGCCGGCGACTACGCGTGCCCGAACCAGCGCCTGGTGCTCCCAGGTCCACGCCTGGTGGAGCTGGTAATGACTGAAGGCTTCCAGGCTCGAGGTGAGCAACCCGGCTTTGCCGCTGGGGCGCAACCGAGTATCGACGGCGTAGAGGACGCCGCCGGGGGTGGGTGTGGTTATTATGTGGATAATCCGTTGGACCAGGCGGGCAAAGAACACGGAATTGTCCACCGAGCGGGTACCGTTTGTTGTTTGCTGCTCGCCGCGTGCCTCATGGATGAACACCAGATCCAAGTCCGAGCCGTAGCCGAGCTCGACACTGCCAAGTTTGCCGTAGGCGAGGATGACCAACCCTTGCTGTACTGGCGTGCCGTTCAACCGTCCGGTGGGTTCCCCGTAACGGTCGGAGACATGGCGCCACGCTAGCGACAGCACGGCCTCGAGGATCACCTCGGCGATGTCCGTAAGATAATCGCTGACCACCATCAAAGGCATGGCGTTGGAGAGATCGGCGGCCGCCACACGCAAGCTGTTGGTCTGTTTGCAATGACGAAGCACTTCCATTTGCTGCTCGAGATCGGTTGGCGGTACCTCTTCCAGCCGCTGCATGAGTTCGCGCTGGAGGGCATCGCGGCCAAGTGGCATATAGAGCGTGCGCGGGTCGAGCAGCTCATCCAGCAGTATCGGATGGCGGGTGAGCAAGCGTGCGATCCAGGGGCTGCCGGCGCAAAGTTGGACCAGTTGTGACAACGCCAGCGGATGTTCGTTGAGCAGCGCGAGATAAGCGGTGCGCTGGGCGATGGATTCCAGCAGCTGCAGCACGCGCGGCAAAGTGGCATCTGGGCATCGCCCGCTGCCGATGGCCCGCACCAGCATGGGCATGAGACGATCAAGGCGGTTGCGTCCCTGGGCCGAGAGCGCACGGCAGCCATGGCTATGGTGTAGCGCGGTCAATCGTTCATGCGCTTCAAGAGGCTTCTCGAAGCCGGCTGTGGTGAGCTGCTCGGCCACCTCGTCCGCTGTGGCGGTGCCTTGCCAAACCTCGAACAAGTCATCCTGTTCGGTATTTTCCCCGGCACTGCCGTCCTGCGGCGCTACGAATACTTGATCGAAATGCTCCTGCACTTTTTGTCGCCAACCGGCCAGCTGCCGGCGCAAGGCCGCGTAGTCGGTATGTCCCATGGCATGGGCGAGACGCAGGCGATCGAGTGCATCGCTTGGCAGTTCGTGCGTTTGATGATCATCGATCATCTGCAGACGGTTTTCGAGTCGGCGTAGGAATCGATAGGCTTGGCTGAGCTCGTTTCGGGCAAAGGGTGGGAGTTGGCCCTGTGCAGCCAAGCAATCCAGGACCGCCAATAATCCGCGCTGGCGCAGCGCGCGTTCCTGCCCCCCGCGGATGAGTTGGAAGACCTGTACGATGAACTCGATTTCCCGAATTCCACCACGTCCGAGCTTGATGTTGTCCTCCAGGCCCTTGCGCTGGACCTCTCGCGCCACCAGCGCTTTCATCGCCCGTAGAGATTCCATGGCGCCGTAATCCAGGTAGCGGCGGTAAACGAAGGGTGTCAGTTCCTCCAATAGCTGCCCGCCACGCTCATAATCGCCGCCGACCACCCGGGCTTTGATCAAAGCGTAGCGCTCCCACTCGCGGCCTTGGGTTTGGTAGTAGATTTCCATGCCGTTGAAGCTGGTGACTAGCGGGCCGCTCTGGCCATAGGGGCGCAAGCGCATGTCCACACGGAACGCTTGGCCGTCCGGTGTTTGCTCATCGAGTACGGCGATAAGTTGGCGCCCGAGTCGGGTGAAATACTCCTCATTGGCCAGCGGCCGAGCCCCATCGGTATACCCTGGTTCCGGATAACAAAAGATCAAATCGATGTCCGAGGAGAAGTTGAGCTCCCGCCCGCCCAGTTTACCCATCCCTAGGACAACCATCTTTTGCGCCACGCCGGCGCCGTCGCGCGGCGTGCCCCATTGCCCGAGCAGCCATTCGTGAAGGCAGGCGAGTGCTTGATCGATGCAAGCCTCGGCGAGCGCTGAGAGCTCTCGTAGGGTGTTGTCGAGCTCGGCCCAGCCAGCGAGATCGCGCCAGGCGATGCGGATCATCTCCCGATGCCGAAAACGTCGCAGAGCGCTCTTCAGGGCGGCCGGCTCGGAGAGTTCGGCTGTCCACTGGCATAGCCGTGTACGGTAGCCGTCGCTCGGGTAGGATCGCTCGAGATCGCCACTATCGAGCAGCGCCTTGAACAGCTCGGGATCGCGTAGACAGGCGCGAGGGATGTAATTACTGCAGGCCCAAACCGACGGTAAGGAGTCGAGTACGGGCTCGGTTGCCGAGCGTCGTGTCTCACTGTCAAGCCCTTGCAGCGCTATGCGCACAGGTTCACGCAATGGCTCGGGCAAGATCGACGCCGCCTCATGGAGCGCGCTTTGGGATGGCTCGGAAGGTGTCATAGCCAGTAAAGCTTACTGGGCGATGGGAACGTCAGGCAACTGGAGTGGGTAAAAACGGCCCGCACAGCACTGGAGCACTGGAAGTGCATGAGAGCATTTGACGTATGTACGCGTGCCGGCGAATTTGGAAACGATGCTGCGGTTAGGCGGCTGCATTGCAAAGGGGGCAAGGCTGGTCTAATGTCCTCGGTGGTTCGTGACACTGATCGGCGTTTTCCACGGTAGGGGTGGCTTCGCTTCAGGGTATGCCGCAGTGGGAGCCGTCGCCCAGCAATCGACCCATGGGCGCAAGCCAGTGGCCTGGGTCCGCCACCGGGTTTCGGAGATAACCTGCCGCTTCGGCGGATTGGGAGAAAACGGCAGATGACTGACGAGTGGCTTGATGATGAAATCGATCTATGTGGGGAACCTGCCTTTTACTGCATCTGAAGATGAAGTGCGTGATCTATTCACTCAGTACGGCGAGGTGAATGAGGTTCGGCTCATCACCGACCGCGATACGGGGCGTCCACGGGGGTTTGGCTTCGTGCGGATGGCCCCGGCCGATGCCGATGCGGCCATCGAGGCTCTCAATGGGACCGAGTTGGGCGGGCGTACCCTGCGAATCAACGAGGCGCAGGAGCGACAAGAACGGCGGCCGAGGCAGCCCGGCCGTGGTCCGCGTCGCTACTAACGGCGCTGCCAATTAGATACTGAAACCAGCCCCCATCGGCTTGCCGGTGGGGGTTTTCGCTTGTTAAGTGCGTACAACGCCTGTGCAACACGGACCTCTATAGCTTGGTGCGCCTAATTGATCGGGAGTTCAGGTGAGCGATAATCCACGCGAGCGTGTCGTGCTCGACACCAGCGTTTTCACCAACCCCAGCGTGGCCGTCGGTTTTGGCGACACCGCCACCAGCGCCCTCACCCAGTTCGTTATTCTAGCGCGACAGGTGAGTCAGCGCATGGAATTCTATATGCCACCCTCGGTGCTCAGTGAGCTGTGCCATTTCACCGATGCCGAGCGCTTGCCGGGTGATTTGGAGTTGGTGATCAAGCTGCGTGCTCCCCGCCGGCATGATATCAGTGTGCCGGGTATGTTCCTCTATGAGCTTATCGAGGACATTCGGCAGCGTATCGACCGAGGCTTGCGGGTGGCCGAGAAGGCGGTGCGCGAGGTGCAGCCGACGAGCGTGGATAGAACCATTCGCTGGTTACGGGATCGCTATCGGGATGCTTTGCGCACAGGGTTGCTCGATTCCAGCGAAGATCTCGACGTGATCCTGCTGGCGGTGGAACTCGACGGAGCGGTTGCCTCCGCCGACCAGGGGTTGCTGCAATGGGCCGAGAAGGGCGGATTGCGCCTGATTCCGCCGCAGCGGCTGCGCGGTATTCTGGAGCATTTAATCGAAAACGGGGCTGCCGGCGAGTAGAGTTTCGAGTTTGGAAGTGGAACGTCGGAAGGTCTTGCGGAAGGTCAATTCCCAATGGTTGCCCAAACGCTCGCGTGCGATCTCATGTACGCTGATGGTGCGCGAGTCTTGGTCGAGATGCTCCAATAAGGCTTTGATGCTCGCTTCTTGCCGCAGGCGGATATGGTAAACCTTGGATATTTTTTGGGTACGCTCCATGTCTTGCAACGCTTGGTCGAACCCGCTGACGAGGGCCTTGCCGAGCGCCGTGCCGAGCGTTTGGGCTCGGTCCCGTTGACCGAGTTCACGTAGAGCCATGACCATTCGGACCACCCGATGAATATAGAATTCGCCCGGCAGTTCGAGCTCTAGTGCCGCCTCCGTGGCCACGTCTTCGACGTTGATAGTGGGGCAGACGTATTTGATTCGCCGATCGTCCAGCGTCGCTTTGAGCACGATTCCCTCGCCGCCTTCGGTGTCGAGCTGGCGGACGATTTCGAGCACTTCGGCAAGCTCATGCCTCGTGAAGCAGCCAAAGCGGCGTGGAATGGGGAGACCATAGTGGGACAGAAGTGCATCGCGTTGCGCGAGTGGGACGAGCTGGTCCTGGCCTTGGCGCAGCAGGTCGAAGACGAACAGCGCCACGTCGTCTCCGCCTCTCGGCGAGGCCATATCCATGTAGGGATTGCCGGGCCCGGCCACTTCTGCGCAGAGGATCAGGTCAGGATGCTCTGCGAATAGCTGCTCCAGGGCCGTCATATCCAGCAAATCGGGTAAGCGGTCAGTGGTAAAGGGGCAGATGCGCCCGCTACGGGTAATGGCCACGCAGCGATCCGCCACACGAAAGATGCGCACGTTATAGCCGTCGATCTTCTCTTCGACCTGAAATGGGCCGTTCAGGCTTTGGCGAATGCCCGCAGCGAGCGCGAAGACTCGGCCGATGTGAGGGTAGTCGGGGATGACCCGATCAGCCACCAGAACCGCGCCACGCGGAATGCCTTGGTAGTCGGTGCGAATACGAATATAGTTTATCCCAAAATCGTAGCATCGTTCCGCGGCATTGTTCGCGTGTGCCTCTAGGAACCGCTCGGGCCGTGGTGCCACGGGATGGCGTTTACGGGCGCTCATGCAGAATTCTCCAAGCGCGGCCACCTTTCTCGTTACTCTTTAGAGTAGCTGTCATCTTTGTCTTCGCATCAGGCGATTCTATTGCGTTGATGATGGACAAAGTGTTCCATGATATGGAAACCCATGTCGAACGAGGTGGCGTGGTGGTGCTGATCGCCTTGATACACAGGCGTTTTCGGCGCCTCTGCGCCTAAATGAGGCCACGCTCGCGCCACTTGGCGAAGATGGCACGAATGCGCGTGGCGGCTTGTTTGACCGCGGCCTCCGGCTTGTCCTGACCGCGCGCGACGGAAGCCGCCATGTTTGAGATCACGAATGTGTTGAACACTTCGCTGATGGCTGGGTTAGCGTAACCGGGATGGCCTAGATTGGCCGTCCATTCGACGGCGTCTTTGAGTAGCCGCAGCTTGTCTGCGGCTTCGCCCGGCAACTTGAAAGGGTCGTTATCGAACCACGCATTGCTTAGATCCTGCACTGTCCGCGCGCCGGCTAGTGGCTCGTAGCCGCGTTCCCCGGGCGGCACAGGGACGTGGGAATAACTCGGGGTGTTACAAAGTTTGCTTTGGTAGATCGCCATGTCGTAGTTTGCGATCAGATGTTTGATGAATGCCTTGGCGGTCGGCGCGTTGGCCTGTGCGAATTTGGGTACTACATAATTGTAGATCACCTGCATATTGGCCCAGTGGGTGTCGCCGGGGCCGCGCAGCGCCGGTGTGAAGAAGGTGTCCTTGGCAATGTCCGGTCGAATCCCCTGGGCTGAGCGGTAAGCGGAAATCGAGCTGAGGATGAAGGAGGCTCGCCCGGCGATCAGCGCTTGATTGTTGGAGGTTGCGTTCCAGGCGAAAACCTCCGGCGTAAGCGCTTTTGCATAGAGATCCTGGAGATATTTGACCGCCTCGACGGCGCGTTTGTAATAGACCCCTTGGTCCAATACAACAGTGCCGGATTTATCCTGCAAAGCGGTATCGAAAGCCCAGAGCACGGCACGCATGGTCAAATTCGAATCAACCTCCTGGGATAAACCGATACCGACCGGGACGTTCCGGCGGCGTTTGATGGCACCGCCGGTACCGGTGAGTTCCTGCCAAGTGCGTGGGCCGTCGGTTGCTCCGGCTTCCTCCCATAGGCTTTTGCGGTAGTTGCCTGGACCGATCGCCCAACCATGACAAAACGCATAGTAGCGC
This sequence comes from Gammaproteobacteria bacterium, assembly GCA_030433275.1. Lineage (GTDB taxonomy): Bacteria > Pseudomonadota > Gammaproteobacteria > Nitrococcales > Nitrococcaceae > Nitrococcus. The sequence goes on from JAUILK010000052.1 coordinate 12,853, forward strand.
TTGGTTACGGGGTTGTAGGAAACGCGTCTGGAGACAGTGGAAGGCTGTCCGAATCGTTGCTGGATTTCCTCGTTGAGATCGTTCAAATCGATTAGGCCGGGTTCGAACTGCGCCGCCTCGGGGCCGAGTTCGATGAGGTCATGGCCGGTGCCGGCGGAGATCTCTGAACTCAGTGTCGTGGCAAGTTCGGCAACGCCGATATGATCGACGCTGATATCGATTCCATTTTCTTCTCCCCAGCGTTTGGCAAAATCATCGAACCATTCGTCATAACTCGGAACGAAATGACTCCATTGCAAGAGTTTCAAACGTCTGCTAGCGGCATGGGCGCCGCGCCCGGTAATGATCCAGGGGCCAAGGCCGGCGGCTAGCCCCAGTGCGCTGCTACCCACTAGGAGCCGACGTCGGCTGGTGTCCACCACGGGGTTTCGGTTGATCGGGGAAGTGGCCGGTTTCTTGTTGGAGTTCTGACCCGAGTCGGGCATTGTGGCAGCTCCTGGCCTGCTATTGCTTGCATAGAGGCAGTGAAATGATTAATTGCAGCGCGCAGCGAGCACGCCCTCCTCTCATTAAGGGTTGATACGTTTAATGCACGGCAGGCCAACTTGCAACCAGTTCACAAAATATACTGAACTGCACGCAGTGCCGTTGTCCCAGTTAGGTACTGGGGAATGGATGAGCTGTTTTCCCTGTTGGCATCGTGTGGTATGGAATGCTCCAGGCGGGCGAGGAGTGCAAAGCGGGGGTGGGTTGTCGTCGATCTGTTGATATTGCTCGTGTTGGCGAACGGGGCGCCCATCGTGACACGCAATATTTTGGGTGCGCGCCTAGCCTGCCCGCTGGATGGGGGGCGTTGCTGGTTTGACGGTCGGCCGTTGTTCGGGCATTCAAAAACCCTACGCGGAATCTTCTCTGCGCTGTTGCTAACGGCGCTGGCCGCGCCGCTGCTCGGATATGATGCCCGCCTCGGCCTCAGTGTCGGTGCACTCGCAATGGTGGGTGACTTGCTCTCGAGTTTCCTCAAGCGGCGGCTAGGACTTGCGCCCAGCAGCATGGCCCTGGGCCTGGATCAAATCCCTGAATCATTGCTGCCGGCGATGGCCTTGCATGGGGCGTTCGGCCTCCATGGCGGCGAAGTGTTTATCATAAGTGGGGCGTTTTTTCTGCTCGGATTGGTGTTGTCGGCGCTGCTGTATGCCTTTGGGTTTCGCAAACAGCCTTATTGATTTGCCGGCGCCCGGTCCAAACGATGCAGCACCACCTCGGGTCGGCAATTGAACCGCACGTCCACTATGGACGAGCCGGCGCCTACCGAGGTGTACCCGTATAGCGTTCGGTAGCGCCAAGCGCCGGCTGTGAAATTGCGTGGACAGTCGGCGTTGGTGAGTAGAGCGATCCCACCCGGTAGTCGTATTTGGCCGCCGTGGGTATGACCGCAGAGCATGGCGTCGAAGCCGCTGTGTGCGGCCTGTCGGAACAGCTCCGGTGAGTGGCACAGGAGAATGGAAAACGCTTGTTCGGGGACGCCGCGGCAAGCTTGCACCAAATTGTCCGCGCGGAAAAAATGGGGATCGTCGACGCCAACGAAGTAAAGACTCTGACCGCCTCGCTCGAGGGTATCCCACTCGTTGAGTAACACGCGAATGCCCATCTCCTCCATCGCCGGTACCATACGGATGGAGTCGTGATTGCCTAATACCGCATACACGGGCTCGCGTAGATGTCGGCGCAGGTGATTAAGCCCCGCCAGCGTCGGTTCCAACGGGCCGCATGTGCGATAGCGATAATCGCCGGTCAATACGCAGGCATCGTAGTCAAGCGTGCGTACCCGATCGGCCAATAACCTAGGGAAGTCCGGGTGGGCGTCCAGGTGGAGATCGGTGATGTGCAGCAGCTGTAAACCGACCAGGGCCGACGGCAGGTTCCGGATCGGCAGGCGGTGGTGGACGAGGCCAAGATCTCTGGCATTGCGCTGGCCGCGGCGATAGAGACCAGATAGACGCAAGGCAAGTTGCAATAGTCGACGCAGGGAGAGCGCATTTTCTGGGTGGAAATAGGTGCGCCCGTGGCCGAACACAGGCGCTTCGCCTTCTGATTCGATACCCAGGCGCTGCCGTAGGTGCATGGGATCTAACCGCGTGTTGAGCGCATCCATTGATCCAAGCCATTGATCAGGCTTGTTCATATCATGCTCACTCGAAACCCGACAATTACGCCGGTGGTTGCCGCTTGCCGCCAGATCACCATCCTTGCCGACCTCAACCTTAGCCTCGCCCGTCCGATCAGGAAATGCCTCAATCCAAACATGCCGTATGGTAGATCAGATAATCGCACGGGTGGCCATGGGGACAATCATTGGGGGGCACCCAGCCTTGCGTGGGTCTGTTTCGGGTGCTCGCTCTTTACTCTTTTGCTGATTCCACAAAATAATTATTTCAACAGTGCAAATACACATCGAAGCGTGTGCTACGTCCGGTAATCCGATAATGTGGTGCTTCTCCCGCCAGCGGTCCGGCATGTCGGGGGCGTTTGACCACGACTCGGTCCAATGCGGCCGCGCGGGCCGCTTGCAATAAAGAGTCGGTATCATCCGCGTTGCCGAGTAACGCTTGTAATATCTGCATTTCCTTACGGGGTGCGCCCCCTTTAGCTTGCCGTGGATACATGGGGTCGAGGAAGACCACCTCCGGACGCTGCGCTGGTGCACAGCTGCGTAGCCAGATGGCGGCATCGCCTCCGATAAGGCGCATGTGTCCAAGCCAGTCCAAACTCTGTGTTTGTCGACTCGCTCGGTCGAAGCCGTCTTCCAGCAATGCGAGGATCACCGGCGATTGCTCGAGCAGGGTCACTCGCGCACCGAGCCGCGCTAGAATATGGGCGTCACGCCCCAGTCCGGCGGTGGCATCCACCACATAGCGCGGGCCGTATCGCCGTAGGCCGCAGGCACGGGCAATCGCTTCACTGCGGGGGCTTGCGTGGCCGGCTCGATAAGCTTGACGTCCGGCACCGAACTCTGCGCGGATGGCCAGATCCCGGTGGGCCGTGCGCAAGCGCAGCCATAAACCCTCGATGCTGCAAGCAAGGTACAGCCCCTCGGCAGGAGGAGAATCGATGAGTTTTGCGCCGAGCCGCTTAGCGAGCCCCCACGCTGTGGCGCGGCATTCTGCAACGCTCGGCAGGATTCCGGCTATAGTCCCGGATTTTGGCAAGTTATTGATTGGTTTGGTCTTGCCTGCTTGGCTCGCTATAATGGGCATGCGAAAGTCACTCAACCGCAACAATGGTCGCTATACAATTTAGCGCTATAAATGCGTAATGAAGGTAGCGCGAAGCGATGGCTGATAATAACGTAGCGGCCGCCACGCCGGCAGATCTGTCTCGGGCGCTTGCCGAGATCGCGAGTAGGAGCCAGCAGCTGGTGCGGGATTTCCTGGCCCGTGAAGAATCCGCCCATCACATCTCGGTGGCAGATACCCTGCGAATGAGCAGGCTTTTTCAGGATCTGTATGCTCGGTTGATGGCTGATCCCATGCAGTTGGCCCAGCGTCAACTCGCATTCTGGCAAGACTACACCTTGCTCATGCAGCGTTCCACTTTGCGCATGATGGGTTTCGATATCGAGCCGATGATCCGTCCGCACGAGAAGGACAAACGCTTTAAACATGAATCCTGGGAGTCGAATCTGCTGTTCGATTTCATCAAGCAATCCTATTTGCTCACGGCTGACTACATTCATCACACCGTGAAGAATATCGAGGGCCTTGACGACAAGACCGAGAAGAAAATCGATTTTTACACTAGGCAGTTCATCAATGCGTTATCCCCTTCCAACTTTCTCGCCACCAATCCGGAGATTTTGGGCAAAACCATCGAGAGCCGCGGACAGAATCTACTCAATGGGCTTAATAATCTGCTGGAGGATTTGGAACGGGGGGGCGGCGCACTGAAGATCCGGATGACCGACCCGGATGCTTTCGAGCTCGGTCGAGATTTGGCTCTGACTCCCGGCAAGGTGATCCATCAGACCGACTTGGCGCAACTGATTCAATACGAGCCTGCGACGGAGCAGGTATATAAGCGGCCGATTTTGTTCATCCCGCCCTGGATCAACAAGTATTATATTCTCGATCTTCAGCCGAAGAATTCCTTGATCAAGTGGCTGGTGGAGCAAGGGCATACCGTGTTTGTCCTTTCTTGGCGCAACCCGAGCGCCGCGTTCGCGGACAAGACCTTCGATGATTACCTGTTGGAAGGGCCGATGGCCGCGTTGGATGCCATCGAGCAGGCCGTGGACGAAAAGGAGGTCAATCTAGTCGGTTACTGTCTGGGAGGTACGCTGCTTGCCTGCGCTTTGGCCTATATGACGGCGAAAAAGGATCGCCGCGCCAACAGCGCTACGTTCTTTACCAGTCTCCTCGATTTCGAGAACCCGGGGGAGTTGGAGATTTTCATCGATGAGGATCAACTGGAATCGTTGGAGCAGCAGATGGAGCGTCGCGGCTACCTGGCCGGCGATCAGATGGCGAGGACTATGAGCAGCCTGCGGGCGAACGATCTCATCTGGTCGTTTTTTGTCAACAACTACCTGCGCGGCGAGGACCCGTTTCCGTTCGATCTGCTCTATTGGAACCAGGATTCCACCAACATGCCGGCGCGCATGCATGCCTTTTACCTGCGCAATATGTACTTGGAGAACCGGCTGTGTGAGCCGGGGGGAATCGTCCTGGCTGGCGAGCCTATCGATCTCATGAAGATCAAAGTGCCGGCTTTTTTTCTCTCCACACGGGAAGACCACATCGCGCCCTGGAAAACAACTTATCGAGGCCTACGTTTGC
>JAUILK010000091.1 GCA_030433275.1 Gammaproteobacteria bacterium
GTGGTCCGCCGCGACACTTCCAAAACGTCACTCTCCCTCAAACTCAAAAGGGCAGGCTGGGACGAAGCCTTTCTACGCAAACTTCTCACCAATATCTCAACAACTTAGGCCAAAAGCGATTGCCCTGCTTTCACCGGTCGAGCGCCTCTCACCAGTTGACCATACTCCGACGAGCGTGTGACGAACAACCCACCCAATAAACCCTGCATTTGTGGTTAGCCTCTTTCGAGCACCCCAGATGTTGCGCCTCCTGCCCGCAATCTGTTCGAATCCGCGAGCGGGAGGGCGATCGAACGTGCCGTGAGAAGCATGGGTTTTGTCGGTCCGCAAGTTCAGGCCCTTGCGCGATGAAATCCATACTCGTGACCGCCTTGCGAAACGTAGTGGAGATAATATCCGGCACCACGCAACATTGTGACGGCCTTTCGGGTGTCGTTCGCGGTATAGTTGTACATGTTATGATGGAACTCGACGCAAAGCTGGCCCGGAAGAATGCCCTTTGCGATCATATTGGCAATCACCGGGTATTCGGAGCCTTCGATATCCATCTTGAGTAGGTCGATCTTCTCGTGACCGAGCCGGGCCATTAGCACGTCCAGCGGTTCGACTGGCAATTTTACGACTTCTAAGCTCTCGCTGCGTTCGGCAACCGTGTAGGATACGAAACCATCCTCAGGTGGGGCGGAGAAGCCTAACATCTCGGTCTTGTCCGAAAGACCGATATCATGGAACCGGAACGCTGCAGGAAGGTTCTGCTCCTGCAGCCAAGCGATACAGCGCGGCGTCGGATCGAAGGCGTCGACTGTGCTGCCGAAATTGTCGATTATCGCGAGGTCGAAACTGATGTCCGTGCCGATGCCGAAGCAATAGACCACACTTTGCGGGGTCAGACTGCCGTCAATCACCGGCCAACCGCCATAGTCGGTGCCGAAGACCGTGAAGGGGAACCGCCCGTCCGGGCGGTGAAGCGGAGGATTGATAAGGCGTTTCAGGGGGCGGACTACGGGCCGCAGAAGTGATTTAAGGCCTTTGGCTGCCATATTTCAAGTCCTCCCAACTGTAGTATCGTGCGCTCTGGTCGATCTAGGGAGCGCATGCAATCAGCGGTGCAACACTCAACGGGACGACTATTAAGCATATGGTCCTGCAGCAACGGAAAAAAGATGCCGCAATTTGTCCCGATTCAACCCGGCGGGGCAAGTGCATCGCGCATACACCGGTCGAACCTTTCCGGCGAGAACCTGTCGCGCGCCCGTGCCGTGGCGTCGCTGGAGGGGCGGATCCGCGATGCGACAAGCGGGCGCAATGCCTCGCAAATCTCGCCGGGGTTTCTCTGCACAAAGATTGCTGGGTAGTCGCCTACCGTCGCGCGCAACGCCGCCGTATCGGAAACCAAGACCGTTCGCCCCGCTAGCATGCCCTGGATCACAGCCAGCGGCTGGCACTCGCTTGAGTATTCCGACGGTAACGCGACGACGTCGCTCGCGGTTACGAATTCGGGCACCGCCCCGGGGGGTACGACGCCCTTCACTTCGATCCATTCTTCCCCTCGCAGGCCATCGAGATAGGCGCGCATGTCGGCCTCCGACCTCTCTGAATCACCAATCGGGCGGCCCAGTAGGACCAGCCTGATGGCCGCTCCTTCGCCGCGAAGTAGCCTGACCCCCTCGACGAGTTCGGCGATGCCCTTGCTGGCCATGATATTGGAGTTCCAGAGCACAACGAGCGGGGCGAGACCCGAACTCTGCTCTGAGCGCGCAGCATCGCCTCCGCCTTCAGCAAAGTTCTCGCACAGGGTTAGGCGGTGGAACCGGAACGCGGCCAACGGCTCCAGCAAGTGGCTGGACGGAACGATCACCTCGCAGGAGGCATAAAGCCAGCGGGCCAGAGGGCCAACTCCGCGACGCTTCAGAAGCTCCGGGAAATCTGACCCGTGCACATGGACAACGACTCGCGCGCCAAGGCGCGACGTGAACAAGGGCAACAGATCGCGAAGAAATCCAACGGAAGATCGCGAGCAGACCAAGTATGCGCCGGCGTGCTGGCCAGAAATCACCGAAACGGCCAGCCTCGCGGCTTGCCATAATGTCTTCGAGATCTCGGGCAGGGTATTGCCGCGGTATGCGTAAACGGTTCCGAGCCTGTCCGATTGCACGTTGACCACCCGGCAGGTCACGATATTCTGACCGCTCACGTTTGTAAGCTCGGGCGTCCAGACTGCCAGCTTGTCTGCTATTTCCCTGATCATATAAGCATATCCAGCATCGCGCAGAAACGACGCGCCATATCGTCGGTGTTAAACGTTTGCGCGGTGGTCTCCGCCGCCTTGGCAGACATCTTAACGAGCCGGTCGTGGTGTTTCAAAAGGTCCGATATCGTTTCAGCAAGCGCACCGGCGTCGCCGGAGCGGAAAGTCGCGCCATTTTCGCCGGGCCGGTGGGCGGCGATTTCCGGCATGTGCTGCCAACGATCATCATGGACAATGGCCGGCAGCCCGTAGGTCAGTCCGTGCATGAGCGACAGTCCAACCGCGCCAGGGTACACGAACAGGCGGCACCTGTTTGAGATGCCCGCGATCTGCACTTCATCGGTAACCGAGCCATGCCACCTAATCCGGTCGGATATGCCAAGCTGGGCCGCGCGGTCACGAAGCGCCGCGGCCTCGTCGCCATCGCCAATGACGTCGAGTGTGACGGTGGCGCACGTGTCCAGTGCTAACGCTTCAAGCAGGAGTGCCAGGTTAGCTTTTTGCGTGACACGGCCGATGAAGAGAAGGTCTCTCGGCCGGTGCTTAGGATCGTAAGAGGCACGCAGCATTACGATTTGCGCCGTTTCGATCCCGTTGTTGAGACCCTTCACCGGAACCGTGACCGGCCGCGTACTTCGGGTCCGGTATTCGGCGACTTCCTGGTCAGTATAGAACAGGATGGCGTCGGCCAGCCGCATGATCCAGAACCGGATCGCGGCCCGCCATGGCAGGCTGGTCGAGGACCAGAAATGCCCCCACCAGACCACCCGCACGCCTATACACTTTGCTTTCAGAATCAGCGCTAGAGTGGACAAGGTCCGCGGCTGCCCGGACAACACGAGGATATCGCCACGCCGAAGCGATAACGACAGCACGCCAGGTTGCCATTCCAGCCCGCGCAAGACTGGTCGTGCAGGTCGCAGGGGGTGGAACCAGGGAGCCGCGCGCGCG
>JAUILK010000053.1 GCA_030433275.1 Gammaproteobacteria bacterium
CATCGAGTACATCGAAATGCACTACAACAGCGGTCGACTCCATTCGACACTCGATTACCTTACCCCGAGGGAAAAGGAACTGGCCGCTGCTGCGTAAATCGGTGTCCGTTGCGACTTGACCAGAACACTGCACCAACAGGAGCAATTGGAGCTACACAGCGCCTGAACCGGATTAAACCACCGTCTCAGACAAAGCGCGAAAGATTCCGGTCACGACCCGAAACAAAAAAGCAAGAGACCGGTTGCGCTTAGCGATGTCATACGCGAGGCTTACACTGTCCCGGCGAGCCAAGGATCTAAGGTGAAGGATCGATCAAGACTCATCGACGTGCAGCGTATCGAAGATCGCCTGGTAGATCTCATCCGTCTGCCCTCAGTTACCGGCGACGAAGAACCCGTCGTGCGGCGGATCGCCGACTGGCTAAGCGCGGGGGGCGTTGAACTGGACTATTGGTACGACAGTATCGCCAAGCTGGTCAGCGACCCGGCCTATCCGGGGCACGAGGTCGAACGGGCTTGGGTACCGGTGGTCGCGGGAATCATCCGTGGTGCCCGACCCGGCCCCACGGTGCTGTTAACCGGCCATATTGATGTAGTCCCAGCCGGGGACTACAGTCAGTGGCGCTTGGAGCCTTTTTCCGGAGCCCGGGAGGGCGACCGCATCTACGGCCGCGGAGCCTCTGATATGAAGGCCGGAGTGATCGCGGCTTTGGAGGCCTTCGAGGCTTTTGCCAGCGGGCCGCGCGATTTCCCCGGCCGAGTCGCCTTCGTCGCGGTACCGGCCGAGGAGGACAGCGGCCTGGGTACTTTGGCCGCAATCCGGCGTGGCTTGAAGGCCGATGCCGCCATCATCCCCGAACCCACCTGCCGCGGTGGCTTACCGGAACTGGTAGTAGCTCACGCCGGCGCGATGTCCTGCGTCATCGAGATCCCGGGTCTCTCCGCACACGCCAGCGACCGGCTGTCAGGGGAGAACGCGCTGGATCACTACCTCACCATCCATCAACTATTGCGTCAGGCTGAAAACAGTCTCAACGAGGCCGAACAACACCCCTTGATGCGTGACCTTGCACTACCTTATGCGACTAACATCGGCGTAATCCAAGGCGGCAATTGGTCGTCGAGCGTTATGGATCGCCTCGAGGTTCAGCTGCGCGTCGGAGTCGCTTTAAGCGAGACCATCTCCCAAGCTCAGACCCGCTTCGAGCGCACTCTGCACGAGGGTATCCAAGGAAATGAATGGCTAAGCGCGCATCCGCCCGTTCTCCATTGGAAGGCACTCGGCTTCGGCTCGGCCCAAACCCCCATCGAGCATCCGCTCGTGGACTGCTTGGCCGATGCTGCTGAGGTGGCCTTCAACGAACGCCCCAAAATCGTCGCCGCGCCTTACGGCTGCGATATGTCGGCCTGGATCCGGCTCGCCGAAACGCCGACGGTCCTGTACGGACCCGGCGATCTGGAACAGGCACATGCGGCCAACGAGTGGGTATCGCTCGACACCACGGAACGGGTGGCACGTGCCCTGGTTCGCGCCACTAGCGCATTGCTTGAAGCGGACCCGGAAAGCCTGCGTCTATAGCAGTCCAAATAGTGTCTGGCGGGTCCGAGATTGGCGCCTCAGTTGCCCTCCCCGTCGTCGCCTATACAAGATTACGTGGAATAGTGTAATTCCAGGACCGGCTGTATATCCGCCGCTCTCCTTCGAAAGCATCCAGATAGGCGTGCAGCTGGAAGGCATCGGCCGTGGACGTAAGCAAAGTGTAGCTGACGGTACGCACGGCCCAGTCTCCCCGCCGCAAGGCGCGCTCCCAACGCGTCTCGCCCCGAATCGAATCGAAATCATCAGCGCGCGAGGAGTAGCGCTCCACCGCCTTGACCTGCACATCGAGCGCCAAATTCTTGAGGCGAACAACCCCCTCGTCGTTGATCACCTCCAGCGTCGATACGTTCTCGGCGAGGTCACGATGCACATACCAGTTATGGAGCGGAGGCTCGACCATCGCATAAGCGATGGGGGGCGTCCCTTCAGCCTGGCCAAACACCCGCAACCGCTCGTCCTCCGAGCGTCGCGGCCGCACGGGTAGAACGAGACGGCTCGGGCGATCGTAGAGCGTGAGCCGGACACGCTCCGGTGGTGGCCAAGCGAGTGGCCAGTAGGAGGTGGAGATCGATAGTCGCAGCCGGTGGCCGGTCGGGAAAACCTGAGCAACATCGTTTAGAGCGACCCGAATCCGGTAGCGTTTGCCCGGCTCGAGCGGTGCAGGCCGATTGTGACCATCGCGATGGCACAGATTGAGAAGCCCGTAGGTCACCCGGGTTGCCTTGTCATCCGGCGCAACGTCCGAGAGTCGGGCCGCGATCATCGCCACCGGTTTATTGGCGGAGAGTTCCAACTCCACGACCGGCGCGCCCAGGATTTCGACCTGATCATCGAGCGGTAAGCTATCGAAGGTCAAGGCCCCACCGTCTTCCTCGCGTTGATCGTGGGCCAAATCGGGGCCCGAGGCGTAGGAACACCATTTGCCCGCAAACAAGCCACACGTCAATGGAGACTGTACGGTGAGACCGGACTCCTGCAAAGATAATTCAGTCTCACTCGTGATTAAACGCGCGGGTGCCAACGGCAGGGACACGGCCTTGATCGTATCCGATGGCCACACCGGCTCGGCCACCCAGCGGCCCGGCCGATGGGCGTAACTCGTCGTCGGTGGCACGCTGTCCTGCATCCATACGCGCAGCATAGGCTCTTTGGTAAGACCGGTGTCCCTGCCCCGAAGCCATTGGTCCCACCACCGCAAACACTCTTGCAGAAAACCGATGGCCGGGCCCGGCTCCCCCAAATGCGGGTACTTGTGGCTCCAGGGTCCGATCAACCCTTGCCGTGGCACCTTCAGATTAGCAAGCAACCGCAGCACAGCGTTGGAATAACCGTCCGCCCAGCCGCTGGCCGCCAGTATGGGCGCCTCAATGGCCGAAAAGTCCTCGCAGATGGAGCCATGCTGCCAATAAGGATCGCGATGTGGATGTTCGAGCCAGGTCGCCAACCACGGTTCATTGCCCTGCAAACGCTCAAGCCACATCTCGCGCCACCGCTCGCCTACTACTTCGGGATCCGGGGGCAAAGAATTGTATGCGAACATGGTCGACGCCCAAGAGAGATTATCCCCGAGCAGGCAGCCTCCCATATAATGCACATCATCGGCATAACGATCATCGGTCGAGCATACGGTGACCACAGCCTTGAGCTGGGGCGGGCGGCGGGCCGCAAGCTGCAGGCCATTGAAACCACCCCAGGAAATTCCGATCATCCCGACTGAACCGTTACACCAAGGCTGAGCTGCAATCCATTCCAGTACGGCCTCGCCGTCCCGCAATTCCTGCTCTAGATACTCATCTCTGAGCACGCCACCCGAGTCTCCGCTGCCACGCAGGTCGACTCGCACGCTGGCATAGCCGTGTCCGGCGAAATAAGGGTGCATGGTGGCATCCCGTGCCGCCGTACCGTCACGACGACGGTACGGAATATACTCGAGTATGGCCGGCACCGGAGTCTTCTGCGCACCTTCGGGCAACCACAGCCGAGCCGCCAACTCGACCCCGTCAGTCATGGGTATCCAAACCGGATCGTGCTTTTGCACCGTATAGGGAAGTTCTCTGACACGCTTCATTGATCTTCTCTTCGATCGCGCCCCTACATCCACTCTGACTATAATAGGCAGACGAGCCAGAAGAGCGTGAGGGTTGTTCCTTAGGCTTGCGAACAATGGGAAAATGGCTGCACAATACCGGCGACTGACTTAGGGTTCACAGTTGATCGCACCCCTCCGCCTCGGGAACAAGCATCGTTATTCCCCAGGAGATCGGAAACTTACCGCAAAAGCCGGTCCGAACGCTTACCCAGGGTGTGCAGGGCGGTAATTTTTCCACCAAACACTCCCCGTTTACCGCCGCCGGCAGCCCACGCGGGTGAGGCATGCCGCGATCGCCACCGGCCGCGGGATGGGGTGCCTCAGACTCAGCGGCGGGTAACGATATCCAGCAGCTTCGCCAATATAAAGCCGGCCCCTACGGCCGCAATGACAGAGGAAAAGGGGTGCGCGCCTATCCCTTCCTCCATTTCCTCTTTAGTGCGTCGGCCCCGCTCCTGCCCCGCTTCAACGCCGCGGCGCAGTATCCGACGCCCGCGCTGGAACTCCTCGTTCGCAGAACCACGCACATCGTCCAGCTTCTCATTACCCAGTTCGCGTAGCGTACGCGTAACCTCGGTCGTGTCCGCGCGCAAGCGCGCCAAATCCGCCTTTAGCTTGTCCAATTCCTTGCGAAGATCGTCCGTAGCGGCCATCTTAATCTCCTTTCGTTTGCAAGCTTGTCATAATGAGCGCGGGCAACTGCCCGCCCAACGCCAAAATGGCGGGAGCGCTCGTAAAGCCTCCTTACAAACGCAGCCATCTTCCACCTCTAGCACAAGATCCGACCGGCATTGCCGCGGCAAGATAAAGCACGCTGGCTCAAGGAGCGCGCGCCTTTTCCGCGACATAGCACCCTGTCTTGCTGTTGAACTCCACAAGACGTTGCACCCAGCACTTGGAACTTAACCCGTTGCACAAACACGTCCCGCCTCCCCATCATCAGAGGCGCTCCAAAGCAAGCGTGATACCCTGCCCTCCACCGATGCAAAGTGTCACCACCCCACGGCGAATCCCATCACGTGCCATCGAGTGCAATAGCCGCGTGGTAAGGATCGCGCCGGTCGCGCCGATGGGATGGCCGTGCGCAATGGCGCCGCCTTCGACATTGACGATTTCTTCGGAGAGTCCCAAATCACGGGTGACCGCGATCGCGATGGCGGCGAACGCTTCGTTGATCTCGATACGCTCGATCTCCCCGATCGTCCAGCCGGCTCGATCCAGCGCTTGCTTCACTGCAGGTACCGGTGCCAGCCCGAAGAAACCCGGCTCCATCGCGCCGATGCCGTAACTGACCAGCCGGGCCATGGGCTCGAGGCCTTGCCGCTCGGCCCAGCCGCGCTCAGCCACTAGCATGGCCGCCGCCGCGCTGTTTAGTCCCGGCGCGTTGCCGGCTGTGATGGTGCCTTCCTTGCGAAAAGCCGGTCGCAACTTGGCCAACCCGGCCGGCGTTGTATCCGGACGGTTCGCCTCATCCCGAATGAAGGTTAGCGTTTCTTTTTTACCCGGCACCTCCACCGGCACGATCTCGGCCTCGAACCGACCGGCTGCCTGCGCCTCGCCAAAGCGCTGCTGACTGCGCAGCGCCCAGGCATCCTGCTGCTCGCGGTTGATTGCGTATTCTTGCACCAGATCCTCGGTATGCCAGCCGGAGTGCTGGCCGGAGAAGGCGTCGTTGAGCCCGTCGTGCAGCATACTATCGTAGACTTGCGCATGCCCCATCCGATGACCCCAACGCCCACCGAGATCCACATACGGTGCCTGATCCATGTTCTCCATGCCCCCGGCAATGACGCAGTCGACCAGACCCAACATCACCTCTTGGGCGGCACTCGCAATCGCCTGCGCGCCTGAGCCGCAAACACGATTGACGGTCATCGCCGGTACCTCGACCGGTAATCCGCCGTTAACCGCCGCTCGCCGCGCCGGGTTCATCTTCGCACCGGCCTGTACGACTTGACCCATGATCACGCCGTTGACCAACCGTCCCTCCAGACCGGCATGCTGTAAACAACCGCGGATCGCCGCAGCGCCGAGTTCCGGAGCCGGAATATTTTTTAAGGTGCCCCCATAAGCACCAATCGCCGTGCGCACCGCTTTGCAGATAACCACTTCGTTCGATCCATTCATCGCCTTTGCCCTCCTCGTGTTGTGCACCAAGTCGCTCGCTCCTTCCGCCGCCAATACGCGTACGATTCTCTTCCCCCGGTTCGCTCGCTGTATGCACCTCTGCCCTGGTCCACCCCCAGTCGTCGGATAGCCAAACTGCACCATGCACCGCATGGCACTTGCTTTACCGACTAGCGGGCTGAGAGGATTCCCTAAGGTTCGATCGGAGGGCGTTTTCCGCATGGGCGCGGCACGCGAGCCTCCAGATTTACAGCGGCCCTAGGATCGAATATCGCGAAACCCAATCGCTAGTGTAAACACCACTCCGCCATACAACTTATTTAATGCTGCAACCGACCCCACTGCTCCACCACATCACGCAGATCATTGGGGTCCAAGTCGGAAAAGCACAGTAACCGCCTCTCACAACTACTCCTAGCGGCCCTGCTCGCATAGAGCTTGACCGCGCGCAGCGAAATGTCAGGGATCCGTGCCTCCGCAGCGCGCGATGACGGCTTTGATTTCGGCCTCATTAACGGCGCTTCCCCGCATCGATTCGACTTCCCAACGCGTGTTTTTGGGTATCACCCGTCGCGACATGCGTTACAATCGCAATGTATCGACTCAACATGCAGCCAGTCGAGTCAATTGAATATCTAGACCTGCCGATCCGTCTAGAAGTTCGACATTGATATGCGCGGCAACTGCCGGCTGGAGAAGGATTAACAGAGGTCCACGTGGACACGGCGAAGAACATGGATCAAATCGAAGCGTACCTGCGGCGCTGTCGCGAATTGAGCGCGTTTTGCTACGAAAACGGCTGGATCGACAATGAAACCCTGCGCTGGGAAGTGGTCAAACACACCACTGCGGAGTTGGAGATAAGTGTCACCTTCGATGAAATCACGACCCAAGGTGGTGGTTGCGTGGCAAGGCACATTGAACGCTTCGGTCGCCTGCGCCTCCAATTGAACAGCGCCGGAGAAGTGCTCGCTGGGCAACCCTGCTAGGGCAGTACCGCACCCATTGGTTCATCCCTCCGCCCCTTCCCCGGTCTTGGTGAGCTGCCTCGCCAAAGGTCCTCCCAACACAAACACTCAGGCTCGGCGAGCCGGCATCAGCGATGCAACATCGTTTCCGGCCCATCCTTAACCGGCAACTCAAGCTCGGAACGATCACCGGGTGGCCACGGCAGCTGCATGCTGTGCAACAAAAGCAGCATCACCGCCGGTAACACCGCTTCGGGCGGCAGGTCGGCCGGGATGCTCGTAAGCGGAAAACCTTGCACTTCGTTAGTGGCGGCAACCATCAGCATCTGATGATGGCGCTCCAGAAGCACCCGCCATACTTCCGGGTCCAGATCTTGCCAGGTCTGCGCAAACGGTTTGGCCGAGAATGCTTCGATGGCCTCATCCGCCTCACGGCCATAGCGTTTACTGTAAGGAATACCGCGTATCTCATAGAGTCGGGAACGTAGAATGTCGTTCACCGGCCAGAGAATCTCGAGTACTCGCATTCCGCCGAGCTGAACGAACTGCATCTGGGAAAGTCGCTTGTCCAAAACCGATTCGAAGTAGGCTTTTGCAAGTTCGACATTGCTCATCGGGGCCTCCATTTTATCCTCCGGATCCCGCATCTTACTCTCTGCGGACACGCCCGCTCAGCCCGTGACAAGGGTTTCCTTCTCATTGCCTCATGGCTTTTTTGGCCGGTGACAATCAGCTATGAAATGTTGCAGCACGATCAAAAACGGCTCAACCACCAACACCAAATGCAACTAACCGAACCGCTGCCCCCTAGATGATCCAGCATGCGCAACGCGCTCATGGCGCTGCGCTCTTGATTTTAGTACCTTGCGAAGAAACCGGCGCTCAGCCAATAAAATAGTTCGGCTTCCGAACTACCAAAGCGGCCTTACAGTGAGGATTTCGTGTATAAGCCCCCAGCACAAACCACCGTCTACGGGTTACGACTGAGGAATAGCCGAAGATAACAAGCGCTTGCCAGGAGGGATCCGCATGCACTGGCGCCGCCAATCGAACGTCCAAACGATGTTACGGGCGAGCTTGCTCACGGTGCTGGCATTCCTCGCCAGCATGGGCATCACTGGGGCCCGAGAACGCGCGGCAGCAACGCCTTTATCGGTATATGAGACCGCTCTGCGCAACCTCGAGGCCAACCAGTTGCATCGCTTTCGCGAGTTGGCCGAACAGCTGAAGACTTTTCCGCTCTACCCTTATCTGCGCTACGCCGAACTGCGCCATCAGATCAAATCGATAGCACCCGCCGCAGTGGATGTCTATCTAAAGCGTTATTCCGATTTGCCCACCACGCCGCTCCTGCGTGCCGCCTGGTTGCACGAGCTCGCCCGGCGCGAAGACTGGACTGCGTTCCTAGCAAACTATCGTGGGAGCCAAAATGTCTACCTGCGCTGCGCTCGGGTGCAAGCTGAGCTTGCCGCGGGCCGAAAGGAACAAGCCATCGCCACGGCCAAACGTTTGTGGTCGGTGGGGTATCGGCAACCGCGAAGCTGCAATCCCGCCTTCGATTTGTTGGCCGAGGCCGGCGTGTTGACACGCGAAAGTGTCGAGCACCGCATTCTACTGGCATTACAAGCCGACCATAGCCAGCTAGCCGCGGAACTGCTCGAGCGGCTGCCGACCGCCAACCGAGTCAAAGCCGCACATTGGCTCAAAGTGTATCACCACCCCAAGGTGGCACTGCAAAACCCGCCGCTGGGCTCCGACGCGGTCGTATCACAGTTGCTTTCAGCCACTATGGGCCATATGGCCCGTTCCGATCCCGCGCAAGCCCACCGGCTGTGGTCGAAAATCAAGGCTCGACATGTCTGGCCGGAAACAGTAACGGGTCCGGTTGAGCGCCACATCGCCTTGCATGCCGCCTACCATGCCTTGCCGAGTGCGGGCAAGTGGCTCCAAGCGCTACCCGAGACGCAAGTGGATGCGCACGTCCATGCCTGGCGCGCGCGCAGCGCTTTACGCGCCGGAGATTGGGGGGGGCTCGCCCGTGCGGCAAGAGAAATGCCTATTGCACAGCGCAACACCACCGTGTGGCGCTATTGGCGCGCCTGGGCCATGGGAAAACTGGGGCAGCGTGAGCAGGCCAAGCGCCTCTACCGTACGATCGCTAAACAGTTTTCCTACTACGGCTTTCTGGCCGCCGATGCACTTGGAACCCCGTACCGGTGGGGAACCGCCATACCTGCGTCGGATCCGCTGCGTAAACGCACACTGCACCGAAAGGCTGCCGTACAACGTGCCCTACTGCTGCACCAAGCCAAACAGCATGAGTTGGCTCACCTCGAGTGGCGCACGTTCATCCGCCGCTTAAGCGCGCGCGATCGCTTGTCGGCAGCCCGCATCGCCGAGGCACAGAACTGGCCATGGGCGACTTCATATGCAGCCGCCACGGCCGGCGTGAACAATGCCTCGTTTCTGCGCTTTCCACTAGGCTATTTGAGCGAGGTGCGCCGCAGCGCGCAAACAAGCGGCATTGACTCCGCCTGGCTCCTAGCGCTGATTCGACAGGAAAGCGCGTTTCGCGGCAGCGCCTGCTCCCAGGCCGGAGCATGCGGCGTAATGCAGCTGATGCCGGCTACGGCGCGTTGGATGCTTGAGCGCAACGGCCAGGAAAGTTCTGATTTGAGTGCGATCATCAGTGATCCAGCCAACAGCATCGCGGTGGGCGCCGACTACCTCGCCTATCTGCGTGGCCGCTTCTCCAGCCACATTCTCGCCTTGGCCGCCTACAACGCTGGCCCCGGCAATGTAGCCAGTTGGATAAGCGTAGCGGAACCGCCGGTTGGCAGCGCACGCTGGATTGAAACGCTTCTTTATGGCGAGACGCGCCGCTATCTCAAGGCCGTAGTCTTTAATAACGTGGTCTATCGCCTGCGGCTCAATAACCAGACAAGACGTGTAGCCCAGCTTTTGCAGGAAGAACGTGAACAACACGACCGGCTTGCGGCGGAAAAACTCATCCGGTGAGCAACACTGAACCGCAGTATCCTCTCAAAAACGCCGCTCAGCAGGACAAACGGAGGCTGGGATGTGATTGTATAGCATTCCAACGTAATTCACTTATAGAATGCGGTAGCGAGAACGCAGCGGCCAGCTGTTTCAAATCACGGAGCACCATAACGGCCTGCGTCACGAGCAGGGGATCGTTTACAGACCGAGCTGGCATTTTTAACACCAACTCAAAACCAGTCAGGCCATCTGTAATTTTCAAAAATTTAATAAAAAAATAAAATCATCCCCAAGAATCAAGTTATTCTGAAGAAAAATCCAATTCGATTCTAGCACCATCTGGGTCATAAAAAAACAATTGCCAGATACCTATTTCTTTTAATTGGCTCAGTTTATATGCGATGCCATGCTGCTTGAGCGTATCTATCGCCGACTGCAGATCAGCGGCCGTAAACGCCATATGATCAATAACGCCAGACGCGTTTTTCGGCATCGGTCGCTCCGCTATGATATGCAAAATGGCGTGTTTCTGGCCTGGTGCGTAAAGCCATGCACCCGTGGAGCTCATGGGCGGGCGGTAACCTTCCTGCAGACCTAGTATTTCCATATAAAACGCCTTGGTTTTTTTCAGATCGCTGCTTACAACAGTAAAATGATTCATGCCCTCAATTGTCATTTTATTTCCTCTTAATTCAGAGTTGAAATTTACTGCAGGCTCTAAGCGTATAGACAGTACAAAATGATTTTTCACTCGGCTGTGCTCGATTTTCGACTACATCGACGCTGGCGGCCAGCCGTCAATCGAACCTGCGCATTGTCTCTGAACAGCATTCTGGCGATCATATCCACATGACACCGAGAAGGATAATGCGCAACCTGTTCAGGCACCTACTCAATTAAAGCAAAACTACCGAAGCCAATCCGAGGAAGGCGAAAAATCCGACGATATCAGTAACGGTGGTAACAAACGGGCCGGAGGCGAGCGCCGGGTCGATGTTGAATTTGTCGAGGAGGATTGGGATCACGATACCACCGAGGGCCGCCGCGACCAGCGTCAGCAGCATCGCCAGGGCAATCACCACCGCCAGCATCGGCACACCGAACCAAAACCCGGCAACCAACGCCATCAGCACCCCGAAGCCGACGCCGTTGATCACCCCGACCACGGCCTCCCGCCCGCTGACGCGCATAACGTTCTTGGCTGTGAGCTCGCGTGTAGCGATGGCGCGCACCGTCACGGTCATGGTCTGCGTGCCAGCATTGCCGCCCATCGAAGCGACGATCGGCATCAGCACCGCAAGCGCAACCATCTGATTGATGGTGTCGGCAAATCGGTCAATCACCATCGAAGCGACGATAGCGGTGGCCAGGTTGACCAACAGCCACAGCGCCCGGCCCTTACTGGTTTCGAGCACGCTGTCGGAAAGGCTGGAGTCCTCGGCTACGCCGGCCAGCCGCAGAATATCCTCCTCATGCTCCTCATCAAGCACGGCCATCGCATCGTCGATCGTAATGACACCCACCAACAAGCCATTTTCGTCGATCACCGGTGCCGAGATCAGGTGATAATGATTAAATAAGTAAGCAACATCGGCTTCTCTATCAGTGACCCGAATTGTGCGGAAACTCGGCTCGCTGAGTTGGAGCAACCCCGTGCCACGCTTTGATGAAAGCAACCGTCCCAGTGCGACATAGCCAACCGGCTCCATTGACGGCGCAACTAATATCACGTGGTAAAACTGATCGGGTAACTCCTCGGTCTGGCGCAGATAGTCGATGGCCTGACCGACGCGCCAGTCCTCCGGCAGAGCCACCAATTCGCGCTGCATCAATCGGCCGGCCGAATCCTCCGGGTACGAAAGCGCGCTTTGCACGCCAACGCGATCGCCAGCCTCAAGCACCTCTAGGATGCGCGATTGCTGTTCCTTATCGAGATCCTCGACCAAATCGACCACGTCGTCGGAATCGAGTTCACGCACTGCCTCGGCTAATACCTCGGGCGGCATCGTTTCGATCAACGGCTCGCGGAGGCTCTCGTCGAGTTCCGATAGCACCTCACCATCAATATGCTCACCCCACACCTCGACCAACGCCTCGCGCTCGTCGGGCGTGATCTGCTCGATCAGATCGGCAACGTCCGCGGCATGCAGCGGCTCAAGCAATTCACTGACCTGCTCGGCGTCGGCGGCCTCGACCGCCTCAAGGACCGAGTTGATCAGATTCTTGTCGAGGGTGTCTTGACTTTCTTCCGGCTTTGTTTCTACTTCCATGCGCTTCTACCCGATTCGGAAGTGAATGGCGGATCAGCGATCGATTTCCCGCACATCTATTTGATACGCAAATCTCGTTCTATTTTTCCTAGCAATAAAAAAGACTCTCACCTATCGGGCGCGACCGAAGGGTCGCATTAGAGAGCATAAATCCCTTCCCGCCCAACGCCAATCGCTACTCACGGCCATCGATCTAACCAGCGAAGCGCCTCCGACCGCCGTTCTAGCACCAGAATCCACGACCATGGGTTCGAGCCCCCCTTTCCTCGTAGCTCCGACCCTCTGACCAGCCATCATTGGACAACCCAGCTCAGCCGAACAGCTCTTGCTGAAACGCGCCCGATATCACGGCACCCGGGCCAACCCCAACGAGGGCGACAGGTTTTCTAGGCGTGCCAAGAATCTTCTAGATTATCGCTTGGCCAATAAGTCCAAATTTTCGATTGCAGTGCAGCACGGATTGTTTCCGTTCCTGCTTTGTCTGTTATTTAAGGAGACAGTATGTCTTTACACCATAAGAATGAGACCGGGTGATCGGGGCGAAATGACCTCAGAACGTCGCGGTCAGTCGGCTCATGGTATTGCGTGCCCGGAGGTGCTGAAGTGGCTGATCGCCCCCGAACCAATCGCTATGGCGACGCTAAGCGCGGCAATCTACTTGGCATGGCGGTGCACCGGGCTGTTTTCGTCCCGGCAGCGACGCTCATCCTTTCGCTGGTGATTTTCGGCGCAGTAGCGCCCGGACAGCTCCAAACCGCCGCTGAGGCGGTGCAGCAAAAGATCGCCAACAACCTGGGTTGGTTCTATTTGGTGGCGATGAACGTCTTTCTCGGCTTTGCCTTATATCTGATTTTTAGCCGTTTTGGTGAGATTCGTCTCGGTGGTAAGGACGCGCGACCTGAATTTTCGAATTGGGGCTGGTACTCCATGCTATTTGCGGCCGGTACCGGGGTCGGCCTGCTGTTCTATGGCGTGGCCGAACCGCTCGCCTTTTATGCCGCCCCACCTTTTGGCACAGAGCGTACCGCAGAGGCTGCGCGTGATGCCTTGGTGCATAGTTATTTTCACTGGGGTCTGCATGGCTGGTCCATGTACGCTCTAATGGGCCTGGCGCTAGCCTTCTTCTCCTATAATCGGAGTTTACCGCTTACGGTGCGCTCGGCCTTCGAGCCACTGCTCGGTGAGCGCGTGCGCGGAGGCATTGGCAACCTCATCGATGTCGTGGCCGCAGCAGGCACTCTGGTCGGGGTCGCCGTATCGCTTGGGCTGGGTGTCAAGCAGGTCAACTCGGGCTTGCAGTACACTTTTGGCGTGCCCAGCAATATGGGCGTGCAGCTCGCCTTGATTGCCGGCATAACCGCTGTGGCCACAGTATCGGTAGTTACCGGCCTGTCCGCCGGTATCCAAAAACTCTCCAAGCTAGCGATCGTGATCGGTGCCGTACTAAGCGCCTACGTGTTGCTTATCGCGGGGCCGACGCAGCAGTTGCTGCACGCGATGGTTGAGGGCGTGGGTACGTATCTCTCCGAGCTACCTACTCGTAGCACATACGCGGAAGCCTTTAAGCAGACCGAGGGGGGCGGGAGCTGGCAGAATCGCTGGACACTATTCTACTTTGCCTGGTGGATCTCCTGGTCACCGTTCGTAGGGATGTTCATCGCCCGTATCTCTCGAGGGCGGACGGTGCGTGAATACATGCTAGGGGTTCTGCTTGGACCCACCGCGGTGTCTATTCTGTGGCTGACCGTTATGGGCGGATCGGCGCTCCATCATGAACTCTATGGGACTGGCGGGTTGGTTGAGGCAGTACAAGCCGATGTCGCGCGGGGTTCCTTTGCCTTGCTTGAATCGTTCGAGGTTCCACGCTGGCTGGGTCTGATCAGCATGATGCTTTTGATCATTGCCGTGGCAATCTTTTTCGTCACGTCCTCGGATTCGGGCTCACTGGTAATCGACATCATCACCTCCGGTGGCGACCCGAACCCCCAAACCGTCACGCGGATATTCTGGGCCACACTGGAGGGCGTTGTCGCGGCGATTCTTTTAATCGCCGGCGGCCTCAAGGCCCTGCAGGCGGTCGCCACCATAGCTGGACTGCCTTTCGTTGTGATCATTCTGGTCATGTGCGGGAGTCTTTATTTGGGACTTTGTCGCTATCTCGACTAGGGAAGTGATTGATACCCAGTGGGTCAGCTAACCACCCTATAATCATTCAGCCATCGCAGCGATGCTTTGGGCAAAGAGAGCAAGCCCGCACTATGCATTCGTCAACACTAACCTTCGGTCGTCGATCTAGCAAACGAAACGGCCGGAGGCGGCACCAATCGAGAGACTTCCGCAATGGTGGGCTCCGTATCATGGCGGGCGGGGATGAGTCGGAGCGGCAGGAAGTGAGGTTAGGTTCACTTCCTGCCGGGAAACGCCCGGCCACGAAGAGCCAGGCTGGAGATGTCAAGAAACCCGATACTTATGGAGCCACGTGAATAGATACGATCGGGATAATCATTAATAGATAAGGGGAATATTGGCTGCAAGATCGTACTTCATAGCAGCCCTAATTTTATTCTCAATTTGTAGATATCGAGCCACCTTTGTCGCAGGTAGAATTTTAGCAAATTTCTGCGAATACTCTCGCATCATTTTAAGTTCTTCACCCTGATTTTCGAGTAACCCATCAATTAATTTTTTAGCTAGATCATCAGAAATAAACCCTTTATTGTAGGCGCCAGCATACTCTTCAATAATTTTTTTTAGGCGGGAATTTAAACCCTTAAGCGTGTTTTGATACCCTTCATATAGTGGCCAGAATTCCTTAGATTCACGATCTGTTAAATCCATATTGCTGGCGACTAAGAGCTTTTTATCTGCCTTCACCTTATCGATCAGAATTTGCATGTTAGTAGCTTCTGCATTTTCTGAATTTTCAGCATAGACAGGCATCACCCCTATCAAAGCCAAAACGATAGCAAACACGAGGAAACGCTTCATGTAATTAAACCTCTTGTAGCAGACACAAACGAAAATAGCTTATAGCCTGATATTAGGCATAGCATCAACACACTGACATTATTAAAAATTTACCCACACAAAATCCAATCGAATTGACCCATAATAACTTTATTACGTTCCGCTTCAACTCTAGGAAACATCTAGATTATTTATAGCTGAAAGCAAGGTCACATACCGTTGAAGAAAGAAAACATGAATGCTAGGCTTTGCGACACCAACCATGTATTTTTATGGCTATTTGGGCTCCGCCCCTTGCAGGACGAACAAACGGGCCTTACTGTCAACGCTCGAACAACACCTCTCCAGATACACAGGTTCAGACAAGACAAATCAGCATGAACTCGGACACAACACACCTCAAGCGGCGGCTGAAGTAGCTCTTGCCGCCAAAAAGACCACGTAAGCCAGGCCCTGACTGCTTAGAGAGGTCCGTGCTCAGTTGGAATTCCATGCAGAAAAACCGCTGATTACCGGTCTTGGCCTGATCCTCCTCGGCGTCCGCAACGACAAGCCTCCGTCCAGGAGGGAGACATGAACGGGCTTGTCTACCAACAAAACCCCTCGCTTAAGCACCGCCTTGTTGTGTTCGTCGGGGTGCCTCATTTCAATCCTCTCCTCCTTAGTTAGCGTTCAAACTCTAACCTAACATCGACTGCGACTCCAACCAAATCTGACAGCAGAGGCTCTTCTCCACGAAGAACGTCGCTCGGTGCGTGTACCACACTTCTTGGTAACAAGCATATTGAAGCAAAGATGGTCTGCCCAATCCACTCCGCGTTAATTTAGTGTCAATATCACAGCCATTTCCGGATAGTCGCCAGTATTCAAGAACCCTTAATATCGTGGCAACGACTATTAGTTAAAATGTTGCTCTTAAATAATCTTATAATTTATGCTGTCAAAAATGAGATTTTGAAATGTTAAAATGTCAAGCGATAGCAAATTTATTTTTGATTATGGCAGTCATCATAATAAGCTGTTATCGTTGGCTTTAATGGAGAAACTCAGGCCTCCATAAGCGCACGCTTTTCAAAAGATTTTACGCCTGCCGATTACATATTTTTCATTTCGGGTATTATTTTTATAATGCTGGAAATTATCGCAATCAAGGGTATTGTTCTCGCTTTTTCCGATAGTGGAAATCAGCACCACCCAATTAATTCGTGGCTAAGCATCGCTTTAACGCTCACCATAGCCTGGATGTTAGCTTGGTCATATTTGCAAATTGGCTGGTCTCTACTGATTATGACTGGAATATTTATATCCTTGTTTATATCTACAATAAAAAAGGAACGACGCCCAATAATTACAAACATAACTTTAGCCTTGTATTTAGGTTGGATTAGCACCGCCTTGGTGGCCAACGAATCCGCATGATTGGTCAGCCTCCCTTGGTGTCAATCTCGTATCCGACAGTGACCGATACGTTTCTTATGTAACATTCGGGCATTGACTGAGGAGGCTACGAGCGTGAACGATACCAACGAGATCCCCACCAATCCGAGGTTGGAGCGGCGCACCCGTCGGCGGTTCAGCGCCGCTGACAAGCAGCGGCTACTACTCGCCGAGTACGATGCTTTGCCCCGGAGCGAGAAAGGGAGTTGGCGGCGGCGCAATGCGCTGTATGCCGGCCAGCTCGTCGAATGGCGCCGGACGCTGACCGACGCCGGCACGCAGGGGCTGGAGCCGAAAACGGGCGGGCGCAAGCCCAAGGACCCGCGGGATCGGCGCATCGAAGAACTCGAGCGTGAGAAACAACGCCTGCAGCGCCGGGCCAAAGTTGCCGAGGACATGGTGGATCTGCAAAAAAAGTTCTTGGCGCTGCTCGAGGACGCACAGAGCGAGTCATCGCAATGAGCCTTCTCGAGCAGCGACCGGCCGAGCTGTCACACCGCCGCGCCTGCGAAGCGCTGGGCTTGTCACGCACGGGCATCTATCGACGTCGGCCTCGCCAACGTTCTTAGAGCCTGTTCACAATCTCCGGAGCAACAGTGTCAAGAACGCCAGATGAACGAACTGCAGACTGGTATTAATCTTACGCTCGCAGTTCTTCCATAAGCGGCGGCATTTTTCCAGCCAGCCGAAGGAGCGTTCCACGACCCAACGCTGGGGCAATACAGCAAAGGTG
>JAUILK010000054.1 GCA_030433275.1 Gammaproteobacteria bacterium
CAACGCCGGATCCAAGACATCCGGCCGGTTGGTCGCCGCAATGACGATGATCCCCTCGCTACCCTCGAAACCGTCCATCTCCACCAGCATCTGGTTCAGCGTCTGCTCGCGCTCATCATGACCACCGCCTAGCCCTGCACCGCGCTGGCGGCCTACCGCATCGAGTTCGTCGATGAAAATAATGCATGGCGCATGCTTTTTCGCTTGCGCAAACATGTCACGCACACGGGCAGCACCGACACCGACGAACATCTCCACGAAATCCGACCCGGAAATCGTGAAAAAGGGTACCCGCGCCTCACCGGCAATCGCCTTAGCGAGCAGCGTCTTACCGGTCCCAGGCGGTCCCACCAGCAATACACCTTTGGGGATACGGCCGCCCAAACGCTGGAATTTAGCCGGGTCGCGGAGGAACTCAACAAGTTCGACAACATCCTGTTTTGCTTCCTCGACCCCAGCCACATCGGCGAATGTGACCTTGATCTGCTCTTCAGACATCATTCGGGCACGGCTCTTACCGAAGGACATAGCCCCACGGCCTCCGCCCCCCCCTTGCATTTGCCGCATGAAGTAGATCCAGACACCGATCAGCAGCAGGAACGGAAACCACGAGATCAGTATCTGCAGCAGCATGCTCCGGCCTTCCGGCTGCTCCGCCCGAATCTGCACTCCATGCTCCAGAAGCGTGCCGATCATCGCCTCGTTGTCCGTCTCCGGGCTATACGTACTAAACGTCTCCCCGGAGGTGGTCCGGCCGCGGATAATTTGCCCCTTTATAGTGACATGCTCTATTTTCCCTTGCTTCACCTCGTCGAGAAACTGGGAATAGGCGAGCTCGGGCGATGTCATCGTCTGGTCCTGAAAGTTACTGAAAACGGACATCAGCACGATGGCGATGACCACCCAAAGGATCAGATTCTTCGCCATGTCATTCAAGGTTAAACACCTCGATCAATTAGTCGCCGGCTACACCGGCCGTGGGTGGAACCCCTTAAGTCAGACCTTACTACAGACAGCATAGCGGGCCAACAAATAGACTTCCCGCGAACGCTCGCGCGAGGCCTTGGGCTTACGGATAACAACCTTGCGGAAGCACTCCCGCAACCTTGCCAGATAATCATCGAAGCCCTCGCCTTGAAACCCCTTGATCAGGAAGCTGCCATCGCTAACAAGAGTTCGGCACACTAAATCCAATGCCTCCTCGGCGAGCCGCATGGCACGGGGCTGATCAATAGCCGTCACGCCTGAAATATTGGGCGCCATGTCCGATAAAACAAGGTGCACCGGCTGCCCCCCCAAGCGATTTACTAGATCAGTCAATGTATTAGCATCGCGAAAATCAGCTTGAATTACTTCCACACCAGGCAACGGTTGTATAGGTAACACATCCAACGCGATCACCCGACCGGCTGTTCCGAGACGCTTAACGCAATATTGACTCCAGCTCCCAGGAGCAGCACCCAAGTCGATCACCGTCATACCCGGACGCAATAACTGATCCCGCTGATCGATCTCAAGGAGTTTATACACAGCACGCGAACGATAGCCCTGCTTATGCGCCGCACGCACGCACGCATCGTTAAAATGCGCCCTCAACCATCGGCTACTGGTTCGACTACGGGGCATTATTCCGACCTGGCTCTCTCATGCATGGATTCTAGCAGTTGGGTCTCGGCGGCACGTACGACACGATGCGTACGCAAGGCAAGCCACCCACCGCTACTTAAACCGACAGCCGCCACAATCAAGAGTTCAAGCCAGTGCGGGGCATCGAGCCGAACAATCAAAAACATTGTGCCCAAAGCAACCAGAAGCAGCACTGCCAAATCGAGCTTCACCGGATCGAAACGCGCCATCCTGCTGTTGTGCTGGGGTGCCCCCCCCTCCCTATGCGATCTCCCCATGCGTTTGGCACCTCATCGTTGCCTCGAAGACTCGCCAAAGCAGCCCAAAAAACGTCGCGACCCTTGGCCGACGCACACGGCGCAACTCGCATCAGGGCGCCGCCAAGCGCACCAGAACCAAGCACATTTCAAGCAAATTCGATATGCGTATCGACTTCGCTTCTTACTCGTAGCGCACCTCGACGATTTCATAGCTGCGGCTTCCGGCCGGCGCCTGCACCTCTACGATCTCCCCTTCCTCCTTGCCGATCAGAGCACGCGCGATGGGTGAGTGGATCGAAACCTTACCGTGCTTTATATCCGCCTCGTCCTCGCCGACGATCTGGTAGGTCATCTCATCACCACTGCGTTCCTCGGCCAACACGACTGTCACCCCAAAAACCACCTTCCCATCGGCCGAAAGACTGCGCACGTCGATAACCTGAGCATTAGCAAGCTTCTCTTCGATCTCGGCAATGCGCCCCTCAAGCAGACTCTGCTGTTCGCGGGCCGCATGGTATTCCGCGTTCTCCTTTAAATCACCGTGGGCACGTGCCTCGGCAATCGCCCGAACAACTTTAGGTCTCTCCCGGGTTTTGAGCCGCGCCAGCTCCTCTTTGAGCATCTGTGCGCCCCGTACGGTCAGTGGCCTCCTGCTCATGCCATCGCCTCCTGATAAAGCTCCTGGAGCGAGATCACGGCACCCGAATCCAAGTAATCCAACGCTTGTACGGTTGCTCGCGCACCGGCGATGGTCGTCGTATAGCAAACCTTGCCTTGCAGCGCCTCGCGCCGGATAGAGAAGGAATCGGCGATGGCCTGTCTGCCCTCGGTCGTATTGATTATCAAATCAACGCTATCGTTCTTTATGGCATCAACTATATGCGGACGCCCTTCGGTAACTTTGTTGATCAGTTCGCAGGCAATCCCTGCCGCACGCAGGGCTCGCCCCGTCCCGCCGGTAGCAAGCAAGCTAAATCCGCGCTGGACAAGTTCGCGTGCCACCGCAACCATGGGTTGCTTATCAGCATCACGCACGCTCACAAAGGCACACCCTCGGCGCGGCAATTCCACGCCGGCGGCCAATTGTGATTTGGCGTATGCTTCGCCGAACGAGCGGCCGATCCCCATCACCTCGCCGGTGGATTTCATCTCCGGGCCGAGAATCGGATCCACGCCCGGAAACTTGACAAACGGAAAGACAGCTTCTTTGACCGAATAGTAAGCCGGAATCACTTCCTGGGTACAACCCTGCTCTACAAGGCTGCGGCCTGCCATGCAGCGCGCGGCGATTTTTGCCAAGGCAAGCCCTGTGGCCTTAGCGATGAAGGGCACGGTGCGGGATGCCCTAGGATTGACCTCTAGGAGATAAATTTCATCATCCTTGATGGCAAACTGGGCGTTCATCAGCCCGACCACACTCAACTTATTCGCAAGCAACCGCACCTGCTCGCGCAGCCGCTCAGCGAGTCCCTCCGAAAGAGTGTAAGCCGGCAAGGAACAGGCTGAATCGCCCGAGTGCACCCCCGCCTGCTCGATGTGTTCCATTATGCCGCCGATGAGAACATCGCGCCCGTCGCAAACAGCATCGACATCCACCTCGACAGCATCATCGAGGAATCGGTCCAACAGCACAGGCGCTTCCGGAGAGACCTTCACCGCTTCCCGCATATATTGCAGCAAGTCTGCTTCTTCGTAGACGATCTCCATGGCTCGACCGCCGAGTACGTAGGACGGACGCACCACCAATGGATAGCCGATTTGCCGCGCCAGATCCATGGCTTGCTCAACCGCAAAAGCCGAGCGATTCGGCGGCTGCTGCAAGCCAAGTTGGCTGATCAAATGCTGAAAACGCTCCCGATCCTCCGCCAGATCAATGGATTCAGGTGATGTACCGATGATGGGAGCGCCGTGGGCTTCCAGAGCACGAGCCAACTTCAACGGGGTCTGACCGCCGTATTGGACGATCACTCCCCAGGGTTGCTCCTTGTCCACAATCTCAAGCACATCTTCCAGGGTCAACGGCTCAAAGTAGAGCCGATCCGATGTGTCGTAGTCGGTGGAAACCGTCTCTGGATTGCAGTTGACGATAATACTCTCATAGCCATCCTCGCGCATGGCAAGGGCGGCATGCACACAGCAGTAATCAAACTCGATTCCCTGCCCGATCCGGTTGGGCCCCCCGCCGAGCACGATGATCTTCTTGGTTTGCGTGGGATTGGCCTCGCACTCCTCCTCATAAGTGGAATACAGGTACGCGGTACTGCTCGCGAACTCCGCCGCACAGGAATCCACTCGTTTGTAGACCGGGCGAATGGCAAGCGCATGGCGGCGGCGACGCACCTCCATCTCAGTGAGGCCGAGCAACTTCGCGAGCCGGCCATCGGAGAAACCACGCTGCTTGAGCGCGAACAGGCTCGCCCGCTCCAAAGCCTGCTCGCCCTGCTGCCGCACGGCATTCTCCACCTCGATCAGTTCCTGGATCTGCGCCAAAAACCAAGGATCGATGGCGGTGAGCTCATGAACACGCTCCACCGAATAACCGGCCCGCAGGGCATCACCGACCCAAAGAATGCGCTCCGGTCCGGGAACCCGCAGTTCATTGATGATCCGCGCATGCACATCCTCGGACTCGGAATGCATCCGCTCATCCAAACCGTTCAGATCATTCTCCAACCCGCGCAGCGCTTTCTGGAGGGATTCCTGGAAGGTACGCCCGATTGCCATGACCTCACCCACCGACTTCATTTGGGTGGTCAGCACAGGTTGCGCATTCTGGAACTTCTCGAAAGTGAAGCGCGGAATCTTGGTCACGACATAGTCGATGGTGGGTTCGAAGGAAGCGGGCGTTGCCCCACCGGTGATCTCATTACACAACTCATCAAGCGTATACCCAACGGCAAGCTTGGCGGCCACTCTAGCGATCGGGAAACCGGTTGCTTTAGATGCCAAGGCCGAGGAGCGGGAAACCCGAGGATTCATCTCGATGACGACCATTTGACCGTTAGCCGGGTTGATCGCGAACTGCACATTGGAACCCCCGGTCTCGACTCCGATCTCGCGCAATACCGCGATAGCGGCATTGCGCATGAGCTGATATTCCTTGTCAGTCAAGGTCTGCGCTGGAGCCACGGTGATGGAATCACCGGTATGGATACCCATAGAATCCACATTCTCGATCGAGCAGATAATGATGCAGTTGTCGTTATGGTCCCGCACCACCTCCAGCTCGTACTCCTTCCAGCCGAGCACCGACTCCTCCAGCAACACCTCATTGGTGGGCGAGAGGTCCAAACCGCGCTCAACGATCTCGACAAACTCCTCGCGATTGTAGGCAACACCACCGCCGCTGCCGCCGAGGGTGAATGACGGACGGATAATGGTCGGAAAGCCAATCTGGACTTGAACTTGCAGGGCCTCCTCCCGACTATGCGCAATCCGGGCTCGGGGGGTGAGTAGACCGATATTGGTCATCGCGCTTCGAAACGCTTCACGGTCTTCAGCCTTATCGATAGCCGCTTGCCGCGCACCGATCATCTCCACACGATACTCATCCAGAACGCCGTGCTTGGCGAGATCCAGCGCGCAGTTCAAAGCCGTTTGACCGCCCATCGTAGGCAACAAAGCGTCGGGGCGTTCTCGCGCGATCACACTGGCAACGGTCCGCCAGTTGATCGGCTCGATATAAACTCGATCGGCGGTTTGCGGATCGGTCATGATCGTTGCCGGATTCGAATTAACCAGGACGACCCGGTAGCCCTCCTCCCGCAAGGCCTTGCAAGCTTGAGCGCCCGAGTAGTCGAACTCGCAGGCCTGACCGATCACGATCGGGCCTGCGCCGATGATGAGAATACTGCTTATATCGGTCCGTTTTGGCATTGTTTTGCTCGTCGACGGTTCAGCGGCGCTCGGCCCGCCATGTGGCTAGCCCGCGTGATCCTGAAGCCATCAAATCCACGAAGCGCTGGAACAGCGGTGCGAGGTCATGCGGCCCTGGGCTGGCCTCGGGGTGCCCCTGGAACCCAAATGCCGGATGATCGCGCAGATGGATGCCCTGCAATGAGCCGTCGAAAAGCGAGCGATAGCTAACCCGCACGTTGGCCGGCAACGTCTGCTCATCCACGGCAAAACCATGGTTCTGCGTGGAAATCATGACTCGCCCCGTCGCCACCTCCATAACAGGATGGTTGGCCCCATGGTGGCCGAACTTCATCTTTATCGTTCCGGCCCCGCATGCAAGCCCGAGCAACTGATGGCCAAGGCATATGCCAAAGAGCGGTAGTTTGGCCGCCAGCAACTCCCGAATAGCCTCGAGAGCGTAACCACAAGGTTGCGGATCCCCAGGCCCATTAGAGAGAAAGACGCCATGGGGACGTAGTGAGAGCACCTCAGCAACAGATGTTTGAGCCGGCACCACAGTGACCCGGCAACCATGATCGACCAGCCTGCGAAGTATGTTGCGCTTAATGCCATAGTCGTAGGCCACCACGTGCCAGGGCAGCTCCTCATCAGCGCGCGCCGGAGATTCGCTGGCGGCGCAAGCCAACGACCAACTGCCAAAGCGCCATTCGTAAGGCCGGCGTGTCGTAACCACGGCGGCGAGATCCATACCTTGCAGCCCGGGGAACGAGCACGCTGCCTCAACGGCGCTCCGCGCATCACCCGTACCGGTCATGATGCAGCCATTGCGAGCGCCCTGCTCACGAAGATGGCGCGTGAGCCGCCGTGTATCGATGCCGGCAATAGCCACCACGTTGTTCCGTTCGAGATAGGCCTGAAAGGTTTCTTGCGCGCGCCAATTGCTCATCCGCGACGGCACTTCCCGAACGACGAGACCGGCGAGCTTGACTCCGTCCGACTCGGCATCGAGCGGATTGGTGCCGACATTCCCAATATGTGGGTAGGTAAGTGTCACAAGCTGACGGGCGTAGGAAGGATCTGTGCAGATTTCCTGGTAACCGGTCATCGCCGTGTTGAAGCAAACCTCCCCAACGACCTGCCCGTCAATACCGACAGCTCGGCCGTGGAACACGGTACCGTCATCAAGCGCGATAACTGCGGGCCTGTTCAATACCCCTCCGACTGCTCACAAAAACGGGAGGGATCGATTAGATACCCTCCCGTTACACTTGATTCCAGGAGTTCAAACACCCAATTGAAAACAGGTGTCAATTGTACGTCGGCATTGCCGTGAGTGTCTATCCTCTACCCAAGTGCGGCACCTCGCAGCCATAGCAGCTGCGCGGACCTCGGCTTGTCGCAGACAAACCCTATAGCTAGTATATCGACTCTTGCACGACCGACCGCCAGCCCGTCACCCGCGACACAGTGTTAAGATCCATGAAAGCCCTTTCCCTTAGTAAACTGAACAAGCTTTATGCAAGCGGTGTCCACGCATTGCGCGATGTGGATCTGGTGGTCAACGAGGGAGAGTTCTTCGGCCTGCTTGGACCCAACGGGGCCGGCAAATCTACGATCATCGGCATCATCAGTTCGTTGGTACGCAAGACCCGCGGCCACGTGGAAGTTTTCGGCTACTCTATCGACCGCGAACCGTGGCAAGCCAAATCATTGCTTGGTCTCGTACCACAGGAGTTTAATTTCAATAGCTTTGAGACGGTCAGCCAAATCATCCTGAACCAGGCGGGATTCTATGGCATCACCCGGCGCGCCGCGCACCAACGCGCCGAACAGTATCTCACCGAGCTCGGCCTGTGGAGCCGGCGCAACAGTGTATCGCGTACACTCTCTGGCGGAATGAAACGTCGCTTGATGATCGCTCGGGCGCTGGTTCATCATCCGCGTTTGCTTATCTTGGACGAGCCGACGGCCGGAGTCGATATTGAGGTGCGCCGCTCGATGTGGGATTTTTTGCGCCGAATCAATACAGAGGGCACTACCATTATCCTCAGTACACACTACCTGGAGGAAGCCGAATCGCTTTGCCGCAATATCGCCATTATTGACCAGGGGCAAATCATTGAAAATACCGATGTGCGCTCCCTATTGCGCAAACTCACCGCGCAGAGCTTTCTCCTCGACATCGATGGGCGCCTCACCGACGCCCCAGAGCTCAGGGATTTTCACGTCGTGCCAGTGGATGAATCCTGCCTGGAAGTCGAAGTTCGCTCTGATCAAAGTTTGAACGAGCTTTTCGCCCGCCTTGCCGAACGAAACGTACAAGTCGTGAGCATGAAGAATAAATCCAACCGGCTGGAGGAACTGTTCATCCGGATGCTTGAGCGCCCCTCCGCGACGCATCGAAAACCCGCCCAGGTAGAGAAAACCGCATGAGGAGCACCGCCGTATATCCTGGCTACGCTCGCCAAACGCTGATTGCCCTGCGCACGATCGCTTGGAAGGAGACTCATCGTTATCTGCGTATCTGGCTACAGACTCTGCTGCCACCGGCAATCACCATGACATTGTACTTCGTAATTTTCGGCAACCTCATCGGGCCTCGTATCGGCCCCATGTCCGGCCATAAATATATAGAGTTCATCGTTCCGGGCGTCATCATGATGTCCGTTATCACCAACGCCTACATGAACGTCGTCTCTTCGTTTTTCGGGGCGAAATTCCAGCGCCACATCGAGGAGATCCTGGTCTCACCTACTCCCAACTACACAATCCTCGTCGGATATCTCGCCGGCGGTGTGGGCCGGGGATTACTTACCGGGCTGATCGTCACCTCGATTTCGATGGCATTCACTCACATCCACATCCAACACCCACTCATCACGATCAGCGTCGCATTTCTAACCGCATTGCTGTTTTCCCTCGGCGGGTTCATTAACGGCATTTTCGCTCGCAAGTTCGACGACATCTCCATCGTGCCGACGTTCATACTGACGCCCTTGACCTACCTCGGGGGGGTGTTCTACTCAATTGAGTTGCTCCCTGGGGTCTGGCGCGAACTCTCTCTAGCGAACCCCATCCTCTACATGGTAAACGCCTTCCGCTATGGCTTTCTCGGTGAATCCGACATCCCGATTCAAACCGCTTATTCGATCATTATCGTGTTTATCATCATTTCGGTGTGCTTGAGCTTGTATCTGCTACGCCGCGGGGTGGGTTTGCGGACCTGAGCCAATGGACTTGACAACGGCGTGACGGGCCCCGAGTTTTGAGCTTGTGGTAGGTGGCTGCCCCCCACAAGCCGATGGGAGAGTGCTGCGGCGATGTTAGAGTTGAGCCGAACGCCCTTACTAACCGATCTCTACGAACTCACCATGCTGCAAACTTACTATGAGCATGGAATGACAGGAAACGCCGTATTTGAGTTCTTCGTCCGCTCCGGCAAAAATCCCGGCCGCCGAGGATTCTATGTCAGCGCAGGCCTGGAGCAGGCTCTTGAATGGCTGGAAAGGCTGCACTTCCAGCCAGCAGAGCTGGATTGGGTGGCCAATTGTGGGTTTTTCCGCCCCGGCTTCGTCGACCGCCTCGCTGCCTTACGTTTTACCGGGGATGTCTACGCGATGGCGGAGGGCAGCGTATTCTTCCCTGGAGAACCCAGTGTACGGGTCAGCGCACCACTGCCCGAAGCTCAGCTGATCGAGAGCCGGTTAATGAATATCCTTCATTACCAAACCCTGATCGCAACCAAAGCCACACGCTGCCGACTCGCGGCCCAGCAGCGTAAGCTGATGGACTTCGGCTTGCGCCGTGCGCACGGTGGGGAAGCCGCCTTGTGGGCAGCACGCGCCACCTATATCGGCGGCTTCAACGGCTCGGCCACCTGTTTGGCCAATGCTTGTTACGGCGTTCCTGTAACAGGCACGATGGCTCATTCTTTCATTCTTGCACACCCTAGTGAAACGGAGGCCTTTTTACGTTTTGCCCGATCGCACCCCACTAACGTCACCCTGCTCATCGATACCTATGACACCGAGGCCGCAGCTCGCAAAGTGGTGGAATTGGCGCCCGAACTTGGGCGGCAGGGCATTCAAGTCCAAGGCGTGCGCATCGACAGCGGCGATCTGGCCGAGCATGCGCGGCGTGTACGCACGATTCTCGACGAAGGCAACCTTCGGAAAACCGCAATATTGGTCAGTGGCGGGCTAGATGAATACCGAATTCGAGATCTGGTAGCAAGCGGTGCACCCATCGATGGCTTCGGGGTCGGGTCCAAAGTAAATGCATCGGCCGATTTACCCTTTCTCGATTCAGCCTACAAACTCCATCAATTTGAAAGCATGGCTTGCGGCAAGCTCTCCGAGGGGAAGCACGATCTGCCAGGAACCAAGCAAATTTACCGCCGGTTCGATACGCATCGAATGATGGTGGGCGATGTCATCGGCCTGGAAGGCGAATCCATCGACGGCCAACCACTCCTGCAAGCCGTAATGCAAAGGGGCCGGCGCACCAACGCACCTGAGACTTTACAGACACTCCGCGATCGTCTCGATGCGAATGTGGCGGCCCTACCAAAACCTTACCTCCGGCTGCAAGCTGCCCCGGCTTTCCCGGTCGTTCTATCCGAAAAACTGCGCACCCTTAACCGGAAGTTACAGGCTCACACTGGACAATAATATTGTAAACTCCAAATCCGCGCTGTCTAACTCGCATGGAAACCACAACTATCGGCAGTCAGTCATCCTCGCCCACAGTAGTCTTTTTATTCGACTCGCAGTTCATCAAGCGAGTGGCCACTAGCTTCCCATTCCTTGATCCAAACGGGTTTTCGGCCTCGACCGGACCATATTTTATCCGCATCTTCGGGGTGGCGAAAACGCACATCCGTTTTGGCTAGCGCCAGCTTTACTGCCTGCCCGGAAACCAGTTCATTCAAGGTGAAACCATAACGTTCCGCAACCGATTTCAGTTCCTGCTGTGCCTTCTTGACATCCACTTTGCGCCGAGATGTAAGTTCCTTGTCAATATCTTTTTTAAGCCACTGAAGCTCATCGGACGTATACTTAGAAAGATCCATGTTCTCTCCTGTATTTCTTCTCATTCAATTCAGTTTGGAAACTGGCGCACCAGCGAATATTTCGCTGTTCACATTACCCATCACGGTTCAACCCGATCGGGCAAGATATAAGATCATTGGAATTCTCACGGGAGATACAATGAAGATACCCTGTATTTACGATAAAGAAGATTAATGTAACCGCTTTATCAAACGATTTCCATATGAGATTGACACCCTAAAAATTATCGTAATAGCCGCTAACCGACCTTCGTACCAAGATAACAAAATGCTGCTTTCAGGGCTCCCATCCGAGCAAGCAGGATCCCTTACTAGCCATTGCCCAATTGACAAGGAATAACTGTTGATATCGTTTATGAATAACGGCACAACATCGGGTCGCCGACACACCCGATCGGTGATACCTATCAGCAGCCTCGCCTAACGATACTCGCGGCGACCCGCAAACGCGTGGGACAAAGTCCCACTGTCCACGTATTCCAGCTCACCGCCCACAGGAACACCATAGGCGATTCGGCTGACATGAATCGCGTTACTATAGGCCATCTCGGCGATGAACTGAGCTGTCGCTTCGCCTTCCACGGTCGAGTTGGTAGCAAGGACAATCTCACGAATGCCGCCCTCGCAAAATCGTTTTTCCAAACAATCCAATCCAAGTTCAGCTGGCCCGATACCGTCCAGTGGCGACAACCGACCTTTGAGAACGAAATAAAGTCCGCTGTAGTCGGTGGCCTGATCCAATGCATAGACATCGGCCGGGCTCTCTACGATGCACAAGGTGCCGTGGTCGCGCTTACCGTTGCTACAGATCGCACAAAGCGTCTGCTCGGTCAGGATACGACAACGCCGGCATTCACCAACATTCGCCACAGCTTCGGCAAGAACGCCAGCGAGTCGCGCTCCACCCTCACGTCCCCGCTGCAAAAGATGGAAAGCCATGCGCTGAGCTGATTTCGGACCAACTCCAGGCAAACAACGCAGCGCTTCGATCAATTCACTGACCAGCGGTGAGAATTCCGCCATCGGCTCAAAAAGGCAATTTCATGCCAGGCGGCAACCCCATGCCCTGGGCTAGGCCGGACATTCTCTCCTGGGAAACCTTCTCCAGCTTTTGAACCGCGTCGTTAAAGGCCGCGGCCACCAGATCCTCGACCATCTCCCGATCATCATAAACGCTCTCATCGATATTTACGCGCCGAACTTCATGGCGCCCCGTTATCACCACATTCACCAACCCGCCTCCAGCCTGTCCGCTCACTTCCAGATTGGCGATTTCCTCCTGCGCTCGCTGCAGATTCTCCTGCATCTTCTGCGCCTGCTTCATCAGATTTCCAATACCACCGCTCTTCATGTTCATGCCGTCCTCTCCCGTCGATGCAGCCTCTTGCCAACCATCTCCAGCCCGCTTCAATCTTCGCTAGGCTGAATCGAATCAGGGACAACCCGAGCATCGAAAGCCTCCTGGAAGGCTGCGATGTTGGGGTCGTTTTCGATGGCGAGCTCGGCTGCCTTTTGGCGTTGTTGGAGCTCGCCAAGCTCCCGCTCAGTAACCGTATCCCCTTCGACCCGACCGACCTCGACCTGCAACCGCAATCGCTCCCCAACCCGATCCGATAACAGCTTGCACAATCGCTTCTCTATATTGGGATTGAGTAGATGCGCATGGCTCGAATCAATGCGCAAGCGTACCAAATCGCCTTCCCGGCCAAGCCAGAGACAATGGCCGGCCAATGCTCGAACCATCCCCCCGCGCGCAAGTGATCGTACTACCGCATGCCACTCATCGAGCGATCGAGGCGATTGGCTCGGCTCGCTGGACAAGTCACCTGTGCACTCATTCGACACGCCGGCGGCAGTTCGAAGCCCACCGTCAGGCCCTTCTTGCTCAACGCTCGAGTCACTTGACGGCCCGGCCGAACGCTTCTTCCGCGCCGGCGATGAATGCGGCTGCGGCGCTTGCTCTGCAAGCATGCCAGGCACCATATTCACCGGCCTAAACGCGAGCATGCGCAATAGCAACATCTCGAATCCCGTCCGTGGGTCCGGTGCCAACGGTAAATCCCGGCGTCCCGCAAGCCCGATCTGATAGAACAACTGCACCTCCTCCGGAGTCAGCCTTTGCCCCAGATCGAGCAGCCGGTCGCGCTCGGGCAGATCCTCTGGTAACGCATCGGAGATGCTCTGAGCCAAGGCCAACCGATGAAGAATAAGCAATAGTTCGGCGATAGCCGCGCTGAAATCCGGTGTGCGCTCGGCCATTCGAGCCGCCACTTCCAGTAGTGCCCTGCCATCCTGAACCGCCAATGCTTCCAGAAGCTCGAACAGAAAATCACTCTCAATACAACCGAGCATTTCACGGACATCTTCATCACGCACGGTACCAGCTGCATAAGCAATGGCCTGATCCAGCAGACTGAGCGCATCTCGCATACTGCCGTCTGCTGCATGACCCAGGCGGCGCAGGGCTGCGGGCTCCGCATCGACGCCTTCTCGCGCCAAGATCTCGGTCAGATAGTCAGCGATTCGGCCGGCTGGCAACCGCTTGAGATTGAACTGCAGGCATCGGGATAAAACAGTGGGCGGCAGCTTCTGCGGATCCGTGGTGGCGAGCAGAAATTTCACGTGAGGCGGCGGCTCTTCCAACGTCTTCAGCAAGGCATTGAAACTATGCTGGGAGAGCATATGGACCTCATCGATAAGGTAGATTTTGAAACGGCCACGCGCAGGCGCATATTGGACATTGTCCAGCAACTCACGCGTATCCTCCACCCGTGTGCGTGAAGCCGCATCCACCTCGATTAAATCGACGAAGCGTCCCTGATCAATCTCCCGGCAGGCCGTACACTCACCGCATGGCTCCACCGCAATACCCGCCCGTTCGCAGTTGAGGCACTTGGCCAAAACACGAGCAACCGTCGTCTTACCGACACCCCGCGTACCTGCAAAGAGGTAGGCATGGTGA
The DNA here is from genome assembly GCA_030433275.1 of Gammaproteobacteria bacterium. Lineage (GTDB taxonomy): Bacteria > Pseudomonadota > Gammaproteobacteria > Nitrococcales > Nitrococcaceae > Nitrococcus. The sequence continues at coordinate 13,778 of JAUILK010000054.1, forward strand.
TAGCGACCGTTCGCAAGCCCGTTGCATAGCGCTCGAAGCACGTGCTCCTGGCCGGCCATCTCGGAGAAGGTTCGGGGTCGCCATTTACGGGCGAGAACCTGGTAGCTCATCAAAGGCCCATGCTCACAAACTACGTGCGCGGTATTGTACCATCACCGCTATTAAGCAGCGGTGCCTATGCCCGCAATAAAAACTTGGAGGAGGTGGCGCCAGCCACATCCCGGCACCCGAATCCGCTGCTACCGCTGCTCCCTTCCGGGCCTGACGGGGTTTACAACGTATCGTCGCGGGAGGACCGACGCCACCACCACTATATACGAACCACTCGACAAAGCGAGATGCAATGTAACAGGAACCCCACAGCCTGACAAACCAGCGATGTCAGATAATCGGCGCTCCTACAAGCTTAACCCGAATGAATCATGGCTCGAAAAGCATTCCATCGCGCAGCGTGGTCGTGCTAGCCACCCAACGCGCCAGCCCCACCCATATATCAGCCCTGGTATACGCACCAAGCCGGCTAAAAAATAGAATGTGTCAACGCCAACACATCGTGAGTCGTGTAGTAGGGGGCGTTCACCCAAAGCAACCAGAACCCGACTAGACCGGCCACAAATGCGACCGTGGCCACAAACCAGTCATTGGACAAAAGCGCATTTTCGGATAAATCAGGAGGGCGCCGAATGTGCAACGGCTGTAAATCAACCTCGTGCTGCGCCCGGAACTTGGCGTCCATATACGCTTCCCGAAGCTCGATGAACTGCAGCGTGCTGCATGCCTTTTCCTCAAGAGTCTGTGCCTTGTCGGGATGAAATCGCTGAGCATGGACTCGGTACGCGGCCTTGATTTTACCAAGATCGCGAGTGGGCACGATATGCAATGTCTGCCACGGATCGTTCATAATCTTTACAATAAACATCTGCGCAATATTAATTACACGGCGCTGAACGACTGACTATAACGAGGACCGAAAAGCACTCGCTACTGCAAAGCGACACGGCCGCAATCATATTTTCTATGGCATTGCTTGCCTTGACTCGTTAGCCAAAGAGGCCAAAACCACCCCTCATCACTCGAAACATGCAGCTGCAACCGCATCGCAACGTCATGCCATAACAGCTATACAGTATAGCCAGCATACAAGAGCCCTTATTCTTTACTGTCGCCGGCTTGCTGCTCCACGTAGCTGCGATAATCCTCCCAAAGCTGTCCCGGTTTGTGCTGTCGCAGGAAGCCTCGCAACCAAGGAACGAACCCACTTACCTCTTCTCCCTCTTGTCCCCATTCCCGCCACGCCTGCAGCACCATAGGCCCATAGGGGTTGCTCTCCAACCACGTATCGCCTTCACCGGCGGCTGGATCGGTCTCTAGATCCCAGCCCTGCCATGTCCTGGTAAGCAACTCGAACAACGAATCGTGTACCGGCAAGGCCCGGATAGCCTCGACCACTTCTCGCAACTCCTTGGCAAGCCTATCAACATCCGTTGCTTCCATCTCCGGATCCCCGGCGACATCGACACTGTCAAGTTCGGCATGCTCGGCCTCTAGAGTAAAAAGCACGGCATCCTTCACTGTCTTATCTTCTGCAGGCGTCTCGTCCATATCAAATCCTCTTTTGTTAGTGCAGCGAACTGTCTATCAAAAAAGCTCAGCTGCATCCGTCACCCGGACGAAGTCACTCTGAGCACCGCTTCGCGGTCCGCCATTTAGCTTCATCTTGTTTGAGATTTGCAAATTACATCCTCAGTCTGCACCCTCCGGGAGAATTTTCCAGCGCTCATAAAATTGCAGGAACACGCTTTGCCTTTAAGTACCTTTACGAAAGGTCACATACCCACTCCCCGACCTGCAATACAACAAGACCACGAAGGCCGAAAAAAAACCCGCTCCTACAAATTGCACGACGTTCTCCAAAATACCAAAAATGATTAATTCAGAGCTTTCCTTCGAGAACTCTAAATTAATTGTCTTCTAGTCACTCCAGAGAAAGTCGGAATCTAGAAAAATCAAAAACATGAACATCAGCCTTCGCTGATGTGATAAATAATTTAGGGCTCCCTAGCCGAATTGCCAGACGGAATTCTCACGCAGTTGCTCCGGCCATTGGATCGAACCGGACAGTCACCGCAGCTGCCCGCACGGTGCGTAAATGGTGCGGGACTCGGCGTCGCATTTAGCGCCTAAGCAACTGTTTGGCTTGAACATGCTTCGTCTGCTGGCCGGGCATTACTCACAATCTTACTCACAAATGCCTGCCGCTAGGTTGGGTAGTTTACCAGTTGGGGGGAACAATATGTCCATACATGTGCACCTTGAATTCGGATCGGTCGAGGAAATGGTGGATTACCTGGGGGACCGACCGTTGATGGGGACAGTCATTGAAGAAATCGACGATGAGCGCGGTATCGAGGATACGCCGCGCGATGATGCGGACGATTCGCCATGCGAAGCCTAATCGTGCATTGGCATCCGTGGCCGGCACCGATCAGCTTCAACCAAAAGGTGGGGCGGCTGCAATGGCCGCCCTGCCTTCCACTCTCTGTCAATGTTTTTGACATGCCCTCGCGCCGCTAAGGCTAAGCTGCTGATTCTTATCAATGGCGCAAAAGTTGCAGCCGCGGGTACGCATGGGATGCGCTCAGACATAACAAACGGGGCCATGAGCGCTGCAAGGGGCTAGAGCATTAAGGGGGTGCGGCATGAATCGCATAACGATTGTCTTAGCTTCGCTGGCTCTTGCGGGTTGCACGGCCGGCATATCGAACCTTGCGCCCGAAGTTCCACAGGTAACCCCCCTGTGAGCGGGGTATTGGAAGGTGGGGGTATTGGCGGATCAAGGGGTTAGGAGACGAAATCGGCAGCCCCCTTGT
>JAUILK010000007.1 GCA_030433275.1 Gammaproteobacteria bacterium
AGCAGCACGATCGCGGTTACCATGAGCTTTTTTGTCTCCTAAGTTGCCGAATGCAAGCCAACATTCCTCCTGAGTGTAGCTCAGAAAACCGCCTAGACCCGTTTACTGTGATTACCCGCGCGGGCACCGCTCAGGCCGCCCGCAGCGCGATGATCAGATCCATTACATTAGTCCCCGTCGCACCGGTACGTATGAGATCGCCGCTGCCGACCAGAAACCCCCCGGCATTGGCCTCGAGCAGGGCACAGTTAGCATGCCCCCCGACTGCCTCGCCCCGATTGACAGTTTGCCCGTCAATCAAGGCACCCGCATCTTCGCTGAAACCATCGGCACCGTCGGTACCGGCCGCAAGCAGCCAAACGCCATCCCGCCCGTCGAGGGCCATGGCTGCTGCCAGCGCCAAAGTCTGCATACGACCACCACGCCCCGGGCTCTCCGGCAAACTCACGGTCGGCTCCCCCCCCCAGATATGGACGCCCGGACTGAGATAGGCGAGTTCTTCGGCAATACGCCGCCCCTCAACAGCCGCATCTCCACTGATGAACTCCTCATGATTGCTAACGGGTAAACCCAGCGCATGGGCCGCGTTCGCCGCCGCCGTACGCGCTTGCCGATTACTGGCAATGACCTGCCATTGAATCGTCTGAAACAGGGTATCGGTTACTTTTGGAGCAGGATCGGCCGGTGTGCAAAGCTGGCGCAGCGCAAACGGTAGAGTCTCTAGGCCGTTTTCCTGATTGTCCGGGAACAGCAATCCCGAACCAATAACCGCCGGATCATCGTCGCGCACATCCGAGATGAGCAAAACCCGGGTGGAGCGCCCCGCGACCCACCGCGCCAGACGTCCACCCTTAATGCGCGAAACGGCCTTGCGGATGCGGTTGATCTCATGGATATCACGGCCACTCGCCAACAAACGCTGGTTGAGCTCGGTAAACCTTCCGAGACTGGTTCCCTCGGGGAGCAATTCCACGAGACTAGAAGCGCCACCGGAGATCATGACCAACAAGCATGCCTGCTCTGGGATGTCCACCAGGAACCGAACCAGGTGTTCACCCGCCGCCAAGCTGCGGGCATCCGGTACCGGGTGCGCCGATTCCAACTGCTCAATCCGAGAATTGTTGACGAGTTCCGGATCCCCATATCCCGCGCGGGTGATCACCAAAGCACGCTCGATCGCGCGGTCACATGCCGCTAGGGCGCCGCGGGTCATAGCCGCAGCTGCCTTGCCGATAGCTATGGTGTACGTGGCATTATCACAAGGATGTTGCTGCAAACACCGGTGGACGCACTTCTCGCCCTGCACCGCGTCGACACCAGCCTGATAGATCGTCAATAGCGCCTCGCGAGGATTCATTCACTCCTCGCCGCTACCAGCCCACAGTCGAGATCAGCGCAGAGATCCGCTACGTCCTCCAGCCCCACTGACAGCCGTATCAAGCCTTCGGTGATTCCGGCGGCGGCGCGTTGTGCCGGCGGATTCCGCCCATGTGTGGTGCTCGCCGGATGAGTAATCGTGGTGCGTGCATCGCCCAAATTAGCAGTAATGGACAGCAACCGCGTGTGGTCGATCACGCGCCAGGCGGCCTCACGCCCCCCTTCGACCTCGAAGGATATGATCCCGCCAAAACCGCTTTGCTGGCGAGCGGCAAGCTCATGCTGCGCATGTGTTGCGAGCCCTGGATAGTGGACCCGACTCACGCCAGGCTGCCGAGCGAGCCAGGTGGCGAGCGCTAGTGCATTCTCGCAATGGGCGCGCATCCGTAGAGCCAAAGTTTCGAGTCCCTTGAGAAATACCCAGGCATTGAACGGACTCATGCTAGGGCCCGCCGCGCGCAGAAAACCGAATACCTGCTTGCCTACTTGTTCGGCATCGCCAATCACCGCACCGCCCACACACCGTCCTTGACCGTCCAGATATTTAGTGGCCGAGTGAATCACGATATCGGCACCGAGTCTCAACGGTCGCTGCAGCACGGGGGTGCAAAAGCAATTATCTACCACCAAAATGGCATCGTTGGCATGGGCGAGTTCGGCCAAGCGGGCAATGTCGGCAATTTCAGTCAATGGGTTGGAGGGGGTTTCCAGAAACAGTAACTGCGTCTCGGGACGGATTGCCGCCTCCCAGGCGGCGTAGTCGGTGAGCGGAACGAAATCAGTATGTACACCAAACCGCCGAAGATGGTTGCCGAACAACGAAACCGAAGTACCGAAAATGCCTATGGAAGAGACGATATGATCTCCGGCGTTAAGCAATGCCATACAGGTCGTGAGGATAGCGGACATACCAGATGCCGTGGCGACACAGGCCTCGCCACCCTCCATAATCGCCAAGCGATCCTGGAAAGCTCGCACCGTCGGATTGCTGAAACGCGAGTAGATGTTGCCCGGTTGCTGCTCGGAGAACTTGGCAGCCGCCTCGGCGGCGCTTTGAAACGTAAAACTGGAGGTGGGGAAAATCGGCTCGGAATGCTCTTGCTCGTTCGTTCGTCTCTGCCCTGCACGCAGGGCCTGCGTCGCAATTCCGAATTCCCGAAAATCGATGTCGCTCATGGCTCAACCTCGCACTGACAATGGATTAGCTCGTGGCGGGCAGAGCGCAGCGAAGCCGGAGACTCGTAAACACAAGGCCCGCCATTGCGAAATCTACACGGCGGGCCGATCTCGCTTTAGCCGCATTTCTAGGGCGCCCGCAAGCTGAGAGTCAAACCAGCGCCGTTTGGTTATCTTTCCATCCTGCTGCCAGAGCTGTCAAATGGCCGTATTGGAGACCCCACAGAAACTCATGGCATCCTCGCTGCGCTCGCTGCACCGCCTAGCTTCCTCAGAGCGCAACATCGCAAGCATGCGAAGATAGTCGGGAGTAACATCACCCGCGACGTATTCACCCGTGAAACAGGAGCAGTCGAAACGCTCGATCTTGTCGTTGCCCTCGCGAACCGCCTCGATGAGATCCGGCAAATCTTGGTATATGAGGTGATCCGCACCGATCGCACAGCAGACCTCAAGCTCCGTACGCGCATAAGCGATAAGCTCCTTGGCCGCCGGCATGTCTATGCCATAGACATTGGGATAACGTACCGGCGGCGCTGCTGAGGCGAAATAGACTTTATTTGCGCCCACATCGCGAGCCATCTGAACGATCTTCCGCGAAGTGGTCCCGCGCACGACCGAGTCGTCAACCAACAGGACATTTTTGTTGCGGAATTCCAGCTCAATGGCGTTGAGTTTCTGGCGTACCGAGTATTGCCGCTGAGTTTGGCCCGGCATTATAAAGGTACGGCCAATATAGCGATTCTTGATAAAACCCTCGCGATAGACCACGCCCAATTCATTGGCGAGGTCCAAGGCCACTGTACGACTGGTATCGGGGATCGGGATGACGACGTCAATATCATGACTCGCCCAGTCTCGAGCGATTTTGCGAGCGAGCATCCGACCCATTCTAAGTCGCGACTTGTACACCGAGACATCGTCAAGCATGGAATCGGGGCGCGCCAAATAGACGAATTCAAAAATGCAAGGGGTCAAAACAGCGTTGGTGGCGCATTGCCGAGTATAAAGCCGCCCATCCATATCGATGAATACAGCCTCACCAGGCGCCACATCGCGCACCAACTGAAAACCAAGAACATCTAACGCCACACTCTCGGAGGCGATCATGTATTCACTGCCATACTCGGTCTCACGCTTACCGAAGCATAACGGGCGAATGCCATGGGGGTCGCGAAAGCCGAGCACACCGTAACCGTTGATCATCACCACAGCGGCATAACCGCCGAACAGCCGCCGGTGGATTCCGGCCACGGCCGAGAAGATGTCGTTCTCATCGATCTTGAGTTTGCGCATCTCGCCCAGTTCGTGGGCTAAGACGTTGAGTAAAACCTCCGAGTCGGAATTCGTATTGATATGCCGTAAATCTTCGAGATAGAGTTCGCGCTTTATCTGCTCGGCATTGGTCAGATTGCCGTTGTGGGCAAGGCTGATACCGTACGGCGAGTTCACGTAAAATGGTTGCGCCTCCGCTAGGCTGGCGCAACCGGCGGTAGGATAGCGCACATGACCAATACCTACATTGCCGCGCAACTGTAACATATCCTGAGTTCGGAACACGTCCCGCACGAGACCGCTGCTCTTACGCAGATATAATCGCCCGTTGTCGTAGGTCATGATCCCAGCGGCATCCTGTCCTCGATGCTGAAGCACCGTAAGCCCATCGTAGAGCGCCTGATTGACGGGACCTCGGGCCACCATGCCGATTACACCGCACATATCAACTGATTATCCCATTCGATAAGAAACCATGCCGCCGCCGCGGCGACGACGACGACGACGATTCCAAGCGCTGCTCAAAGCTCGGCAGCATGGCAGTATTCCCGCCAGTACTCGCGCAACGGAGTGCCGGCGACCGGGTCATCCTGGGTCGCGACCGGGCTATACAAGCGCAAACCTTGCAACCATTGCCCCACCCCGACGGTGCATACCCACGGGCGAAGCTGCGTTGCCAACACGGACTCCCGCCACCAACGCTCCCGTGGAACGCTGGTAAGTCCCGCCATGAGGACCAAAAGCCCCACGATCAACGCACCACGCAGGCCGCCGAATACCATTCCGAAGACTCGGTCCGTCCCGCTCAATCCGGTCTTACCGATCAAGACGCCGGCGAGATAATTCACAACTCCGCCCAGCATCAAAACACCGATGAACAGGCCGGCAAATGCAATCACTAAACGAAGTGTAGGCGAGTGGACATACTCATCGAGGTAGAATGCAAGCTCGCGAGCAAAATGCAGACTCACCCAAAATGCAGTAACCCAAACCACGATGGACAATACCTCGCGCACAAATCCCCGCACTAGGCTGATGCCTGCGGAGGCCGCGATAATACCGATGAAGAGGTAATCCAACCAGTTCATATACGTCACAGCAAACACGCCACTTGCGACCTGAACGCACTACCAGAGCGCTAAAAGCGCTAATGTGGCCGCAGTCGTTATTTTCCCACCACCAGAGCCTTTATGCCACGTTGCTCACGCAACCGCGCGGCCAGCTGCTCGGCTTTGTCCCGATCGCTGACTGGGCCGATACGTACGCGGAAAAGCGGCTTATGTCGATATTCGGTCTGCTCGATATAAGAGCTAAAACCGCTCTGACGCAGCACTTGTTGCAAAGCGGTGGCATTATCCCGCCCTCGAAAACTACCTACTTGCACAGCCCAGACTGCTGCCATCTGGTTGGCAGCACCGCCGGCGGAAACCTGTGGGGAGTTGCCACGTGCGCGTTCGCTGACCGACGTCGATGCTGATCGATTCGCCGCAGCCAGCGAATCCGCCTGCGCTACCCCTATTGACGGAGGACGCTCAGCCAGCTGCTCGCCGGGAGCAGGCTCGTGCAGCATGGCGCCTTTGGGAATATCGGGGAGTGGTGTTATTTGTGGTCGTGGCGGAATTTCAACTGGGATACCAGCACGATCACGCTCGACGGGCCCTTGGAGCAACATGGGGATAAAAATCACCCCCAACGCGACCAGGATCACCGCACCGATCAACCGTTGTTTGGCTCGCTGCTCCACGTTCCTTCTCCCCGAGGCGCTGGAACATCCCTAGCATGTTACCTACCCCAAGCCGGGCCGCAAAGGACTAGGGCCGGACTGGCGATTATTCGGTATCTATCGTAGGCGACCAGACACGCGCAGCTCGTGCTGCATTTCCGCAACTACTCGGAATGAGCCAAACGCAACGATGCAATCGGCCGCATCCGCCTCGCCGTGAACGCGGCCCACCAATTCATGCGCCGATCCAATCGCGGCGATCCGCGCCTCATAAGCTCGCAGCTGAGCGGCTACGTGCGCCGCCTCCAACGCTTCATCATCGGCTAGCTGGAGTAAATACCATCGGTCCACCAACGTTAACAACGGCGCAACAACGCCAGCAAGATCCTTACGTCGCAATAGCCCGAAAACACAATGCACCCGACCCGAACCAGCTCTGTCGCGCACCAACGCTGCAAGACGCGCGGTAGCCGCGGCATTATGCGCGACATCCAAAAGCCAATTCGGCGGGCCAGCAAGCCACTGAGCTCGCCCCGGCAAGCTAACTCGCGGCAAAGCGCGCCGCGCCGCGTCGGCTAAGCGCGTAGCTGACTCGCCGAATGCCTCTAATGCGGCCAGGGCGGCCGCAGCGTTAGCCAGCTGGTGATGCCCCGCCAAGCCCGGCAAAGGCAACCCTGATAATTGGGCGCTTCGGCCACGCCACCACCAGTGCGTCGCTCCAACTAACGCGCCGAAATCGAAGTCCCGCCCCAGACGACATGCGTCGCTTCCAAGACGTCTCGCATGGGCCGTCACTGTGCGCGGCATAGCCCCTGAGCCGAGGATCACGGGGCGACCCGGGCGCATGATGCCAGCTTTCTCCCGGCCTATACTGTCACGATCAGGACCAAGCCAATCGGTATGATCAAGCTCGACATTGGTCAGCACGGCCACATCCGCGGCTAGAATATTGACCGCATCCAACCGTCCACCCATCCCAACCTCAAGCAACCAGACATCGCATTCAGCAGCTCGAAAGAGGTGCAAAGCGGCCAGCGTGCCGAATTCGAAATACGTCAGCGGGATATCCGAGCGTGCCTCATCCACCGCCTCGAAGGCGGCAATGATGGCTTCATCCGTCGCTTCCCGGCCGTCGATACGGATACGCTCATTGTAGCGCTGCATATGAGGGGAACTATACGTGCCCGGATGGTAGCCTAATGCCCAAAGCATCGCCTCCAGGTAGGCGACAGTAGAACCTTTACCGTTCGTACCGCCGACGGTAATAACCCGCGCACCGGTCCGGCCAACGCCCAAACGCTTGGCAACAGCCGCCACGCGGTGCAGCCCGAGCTCGATCGTTCGGGGATGGAGCCGCTCCTGCCAACGCAGCCAATCTTGCAGACTGGAGCGGTGCATGCGATTCAAGTCACGGCTGCGAGAGGTTTGATCTTCGGCGGCGGCCTATGGGTCATGATGGCGAGCAGGCTTGCCAACCGCGGCCGCATCTCACGACGATCCACGATCAGATCGATGGCCCCGTGCTGCAATAGAAATTCACTGCGCTGAAAACCATCCGGTAGAGTCTCACGAACGGTCTGTTCGATGACCCGAGGGCCGGCAAAGCCGATCAGAGCCCCCGGCTCAGCGACGTTCACATCGCCGAGCATGGCTAAGCTGGCCGAAACCCCTCCCATCGTGGGATCCGTCAAAACGGAGATAAAGGGGATGCCCGCATCGGACAACCGCCCCAATGCAGCGGCGGTCTTCGCCATCTGCATAAGCGAGAGCAGCGCCTCCTGCATCCGCGCTCCCCCACTTGCCGAAAAACAGATCAGCGGGATACGCTCCTGAAAGCTCGCATTGACGGCGCGAACAATTTTCTCGCCCACCACCGAGCCCATAGAACCGCCCATGAAACGGAATTCGAAAGCAGCGGCCACAACCGGGATGCCATATATCCCACCTTGCATAACTACCAGGGCATCCTTTTCGCCAGTCCCTTTTTGAGCCTGAGCCAAGCGCTCTTTGTATTTCCTACTGTCGCGAAAACGCAGCGCATCTACCGGTTGCACGTTTTCAGCCAGTTCGCTCAGCGCCCCCTCATCCAGAAACAATTCCAGGCGCCGCCGCGCCCCGATGCGCATGTGATAGCCGCATTTCGGACAGACCTCGAAGCTGCGCTCCAACTCCGGTCGGTAGAGCGCGCTGTTGCAAGCATCACATTTGGTCCACAGCCCCTCGGGGACATTGCGGCTACGACGATTATTGGATTCCGTACGAATCCGGGAGGGCATCAGTTTCTGAAACCAACTCATATATGTGCCGTCGCTCATCGCTCTCCGCCCAACGCGGTTTCTACCGCTGCGGCGTCCATCGCTCGACGCATATCGGCAATAAACTCCCGCACGACGGCATACATAACCTCCGGCTCGCTCTGATGGGCTTCAATTTGCGCAACCAGCGCACTACCGACCACCACGGCATCGGCCACGCCGGCAATGCGACCCGCAGCCGCGGCATCACGAATACCAAATCCCACACCCACTGGCAGCCGCGTGGCCGCGCGGATATTCGCCACATGCACGGCGACATCACTGACACTCAGGCTATCGGCTCCGGTGACTCCCTTAAGAGATACGTAATAGACAAAACCGCGGGCCACTTCGCAAATACGGCGAATGCGCTCGGCCTGGGTAGTCGGCGCAATCAGCCAGATCGGGTCGAGTTGGTTTTCCTGCAGCATCTCGACAAAAAACTGACTTTCCTCCGGCGGTAGATCCACGCACAGGATGCCATCCACACCCGCAGCAACTGCCTCCTGGGCAAAAGCCGCATAGCCCATTTGTTCGATAGGATTGAGGTAGCCCATCAGAACCACTGGCGTGTGCACGTCATCCGTACGAAACTCGCGGACCATCTCTAGAATCCGTCGGATGTTGACGTGATGAACCAGCGCACGCTCGCAAGCCGCTTGAATGACCTGGCCGTCAGCCATGGGATCAGAAAAGGGGATGCCAATTTCCAGGATATCGGCCCCCCCCTCCACCAATGTCTGCAGCAGCGGCACGGTGGCATCAGGCTGCGGATCTCCACCGGTAATATAAGGAATCAGCGCCTTACGGCCGTGCTCACGGCAAGCAGCGAAACGGCGCTCGATACGATTCATAGTTCCATCCCTTCCAGGGCGGCCACAGTATTGATATCTTTATCCCCCCGGCCTGATAGATTCGCCACGATAATTTGATCCGGCGTCATCTCTCGGGCTAAGCGATCAGCACAGGCCAAAGCATGCGCACTCTCCAAAGCCGGCATGATCCCCTCGGCCCGAGTCAACGCATGGAACGCTGCAAGCGCCTCCTGGTCGGTGGCATCGACGTATTCGGCCCGGCCGACGTCTTTGAGCCAAGCATGCTCAGGCCCCACCCCGGGGTAGTCCAAACCGGCCGAAATCGAATGCGTGGGCAGGATTTGTCCGTCGGCGTCTTCCATTAGATAAGTTCTGTTGCCATGCAACACGCCTGGGCGGCCGGTCGCAAGCGGCGCCGCGTGCCGACCACCAGCCAACCCCTCGCCACCAGCCTCCACGCCATAGAGCCGGACCCCGGCGTCAGCGAGGAAAGGGTGAAACAGCCCCATGGCGTTGGAACCGCCGCCGACGCAGGCCACCAACGCATCCGGCAGACGACCTTCACGCTCAAGGATCTGCCGACGAGCCTCGTGCCCGATTACCGTCTGAAAATCCCGCACCATTGCTGGATAAGGATGCGGCCCCGCCACTGTGCCGATAATGTAAAAAGTATCGTCGACATTGGCGGCCCAATCTCGGAAGGCCTCGTTGAGGGCATCTTTAAGGGTGCGCGTACCGGCTTCGACGGCGATGACTTTAGCACCGAGCAGTCGCATCCGATAGACGTTCACAGACTGACGCTGTACATCCGCCGCGCCCATGTAGATCACGCATTCCAGACCCAAGCGGGCTGCCACCGTAGCCGTTGCCACACCGTGCTGGCCGGCCCCGGTCTCCGCGACAAGGCGCGTTTTGCCCATTCGCGCCGCAAGCAATGCCTGCCCCATAGTGTTATTGATCTTGTGGGCACCAGTATGGTTGAGATCCTCACGTTTGAGATAGATCCGGGCCCCACCCAGTTGCTCCGACCAGCGCTGAGCATAGTAAAGCGGGCTGGGTCGGCCCACGTAATGGACCAAATCGGCTTCAAGCTCCGCCAAAAACCGCGGATCCTCGCGGTAGCGGGCATAAGCTTCCGCCAGCTCTTCGAGCGGCGCCATCAGCAACTCCGGCACGAACCGACCGCCATAACGGCCAAAATGTCCGCCGGCATCCGGAAATTCGCCATAATTGATCGACACCTTACTCGACATAGCCACCTTGGACACGAGCAACCTCTTTGACGAATGCGCTCATGAGCGCGGGATCCTTGACACCAGGTCTCATCTCTACTCCACTACTGACATCCACGCCCCACGGGCGCGTTGCCGTAATTGCCGCCGCGACATTGCCAACATGCAACCCTCCGGCCAACACGATGGGGCGCCCTAAATCCTGTGACACCCGGTGCCAATCGAAAGCCCGGCCGCTGCCGCCGGCTTGCCCGAGCCGGTGGCTGTCCAGCAACAAACCGGTCGCATCCGGATAAGCGCGAACATAAGCGACTGGGTCGATAGCCGCACCCATGGGCACGGCCTTGATATAAGGGCGGCGGAACTGCACGCAATAGGCATGCTCCTCCGCGCCATGGAATTGCAGTACATCCAGCGCCACGCCCGCAAGAACCTCTTCCACCTGGGCCGCTGGCGCATCGAGGAAAAGCCCGACTACCGTTACGAACGGCGGCAGCACCGCGACGATTTCGCGGGCGCAGCGTAGCGATACCCGCCGCGGACTGCGCTCGTAGAAAACGAGCCCAACAGCATCAACACCCAGCTGCGCGGCCGCGACAGCGGCATCCGGGTGGGTCAGCCCGCAGATTTTGATGCGTGTACGCAACCGCACGGTCCCGTATGGATCGAGCCTAGGTCTGTGATTCGGGAAGCCATATAATGGTACTCTGTCAGCGAGAGTCACGCAAAAATCGGTAGCTCGCCGCGTTCGGGAATAGCAAACTGATCCGGGTAGCGCACCGCCACCAGATAAAGCCCTTCTGCCGGCGCGGTGACACCACCGGCCGTTCGATCTCGAGCCTGCAGGATCTCCCATGACCACTGCGGCGGCTGCACCCCAGAACCAATACTAATCAGCACCCCAGCGATATTACGCACCATGTGGTGCAAAAACGCATTGGCTGTCACGTCGATATAGAAATAATCCCCGCTGCGAGTAATCTCCAGACGATGCACCGTGCGCATAGGGTGGCGCGCCTGGCAGGCCTGTGCCCGATAGGAGGAAAAATCATGCTCGCCCAGCAGGTATTGCGCTGCGGTGCGCATCGCGGATATTTGGAGCGTGCGGTAAGTCCATGCCACCCTTCGGCGGTGGAGCGCCGGCGGCACCGTTCGGGACAGGATCACGTAACGGTAGCTGCGGGCTGTTGCGGCAAACCGGGCGTGAAAAAGCGGCGGCACTGCACGCATCCAGATTACCCGGATATCGCTCGGCAGATTGGAGTTGACGCCACGGACCCAGGCCCGTGACGGACGCGGCGCGTCAGTATCGAAATGAATGATCTGGTGAGTGGCATGCACACCCGCGTCGGTGCGTCCCGCGCAGATCACCGTGACCGAGTGGTCCGCTACCCGTGACAGCGCCTCCTCCAACGCCGCCTGCACAGAAGGTCCATGCGATTGGCGCTGCCAACCACTAAACCGGCTGCCATCATATTCAATGCCAAGCACAACACGCATGAGAAACGAGCCGTTCGCCAAGTTCAAAAAAGCGTTTGCTCGCACAGAATGCACAGAATAAGCGACTATGGAAAGCAGACAAGATGGCAATCCGAGAGGGCTTGAATTAGCGCTGTATGCAGACAAACGGTCGAAGACAGACGAGGCCGATACAGAACCAACCGGACAACTCAGCGCAGCAGCGGCTGAGCGTGGCCATCACTGCGCGCCTTTTCCGGCCGAGAAACGGGACAAGCAGACCCGCGCCGTATCCCGTCAAGAACTATGCCACATGGGACGAGAGCCTGCTGCGCAGGAGCAAAGATTACACGGAGCAAACGATCATCCAACCTGACGTAACAAATCGTGCGCTTCACCCTGTTGAGCCTCATTACCTTCCGTCACGACTTCGTTGAGAAGGCTTCGCGCCCCAGCCATATCACCCATATCAAGGTAGGCACGCGCCAGATCGAGCTTCGTGCCCGCCTCATCCAAGCTGATCGAACCCTCCGGCGTTCTCGCCGCACTCTGCTCTTCCGGATCAGGCTCATTTTGCAAGGCGAAATCACCGCCCTGCGGTGCAGCGTGGTCATTGTCGCCACCCTTATCCGGCGTGCCCTCCGATTTAGCCGCCCAATCCTCGGGTAGAGAAAAATCCAGCGAGCCCAGCTCATCGATCGAACCCCCAGCGGAAGGGGATGCCGAAACCGCCATTGCATGTTGTGATGCAAACGCCTCTATCTCACCCAAATCAAACTCAAGCACGGCGCTTTCCTCGCGCTCAACCATCGGCTGCCGCCCTGCTTCACCCGAGCTACCGGACTGATCCAATGTCAGCTCGCTCACGCTGAGCTCAAAATCAGCTTCGCTAGCCTGCAGCTGCGTCATTGGCGTACCGGCCGATTCGGACGACGTGGGTGCTGCGCCACGCTCCCCCTGCTCAGGCTGCGTTGTTGTGGTCTCTGTTTCCGCCTTGAGCGACCGCGCGCCGTTGAATAGCGGGTGGTCGGGAGCGATACGCTGCGCCAGCTCGATCGCCCGCTGCCAGTGCCAATCGGTTTCGTCGGCAAGCTGCGTATGTAGGACCTGTGCCTCGGCCTCGAAGCCACCGCGATCGCCTTGTACAACCAAAACCTCGAGCAGCTTCAGCCGAAGTTCTCGGTTATCGGGATGCTCGCCCAAGGCATGATCCAAAAGCTCCTGCGCTCGATCATAGCGACCGTATGCGATGTAAGTCTCAGCCTCATCAAGCAGATCGCGCTCGTCTACCGTAGAGCCCGCCTGCGCCCGCACATCGGCGCGGCCAAGGCTCGCTCTGGTGCCGGCCGGCTCAACACTCGTTAGCGCCTGCGCCTCAGTCGAACCAACGGCTTCCGTCGAGAATGTGCGCCGCCCAGCGCCGACACTACGGCGGCGAACCGTCCATAGCAGCACCAGCACCGACAGCAAACCCATACCAAGCAAACCAGCCGTCTTGGCGTCCACCGGCAAATAGCCTAACAGCCGTGCTTTGAGCGAAGAGCCGGTCTGCGGATTGGCAGCGACCGCTGGTTCCGCGAGGCTTGCGCTCAGCTCGCTTTGGGGGGTATCCGCCACGGCCGCCGGCCGCGATCCGCCCGATCCATCTCTACCAGACACCGCTTTCCCCCCGCCGTCGACCGCGTACTCGGCCGTTTCCTGGTGACTGGACGGCGGCATCCCGGAACCGCTCTCGCTGCCCGTGTCGACAGCACTTGTGTGCTGTGTCTCGCTTTCCGGTTCACCCTTCGATTCCCGTGCGGGTTCGGTCATAGGCAATGGAACAGCTTCATCGAACGGCAAATTGACAATACTTTCTAGGCTAATCAACTCTTTTTTAAGCGAATTCGTCTGCTGTTGGAGTTGCTCGTTAGCGGATGCCAAATTAGCGTTGCGCTCTGCCACCAGGGCAAGTTGCTGCTGCAGCCGCAGGATGTTCTGCTGCGTCGGCGCCAACGCCTGATCGGCAAGCGAAGCGCTCGCCTGCGCTTCGGTATCCTGGGGGGCAGCCAGCACTTGCAAACGGCCCTTCACTAACGAGGTTGCTGAATTGGGCGCCCCAACCCTCCCGTCTTTACCTCGTTCCATAGGGGCATCCTGGACACTGGCTTGTACCGATAACGCCTCAGCACCTCCACCCGAATGATTCCTCTCCCAACGAGAGAGTTGCTCCTGCATTTGCAGCGCCGCTTGGTGGACATCGATACTGGCAATCTCAACGTGTGGCGGCACACGCAGCACCGACCCTTGCATTATGGCGTTGATGTTGCCATCAATGAACGCCTCCGGGTTGGCGAGCAAGATCGCTTGCATCGTCTGATAGACGGTGACTGAATGGGATGAGCGAACCTCACCAGCAATGCCCCAGAGTGTCTGGTTGGCTCGCACAGGACCATAGCGAGTTGACCGGCTTGTCCATTCACCAATGACAGCGGCCTGCGGCGTCCGGGGCGGCGCATTCTGCGCTCTTGCCTGGGTGGCACTCGCATAATCACTCTGCTCCGTGGCAGAGGCTCCGGCTGCAGAGTACCGCGGTGGATCCAACAGCACCGTATACTCACGCTGAAGATTACCTTCCGGCCAACGCACATCGAGCAGAAAATCCAGGAATGGTTCCTTGATGGGTTGCTCGGTCGAGATGAGGATATAGTGCTGCCCAGCCTCTTTCTTGATTTCGAACTTTAGCCTGGAAAGGTAAAAGGGGCGTGCCAAACCGGCATGCTCGAAGGCAGCCGGCGGAGCCAAAGAGACACGGAGCGAAGCGGCGTCCTTCTCTTCTATCGATAGCAGCGGAATCCGGACTAACAACGGTTCATTCAAGGCGGAATTTGCATCGAGCTTACCGAGACCCAATGCCGTAGTCGACGGCGGGGCCCCCATCAACACGATCATCAAGGCGGATGCCAGCTTCCGATCCATTAAAATCCCCTATTGTCCGTCATTCCAGCCGTGGGCGCTGCGCTGTCTTTGACGTACCCAGCAAGCGGAGTTTCGATTGCCTTTATGCCGTATTAACCGGCCGAAAACTTCGACCTGGTTCGCAGCTTTGACAACCGATAGGGGATCTGAAAGACGGTCACCGGACAACCCGATGAACTGGAGCAGACTCAGACGCCGTTTAGTCTTCGAGCAGGATCCGCAGCATACGCCGCAGTGGTTCGGCCGCACCCCACAGAAGTTGGTCGCCAGCGGTAAAAGCCGTTAAATATTGCGGCCCCATAGCGAGTTTGCGCAACCGACCCACCGCCACGGTGAGTGTACCCGTCACAGCCGCGGGGGTAAGCGCGCACTGCGAGGCCTCAGGCTCGTTAGGCACCACCCGCACCCAATCATTCGCCTGCGCCAGAATCTCCTCAATATCATTGATGGGCACATCCCTGCGCAGCTTAATCGTCAAAGCTTGGCAATGTGAACGCATCGCGCCAGTGCGCACACATACACCGTCAATGGGAACAGGACTCGCCTGACGAGCGAGAATTTTATTGGTCTCAGCACCGGCCTTCCACTCCTCGCGGGATTGCCCGGAATCCATCGCCCGATCAATCCACGGAATCAGGTTGCCGGCGAGCGGAACACCAAAATGCTCGCGCGGATAATCCTCGCTACGCAGCGCCTCAGAGATGGCTCGATCAATCTCCAAAATCCCTCTTGCTGGATCATCCAGCAACACACGGGCGGCACCATGCAAGAAACCCATTTGCTGGATCAGCTCCCGCATATGCTGCGCCCCGGCACCTGAAGCTGCCTGGTAGGTCATCGGGCTGATCCACTCCACCAAATCATGATGCAGCAAACCACCGATACCCATTAGCATCAAGCTCACTGTGCAATTGCCGCCCACGAAAGTCTTGATCCCGGCTTCGCGGGCCCGGTCGATGACCGCCCGGTTGATGGGGTCCAAAATGATTGCACTGTCTTCCTGCATGCGCAGTGTGGAGGCAGCATCGATCCAATAGCCATTCCAACCGGCCGCGCGCAGCCCGCGATAGACGGGCTCGGTATAGACCCCACCTTGGCACGTAATGATGACATCCTGCGCGGACAGGGCACGCAAATCATAGGCATCCTTGACTATGGGCGCCTCGCAACCTACATCCGGTGCAGGCTGGCCAGCCTGGGAAGTGGAGAAAAACTCAGGCGCAATGGCCGTGAAATCGTGTTCTTCACGCATTCGCTGCAGGAGAACCGAGCCCACCATGCCACGCCAACCGACGAATCCAACACGTTTCATAAAGCTGCTACCTTGTCGCTTTGCTTTTCAAAGTAACGGCCATCCCGACGATCAGGAGGATGCTGCCATACGCAATGCGGTGGTAATCGCATCGCCCATCTCCCGAGTCCCCACCCGACGTGTTCCGGCCGTATAGATATCCGCCGTGCGGTGACCCTCGGCAAGCACACGCCGAACTGCGCTTTCCAACCGCTCGGCCAGCTTCGCTTGGTTAAGACTGTAGCGAAGCATCATCGCCACTGAGAGGATGGTGGCGATCGGATTGGCCACATCCTGCCCGGCGATGTCCGGCGCCGAACCGTGGACCGGCTCGTACATCCCCTTGCCCTGTTCGTCCAGCGCCGCCGATGGCAACATACCGATGGAGCCGGTCAGCATGGCGGCACAGTCCGAAAGGATGTCCCCGAACAGATTACCGGTGACTATGACATCGAACTGCTTCGGTGCACGCACCAGTTGCATCGCCGCATTGTCCACGTAGAGATGCGAGAGCTCGACCTGAGGGTATTCGCCCGAGAACTGCGTGAGCACTTCGCGCCAAAGCCCGCTCGACTCCAGCACATTTGCCTTGTCCACTGAGCATAGGCGGCCCTCGCGTTTACCGGCGATCTCGAACGCCAACCGCGCGATGCGCGCGATTTCCGATTCCCGGTAGAGGAGCGTATTGTATGCCTCACGCTCACCCGTGCCGAGGGTCCGCACCCCGCGTGGCTCACCGAAATAAATCCCCCCGGTCAATTCCCGAACAATCAAAATGTCCAAATCCGCTACAATTTCGGGCCGCAGGGTCGAGGCTCCAGCCAGTTCGGCATAGAGGATGGCGGGGCGCAAATTGCCGAACAGGCCAAGCGCCGAGCGGATGGCGAGCAGCCCTTGCTCCGGTCGGCACCGCCGCTCAAGGGTCTCCCACTTTGGCCCGCCGACCGCTCCCAACAGGATCGCGTCGGCCTGACGGGCGAGGCGCAACGTCGCCTCCGGCAACGGTTCACCGCTGACATCGACCGCCGCCCCACCGATCTGGGCTTCTTCCAGCTCCACCTGAAAACCATAGTACTCGCGCAAGCAGCCGATGATTTTTATCGCCTCGGCGACGATCTCGGGACCGATTCCATCGCCCGGGAGAATTGCGATTTTGGCCGTCATACGCAAGCGCTTTCCTGTGTCTGGCTCATATATCGGGTGCCTGAAACAGCCAGGGGGCCTCGCGGCGGCGGCGCATCTCATAGGCCCGGATCTCGGCGGCGTGCTGGAGTGTCAGCCCGATCTCGTCGAGCCCATCGAGCAAGGCCTGCTTGCGGAAAGCATCGACCTCGAAATCAAACACCTCACCCGTGCGAGTGGCTACGGATTGACTCGGCAAATCCACTGTCAGCGTGTAACCGATAGTCGCGGCGACCTCCCGGAACAGTTGCTCCACGACTTCCTCTCCGAGGACCACCGGCAAAATTCCGTTTTTAGTGCAGTTGTTATAGAAGATCTCGGCAAAGCTCGGTGCAATCAGAACCCGAAAGCCATAGTCCGCAAGCGCCCATGGAGCGTGCTCGCGAGAGGAGCCGCAACCGAAATTACGCCGTGCCAGCAAAATGCGAGCGCCCTGATAGCGTGGTTGATTAAGCACGAATTCCGGGTTTTTCGGCCGCCGGGCACAGTCCTGCCCAGGCTCACCGTGATCCAGATAACGCCATTCGTCGAAAAGATTGGGACCAAAGCCAGTTCTCTTGATCGACTTCAAAAACTGCTTGGGAATGATCGCATCCGTATCCACATTAGCGCGATCGATGGGCGCCACGATACCCTCGAACCGAGTGAGCGGCTGCATATTAAAGCTTCCTCACATCGACGAAATGCCCGGTGATGGCAGCCGCGGCGGCCATGGCCGGACTCAGCAAATGGGTCCGGCCACCATGGCCCTGACGCCCCTCGAAATTGCGGTTCGAGGTCGAGGCACAACGCTCACCGGGCTGTAAACGATCCGCATTCATCGCCAGACACATCGAACAGCCCGGCTCCCGCCACTCAAAGCCTGCTGCCTGAAAAATTCGATCCAACCCTTCGTCCTCGGCCTGGCGTTTGACCAGCCCGGAGCCGGGCACGACCAGCGCCAGCTTGATAGTGTCCGCCACGCGTTGCCCTTGCACCACCGCGGCGGCCGAGCGCAAATCTTCGATGCGCGAGTTAGTGCAAGAACCGATAAACACCTTGTCCGGACGGATGCGCGTTATGGGCAATCCCGGCTCAAGCCCCATGTAGGCAAGCGCGCGCTCCATACCGGTACGCCGAGTGGGATCGCGCTCAGCGGCCGGATCCGGAACGTGAGCATCCACCTCCGCCACCATTTCGGGCGAAGTCCCCCAGGTGACCTGCGGCACAATTTCGGCACCATCGAGTTCCACCACCCGATCGAACACCGCATCCGGCTCACTCACCAGCGTACGCCAGTAAGCAACAGCACGATCCCACATCGAGCCGCGCGGTGCGAAAGGTCGATCGCGCATATACTCGATCGTGGCATCGTCCACCGCCACCAACCCGCAGCGCGCGCCCGCCTCGATCGACATATTACACACCGTCATGCGCCCCTCCATCGACAGGGCACGTACGGCCGTACCGCCAAATTCGATAGCATAACCGGTCGCTCCGGCCGTACCGATCCGGCCGATCAATGCCAGCGCCAAATCCTTGGCGCTCACCCCGGTGCCGAGTTGCCCCGTCACCCTCACCAGCATGCGCTTGGATCGGGACTGAATCAGGGTCTGAGTAACGAGCACATGCTCGACTTCGGAAGTCCCAATGCCGAAGGCAAGCGCGCCCAGCGCGCCATGCGTCGAGGTATGGGAATCGCCACAGACCACGGTCATACCCGGCTGCGTGGCGCCCTGCTCAGGCCCGACAACATGGACAATGCCCTGCCGCGAATCGGCGAGGCGAAATTCGACGATTTTATATTCCGTGCAGTTACGGTCCAACGTTTCCACCTGCAACCGTGAGACCGGGTCCGCAATTCCTCGGTCGCGGTTGAGAGTAGGCACATTGTGATCCGCCACCGCCAAATTGGCAGCCGATCGCCAGGGTCTGCGCCCAGCGAGCCGCATTCCCTCGAACGCTTGCGGCGAGGTGACCTCGTGCACCAGATGACGGTCGACATAGAGCAGCGAGGTACCATCTGCGGTGTCGCGCACGACATGGGCATCCCAAAGCTTGTCGTAAAGAGTTGCGGCGACCATACGGCACCCCTGTTATGCAACTGGATAAAGCATTACAGCGACTGGAACCCGGCCGGTTCGAGGCATCAGCGGTGCTTTCCGAGAGGCAAGAGCTTGCAAATAGAGTTCTATTATACTGAACGCTGACCTGGCAGGCTAACCACCCAGCCACCCTGCGGCAGACTGCGGGAGACGAGCACCGCACCAGCAGCAGCCAGCGCGGCGGCCATATACCAGGTCGGGGCCGCACCGAAAGTCGACCAAAGATAACCGCTGGCAAGGCTGCCGGAGGCGACTCCGGCACCGAAGGTCAGACTGCTGTAGAGCGCTTGACCGCGTCCCTGGTTAGGGCCTGTGAAAAAACGGTTGATTAGCGTGATCGCCACCGCATGGTAAACGCCGAAGGTACCCGCGTGCAGAAACTGCGCCAGGCTCTGCAGCGAGATCCAATCCGGAAAAGCACCGACGAGAGTCCAACGCACCACCGCCAGCACCAGCGCCGCAGTCATCAGACGGCGCGGACCGAACTGCGGCAACCAGCGGTGCATCTTCAGAAACACCATGATTTCGGCGAGAACCCCCAATGCCCAAAGAACGCCGATCGCCGCCCCGCTATAGCCGTGGTCGGCCAAATAAATACTGTAGAAGGCATAAAAAGGACCATGGCTTGCTTGGAGCAGAAAGCAGGCCACCAGAAAACCTAGAACATTGGGCCGTAGCAAAATTCGCCGAAACGGCTCGTGATACGCGTCACCGCACTGCGCCGATGCACTCGGCGCTACCAAACTCGCGACGGCCAATACGGTAACCAGCAGCAGCAGCGCGCAAGGTACGACTTGCAGACCCATGCGGTCAGTGAGCTCCCCGAGTCCTGTCACCGCAGCGATGAAACCCATCGAACCCCACAACCGAATACGGCTGTAGTAATGGTCGTTTGCCCCCAGATGGTTCATGGTATTGGCCTCGAACTGAGGCAGCGCCGCGTTCCAGAAAAAACCGAACAGTGCCATTAACAGTGCGAGGTATCCATAGCTTTGGCCAAACAGCATGCCGGCGAAAGCCACCGTAGCCATGAGGCAGGCGAAGCGCACCGTTGCCATACGTCGCCCACTGCGGTCCGCCAACCACCCCCAAATATTGGGTGCGATAATCTTGGTGGCATAGAGTATGGCGATGAGCTCACCGATCGCGGGGGCACCAAACCCCAGCGAGCGCAGATAAGCGCCCCAATAGGGCGCCAACCCTCCAACCACAGCGAAAAAGAAAAAATAAAATGCCGCCAACCGCCAGTACGGCGTTACCGCCGTACCCGTGAAATCAACCGCCATGGCCGCTTGGGATGACCGGCGTGACTCCATGCACATCGGCACACTGTGCGCGGTGGCGCAGATAGTGATCCATGAGCACCAAGGCGAGCATGGCCTCGGCGATGGGCGTGGCGCGAATACCTACGCACGGGTCGTGCCGACCGGTAGTCACCACCTCCTCGGGCTCGCCGCGCGTGTTCACGGAACGCCCGGGAACGCGGATACTGGAAGTCGGCTTGAGGGCGATGCTAGCGACAATATCCTGACCGGTGGAAATCCCGCCCAATATGCCACCGGCATTGTTCGACAAAAACCCCGCCCGCGTAATCTCATCGCGATGGCTACTTCCAAGCTGCTCCACCGCCGCAAAACCGGCTCCGATTTCGACACCCTTTACCGCATTGATTCCCATCAGGGCTCGACCTATTTCAGCATCCAGGCGATCGAAGACCGGCTCTCCAAGCCCTACTGGCACATTCTCCGCCACAACAGTTACCCGCGCACCGACCGAATCACCTTTGCGGCGCAGTTCATCCAGGTAATGCTCCAACTCCGGTAAGCGCTCAGGCTCGGGACAAAAGAAGGGGTTTGCCTCCACCGCATCCCAATTTTGCAGCTCCAGGCGGATCGGCCCGAGCTGCGCTAAGTAGCCGCGGATACGAACACCCAGCCGCTCCGCCAAATACTTCCGGGCGATGCCTCCCGCGGCCACACGCATCGCGGTCTCCCGGGCCGAGGACCGCCCTCCGCCGCGATAATCGCGCACGCCGTACTTCTGCTGATAGGTATAGTCCGCATGACCTGGACGAAAACTCGCCTTGATCTTGGCGTAATCCTTGGACCGTTGATCGGCGTTTTCGATCACCAGCCCGATGGGCGTCCCGGTGGAGCGCCCCTCGAACACACCCGAGAGAATGCTTACTCGATCGGGCTCTTGGCGCTGTGAGGTATGCCTGGAAGTCCCCGGCTTGCGCCGATCGAGATCCCTCTGTAGATCCGCCTCGCTAAGCGCCAAACCTGGAGGACAACCATCGACGATCGCGCCAAGCGCCGGCCCATGACTCTCGCCGAATGTGGTCACCGTAAAGGATTTGCCGAAAGTATTGCCCGACATTTGTCTCTACCATCTCTTTATAAAGCTAACTGCGTGCACAGACCTTTTGCAGAGCAACGCGCTGCGCCCACTCAATCCGAGCTCACGGCTAATGCGCAATCCGTGGGCCTATGTGATAATCCGCCGCCATGTCCAATCTCATCGGCTCACGACCAATACAACGCATTTTGAACGCCGCGAAACCCAAACGGGCCACTCTGAGCGACTGGCTCAAGGCGTTGCCGCTCTACCCACTGCCGCAACACGCCCTCTCACGCCTTGTGCTGCATGCCACCCGAGCACGCAACAAACATTGGAAAAATGCGCTTATACGCTGGTTCGTACGGGCTTACCAAGTGAATTTGGAGGAAGCAAAGGAACCCGATACAACAGCGTACCCGGATTTCAACAGCTTTTTTACCCGGGCACTGCGTTCCGATGCCCGCCCTTTGCCGGAAGATCCTGCGACGCTTATCTGCCCGGCCGACGGTACAATCAGCGAAATCGGCCAAATTGACGGTATACACCTCTTACAGGCCAAGGGACGCCGCTTCAGTGTAGGCGAACTCCTCGGCAGCGAGGATGGCGATAATCGACTAGCGGCACGCTTTCAGGGCGGCCATTTCGTAACGGTGTATCTCTCCCCACGGGATTACCATCGGGTACACATGCCAGCCGCTGGCGAGCTACGCACCATGATCCATGTTCCGGGCCGATTATTCAGCGTAGCCCCCCACACCGTGCGCACAATACCGCGCTTGTTCAGCCGCAACGAACGGGTGGTCAGCCTGTTCGATACCGCACACGGTCCACTCGCCGTAATTCTCGTGGGGGCGATCTGTGTCGCGAGCATCGAGACCGTCTGGGCCGGCGTGGTGACCCCGCCCCGTGGCCGCCAGTTGCGGCGCTGGCACTATCCGCCATCCAGATATCGGCTGGCACGGGGCGAAGAGCTGGGCCGTTTCAACATGGGGTCAACTGTGATCGTACTGTTCGGACCCGACCAGATCAGTTGGCAGGACGCGCTGACCGCCGCACAACCGGTACGCATGGGTCAGGTATTGGGCCGCTTCCGAAATGTTTGAAACGACACAACCAACCGAGCCGCGCATTCAGGCGCGCTCGATCGGGAAGGCGATCACCTCATCGATGTGCCGAACCCCGCAAACGCGCATAACCAGTCGATCCAAGCCGAGGGCCACCCCAGCGCAGGGTGGCAACCCAGCCTCCATGGCGGCCAAAAGGCGCGCATCGGCATCCGGCAGTGGCAAACCCAGATGGGCGCGAGTAGCGCGCTCGCGCTCGAAGCGCCGACGCTGCTCGGACGCGTCGGTGAGTTCATGGTAGCCGTTGGCAAGCTCGACACCGTTGTTGAACAACTCGAAGCGCTCGGCGACTCGAGGATCATCCGGACGCAAACGGGCCAGCGCCGCCTGCGACGCCGGGAAGTCATAAACAAACGTCAACCGGCCGCTTCCCAACGCCGGCACGACCCGATGACTCAACAGAAGGTCCAACAGCCCATCCCGATCAAGGGTTCTCAAGGCGGCGCGGCCGAAACCGAGCCCGCCAGCACTTGCCTCCAACGCTTGCCGAGGCGCCTCGAGGGGATCCATACCGATGTGAGCGCGAAACACCTGTCTATAGGTCAGCCGTTCAACCGCACAATCACCCAGCAAGTACCGGCACAAATCCGCCACCTCGTCCATCAGCGCGTGCTGTTCCCAGCCGGGCCGATACCATTCGAGCAAGGCAAATTCGGGATTATGCAGCCGCCCACGCTCGCCGGCGCGAAAAGCATGCGTGATCTGGTAGATTGGTCCGGCGCCTGCCGCGAGCAGACGCTTCATGGCATGCTCAGGCGAACTCTGTAGCCACAGACGCCCCTCCGGTGGCGCACCTGGACCGCCACAAGCGACATAGAAACTCGGCACGTTCGGATCCGTTGCGCCGGCGCTAGCCAGACAGGGCGTATCCACCTCCAATACTTCACGCTCGGCGAAAAAACCGCGTATGGCTGCAAGGATATTCGCCCGCTGGCGCAAGGCGTTGCGACTCGCCGAAGGGCGCCAATCGTCACGCACTTGCGCAGCTCACTCCTTGGCGCGGGAGATGTACGCTCCGCTACGGGTATCGACCCGTACCAGCTCACCCTCCTCAATGAACAGCGGCACCTGCACCACCGCGCCGGTTTCCAGGGTTGCAGGCTTGCCCCCACCCCCACTGGTATCGCCGCGCAGGCCGGGGTCGGTCTCGACCACGGCAAGATTGACGTGCGCGGGCGGCTCGACCGAGAGCGGCTCATTATTCCAGAGCGTGACCTTACACAAATCCTGCTCTTTGAGCCATTTGGCCCCGTCGCCAATCACAGTTTGGCCGGCCGCGTACTGTTCGAAACTATCCGGCTTCATGAAATGCCAGAATTCGCCATCCGTGTAGAGATATTGCATCTCCGTCTCGACCACGTCCGCGGCTTCAACGCTGTCACCGGATTTGAACGTCCGCTCGACCACTCGGCCAGAGCGCAGATTGCGTACTTTGACACGGTTAAAGGCCTGACCCTTGCCAGGCTTTACGAACTCGTTCTCAACAATGGTATAAGGATCACCGTCGAGTAGAATTTTGAGTCCCGCCTTGAACTGGCTGGTGGTATAACTGGCCATGAAACCCCTGCTTGGCGCTGAAATTCAGATACTGTTCTGGGCGTTCGATGGACCTGCACTTGCTCTGCACGTCCCGAAGCGCGAATACTAACGGAAAACCACGGCTGTTAGAATAATTGCTATGAGTGGGTCCTCACTCGCGGTACCGCCCGCCATCACCCGCCTTTCCTGGCAGCAGGAAATGGCGCGGGCCGTTCGTGATCCGGCGGAACTGGTGCGTTTGCTGGAGCTGCCCTCCTCTCTATTGGAGCCTGCCCGACGGGCCTGTCGACAGTTTCCGCTGCGCGTGCCGCATAGCTATGTCGCGCGCATGGAGCGCGGCAACCCCAAAGACCCTCTGTTGCGTCAGGTGCTTCCCCTCACAGTGGAACTGACTCCCGCACCCGATTTTGTTGCCGACCCGGTCGGCGATCTGAGTGCCTCCAAAGGCGCGGGCGTGTTGCACAAATATCATGGTCGAGTGTTGTTGATTACCACCGGTGCCTGCGCCATCAACTGCCGCTACTGTTTCCGCCGGCACTTCCCTTATGACCAAGCAAACGCTTCGACCGAGCGATGGCGCCCCGCTCTGCGCTATATCGCCCAGCATCCCGAAGTCGAAGAAGTCATCTTAAGCGGTGGGGATCCCTTGACTCTAACGGACCGCCGCTTGGCTCAACTCGTTACCCAGTTGGCCGATATTCCCCATATCCGGCGTCTGCGAATACACACTCGCCTACCCGTAGTGCTGCCCGCACGGATCACGGACGAACTGATCAAGTGGCTTGCGGGCAGCCGGTTGCAACCGGTCATGGTGGTACATGCCAACCATGCCAACGAATTGGACGCAGCGGTGGCGAGCGCGGTAAAGCGCTTGCGCGATGCCGGAGTCACCGTGCTCAACCAAACGGTGTTGCTGCGGGGAGTCAATGACGAAGCAAGGGCGCTGACGATGCTCCATCAGCGGTTGTTCGATAACGGAATATTACCCTATTACCTTCACGTGCTCGATCGAGTTGCGGGCGCCCGTCATTTTGCGATTACGCAAAATCGCGCCCGTGAGCTGCACCGGCAGATGGCTGCATGGCTGCCGGGATACCTAGTACCCAGGCTAGTACAAGAGATCGAAGGCGCGCCGGGCAAGCGTTGGCTGCCACCCTAAGCACGACGTTCAAACTGAATGGGGCGGCAGTCCATGCCTATCGCTAAGCTGCGAACAGGGAAGACGCCCGAACGGCACCGAGCCAAGCGAAAGGAACGCTATGAAACACTCGACGGCCAACCACCTTCCGATACCACAGCAAGAATCGGCGAGCCCAGGCAGCTTCGATTATCGGCCCCAGTCGGTGAAAATTTGGCTGCAGAATCTTCCCGTTGCTAATCTAGGCATTACCAGCCGCGCCGTATACGAGTCACTACACACTTGCAATCGCCAGAAGCTGCACCCGAGGCTGCGGCTGCGCTACCTAGAACAGCTCCGTGAGATCGTTTGCTATATCGGCAATGGGCTGCGCAGACAATATCTGGGTCGCGCTCTTCCCTTGCGCCCCAAGCCCAAGCGCATCGTCACACTTGCACTGCTGCTGCTGCAAGAAATGGCGTTGGGCTATGAGATCTTAGTCGAGACGCCTCCCCCTCAATTTCGCCCCGCGTTTGGCCACCGCCATCGCCTAGGCTGCGCGCTTGATCGAGCTATCCGCTACCGCTCCCGGGTTTTGCTCGAGAGCTGGACCGTCTATCAAACACCCCCTGCGGATACTTGGCGCCGACTGCACACCCTCTATGCCATCGCCGAGGAAACCGGGCTCAGCGAACAGCGAGTAACCGACTCACAACTTGCCAGCCCGCACCGGCGCAGCACGCCCGGACGCGCCTATCGGCAGGTGGTGCTACTTGCCGCCGCAGGCCCACAGCGGATGCATTACAGTGAAATTTTAGATGCGTATCGGCTGCTCGGACAATGGGCCGCGGCCGCACGGCTCGTAACACCGGCAGACCCGGCGGCTAGCGAAGCGCTGTTCTGCGTCCCGCATGCTTTGGACGCACCGCCGCAACCCTACCCGACAAGTTCGGCTGGACCACAGGATAGGCTTGTGCTTACTGATGAGCTACTACGGCTCATCGAGCGGGAGTTCTCCACCACAGCCAAGCGGACGTTTTGGCGGCGTAAGCCGCTGGCGGATATCCATCCGGAGCTCTCCCATCGCCTCTCGCTAGCCCTAGGCGCGGTGGCAAATCGGCGGCGCCAATCGCGCATGAAAATCACGGCGCGGCTCCAGGCGGTCCTTGGATTGACGGCAATCCATCACGCGCTGTCCCGTGAGATCGGCCAGGATATCGAAACGATCGACCCAACGCATGACCGATTTCAATGCCGCAACACGCGCTCGGCTAATCACGGAACACAGGACGTTTGGGATCTGATCTATCCGACCGATCTGCTGGACGCAACACCGCAAGAGCCGCAGCACCACATACATGACCAACCCCACCAGCTCCGCCACGAAGAGATCCTCGACTGGAGCCTGATCAACGTCAGCGCCGGTGGTTATTGCCTCGTCTCGGGACCGCAGCAAAACTCGAGCGCTCGTGTGGGCGAACTCATCGCCATGCGGGAGATGACAGATCGCAAACCGCCTTGGCAACTGGGCGCGATCCGCTGGATGCGCGTACTACCGGAGCAAACGCTTCAGGTTGGCGTGCAAATCCTGGCGTCGAACCCAAGCCCCATCCAGTTGCGGACCGAGCACACGGATTACCGATTTGGCCCCTTGGAATGGGGGCTCTTGCTACCGGCCGTCACGGCGAACGATCAACCGGCGACGTTGATCGCACCGGGACGCCACTATGTAACGCAGCGGCGAGCGCGGATGCGGTACGGACAGCGCGAGACCGTAGTGGAACTCAGCCGTGAGCTCGATACCACCGCACATTATGTGCAGCTCGAATTCCGCTGCAGCGATCTCTTGGAAGCGGAGCAGGCGGCACCGAACGAATTGTGCCCACAGCATGAATGACAATGGGTGGCCAGAGAGTTCAGGATAAGGGATGACAACCGAAAAAAACCTGCTGCGGCTGGTAATTGCCGAAGAATCACGTAATGACGCCGAACACCTGATCAATGTCCTGCGCAATGCCGGTTTCGCCGTGCGCGCCACCTCGATAGAGGATGAAGAGACGCTGCAGACAGCGCTATCCGAACGCGACCATGATCTGTTTATCTGCTCGTCGCAGTTGGAACAACTGCCCCTGGAGAGCGCAGCCCAAATCGCATTGCAATCCGACCGAGATGCCCCGTTGCTCGTCCTCAACGAGCGCCCTGATCCGGAACTGCGCCTTCAGGTGATGCGCATTGGTGCGGCAGATTTGGTCGATAAAGGCGATGCCGAGCACTTCCGCTTAGTGATCGAGCGAGAGTTCCAAAACCTCCGCGAGCGCCGCCGGCTACGCCAGCTCGAAACCGCACTGCGCGAGACTGAGCGACGTTGCCATGCTCTGCTGGATAACTCCCGGGATGCCATCGCCTACGTCCACGAGGGAATGCATATTTACGCCAATGCAGCCTACCTAGAGCGGTTCGATATGGCTCGTGGCGAAGCCATCGAGGGCATGCCCATCCTCGATCTGATCGCCACTGAGGATCAGATCCACTTCAAAGATTTCTTGCGGCGCTACAGCCAGGGGAAACACAACGAAGACCACCTGGAGATAAACATCCGTGGCCCCGAAGGAGAAACCCAAGCAGTGATCATGCATTTCTCCGGCGCCAACATCGACGGCGAACCGTGCACCCAGATCCTCATGCGCAACAAAGACACCAGACTGGAGCAGGAATTGGCCAGCCTCAGCCGCCGCGACATGCTAACCGGCTTGTTCAACCGAAAATATTTCCTCGAGCAACTCGATCGGAGCCTCGCCGAGCGGACCATCGCAGGCGATGGAAAGAGCTTGGGACTGCTCTACCTCCAGACCGATAATTTAGAGGCTACCCATACGAGCTTAGGGGTCACGTCGGTGGAACTCGTCCTCAACGACATCGCCAGGCTCATCGAAGGGCAGACCGGCGAAGACGACGTAGCCGCGCACTATGCGGATACCGTATTTACCATTCTGCTGCCGAACCGTACCGTTCACGACACGATTGGGTTGGCCGAGGCGCTACGCCAAAGCATCGGGGAACATGTCTCGGAGATCGGCAACCGCACGATAACAAAATCTTGCAGCATCGGCATTGCAATGCTAAGTGAAGGCATGGCCACCGCCCCCCAGGCCATCAACCTGGCCGCCGAGGCGAGCGAAGCAGCGCGCCTTGAAGGAGGCAACCGCGTCCACCTTCATGCCACCGCCGAGCACAGTGGGAACGAGAGCGGCAGTGACTGGAAGAGCCGGATCGAACACGCACTCGCCGATGAAGCTTTCTATCTCGTATACCAGCCAATGGTCTCACTATCCGGGGATCAAACTGAGCGCTATGAAGCGCGCATGCGATTGAGCGACGATAACGGTCAATTCTTAGCGCCGCGCGATTTCATGCCGTTTGCGGATCAATGCGGCCTAACTCCGGCCATCGATCGTTGGCTGACGCGAACCGTGCTCACTGCGATCGCCCAGCGCCACGCAGCTGGGCATGAGCCCAACGTGTTCATCAAAATCACTGGCTGCACCCTCGGCGACCCGGAATTCTTGCCGTTTCTTACCTCTGAGTTGGAGCGCCTGGACGTGGGGGCCACGAGCCTCGTATTCGAACTCAGCGAATCAGTGGCAATGACCCAACTCAAGCAGGCAAAGGCCTTCTATCAAGGGGCCAAGGATCTTGGCTGCGGCTTTGCCTTGGATCAGTTCGGCCGCGAGCTCAACTCCTTTCAGCTGCTCCAACACATCCCAGCCGATTATCTGAAACTCGACCGCAGTCTATGCGTCGATCTCGCGAATAGTGTGGAAACCCAACGCAAGCTTCGACAAATCGTTGATACCGCCCACACCATGGACAAGCAAATCATCGCCGGCTTTCTCGAGGAGGCCACCGCACTCGCGACGCTCTGGCAATATAAGGTGGACTTGGTCCAAGGCCATTTTCTGCATGAGCCAGCCCCGGAGATGAACTACGATTTCAGCGGCATGGTGATCTAATCCGCGCCGTCTCATACAACGAGGGCGGCGACCGAAGAACCGCCGCGGCTGCTAGAGGTTTTCGTCACCACCCACCCATAGGTGCTGAACCCGCTGAAACCCTCGCGGGAGAGCGTCTCCACGACGGCCTCGTTGGCCGAAATAGCGCTCCAGATCACTTGGGTGCAGTGTGAATGTACGCTTACCCGCCTGCAGGATAAGCGCACGCTCGGGAGGCACGGCCAATACCCCGACAACCAC
This sequence comes from Gammaproteobacteria bacterium, assembly GCA_030433275.1. Classification (GTDB taxonomy): domain Bacteria; phylum Pseudomonadota; class Gammaproteobacteria; order Nitrococcales; family Nitrococcaceae; genus Nitrococcus. The sequence goes on from JAUILK010000007.1 coordinate 29,236, forward strand.
CTCCTCTCGCGTACTCAACCGTGGCGCTGGTATCTGGATAAGCTTGTTGCCTTTGCCCTTACCAAGCTCCGGGACCTCCCGCAGCGGAAAGACCAACAGCCGACCGGCCGTAGTAATCGCAACGAGACGGTCCTGGGCCAGCGTATACACCCGAGCCGGCTTGAGCACCTCCGCCCCGCCGGTGATGCTCAACGCAGCTTTACCCGATCGGTTCTTGCTGTAGAGGTTACCTAGACGGGTAACAAATCCGTAGCCGTGATCACTTGCCAACAGCCAAAGCGAGTCCGGATCGCCGAGCAGCACGTAACTGAACTCGCCCCCCCCCGGCAGCGACAAGCGTCCTGTCAGCGGCTCTCCCTGGCCCCGTGCCGAGGGCAGCGTATGAGCCGGCAGAGAATAGGCGCGGCCTTGCGAATCGAGGAAAACCGCCTGTTGATTGCTGCGGCCGATGGCCGCATCACGATAACCATCGCCCGCTTTATAGCTCAGGCGCTGCACATCCATATCGTGGCCTTTGGCCGCCCGGATCCAGCCCTTCTGCGAGAGCACCAGGGTCACAGGCTCGCTCGGCACGAGTTCCGTATCGCGCAACGCGCGGGCCGAGTCACGCTGCACCAATGGCGAGCAACGCGGGTCGCCGTATTTCTGGGCATCCTCTTGCAGCTCCGATTTGATCAGTGACTTCAGCCGTGCCTCCGAGCTCAAGATGGAATGGAGCCGGTCCCGTTCGCGCTGCAACTCCTCCTGCTCGGCCTGAATCCTGGTCTCCTCGAGCTTCGCCAGATGACGTAGGCGCAGCTCCAGAATAGCCTCGGCCTGGCGGTCGCTCAGCGCAAAGCGATCCATTAGCATAGGCTTGGGTTTGTCCTCGAATCGAATGATCGCGATCACCTCATCGATATTGAGAAATGCGACCAAATAGCCGTTGAGAATATGCAACCGCGCCTCGACCTTATCCAAGCGCCACTGCAAGCGCCGGCGTACCGTCTCGGTGCGAAAGCACAACCACTCGGTCAGAATTTCCCGCAGATTACGCACCCGTGGCCGAGCATCCAAGCCGATGACGTTCAAATTCACCCGGTAGGTCTTCTCCAGGTCCGTAGTAGCAAACAAATGCTGCATCAGCGGCTCGGCGTCCACTCGGGCGCTGCGCGGGGTGATAATCAATCGTGTGGGGCTATCATGGTCGGACTCGTCGCGCAGATCCTCCACCATAGGCAGCTTTTTGTTCTGCATCTGTGCGGCGATCTGTTCCAGGACCTTGCTGCCAGAGACCTGGTAGGGCAGCGCGGTGATCACAATATCGAGCCCGTCGCGCTCCCAACATGCGCGCTGGCGCAGACCACCGTAACCAATTTCGTAGAGGTGGCGGATATCTTCGGCCGGAGTGATGATCTCCGCTCGAGTTGGAAAATCCGGACCCAAAATCGCTTCACAAAGGTCGGCCACGCTGGCATCCGGCTGGTCGAGCAGGCGAATGCAGGCGGCGACCACCTCACGCAGGTTATGCGGCGGGATATCGGTGGCCATACCCACCGCGATACCGGTACTGCCGTTGAGCAACAGATTGGGAAGCCGCGCTGGTAGAATTCGAGGTTCCTCCAAGGTTCCGTCGAAATTCGGCATCCACTCCACTGTACCCTCGCCCAACTCGGCCAACAGGAGCTGCGCGTAGCGCGTCAACCGGGCTTCGGTATAACGCATGGCCGCAAACGACTTAGGGTCGTCAGCCGAACCCCAGTTGCCCTGCCCATCCACCAACGGATAACGATAAGAGAATGGCTGCGCCATGAGCACCATAGCCTCATAGCAAGCGGAATCGCCGTGCGGGTGGTATTTTCCGAGCACATCGCCGACGGTGCGGGCAGATTTTTTATACTTGGCGGCAGCAGAAATGCCGAGTTCGGACATGGCGTAGACAATGCGACGCTGGACCGGCTTTAAACCATCGCCGAGATGGGGTAGCGCCCGGTCCAGGATGACGTACATCGAGTAGTCCAAATACGCCTTCTCGGTGAATTCCAGCAGCGACTGGGTTTCGTAATCGGCATCATGTACAGGCAATTCGTGTCCACCCCTTTGCACGGCGCCTAACTATCGGTCGGTGCCTCAAAGCAGCACCTCGGCTCGATCACCTTTTGCTTCCAACCAGGCACGGCGCTGTGCCGCCGCCCGCCGGCCGAGCAGCATGCCCAGCAACTGCTCGGCGGCATCCTCGGAGTCCACTGTAAGCCGTACCAAGCGCCGAGTTTCTGCCGCCATGGTGGTTTCCCGCAACTGCTTCGGATTCATCTCGCCAAGCCCCTTAAAACGCGTAATTTGCGGTTTTGCCTTATTGCTCTCGGCGGCGATACGATCGAGAATGCCCCGCCGCTCCTCGCTGTCGAGGGCATAGAAAGTCTGCTTGCCCACGTCGATACGATACAGCGGCGGCATGGCGACATAGACGTGACCTTGGCGAACCAGCGCCGGGAAATGGCGCAGGAACAAAGCACAGAGCAACGTAGCAATGTGCGCACCGTCCGGATCTGCATCAGCCAGGATGCAAACCTTGCCATAACGCAACCGGGAGAGATCCGCCGAACCGGGCTCCACACCCAAAGCAACGGCAATGTCGTGCACTTCCTGCGAGCCCATCACCTCAGCGGGATCTACCTCCCATGTGTTCAGGATTTTGCCCCGCAGGGGCATAACCGCCTGATACTCACGCGAGCGAGCCTGCTTCGCAGAACCGCCTGCCGAATCCCCCTCCACTAGAAACAACTCGGTCTGGCGCAGATCCTGGCTGGTGCAATCGGCGAGCTTGCCGGGCAACGCCGGCCCGCTCGTCACCCGCTTGCGCGCCACCTTCTTACTCGTGCGCAACCGGCGCTGGGCATTTTGAATGATCAACGCGACGATCTGCTGCGCCGGCGCGATATGTTGATTCAACCACAGACTGAATGTGTCTTTGACGACGCCGGAAACAAAAGCGGCGCACTCGCGCGAGGACAAACGCTCTTTGGTCTGCCCGGTGAATTGAGGGTTTTCGAGTTTGACCGAGAGTATAAAACTCAACCGCTCCCAAACATCATCCGGTGCGATCCGCAAGCCCCGTGGTAGCAGATTACGAAATTCGCAGAACTCGCGAATCGCTTCTGTCAACCCGGCGCGCAAGCCATTGACATGGGTCCCACCTTGCGGCGTGGGAATCAGATTTACGTAGCTCTCTTGCACCGCCTCCCCAGCATCGGGCAGCCAGACGAGCGCCCACTCCGCAGTTTCCTGAGCGGCGCTCATCCGGCCTAGAAAGGGTGGTTCCGGTAATCGCTCGAGCGGCTCCAGCGCATCGCAGAGATAATCCGCCAAGCCATCTTCGTAATACCAAACGAGCTCTTCCTGCGCCGCCTCGTCATAGAAGCGAACGCGCAGCCCGGGGCAGAGCACGGCCTTGGCCCGCAGGGTGTACTGCAAGCGCGACACGGAAAAACGCGGCGAGTCGAAATACCGGGCATCGGGCCAAAACCGCAAAGTTGTACCAGTTTCAGCCTTATTGAGCGCGCCGATCAGCTCAAGTTCAGAACATTTCTCACCCTCGACGAAGTGCATCCGCCACTGCTTACCATCGCGCCGAATCGTCACTTCAAGCCGGCGCGAGAGCGCATTCACCACGGAGACACCGACTCCATGCAAGCCACCGGAGAATTGATAGCTGCGCTGCGAGAACTTACCGCCAGCATGCAGTCGACTGAGAATGAGCTCCACCCCCGGCAACCCCTCTTCCGGGTGGATATCCACCGGCATACCGCGACCGTTATCGCTAACGGACAGTGACCCGTCACAATGTAGCACGACCTCGATTCGGTCGGCGAAACCGGCCAGAGCTTCATCGACGCCATTGTCGATCACCTCCCGGGCCAGATGGTTGGGACGCGTGGTATCCGTGTACATGCCCGGGCGGCGGCGCACTGGATCCAACCCGGTTAGAACCTCGATCGAAGCGGCATTATAATTTCTCGTCATCTTGCGGCGGACTGCGTCCCTCCCGATCTCTGCAATAGTCGCTGCGGCCAGCGCAGTTCGGACCAAAGTTGGCAGTGTATCGTGTGCCCCAAACGACTGCGAGTGCGTTGCCGACCGTCACAAGTTACACTAAGCGCGTTCACTCGCCGCGCCAAGCGAGGCAACATGACCCAGCCAAGTAATGCCGAGTTCGACTTCGAATACGCCTTACAGGAACTCGAAGGACTGGTCGGCCGCATGGAGTCGGGAGAACTCTCGCTCGAAGACTCGCTGAAGTCCTTCGAACGGGGAATCGAACTGACACGGGCTTGCCAAAAGGCGCTGCGTGAAGCCGAACAGAAGATCGAAATTCTCCTGGGTCAGGATGAAAACGCCGTGACCATGCCGTTCGAGGCGATCAACCATGACGGTTCTTAAGCGTTGCCTGCCTGAGTACCAGGCTCGGGTGGAAGCCGCCTTAGAGCGCTGGCTGCCGCCGGCGCAAACGCATCCGGCCCGGCTGCACGAAGCCATGCGTTACGCAGTGCTCGGCGGCGGTAAGCGGATGCGCCCGCTGTTGGTCTATGCAACCGGCGACGCCCTGCGACTACCACGGCAGGTCCTGGATGCTCCGGCTTGTGCCGTGGAGCTCATCCACTGCTACTCGCTCGTGCACGACGACCTACCGGCCATGGACGACGATGACCTGCGCCGGGGCCGCGCCACGTGCCACCGTGCCTACGATGAAGTCACAGCCATTCTCGTCGGCGATGCGCTGCAAAGCCTGGCCTTTCGAGTGTTGAGCCATTGCCCCGATGGGGAGGCTGAGCCGACCCTGGAGCGCCTACGTATGATCGACGTTCTCAGCTTGGCCGCTGGGTCGCGCGGTATGGCCGGCGGCCAGAGCCTAGACTATGAAGCCGTGGGTCGTCAGGTTACAGTACCGGAGTTGGAGGACATGCACATTCATAAGACGGGCGCGCTCATCCGCGCCAGCGTCATGCTCGGTGCGTTGGCGGACACTACCGCTGAGACGGCCTGTCTGGAACGCCTCGATCATTATGCAAAATGCGTCGGCCTCGCCTTCCAGGTACAGGATGACGTATTAGATGTGATCGGCGACGAGACGCGGCTGGGAAAGAGCCAGGGTGCCGATGCTCGGCTCAATAAGCCAACCTACCCCGCGTTGCTCGGACTCGACGAGGCGCGCGATTTCGCCCGTCAGCTCTGCCAAGATGCCGTCGCCAGTTTACGGGACTTCGGCCCCGAGGCCGACTGCCTGCGAGGCGTCGCTGAATACATCGTAGCGCGCGATCACTGACGTTGCTGATTCCGCCGCGTTACCCTAATATGCCATCGCGCAAGTCAGGATTCACCCATGAGCGGGCACTACCTGCTGAGTGTAGTCACCGACTTTTCGGCCTCCCATATTCTGGAGGGCCATCCTGGCAAATGCAGCCACCTGCATGGCCACAACTGGTCGGTGGAAGTAGAAGTCGAAGCACGTAAGCTGGACCGGCTAGGAATGGCGATCGACTTCGCCGAGCTCAAAGCGGCGACACGACAGATCGTTGCAACGATGGATCATCGCCATCTCAACGACTTACCTGAATTCGCCGGCATCAATCCCACGGCGGAACATGTGGCTGGCGCAATCTACCAAGCGCTTCGCGTGTGGCTTGATGGACACCACGCTCGGCTCACCGCCGTAACCGTCTGGGAAACCGCGCACGCTCGCGTTCGATATACAGAGGAAGACTGAAGCATGGCCGAGGCGACCAAAGGCGCACTAACTCTGCCCATTGAGGATGTCCAGGGGCGGCAGGATACCCGACGCATTCCGATCAACAAAGTGGGTATCAAGGACATCCGACACCCAGTCCGGGTGCGGGCTCGCAATGGCGAGGAGCAGCATACCGTTGCGACGTTCAACATGTACGTGGACTTGCCGCATCACTTCAAAGGCACGCACATGTCACGGTTCGTGGAAATCCTGGAAGGCCATAATCGAGAGATCACCATCGCCTCGTTCAAAGCGATGCTCCGCGAGGTGGCGCAGCGCCTGAAAGCGGCATCGGGTCACATAGAAATGCGCTTCCCCTTCTTCATTTGCAAACGCGCACCGATCTCCGGCGTGGAAAGCCTGCTGGACTATGAAGTGGCCTTCATAGGGGAAACTCAGGATGATCACATCGAACTGAGCTTAGAAGTTCTGGTGCCGGTCACCAGTCTATGCCCTTGCTCGAAGTCCATATCCGAACAAGGGGCGCACAACCAGCGCTCCCGCGTGACCATTCGTGCACGCACCGGCGGCTTCATCTGGCTCGAAGAGCTGATTCAGATCGCCGAGGACAGCGCCTCGTGTGAGCTTTACGGGCTACTCAAACGCCCTGATGAAAAATATGTTACCGAACGGGCCTATAACAATCCCAAATTTGTCGAAGACATTGTGCGCGAGGCGGCGGCGCGCCTTGAGGCCGACGATCGCATTCTCGCCTATAGCGTTGCCTCGGAAAACTTCGAATCGATTCATAATCACTCGGCCTACGCCCTCATCGAGCGTGACAAACAGCTCGCCTGCGGGGAGTAGCATGGAACTGATCGGCGCCAGCACGCGACGAGCAATGTGTACAGGTCGAACGCCGCACGCAAGATGCGGCAGAAAGAATTATAGCGGCGCAGAACGGAGATCGCTCGGAGCGCGGCCCCTGGGCACAATGCAATAAAGCAGTGATCCACGGGCTGATCCTCGGCGTGGCGGTCAGTGAGCTCTTCTCAACGTCATGGCAAACAGCACCGGTGATCATCGGCAATACGCACGCACAGGGATACACCTAACCGAGGCCGGATATCAAGGAGGGAACTATGCTGGAGCTCCAACGTCGCTTCCGCTGGCTTTGCAGCCTCATCGCGATCGTTTTCGCGCTTACGGCAATACCCGTTCCAGCGGCTCAAGCCAAGCTGGTCAGCACCCAAACATTAGCCGCCGGCGCGGCTGCCGACAATGCTCGGGCAAGAATCGAAGCTATGTTGGAGCGCGCCGAGGTGCAAGCGCAACTCGTTGCGCTGGGCGTCGACCCACAGGCCGCGCACGATCGCGTGGCCGCCTTGTCCGACGCACAGGCCAAAACACTGGCAAAGCACATCGACAATACGCCAGCAGGCGGTAGCACCCTTACTTTTCTCGTTGGAATCGGGCTCGTTGTCTTCCTTGTGCTGCTGGTGACGGACATTCTCGGGTTCACGGACGTATTTCCATTCGTGAAAAAAACCGTGCATTGATGAGGGATTTTGGCCGAACGACAGCGGCCTTGCCACGGCCATTATCCGTTTTATGCGCGGGATTGCTCACGCTGGTCGGATGTGCCTCGCAGAACGGTCTGCAACCGCCGGCCCTCGTGCGCACCATGCCGCCCGTCGAACTGTTCGATGTGCCGTTCTACCCCCAAACTGCTTATCATTGCGGCCCGGCCACGCTGGCCATGGTGCTGGGGTGGAGCGGGGTGAACGCCGACCCCCAGCACCTCAGTACCGAACTCTACATTCCGGCCAAACAAGGCACACTACAGGCCGAACTCCTGGCCCGCGCGCGTAGCAACCACCGTCTCGCTTATGTCATTCCACCGCAACTATCCGAACTACTGCGCGAGTTGGAGGCCGGACACCCGGTGCTGGTATTGCAAAACCTGGGGCCCGACTGGTATCCAATCTGGCACTATGCGGTGGTGGTCGGAGTTCAACCGGCAAACGGCAATCTGGTGCTACGCTCGGGCGATGAGCGCCGGCACGTGGTGGCGATCGGGACCTTCGAGAGAACCTGGGCGCGCGGGAAGCGTTGGGGAATCGTCGTGCTACCGCCTGGAGAGTTGCCGACAACAGCGACCGCCGCACGATTGTTCCAATTACTGGCGGAGTTGGAAACACAGCATGAGCCAATGACGACCTTACCAAGCTGGCAGGCCGGCGTAAAACGGTTTCCGAAAGACGGCCGCCTCGCTCTGGGACTGGCCAATGCGCTATACAAAACTGAACGCTTGGGGAGTGCAGCCGCAGCGCTCGAAGCGGCGCTCGAGCGCCAAACCGACCAGAGCGCAGTGCTTTATAACAATCTGGCACAGATCGAAGCCGATCAAGGTAATTGGGCGGAGGCCCAAGCAGCAGCCGCCGAAGCTGTGCGTCTGGGTGGCCCATTTTTATCCACCTTCCAGGTGACTCTGCGAACAATCCAGTGCCGCCGCTCTGGCAAGCCTACGGATTGTGGGCCAGCTTTATAGCATCAAGGGTAATCTGTATGCGCTTGATCATTGTAGAAACAAGCATCGGCGGATCCGCGGCTGCGCACGAAACACTCGACAGCTGTAGCCGCTTTCGACGATCATACGCGCCGAACAGCAGACTTCATCAGTATCAGACGTGATCGAAAAACTTCGCAATATCGCCATAATCGCCCACGTCGACCACGGTAAAACGACCCTGGTCGACCGCCTTCTGCAAGACTCCGGCAGTCTTCAGAACCGGGGCGCTCTGCCCGAGCGCGTCATGGATTCCAACGAAATCGAACGCGAGCGCGGCATTACCATCCTCTCGAAGAACACGGCAATCGAGTGGCAAAACCATCGCATCAATATCGTCGACACCCCCGGGCACGCCGACTTCGGTGGCGAGGTGGAGCGGGTGTTGTCGATGGTCGACAGCGTGCTGCTATTGGTCGATGCTGTCGATGGGCCTATGCCGCAAACCCGGTTCGTCACCGACAAAGCGCTGGCACAGGGCTTTCGGCCAATCGTAGTGATCAACAAGATCGATCGGCCGCAGGCACGCCCGAACTGGGTCTTAGACCAAACCTTTGATCTGTTCGCCGAACTGGGCGCGAGTGACGAGCAACTGGACTTTCCCGTGGTCTATTGCTCCGCCTTGAACGGCTATGCGAGCCTAACACCGACCGTTCAAACGGGAGACATGACCGCCTTGTTCGAAATCATTCGAGATCATGTGCCGCCGCCAGCCGTCGATCCCGAGGGGCCGTTTCAGATGCAAGTCAGCGCGCTCGATTACAGCAGCTACGTGGGCCTTATCGGCATCGGGCGGATCAAGCGCGGGCGCGTATGGACCAACAGACCGGTAATGGTGATTGATCGCACAGGCGGTTGCCGTGCAGGCCGCATCCTTCAAGTGCTCGGCTTCCTCGGACTGAACCGCATCGAAGTAAGTGCGGCGCAAGCCGGTGATATCATCGCGTTCTCGGGTGTGCCAGACGTACAGATTTCGGACACTCTCTGCGATCCGGGTGCCGTCGAAGCGTTACCACCGCTGAGTGTCGACGAGCCCACAATCGCCATGACATTCCAGGTGAACACCTCACCGCTTGCTGGGCGCGATGGACGCTACATCACCGCCCCGCAGATCCGCGAGCGCCTTGAGCGCGAACTCCAACACAATGTCGCTCTACGGGTAACGGAAACCGAGGATCCTGATAAACTACGCGTCTGCGGTCGCGGCGAGTTGCACCTATCCATCCTGATCGAGAATATGCGTCGTGAAGGCTACGAGCTCGGTGTCTCCCGCCCCGAGGTGATCGTCCGAGAGATCGATGGTGAACGCCAGGAACCTTGGGAGCGGGTGAGCGTGGATGTAGCCGAACTCCACCAGGGCCCTGTTATGGAGAAACTCGGGGCGCGAGGTGGTGCGTTACAGAATATGTATCCCCCCAGCCAGGGCCGCGTCCGCCTGGACTACTTGATACCGGCCCGGGGGCTCATCGGTTTTCGCACCCAGTTCTTAAGCGCAACCTCGGGTAGCGGGCTGCTGTACCACGTCTTCGATCATTACGCTCCCGTCAAACCAGGATCCTACGGACAGCGTTCAAATGGAGCCATGATTTCCAATGCCAGTGGCCGTGCGCTTGGCTACGCGCTGTTCAATCTCCAGGAGCGCGGCCGGCTGATGATCGGCCCCGGCGAGGAAGTCTACGAAGGCATGGTGATCGGCATTCACAGCCGCGACAACGACTTGCTCGTGAACCCACTGAAAGCCAAGCAGCTGACCAACATCCGGGCCGCCGGCAGCGACGAGAGCATCATTCTAACACCACCGCTGCGACTCACGCTGGAGCAGGCACTGGAGATCATCGACCAAGACGAAGTAGTGGAAGTAACTCCGAGCGCCATCCGGGTGCGCAAAAAGCTCCTGCGTGAACACGAACGCAAGCGCGCCGCGCGCGTTTCAGCGTAACGCGACCACCTGCTCCCATATTAAATTGGCTCCAAAGCTCGGTGACGCCGGCGCCAGTCCGGCAACACCTTATCCAACAATGCATAGAATCTGGCCGAGTGCTCGAACACCCGCAGGTGACAGAGCTCATGGACGATAACGTAATCGATCAGCTCCAGGCGCTGCTCCACTAAGCCGGTGTTGAGGGTAATGACACCTTGAGAGGAGCAACTGCCCCAACGACGCGACATACGCCGCAACCTTAACGACGGCGGCTCTAGCCCTCCATAGACGGGATGCTCACTCCAGTACGCTAAGCGCTCGGCAAAGACTTCGCTCGCTCGATCTCGGTACCATTGCTCCAAAAGCCGCTTGACCCGCATGGGATCGCTGGGCTCGCGCAACATGAGTAGCAACCGCCCATCGATTAGTCGGCACTGCCTAGGCGAACCCGAGCGCAGGGCAAGCACCATCCACTCACCAAGATAACGATGGTGTTCACCTTGCGTATACTGCAATGCTCGTGCTGGCGGATAGGTCGCCACCCGCTCAAGCTGCCGCTTAACCCAAACTCGGCGCCGACGCACGAAATCCAGCACCGTCGCGATCGGGCACGCAATCGGGGCGCGCACCTCAATTGTGGCATCGCGATACACGTGAATAGCCAACGTGCGGCGACGGCAGCGCCGCAAAAGAACACTCAAAGACCGCCCAGACGCCAGCGCCACAACCAAACTCTGGCTATTCTCACCATGGCAGCGCATTACAGTGGCTACTGGGCGCTTTGCGCTCACGGTTAGACCGGTTAGACCACTAATGGCGGTTCGTCGAGCGCGGCAGCTTGCTCGCGCAACGCCAATATATGTTCTTCCCAATAACGATCGTTGCCAAACCACGGGAAGGCGAATGGAAAAGCCGGATCGGACCAGCGCCGCGCGAGCCAACCCGAATAATTCATCATCCGCAGCGTGCGTAACGCTTCCAGCAACCCCAACTCCCGCCGATCGAGTTCATAAAAATCCTCGTAGCCAGCTAGCAAATCCGAGAGTTGCAGCATCATCTCCGCTCGGCTTCCCGAGAGCAGCATCCAGAGATCCTGTATCGCGGGACCGCAAAGGCAGTCGTCCAAGTCCACAAAGTGTGGCCCTGCCTCCGTCCAAAGGATGTTGCCCAGATGGCAGTCACCATGCAGCCGCAGCTGCCCAAATTCACCAACGCGGGCATAGCAGCGACGGATCATCGCCAATAGATCTCGGCTTAGTGTCTCGTAGGCACTCACCAAGTGAGCCGGTATAAAACCCTGCTCAAGCAGGTAGCGGCGCGGTGCCTCGCCATACTCGGTAATCCCCAGGGCCGGGCGATGGACGAATGACCGGCTAGCACCGACCGCATGAATGCGCCCGAGAAATCGACCCAGGCGCACCCGGGTATCCGGATCATCCAGCTCTGGCGAGCGCCCACCGCGACGCGGGAAAACGGCGTAGCGAAAACCTTGATGATAATGCAAGGTCGCGCCGTTGAAAGGCAGCGGTGCTACCACCGGAATCTCGCACCTGACCAATTCCGCCGCGAAGGCGTGCTCTTCGAGAATAGCCTGATCACTCCAGCGTCCTGGACGATAGAATTTGACTACCAGCGGCTCGGCGTCGTCGAGGCCGACTTGATAGACTCGGTTCTCATAGCTGTTCAATGCCAGCAGCCGGCCATTGCTGGTTACCCCCAACGCCTCCACGGCCGTGAGCACGATTTCGGGCGCTAAGGCTGCATAGGGATGTGGACTCGGGTTCACCTTGCCTCTTCGGTGTCGCAATGACAAGGTTAGTACTATAAGGTGCCCGACCGAGGAGGTGAAGCGAGCAACGCAGCGCGGCAATAGTTGCACTGATTCGAGCCACAGCACCGACTCGGTGCGGGCAATCCGGTTATACTAAAAAAGTTGACTTGCCGGCTAACCAAACCGCCGAGAGAAGGGTGATGGCTTGGCGACCACTCGTGCGTTTGCGCTATACCCGATATCGGAGCTGGAACTCCAGCGGGTCAACGGGGTCGATTAGTTAAAGTATTTGGATGAGAGAGCAATGCGTACGCAATACTACCTACCGACCCGCAACCCACTGGCGCAAATATTCGCCACTCTGGCCTTCGTGGCAGTAGCCGCAGTGGCGGCCATATTTGGCGCGTTTATACTCGCGGCGGTCATCGGTTTGGGAGCCATATTGACCCTGATCGTCGCCGCGCGAGTATGGTGGCTGCGCCGGCGACTGCGGCACGGAAAAGCGGAACCAGGCACAAATGTTGGCACCACCATCGAAGGGGAGTATCGGCGTTATCGTTAAAGCGCGTTACGAGTGCTTTTTTCTGCCTGAGTGCTTCGAACTCTCCGAGCAAGGCCCTACAATTCGGTATGCTGGAGAGGGCGGGGGTATATATAGCACCATCTGCCTTGCGGGTTCATAGGAAACCGGATAAGGGCGTGAGGCCTCCAAGTCGCAAGGCAACGCAGGGCACTTCAGTTCGGAGCGTCAATCTCAGCGGGAACAACGGATGCTGTATGTGGCAGCAAGCCCCCCCGCTCCCAGATAGGCACCACCCCTTGCGGCAGCGGCCTGATATTCCCTAAGTCGTTCCAAGGCGGGTCGACGGTATGAAAATCCGATCCCAGCGAACCCGCCAAACCCAAACGCCGGGCATAAGCTGCCGCAGTTGAAATCTGCTCCGCGGTGCTACCGCCGGTGACGATCTCGAGCGCATCCCCACCCGCTGTGGCAAATGCCGCCACCATCCGTCTTAGAAAAGCACGTGGATAGCGATATTGTAACGGATGCGCCAAGACGGCAAAGCCGCCTGCCTGATGCACCCAACCCACAGCCTCATCGAGGCTCACCCATTGGGCTTGGACATAGCCGGGTCGGCCGCGGCTTAGATAACGGTGGAAGGCCTCGCTTGGGTCCGTTACCAAACCGCGCAAAACCAATAGCCGAGCATAATGGGCGCGCCCAACGACATCACCCTGAGCAAGCCTGCGCACGCCCTCCCAGGCATCCTCGAGCCCGACACGTTCCAACAACCGCGCCATTTCCTGGGCGCGCTGCAACCGGGCTGACCGAAGCTTGGTCAAGCCGCGCTGCAACAATGCGTTTTCTGCATCCACGCCGAGTCCCACGATGTGGAACGTCCGACCAGCCCAAGTAACTGAGACTTCGACTCCCGAGATCAATACCACCCCCTTGAGTTGAGCGCTGCGACGCGCCGCCACCAAGCCAGCAGTCGTGTCGTGATCGGTCAGCGCCAGCACCCGTACCCCACGCTCGACTGCACGCGCCACCAAAGAGGCCGGCGGCAAAACTCCATCCGAGGCGGTCGAATGAGTATGCAGATCGATAGGACTGCTCATGCTTAGGGGGGCTCCTTGGCCTCGTCGGCAGGCACACGTGCATTGGCGCTGAACCGAGCGTGATCGAAAACTTTGTATCTTTGCGCAAACGCGGGCGGGCAGTGAATACCACTTTCGATTGTAAGTCCACAAAAGTTGTGGCGACGGCTCTATTGATATCTGCCCTGTCGCTGATGTAGGCGAGCTTCAATCAGCCAACATGGGGGTTTCGACCGGACTGAGCTTTACGCTTTCATCTGTGACCCACTCCACCGCACCGCCGCGCCCCGGCCGGCGCTTGCCACGATAAAGTGCTTCATCTATGGCTTTGAGCAGGACCGGCAGCGAAGTGCCATGGCGCGGCGCTGCAGCTAGCCCAAAGGTCACTGTGCAGCACAAAGCGTTTTCCCGCGCCCATACGGATACAGACTCCTGAATGCGCCGGGCTACCCGCTCAGCGCCGGACAGATCTATATCCAGCAGGATAAGCACAAACTCATCGCCGCCGTAACGGGCGGCGATGTCGTGGCCACGAATCGAGCGCTGTAGGATACGGGCGCAACGTCGCAGCACCAAATCCCCGACAGCATGGCCATGGCGATCGTTGATCTGTTTGAAATCGTCCATATCGGCGAACATCACCGCAACCTCGCCACCATGCTCCAAGAGACTTTTTAGCAGAGCATCGGCCGCCTCTTCCAAAGCACGCCGGTTAACCAGCCCCGTCAAGCTGTCCAATCGGCTGCGTTCTTCCAATTTGAACCGTGAACGCTCGATACGGCTCATGAGAACGTAGGTGTAGAGCAAAATGATGCCACCGAAAAGGTTTAGGAAGACCACACCAGGGGTAATCTGGGTAATTCCTCCGGCGCCATTCACCGACAGCGCTACCATTGCCCCAGCGAAGGTTCCGACGATTGCCTCGGCGAACAGCGCCATGCCATAGCGCATGCCGTTACCGAGCACAACCATGATAAAGGCAAGGGCCGAAGGTGGAACCTGGTAAGGGTCATTGGCGACACAAAGCGAGACCGCTACGAGGTCCAGCCACATGGCCAACCGATAGCGTGCCGGGCAGATCGGCCGGTGCACTGCATGCCAAAGCAGAATCGTATTGAGGACACCGTGGCCGAGCAACATAGCGGTAATCGTTGAGGCGGGCAACCACAGTGCTCCAGGCACCGGGGAGTAGTTAAAAAATACGATTCCCAGCACCATGAACAAATACCGGGTTAAAAACTGCAGCAACTGCTCCCGCCAGCCCGGATACCGGATACACTCAAATTGCGTGACTGAACGCCAGCTCGGCGATCGACGGCGATCTCTACCCGAGCGACGCTCCCTCGCCTTGCGCGCGTATCTTCCCATGACGGCAATGTTGCCTTTTGTTGGTAATCCTGCCGGCCTGCCTATCCAGCTAATAGCCAAATCACACTCGGGTAGCCGATGCTCGATTCTAAAGCTAGATCTATAGCTTAGCCGCCTACTCCCTGCAAGATGGCGGTATCGCTTTTGCTCAATTGTCTCATCCCCGAGCGGCTTTTCCCACAACAGCGCAAATCGCTTCTCCTGGGGAGAAAGGTTTTGTGCATAGTGCCTCGCGTTGTCGATGCACAGCCGGCGGCTGGCCGAAAGAGGCCTGTTGCGGCACGCTGTTGAAACATACGGCAGCGGTGTTTAGACTGCTTTGACTCGGTGGCGAAGACGTTCTGCTTTCCCCTTAAAGGTCGAAATGCTCCGTACTCGAATAGAGGAATGGAAACATTTTTGCCCGTTTGTTCGCCGATTTTTATGGGCCGTGGTACGACGCGGCGGATCAAACAAGGGATCTGCATCACGTAGCTGCGACCGTTCTCCCCAATGCCCGACGGACCCAGCCCCTCCCTGTAGGGTCATGCAGAGGAATCGTACTGGCGGCGATTGCTAGCGGTTCTCTGTGCCGGCATCTAAATAGCAACAACCACTCAGAGGAGTAGTAATCCATGAAAATCGAACTGCCTGAACTGCCTTATGCACTAAATGCCTTGGAGCCGTATATTTCCCGTGAGACCCTGGAATACCATCACGGCAAACACCACAAAGCGTATGTAGATAAGACCAATCAGCTCATCGAAGGCACCGAATACGCGAACATGGAACTCGAGGCCATTATCAAGAAAGCCACCGGCGGGCTCTTCAATCAGTCTGCCCAGATCTGGAATCACACCTTTTACTGGAACAGCATGGCTCCCAACGCCGGCGGTGACCCCAATGGGCCCATTGCGGACGCGATTCGGGAAAGCTTCGGCTCGTTCGAGGAGTTCCGCAAGCAGTTCAACGAGAAGACGGCCGCCAATTTCGGCTCTGGCTGGGGCTGGCTCGTTAAAAATAAATCTGATAACAAGCTCGCTATTGTCGAAACCGACGATGCTAAAACCGCGCTGACCGATGAGAACGTCGTGCCCCTGATGACCTGTGATGTCTGGGAACACGCTTACTACATCGATTACCGCAATGCACGGCCTAAGTACCTAGAAGCTTTTTGGAACCTAGTCAACTGGGATTTCGTCAATCGAAATTTCGAGAAATAACGCTGGAACCCTCCGCGGGCGCTTGCTGCGCCCGCGCCGGCTATTCGGTATAATTGTAAAGTACAGAAAGCAGCCGTGAGGCTGTTTTTTTTATTTTACGGGTACCGCTGACGAGGATGGACGGCATGTCGGACGCACTGATGCGGACTTATGCTCGGCTCCCAGTCGCCTTCGAATGCGGCGAGGGCGCTTGGCTGATAGACAACGAGGGCGAACGGTATTTGGACGCGTTGAGCGGCCTCGGGGTCTGCAACCTCGGACACGCCCACCCGGTGATTACTCAAACCATAGCAGAACAGGCCCGAACCCTGCTGCACACCTCGAACCTTTATCGCATTCCGCTGCAAGAGCGGCTCGCCGCAAAACTCTGCGAACTCGCTGACATGGCCACGGTTTTTTTTACCAACTCCGGCGCCGAGGCCAATGAAGCGGCACTCAAGCTCGCTCGTCTGTATGGCCGCAAGCGCAACATCGATATCCCCACTGTAATGGTGATGGATGGCGGCTTTCACGGTCGCACCCTGGCTACCCTCAGCGCAACCGGTAATCGGCGAGTACAAGCCGGTTTTGACCCCCTAGTCAATGGCTTTGTACGCGTTCCATATGACGATTTGGAGGCTGTCGAACGTGCCGGCAACAACAGCAATCGCATTGCCGCCATCTTAGTGGAGCCGATTCAAGGCGAGGCTGGAGTGGTAGTGCCAAATAAAGGCTACCTCACCGGGCTGCGCCGTATATGTGACGAGCGCGGCTGGCTGCTCATGCTCGACGAGGTCCAAACGGGCCTGGGGCGAACCGGCGCCTGGTTCGCCCATCAACAGTTGGAAATAAAACCAGACGTGCTCACGCTCGCCAAAGCACTGGGCAATGGGTACCCTATCGGCGCTTGCCTAGCGCGAGGCGAAGCCACAGGACTGTTCGAACCCGGCTCACACGGTTCCACATTCGGCGGCAACCCTTTGGCTTGCCGGGTCGGCCTGGCGGTGCTGCAAATTTTGCAGACCCAGCGCCTGCTGCAACGGGCTAGCCGGCTCGGCGAGCATATGCTTGCGGAACTTCAGGCAGGGTTAGTTGGGCGGCCTGGAGTACGGGCCGTACGCGGTCTTGGTCTGATGCAAGGTATTGCACTGGAGCGGCCTTGCGCAGAGCTTGTTTACCAAGCGCTCGATCGGCAACTGCTGATCAACGTCACCGGCCAAAGTGTACTCCGCCTATTGCCACCGCTGATCCTCACGGACGAGGAGGCACAACGGATCACTCATACTGTGATCGACCTCGTCACCTCCTTCCTCTCCAATAGCGGCACCACGTGCAGAGGATGATTGATGAACCCGCGTCACTTTCTAACCTTAACAGACTGCACCGCCGAAGAGCTGCATGCGCTCATCCGTCGCGGTATAGAACTCAAACGCATGCACCGCGATGGGCTGGTCCACGAACCGCTCAAGAGCCGCGTCCTTGCAATGATCTTCGAGAAGGCATCGACCCGCACCCGCGTATCGTTTGAAGCCGGAATGGTTCAGCTCGGCGGGCACGCCATGTTCCTATCTCACCGCGATACTCAGCTCGGCCGTGGCGAGACCATCGAAGATACGGCGCGGGTGATTTCGAGCATGGTGGATGCGGTCATGATCCGCACTTTTGGACATGAAACCCTGACGCGTTTCGCTGAATACTCGCAGGTACCGGTCATCAACGGCCTCAGCGACGCGTTTCATCCCTGCCAGCTGCTGGCCGACATGCAAACTTATTGGGAGCACCGGGACGATATCCGAGGACGAACCGTCGTCTGGGTAGGCGATGGCAACAACATGTGCCGTTCTTATGTCAATGCCGCCCGCCTGCTCGACTTTCAGCTACGCGTATGTTGCCCACCCGGCTATGCGCCAGGCCCACAATGGCTCGCCGATCCACGCATCGAGCTCATTCCCGAACCTAGCGAAGCCCTGCGTGGAGCCCACTTGGTAGTAACCGATGTCTGGGCCAGCATGGGCCAAGAACGCGAGCGCGAGCAGCGCCTGCGTGATCTAGCGCCTTATCGGATCACGGATGGCCTGATGGAACTCGCCGATCCGCAAGCGCTATTCATGCACTGTCTGCCAGCACATCGCGGCGAAGAGGTCGAGACAGAAGTTATTGACGGCGCCCAGAGCGTGGTATGGGACGAGGCGGAGAATCGACTCCATGCCCAAAAAGCACTCTTGGAATTTCTGCTGCTCAACGGCGATCACCGGTAGCCTCCGCTGCCATCTGCTCGAAACTGGTATGACGCACATCCTTGCCGCGCACGAAGTAGACCACGTACTCGCAGATATTGCGCGATCGATCGCCGATGCGCTCGAGTGAGCGTACCGACCAGAGGATATCCATAATCGGCGATACGGATTTGGGATTGTCCTCCATGTATTGCATCAGGTTGCGTACGATCGCCTCGTACTGCGCGTCGGCTTTGATATCCTCTTGTGCCACCTTGACGGCCTGCTCCGTATCCATCCGGGCAAAGGCATCCAGTGCCCCGTGGAGCATTTTCTTCACCAACTCTCCGAGAGCGGCCACCGCTTCTATCGGGCTGCGACGACGATCCGCTTCCAGCAGATGCAACGCCATTCGGCCAATACGCTCCGCCTCATCGCCGATTCGCTCTAAATCGGTAATCGTCTTGACCACAGCAATGATCAGGCGCAAGTCGCTAGCAGCCGGTTGCCGACGGGCCAGCACATGGATACATTCCTCGTCGAGGCGCACCTCAAAAGCATTGACTTTGTAGTCACTGGTCACCACCAGTTCGCCGCGCTCATTGTCCCCCTCTACCAACGCCACCAGTGCATCGGAGAGCTGTTGCTCCACCAGCCCACCCATGCGCATGACGTTGTCGAGAATCCCCCAAAGCTCTTCATTGTACTGTTGCGAAATATGATGGGAGAAGCTCATTTTATCCATAGCGTATTTCCTCGGACCCGTCCCTGTTCAGTGTATCTTGCGCGGCGGCTACGAGGTCAGCCGTAGCGACCGGTAATGTAGTCCTCCGTTTCCTTCTCGCGCGGGCGGGTGAAGATCGTATCGGTACCGGCAAACTCCACTAGTTTACCCAGATACATGAATGCCGTGTAATCCGAAACACGAGCCGCCTGCTGCATATTATGGGTCACGATAATGATCGTGTACTCACCCTTGAGCTCCTCGATGAGTTCCTCGATTTTCAACGTCGAGATCGGGTCAAGCGCCGAGGCCGGTTCATCGAGCAGCAAAATCTCCGGTTTGACCGCCACAGCCCGTGCCAGACAAAGCCTTTGCTGCTGACCACCCGAGAGCAAGGTGCCGCTCTGCTTGAGCTTGTCCTTGACTTCCTCCCACAATGCGGCCTTTCTTAGAGCCCACTCTACCCGCTCATCCATATCATACCGGCTGAGGCGCTGGTAAAGTTTGACGCCGAAGGCGATGTTGTCGTAGATGGACATGGGAAACGGGGTTGGCTTCTGGAATACCATTCCGACCCGTGCCCGCAGGAGGTTCAGATCCTGGCGCTTATCCAGAATATTGTTACCGTCAATGAGGATCTGCCCGGTCGCGTACTGGCCCGGATAGAGCTCGTAGATGCGGTTGAATGTTCTCAACAAGGTCGATTTGCCACAACCGGAGGGGCCGATGAATGCGGTCACCCGACGCGCCTGCAACTCCAAATTGATTGCTTGCAGTGCCTGGTAGCGGCCATAGAAAAAACTCAAGTCGCGGACCTCGATACACGTGGTCGCTGATGACCCGCAGGCCGCTTGTTCAGCGGATTCTCCGGCTTCGGCTACCCGGCCCTGGCGCGCACACTCGCCCTCGACGGTTTGTTCTCGTTTGTACGAACCCGTTAGCCGCAAGTCGACACGGCCGCGTGCACTCGATCCATCGTAGGCCATGGCCCAGCTCACTCTATGTTGCGTGCTCTACCGAGGACGCGTGCGATAATGTTCAGTGTCAAAATCCCCCCCGTGATCAACAGCGCGCCCGCCCACGCCAAATGTTGCCAGTCCTCGTAGGGGCTCATGGCGAACTGGAAGATCACTACCGGCAAATTGGCAAGGGCGCCACCCATATCTAGGCTCCAGAACTGGTTATTGAGCGCCGTAAATAATAATGGCGCCGTCTCGCCGCTTATGCGAGCCACCGCCAACAATACCCCAGTCAGTATACCTGCCCGTGACGCTCGATAGACGACGGCGAAGATCACTCGCCAGCGGGGAGCGCCCAGTGCCGCCGCTGCCTCTCGCAAACTTACGGGCACGAGGCAGAGCATATCTTCAGTCGTTCGCACGGCGATTGGAATGACAATGAGAGCCAACGCCATACTGCCCGCCCAACCTGAAAAATGGCCCGTACGCAAGACGACCAGTTCATAGACGAACACGCCGATAACGATCGATGGCGCACTGAGCAGAATATCGTTCACGAACCGAACCACCGCAGCAAAACGGGTCTTGCGCCCGAACTCGGATAGATAGGTCCCGGCCAAAATGCCAATCGGCGTGCCGATGACGATGCCGCTGCCAGTAAGCAATAGACTGCCGACGATAGCATTGGCGAGCCCTCCCGCATCGCCCGGCGGCGGCGTAGGTTGCGAAAATACGCTCAGATCGATCCAAGGTAAGCCTTGCGCCACTAGCGTCCAGAGTAACCAGCCCAGCCAAAACAGGCCGAATGCGGTGGCGAGCATCGACAAGGCCAGTCCCAGAGCGTTAACGATACGGCGACGGACATACAAACTCATAGGCTGCGCGGCCTCAGGTACGCTCGCCTTCCCGCGCCGTCAGCCGCAACAGCAGCAACTTAGCGAGTGCAAGCACCAGAAAGGTGATAAAAAAGAGCACCAGCCCGAGTTCGATCAGTGCGGCGGTGTAAAGCTCGCCCGTCGCTTCGGTGAATTCATTGGCAAGGGTTGAGGAGATCGTATTGCCGGGCATGAACAATGAGCTATTGAGCTGATGAGCATTGCCGATCACGAAAGTCACCGCCATGGTCTCGCCCAACGCCCGACCTAGACCGAGCATGATACCGCCAGCAACGCCTACCTTGGTATAAGGCAGCACGACATAACGGAGCACCTCCCAAGTGGTAGCACCAAGCCCGTAAGCGGATTCTTTGAGCACGGCCGGAACCAGGTCGAAGACATCGCGCATCACAGCCGTGACGAAAGGAATGACCATGATGGCCAGAATTATGCCAGCCGTGAATACACCGATCCCCAGCGGAGGGCCTGAGAATAAACCGCCGATCAATGGCAAGCGGCCAATGTACTCAATTACCCAGGGTTGGAAATGTTCGGCGAATAGGGGCGCGAACACGAACAGACCCCACATGCCGTAGATAATGCTCGGAATAGCCGCCAGCAGCTCAACTGCGGTGCCGATGGGACGGCGCAGCCAACGTGGCGCGAGCTCGGTGATAAACACGGCAATACCGAAGCTGACCGGTACGGCGATAATCATCGCAATCACCGAGGTCACCAACGTGCCCGTAATAGGCACCACGGCACCGTAAGTATCCGTCACCGGGTTCCAGTCGGCGCTCGTCAGAAAGCCAACACCAAACTTGCGGATGGCGGGCCACGCGCCGACCAGCAGGGCTACACTGATCGCCAATACGAGAGCCAATACCACTCCGGCGAACAGCCACGTAGTATAGGCGAATAGCCGATCTGCCAGATAACCCCGGCGCAGTCTCCGCTGCAGGATTCGTTCGGCGACCGTCGCCGGTATGCTGGCAACCTGCTCCATCACGCACTCCGCGCATGGTGTATTAACAAAAGTACCGCCGCCACGCTGTAAGACGCAGCCCAAAGGCGCCTTGCTGGGCGGCCTTTGTGTACCAGCTTAGTTCAATCGGGTCAAACCCTATGCTTTTACTCAGCCGACTCAGCTCGGGTCCATAGCGACTGATGTTTCGATCCTACAAACCTTTTTTGCCAAACATTTTGGACTTGATCGACCACGCTTCGCGGCAATGGCACATAGTGCAGATCCACCGCCATCTCGTTCCCATGCTCGAAGCACCAAGCGAAAAACTCGAGCGCCGTTCGACCCGCTGTGCGGTCATCTTGGATCTTGTGCATCAGGATGAAACTCGCCCCGCTGATCGGCCAGCTCTGTCGGCCGGGCTGATTGGTCAACACCAGGTAAAAACCCGGCGCATGAACCCAATCGGCGCCTGCTGCAGCGGCCTGAAAAGTCTCGATGCTCGGCCTGGTAAAATTACCCGCGCGGTTACGCAAGAGCACATAGTTCATCTGGTTTTGCAGCGCGTAGGCGAACTCGACGTAACCGATCCCACCCTTCAGCCGAGCCACATAGGAGGCCACGCCTTCATTGCCTTTACCGCCAATCCCGGTGGGCCAGCTCACGGCCTTGGCATTCCCTACCTGGCGTTGCCAATTCGAGCTGACTTTGCTCAGATAATTGGTAAAAACCCAAGTCGTACCCGAACCATCAGAGCGATGAACCACCGTGATCGGCCGCCCGGGCAAGGTCAACTCGGGATTGAGCTCCTGCAGCGCAGGATCGTCCCAGCGTTTGATCCGACCTAGGAAAATTCCAGCGAGCGTCTGTGGCGTCAGCTTCAGCATACCGGATTTGACGCCCGGCAAATTAACCACCGGCACCACCCCACCGATAATCATCGGAAATTGCACCAACCCAGCCGCGTCAAGCTCCTGTTTGGTCAACGGCGCATCCGAGGCACCAAAATCCACCGTTCCCGCCTTGATCTGTTTGATCCCGCCGCCAGAGCCAATGGACTGATAATTCACTCTGACCCCGGTCGCCTTATAATAGGCCATAGCCCACTTACTATAGATGGGGTAAGGGAAAGTCGCGCCGGCCCCGTTGATCTGCTTGCTCTCACTCGCCACGGCGGCGTTCGCCGCACCGGCAATCATCACGGCAGCGACCACAAGTGCTCGCATCAATGTTTTTCGCATTCTGATCTCCCAGGCGTTGAACTGAATGGCAACCTCGCCCTTGAAATTGCGGCGCCCGGCCTGAGGTTGCCGTATGAACGACGAATCCGGTAGGGACCTAGCGTACTGGGGCCGCGATACACAGCCACGGCAACCACCGATAACGCGGATGTCAGCCGCTGCGCTCGCTGCTGCTCCGGCGGTTTGCCCCTGGCGATGCGCTCACAGCCAGCCCGCGCACGCTCAGTTTGACGGGAAACAAACAATCAAAGGTGCTGCCCTTATTCAGCTGGCTGCGGATATCCAGCCGTGCATCATGACGGCTAAGCACGTGTTTGACGATGGCCAATCCAAGACCGGTACCCGCGGTTGCACTACTTCGCCCACCGTCCACACGATAGAAGCGCTCGGTTAACCGCGGTAGGTGGTGCGGCGGGATGCCTGAGCCGGTATCTACCACTTGCATGTGCACGGCATCGTCATCGACAAACCAACGGATGACGATCCGGCCGTCGGCTGGCGTGTATTTCACCGCGTTCACCACCAGATTCGAAAAAGCGCTACGCAATTCAGTTTGATCGCCACACAATTGTAGGTCTCTGTCAATATCGAGCTCGATGCGGTGCCGGCCACCGCTCAATGCACTGGCTTCCACTGCGAGCACCTCCAGCATAGCTGCAACATCGACCGGCACCGCAGCCGACTTGCGCTCACCGGTCTCCAGACGAGAAAGTAACAATAGATCATCAACTAACCGGTTCATCCGCCGGCTCTGCTCCTGGATCAGCCCCAGCGATCGCTGAAAATTCTTTGGGTCGGCCTCGTCTTGCTCGGAGAGTGTTTCGGCCACTCCTTGAATCACGGTCAGTGGAGTACGCAACTCGTGAGTGATATTGGCGACGAAATCGCGCCGCATTGTCTCCAAGCGATGCAGGCGGGTCACGTCACGGGCGAGCAGCAACTTACGTTCCTGCCCATAAGGTACGATGCGGATTTCCAGTACCAGATGCTCGTCGAGTGGTGAAGGAACCTTGACCGAACCATGCCAGTCGCCACGCGCCAAAAATTCGCTGAAGACCGGATGGCGTAACAGATTAGCAATCCGCTGGCCTTGATCACGCGGCCACTCAAGCCCCAGATAGCGAGCGGCCATAGCGTTCCACCACTGCATCTCCCCCATTCCACGCAACACCACAGTGGCATCTGGCATGGCATTGGCTGACTCTTTGAAACGTCGCAGCAACTCGGCAAGGCGTTGGCGACGCTCCCTGTGGCGGCGCTGCAATCGGTAGAGATGCTCGAAAAGCGTACCCCATGGTCCTTCCGACTGCGGCGGCTGAAACTGACGCCCCCTCCGTAACCAACGCTCGAAACGAACCAAACTGCGAACCTGGACGCCAAGAAAAAGCACGAATGCGAGCAACAATGCCAGCAAAAGATGACCACTGATTAGACCAACCAGGGCCGCAACCAGCAAGAGCAAAGCGAGTCGCATCGCCGCTCCGGGCCAAGGGTTACTAATCAACATGCAAGATTACGGTTCCGCATCAGCGCAGTCAGAGTCCGTTTAGGTATTCAAGCAGCTCTCAGCGCATGGACTCCCCCATTGGGGCCATCGGGCCAGGACAAAGAAAACAACCGCCAACCGGAAACTGAATGCTCGATTCGAAAAAGCGCCCTCAATCCCCCTCAGCAAGACCCGCCCACACCAGATCATGCCTACGCTGGGAACCAGCGTTTACGGCACCCCCGCACCGAAGTAGCTTAAATCTGCCGAGCAGGCACCGGCGAGCCAGCATAGCGACAACTCGCGTTATGGCTGGACTTGTCCACAACGCCACCCATCCCCTTCGAACCAATAGCGGCAACGCTCATGCAGCCGCCCAGGACGAGAATGCCAGAATTCAATCAGATCCGGCATCAACCGATAACCCGTCCAGTACGGCGGCCTAGGCACCGGCTGATCGGCAAAACGCGCCTCCAATTCCTTGACCCGATTTTCAAGCCATGCCCGGCTCTCCAACGGCTCAGACTGCTGCGATGCCCATGCGCCGATCTGACTGGCCCGCGCCCGCGTGGCCCAATAGCTATCCGCCTCTTGCGGAGTCACCAATTGCACACCTCCTTCGATGAGAACCTGCTCCAGCAACGGCTGCCAAAACAAGCAGAGTGCGGCTCGCGGGTTTTCGCTGAGCTGCCGGCCCTTCCGGCTATGAGCGTTGGTATAAAATACCAACCCAGTCTCGCT
The DNA here is from genome assembly GCA_030433275.1 of Gammaproteobacteria bacterium. GTDB lineage: Bacteria > Pseudomonadota > Gammaproteobacteria > Nitrococcales > Nitrococcaceae > Nitrococcus. The sequence goes on from JAUILK010000007.1 coordinate 54,555, forward strand.
CACATGCTTGAGAAGGACAGTGCGCGCAGTGGGTCGCCCATACCGATCGGCCGTCGCCAAAGTCATCGCCGCCGGCTCGGTCAAACTTGTATTCTGGGCGCGCTCGAACAGGCGTTGAAACCGCTCGATCGCCTCACGATAGAGTTCCATGTAGATCCGCAATTACTAATGTGCGGCGTAGTGTAGCACTGCAACGATACTAACGATTCGGTTCCTCGACAGGCTCCACCCGCAGCAGCAGACCATTCAACTCGGCAACCCGCACTCGCTGACCAGCCCGCAGGGGCACAGCGCACTGCGCCCGCCAACGTTCGCCGTGGATGCGGATCCAGCCGGTCTCCTGAAAATCGGCCACTACGATGCCTTCGTTTCCCAACATCTGCTGGCGTCCCGATACGACAGGCCGTTTATGAGCCCGTATCGCAAAGCTCGCACTTGCCATCAGCAGCAGCAAACTGGCGGCAGCGAAACCGATGATGAGCATAATCGAAAGCTGGAAACCGGGCACATCGGTATCGATCAACATAACTGACCCGATCACGAAAGCGACCACGCCGCCCAGCCCCAAAGCACCGAAACTGGGTGCAAAAGCCTCGGCGATCATGAAGATGATGCCGAGCAATATCAACCCCAAGCCAGCGTAGTTGATCGGCAAGGCCTGAAAGGCGAACAACGCGAGCAGCAGGGCAATTCCACCTAACACACCCGGCAGAATCGCACCTGGATTAGCGAGTTCAAAGAAAAGCCCGTAAATGCCAAGCAACATCAGAACATAAGCGACATTCGGGTTAGTAAGCACCGCCAAAATTCGGGTACGCCAACCCGGCTCGACCCGCTCCACGCTCAGCTGCGCCGTAGCCAAGGTCACCTTGCCGGTTGCAAGTTTCACCGTCCGGCCATCGATTTTGCGCAGCAACTGCGTGACATCGTCAGCCATTACGTCGATGACCTTCATTTCCAAAGCTTGATGAGCCGGCAGACTTGCCGCTTCCCGCACTGCTTTTTCCGCCCAGCCCGCATTCCGGCCCCGCAGCTCGGCAAGCGAGCGGATGTAAGCGACGGCGTCATTTACCATTTTACGCTCCATCGACGTAGCCGGCGCAGGCTCGTCCTTTTCCCGATCCCCTTTGTTCGGCCTGGGCGAGGGCATGCCTGGCATTCCACCAATTTGCACCGGCGTTGCAGCGCCAAGATTAGTTCCTGGAGCCATGGCGGCCACGTGGGAAGCATACAAAATGTAGGTGCCGGCGCTGGCCGCACGTGAGCCGCTCGGCGCAACATAACTGACAACCGGCACCGATGAGCTTAGAATGGCCTGTATGATGCTCCGCATCGAGGTGTCCAGCCCACCGGGGGTATCCATCTCCAAAATCACGAGCGCCGCATCCTGCTGCTCCGCTTGGGTCAGTTCAGTGGTGATGTGGTCACTTATCGCCGGACCGATCGCATCATCGATCCTCAATAACAAGGCGCGCTCATTCGCTGCATCAGCTGCCGGCACAGCCGTCAGCGACCAGAGTAGACATGCCAACGCGATGGCGCGCATACCACAATCTCCCGGATATCCGCACAGCTATGATTTGCAAGCTCCGTTCACCGAGTACGCAAACTCCTTACCGGCACTCTAGGCACCAAGCGCTGCCTGGATCCGCGCCTGGATCTGATCAACTCGCCCTTGACCGTCGATGACCAAATAACGAGGCCCTGCAGAACCATTCTGTACGGCCCAATTGCTATAATACGCCACCAGAGGTTGGGTTTGCTCGCGGTAGACGCGGAGTCGCTCACGCACGGTCTCTTCTCGATCGTCATCGCGCTGCACGAGCGGCTCGCCGGTCACATCGTCCCGATCATTCAGCTTAGGTGGGTTATGGAGGCGGTGATAAACTCGCCCCGAACCCGGATGAACGCGCCGCCCACTCAAGCGGCGCACGATTTCTTCATCCTCAAGGCGCAGCTCGATGACGTAGTCGATGCAAACGCCCTCATCCCGCAACGCATCCGCCTGGGCAAGAGTCCGCGGGAAGCCATCGAAAAGGAAACCGTTCACACAATCCGGCTGCGCAATACGTTCTTTGACCAGCTCGATGATAAGGTCATCACAAACCAGCCCACCGCTATCCATCACGGCTTTCGCCTCCCGACCGAGCGGTGTGCCCTCTTTCACTGCAGCGCGCAACATATCACCGGTGGAGATCTGAGGTATGCCATGGCTTCGGCACACATCGGCGGCTTGCGTACCTTTCCCAGCCCCTGGCGGGCCCAATAAAATGATTCGCATACAAGCAATCTCCTGCGGTTCTTTTGGCGAGGTCGCACACGGCGACTCATTCTATGCGCTAACAAGCGCGCCGCACGGCGAATCTAAGCAGCTAAAGCCCACTCACGCACCTCCCCAACCGGATCGCCTCGGCGATCGAAAGTGCGTTCGGCGAAAAGGGTTTCATTCTGCTCATTCATGATAATAGCGGTCGAGCAACGGGTGCCGTAACGGTGCGAGATAATGAACATGGGTGCAAGCAATCGTTCCCACTCCAAACCGATACCGGTATCAGGCAAAGCCGTATCGGCCGGGCGATGCCGATCACGAAGCACTTCGAACAAGCCTTCGGGGGCGGGCCGGCCACGCCCCCGCAGATAGTCGAACAGTCGTGCTTTACCACGAATGACCTTGGGCCAAGGGGTATCGAGCACATGATTGCTCAGAGCGTAAATTCCCGCTGCAAGCTCAAGCCGCTGCGTGCTGCGATTGGATAGGCAGAACAGCCGCGCTGGTGACCCGAACAAGAGATTAAAGCCATTGTAGCGTTGACCCTCATGTTGGAAATGCCACAGCAGATCGTCATCGTCATCGCGGGCCAGCGCCGTCACCGGCAACTCACCACGCGAAGCGACACCCGGCGCGGTGAAACAAGGATCCCGATAGTTGGTCACCGCGGCCATTCGTCCGTTGCGGCTAACACCAATCCAGGTGCCGCCACCTTCCAGATCACGCCCAGCGAAGATATCTGGCTCCGCCCACCAATGCGCGGGCTCGGCGGCACGCTCATGAAATTCATCACGATTGGCGGCAACGATGATCGGATAGTCGGCGTGGATCCGGTAAGCGAGCAGCAACAAGCACATAGGGCCTCCGTCGGCGTCAATCGCGGCTCGTTTCGAGTTCATAGGCGGCCAGCCGGCCGCCCATCGACTGCACGTAGACACGATCCCCGACGATCAACGGAGTCACATTGAGCCGTGTATCATCCACATCCTGCCGCGCCACAAGTCGGCCATCGTCGACAGCAAGCCAATTCAGATAGCCGTCCGACCCACCGATGACCACGTAATCCGAATAAGCTGCCGGCCCACTCATCCGCTCACCCTGAAACACATCTTGGCGCCACACGGAGGCTCCGCTAAAACGGTCGAAAGCCCAAATACGGCCTTTGGCATCGCTTGCATAGACATTGTTCGAATCGAGTGCAACGCCAGTGTATACCGAAATCTCGCGCGCCCAGGCGACCTGGCCATCGCGCAAACTCAGTCCGGCGATACGCCCCTGATAAGTGGCGGCAAACACGGCACCTCCCACGACCACCGGATCCGCATCCACATCCACCATCTGCTCCAACTCGGAGCGTCCCTGTGCGATTGCGACATTTTGCTCCCAAGCCGGCGTTCCATCCGTCAAACTCAGCGCCGCGACCCGACCATTGTCAAACCCCACGAGCACGCCACCCGGCACAAGCACCGGCGAACCGTGACCGCGCAATGAAAGCACTGGAACGTTACGGTCATAGATCCAGCGCCGCTCTCCCGTCTTGGCATCGAGCGCAAAAACGCGCCCATCATTGGTTCGCACAACCACCACGCCTTGCCCAATGGCCGCCGGTGCGAGCACCTCGCTGGTCACGCCGGAGATCCACAGCAGCTCACCGTCAGCCGCAGCCAGCCCCAACACCTCGCCCTTACGCGTGCCAACGACTACCAAATCATCGGCTACCGTCGGCCCCCCAGAAATCGGCCGATCCAGCTCTTTACGCCAGATCCGTTTGCCATCTTTCACATCCAGCGCTGTCACAGCACCGTCGCTCGCGGCCGCATAAAGGCGGCCTGCGGCCGAACTCGGTCGAAGCCGCTCGCTCACCAGATCGGTACGCCCGACATCGGCGTGCCATACAAGCCCCACGCCCTGAACAGTTGCAGCATCAGCCAGCTTGGCCGGAGCCGGAGTCGACTTCAAAAGCTCCGAACTGGCACAAGCGGTTAAAGTGAGCAGTACCGACGTTAGCAGAAAGGCTCGCCTCACAATGCGGACTCCGCCGGTCCAAGATCATTGAGCTTAGCCTGAATCAGATCGTGACGTTGACTGTTGGATTCATCGGCCAGCGCCGCCTGATACGCTTTGATGGCGGCCGCCCCATCGGACTGCGCGGTACGGATATCCCCGATAAGTTCCTGGAACTGACCGGCGAATGCGTCTTTCGGTACAGGCTGTGCCACCTGCAACGCCGCCTTGGCATCACCGGCACCCAGCAACACCCGCGCCAGACGCAAGCGCGCGACAGCCTGCAAGGCGGGCACTTGGGCATGCTCCACCGCCCAGCGCAACGCTTTACCCGCCGCCTGCAGGTTATTCTGTTTGACATGGTGACCAGCCATCTGGAAAGCAGCCAGTACAGTATAGGCGCTACTCTCGTGCTCGCTTTGCAATTGCTCAACTTGGCTCTTTGCCGCCGCCGCATTGCCATCTCCTAGATCGGCGACCAAGGCTTGATAGGCCGCAGCGGCCGCCAACTCCTGGCGATCGCGGTAACCCTGCCATTGCTGCCAACCCAAGATACCTACCAGCGCTATGATCACCCCGGCGATAACCGACCGACCGTACTCGCCCCACCAGCGCCGAATCTGATCGATCTGCTCTTCTTCCGACCTATAACCAACCACGCTTTGCTTCCTCGTTTCAGGCCTGCTCGCGACCGAACCGTATTATCTGGCGATGCACTCCGCCAACAACACGACCAAATCGGCCTCACTCAGGCGCCGTTGTTCGGTGCGCTCGCGCAGGTCCTTGACCGAGACGCACGTACTCGCGAGTTCCTCGGCCGCGAAGATTAACGCGTACCGCGCACCGCTGCGATCAGCCCGCTTGAATTGACTCTTGAACGACCCGCCACCACTGTTCACACGCAACCGCAATCGAGGCAAACAATCACGTAGGCGTTCCGCCAATCGATAAGCCGGCGCAACGGCCTCCTCGCCGACGACCACAAGATACGCATGCAAAGTCGGTTCCGATGGTGCATGATCGGCGGCGGCCAACGCGACGAGGCGCTCAATTCCGGTCGCAAAGCCGATCGCCGGCGTAGGCGGCCCGCCTATCTGCTCGATCAACCCATCATAACGCCCTCCCGCGCAGACAGTACCCTGCGCGCCGAGCCGCTCGGTCGTCCATTCGAACACGGTGCGAGTATAATAATCCAAGCCCCGCACCAGGCGAGGATTGAGGGTGTAGGGTATTCCGGCGGTGTCCAAAATGGCCGTGATCTGCTCGATATGTGTCTTCGAGGCCGCATCCAAGTGCTCCAGAATACTCGGAGCCGCGGCGATCAGCCCTTGCATTGCCGGGCTCTTGCTATCCAAAATGCGCAGGGGATTGGTATGCAGACGCCGCTGCGCATCTTCGTCCAACTGCTCATGATGCCGCCGGAAGTAACTAACCAGTTGCTCACGATAGCTGGCACGTGCCTGCGGTGTCCCCAGCGAATTGATTTGGAGCTGAAGGTCGACAAGCCCGAGCGAGCGCAACATACGCCCGGTCATGAGAATCATCTCCGCATCAATGTCCGGCCCCGGGGCACCGAAGACCTCAGCGCCGATTTGGTGAAATTGCCGATAACGGCCCTTCTGCGGCCGTTCATAGCGGAACATCGGCCCACTGTACCAAACCCGCGGCTGACCTTTGTGCAGTAGTCCGTGCTGAAGGCAGGCACGCACGCAACCCGCCGTTCCCTCCGGACGTAGCGTAAAGCTCTCACCATTGCGATCTTCGAAGGTATACATTTCCTTCTCGACAATGTCGGTCACTTCGCCGATAACGCGTGCAAATAGAGCCGTTTTCTCCACAACCGGCAGGCGAATCTCCTCATAGCCATATGAGTCTAGAATTTCGCATACGGTGGTCTCGACGAAGCGCCAAGTCGAGGTCGCCTCACAAAGAATGTCGTTGAAACCGCGAATGCCCTGGATCAATTTTCCCAACAGCCTACTCCCAGTAACCGGATGCCAACCCGCTTCCTTGTTCCCAGCGGCGATGGCATAACTGTCCGCCCCTGCCTCTTGCGAGGCAGAATATTGGTCCGATGGCAGCTTGGCAATGGATCCGCGCCCGGCAGGTCGCTTTCGTGCGCGTAGGGAAATGCCACGTACAGCTAATCGTGCGTGGCCCTCAGCGTAAAGCGCGCCACATTGGCGTTGGTATAGGGAGCAAGATCTACGCGAACACCGTTGTGGTGCAGCATCACCTGTGCGGCATCACCAATCGTAATTCTGAAGGGTGGCCGTCCCGATACCCGTCGGGTCTCGCCCCGCTCGAGCAGGCCGTAGATCAGTCGTTGACCGCCAGCGGCCTCAACAGCAACCCACGATTTACCACCGGCATCGAACTTGAGCGTCTCCAGTGTTCCCACCCGCTGTGCGGCGACCGATTCAGGGGCAGCCCCTAACGTTGCAGCTCCATCCTCGGCTGGCTGGCGATCGGCAACGCTGACGGTACTGCTCGCCGCTGCTGAGATGAGCGGATCTTCGTGCTGCAACATCGGTGGCGCAGTGCCGATTTCCCCAGCTGTTTCAGCGCTGTTCGTATGCGGGTGCGATAGCCGCTCCATCGGCAGCGCCGCCGACTGCGTAGTGAGAGAGGCGGTTTCGGCGCGCTGCGCCGGCAACGCCGTATCGGCTCCAGCCGGCACCGTTAAAATCTCCGGCCCGTTAGCGAAGGCGGCTGCATCCGGCTCGCTCGTCGGGTCAGCCGTCGTATCCGAACTGGCCTCGGCCGGTCCCGCCTGACCGGTCATCCCGACCTCAACCTCATCATTTTCATTCGGAGGCGCAACCTCTGGCGTGGACTGCCCTTGCGTCCAAAACATCCAGCCACTGATCAATACAACGACGAATGCCAAAGTAAGCAGCCAGGAGGAGCCGATGGAGAAATGGGCCGCCCTGCGATTTCTGGTGTGACCCGCATTCAAAGTCAGTGGTCGGCTGCGCTCCTCCCCACCCACACGCTCGAATGCCTGCAATACATTTGCTACCGGAAGGTTCACGAGCCTTGCATACGCACCGAGATAGCCGCGTACATAAGTAACTGGCGGGAGCTGACTATAGTCATCGGCCTCCAGCGCTTCGATTACGCGCGGCTCCAAATGCAGCGTATCGGCAATCGAGGCTACGCTGAGCCGACAACGCTCGCGCGCCTGGCGTAAACTGAGTCCAGGACCATGCCGCTCTTTGGACAACGACTCAATTTCCACGGCGGTATGTAAATGCTCAGAGCCTTCCATCATTTTCCCACTCCAGAAGCTGGCGCGTCTGTATCGAATCGGGAAACCTTCGCTTCAATAGCAGCTTGTAGCTGGCAACGGCATCCTTGTTGCCTAGCGCGTGCCCGAGGCGGATACCCAACCAAAGTGTACTCGCGGACTGCGGAGCCACGGCGAGATAGCGCTGGTAATACCCATGAGCCGACAAGAAATGCCCGCCGTCGAAGCGCAATTGCGCCATATGGGCCAAAGCCGGCGGGAAACGCGGCTTATACTTGAGCGCACGCAGGAAGAAATCCTCGGCGTGCGTGGTCTCGCCTTGCTGGATGGCGCAAACCCCCGCATTGGCAAGCGGCACCTGGGGAGACTCGTAGGTCGGATTCTCCGCGGAACGCATGAATAAATGCTCCGCCCGGTCGTACTCGCCATGCTCACAGAGAAACCGACCGTAATTGTTTAAAGCGGAGGAATTGTTCGGCTGCAGCTCGATCGCTCGCCGATAATTTGCGCGTGCTTGCTCAGTCTCGTCGAGGCGTTCGTAGACAACCCCAAGCGTCATATGAGCATCCGCATTCTCCGCATCTTGCTTGAGCGCCTTCTCCAACTTGCGCATCGCCTGCTGCAGCTCACCGGTCTGCAGGTAGCGAATTCCAATTTGCGTATTGATCTCGGACGCCTTTCGCAAGGCCTCAGGACTCGGCCGAGACTCCGAGTCCGTCGCACAACCCACCGCTAACAGAATGTTGCATACCATAAGCAGCACTGCTGCATACCGCCTCATGCGCGCCCCATCGGCCAGTGCGGCGGGTCAACACGCAAACGGCGCATACGGTTGCGTACCTGCCCCACTAACTGTCCACAGGCACCGTCGATGTCCTCGCCACGGGTCTTGCGCACCGTCGTTATATAACCCGCCCGCTGCAGGAGCTCGGCAAAGCGCGCAATGCGCTGAGGCGGCGAACAGCGATAGCCCGCGCCCGGAAATGCATTAAACGGAATAAGATTGACTTTGGACGGGATACCTTTCAACAATCGCACCAGCGCCTGAGCATGCCCCTCAGTGTCGTTAACCGCATCGAGCATTACATACTCCCAGGTGATTCGATGATGCGGAGTACGCTCAACGTAGTTGCGACATGCCGCTAGCAGCTCTGCTATAGGATATTTGCGATTAATCGGCACTAACTCGTCGCGCAGAGCGTCGTCCGGCGCATGCAAGGACACGGCCAGACTAATCCGGCTCACCTCGGCAAGCCGATACAATGCTGGGACAATGCCTGAAGTGCTAAGCGTTACACGCCGCCGGGACAAGTTATAGGCGTGCTCGTCCACCATAAGGTTGCTCGCTCTGAGCACGCTGGTGAAATTGGCAAGCGGCTCGCCCATGCCCATGAATACCACGTTGGTAACCCGGTCGGTGACACCGTCCGCTTCGAGGGCCTGCGTGACAAACAACAATTGACCGGCGATCTCCGCAGTCGTGAGATTACGGTTAAAGCCCTGCTGGCCGGTCGAACAGAACGTGCAAGCCAAAGGGCAACCCAGCTGCGAAGATACGCATAACGTGCCTCGGCTGAGCTCGGGGATGAACACCGTCTCAATAGCGTTATCCCCGTCGATGGTGAGCAGCCACTTGCGAACCCCGTCGGTCGACCTTCGGTGAAAAACCGCTGTTGGCAGGCGAATCTCCGCGATCTCGGCAAGCCGAGCCCGCAGCGGCTTGCCGAGGTCAGTCATACGGTCGAAGTCGATAATCCGGCGTTGGTGTATCCACTTGATGAGCTGGACGGCCCGGAAAGACGGCTCGCCAAGCTGAGCAAACCACTTTTGCAGCGCTTGCCGGTCGAAATTGAGCAGATTGACTTTACCGGGTGACTCGCGCGCGGCCGTATTAATTACGCGGGAAGATCTCATCTTGCTCGAAAAAAAATTCGATTTCCTGCTGCGCAGTTTCCGGCGCATCCGAGCCATGCACCGCATTGGCATCGATCGTCTCGGCATAGTCGTGCCGAATGGTGCCGGCCGCCGCCTCCGCCGGATTAGTTGCCCCCATAATCTCACGGTTCTTACGAACCGCCGACTCGCCCTCGAGGATCAGGACCAGTATCGGCCCAGAGCGCATGAATTCGACCAACTCTTTGAAAAAAGGACGCTCCCGATGGACGGCATAGAAACCTTCAGCCTGCTCGCGGGTGAGGTGCATCATCCGCGCGGCCACGATGGCCAAACCCGCCTGCTCGAACCGGGCACAGATAGCTCCGATCAGATTTCTGCCAACTGCGTCGGGCTTGATAATCGAAAGGGTGCGTTGCACTGGCACGTACAATCCGTCCTCTGTTTGACTTTCTGGATCGGCACCGGATGGCCGATGCCGAACGATGTCGGTACACGAACCTGGACGCGGGGATCAGCTAGACTGAAAAGCTCTCCCCACAGCCGCATTCGGCCTTGCTGTTCGGGTTGCGAAAGCTGAAACGCTCGTTGAGCCCCTCGCGCACGTAATCCACTTCCATACCGTCCAAAAACGGCAGACTCTTTGGATCCACTACCAATTTGACTCCCCGGTTCTCGAACACGGCGTCGCGCTCGTCAACCTGCTCCGCATAGCCGACCGTATAGGCAAACCCGGAGCAACCAGAGGTCTTGATCCCAAGCCGCAGCCCCACAGCGGAACCATGGCGGCTAAGCGCATTACGGATATGCGTGGCTGCGCTTTCGGTCACTTGTATCGCCATTGCCTCAACCTCGCTCTTAATCTACGCCCCGCCGAACCAATAGGCCGGTTGCGGCGAGGGCTGCCCGCACGGCATCCTCGACCACCAAGGCTACCCCCGTCTTCTCGACCGGTAGCGCCAAGAGTTCGGCAATAGTGCGCCCGTGCAGACTTGCAACGGTCGCGGGCGCAGCGCCAACCACTCGCTGCGCCGTCCAAGCGGCGGCTGCGATTGCAGCTGGGCAACCAAACACTTCATAACGGGCATCGACAATCTGCCGGCCCGTAAGCCGTAACCCGAAGCGCACCCACGTGCCCTCGCGTACCGAGCCCGCTTGACCGATCTGCCAACCCGCCGCCTCCAGCGGAATACCGGCCCGACTGCGTTCATGATACCAGGGCGCAGCCGACAAACCGAGCTTAAGTGATCTCACATTTGCGCGCTCCCGGCGAATTCTCAAGCACCGTCAGCGGCGCAGCTGTCTCATAAAGCGCTTGCAACGAACGGCCATCGCACCAATCGCGCCAGAGCGGCGAGAACCGGCGCAGCGCCTGTAACCGACACCGAATTCGCTCGACCGCCGTATCGATTTCGTACTCCGTGCTCGCACGCCCTAGACTAAAGCGCACGGCCGCGTGCGCGAGTGCCGCAGGCCGCCCCATCGCTTGCAGCACATGCGAGGGGGCCCGGCTATTCAGCATCGCCGTACAAGCCGACCCGAAAGCGACCGCTAGATTCGCCGCCTGCAGTTCATAGGCCAGAGCTTCCCCTTGGATGCCGACAAGGCTGACATTGAGTATATGCGCGGCACCATTCTCGCAGCCATTGAGCACCACACCGCCCAGTGCCGCCAGCGATTCACGCAGCCGCTGGTGCAAGCGTTTGAGCCGCAGCGCATCGCTTGCGCCGCGCTGCGCCGCAAGATCGAATGCAACTCCCATGCCAACCGCTTGATGCACTGGCACGGTACCGGGACGCAAACCGGCTTCCTGGCCGCCCCCATGCAACAATGGACACAAGCGCACCCGTGGACGCCGCCGAACATAGAGCGCACCGATCCCTTTCGGCCCATAAAGCTTATGGGCCGAAAGGGAGACCAAATCCACCGGCAATGCCCGCACGTCCAGCGGCTCGCCTCCGCTGCTCTGTACGGCGTCCACGTGCAACAACGCACCCGCAGCTTTCACGCGAGTAGCCACGGCGGCCAGATCCTGTACCACCCCGGTCTCGTTGTTGACATGCATCACGGAGACCACAGCCGTGTCATCACCCAACACGGCATCCAAGGCTGCGGGGTCAAGACGACCGTCGACGCCGACATCGAGATAACTTACCTCGAAGCCTTCGGCGGCCAAGGCGGCACATGCTTCCAGCACCGATTTATGCTCGGTGCGCACGGTCACGATACGCTGACCGCGGCCGTGCTGCCGGCGCCAGCGCACCGCCCCGGCAATAGCGAGATTGTTCGCCTCTGTCGCCCCGGAGGTAAATACAATCTCCTCCGGCTCGGCCCCGATCAGCGCCGCTACACGTGCTCGCGCCAGAGCGAGCGCCTCGGCCGCCTGCTGCCCCGGCGCATGCTCGCTGGCGGGGTTGGCAAAAACGTCGTCGCCACCGAGGTGCTGCACCATTGCCCGTATGACTTCCGGATCGGCCGGGGTCGTAGCCGCATAATCGAGATAAATAGTCTCGTGCTCTGATACGCTCATTGCCACACTTCAACCACCCGTCTGCTTACGACGCTCAATACCGCTCCCCGCCACGGATACGCTCGGTTTCTGATCCGACGGTTCGCCGTTATCCTCAATCTGGCAGCCTTCGATGTCCGGCAACTGCGTGTTCCCAACATGAGCGCCGAGCGTTCTCAACGCGTTGCAAATCTCTTCTAGACGCCGGTCGGTGGCCTGGACATGATCAAGAATGGCGTTAATAGCGTTGGAAACGGGGTCGGGAACACCACGAGTCGCCCCGTAGGCATCAAAGCCCATGCGTCTTGCCACCTCTTCGCGACGGCGGTCCTCGGCGGTCAAGCCTCGCCGTTGGACGCCAGCCACGCGCGCCGGAATGCCGATCATGGTAGCTCCTTCGGGCACGTCCTTGACCACCACCGCATTGGAACCGATGCGCGCACCATTACCCACGTGGATCGGACCGAGCACCTTGGCGCCAGCACCAATGATGACATTGGTGCCCAGCGTGGGATGGCGTTTGCCCTTCTCCCATGAAGTCCCGCCCAATGTCACCCCATGGTAGAGCGTGCAATCATCGCCGATCTCCGCTGTCTCACCGATAACCACGCCCATACCATGGTCAATGAAAAAACGTCGGCCTATGCGCGCACCAGGATGGATCTCAATACCGGTAAACCAGCGCGAGAAAAGTGACAAAAACCGCCCTAGCCAGCGCAGACCATGCCGCCACAGCCAATGATTGAGACGATGCGCCAGCAGGGCGTGCACGCCCGGGTAGCTGCTGATCACCTCGAACACATTGTGTGCCGCGGGATCACGATCCATGACGCAGCGGATATCTTCTCTTAGATGTTTAAACATCGTGATGCCTCGCAGTCGGCCAATGCAGGAATATGCGGCCAGGCGGAGCTAGGATCGAAGCACCAGCCTGATCTCCCGGGTCGCCAAACGCCCCAGGCTACACAGCGGATAGTTGAAACCGACACAGCGCATCACTTGCGCAGTATAAAGGTTTCGCCTCATCCGTTGCCATCAACGGCCTCGTTACCCCAACCGGCGTTCGATTGCAGTGAGTATTCCGCGCAGCAAGTTGAGTTCGGCGCGTTCGGGATGGGCTCGATTGAACAACCGCCGAAGCCGCCGCATGAGCAGCATATCGGGGCGGTGCCGACTGTAACCGCTCATTTGCATTATTCGCTGTAGATGGCCGTAAAAGCCCTCCAGTTCCACCATAGAGGCCAGCGGCGGAGCCGCCGTGGGTGGAGGCTCCTCCCATTTCCCCTCCAGACACCCAGCGGCTAGAAACAGCTCATAGCAGACAATCTGCACCGCGGCCGCCAGATTCAGCACGGGGTAAGCGGGGTTGGCCGGAATGTGCACCACCCCGTGACAGTAAGAAAGCTGCGTGTTGGTGAGACCGGAATCCTCGCGGCCGAACAACAAGGCTACCGGATAGGTCCTGCTAGCCTCAGCGATCCGCAACGCACCACGCCGGACATCAAGCACGTCCGCCGCCAGACGACGTGGACGGGCGGTCAAACCCAGAACCAACCGTGTATCGTGCAATGCCGTCGCGAGGTCCTCATGGAGGTAGGCCGCACTCAGCACATCCCCGGCACGGCCGGCGGTGGCCTGGGCCCGCGGATCGGGATAGTGCAGAGGCGCGACCAGGTGCAGCCGGGAAAGCCCCATGGTCTTCATGGCACGAGCCGCCGAGCCGATGTTGCCGGGATGAGTCGTGCCGAGAAGCACGATATGAACATTGTCAGGATTCATGGCACATCATACAACTGCAGCCACCGATTCAAGCGCCGAGCTTTTACTGGTATGCTTGGCTTGCGCTTGCGTACACCTTTCCTTTTGCCAGTTTGAGCCCCACCCATAAAACTATGCACCCAATGGTCAACATTGCCGTGCGCGCCGCACGCAGCGCGGGTAATATCATCGTGCGCTACGCCGATCGCCTCGATCGGGTAAAGGTCGAGGAGAAAGGCCATAACGATTTCGTAAGCGACGTCGATCGCATGGCCGAGCAAGCAATCCTGCAGGTGCTGCACAAGGCCTACCCCAGCCATGCGGTGGTCGGAGAAGAGTTCGGTGGCGTGCGCGACGCCGAATACGTTTGGATCATCGACCCACTCGATGGCACTAGAAACTTCCTGCGCGGCTTTCCGCACTGGGCGGTCTCCATCGCACTGAAGCACCGCGGGGTACTCGAGGTCGGGGTCATATATGACCCGCTGCGCCAGGAGTTGTTCACCGCCAAACGCGGGGCGGGCGCCACTTTGGAGAACCGCCGCATCCGAGTCAATTCCCTGCCCGGTATTGCCGGAACTTTGCTGGGAACCGGGTTCCCCTTTCGCCAACCCGAACACCACGACGCCTACCTGAGAATGCTTGCAGCGGTCTTTGCGCAAGCCGGTGAACTGCGTCGCGCTGGCTCGGCCGCACTCGACTTGGCCTATGTCGCCTGCGGCCGCCTGGATGGCTTCTGGGAAGTTGGGCTCAAGGAATGGGATATTGCGGCCGGCGCACTGTTGATCCAAGAGGCCGGCGGCGCAATCACCGATTTTGCCGGTCGCCACCGCTATCTTGAGACCGGTAACGTGGTCGCCGGCAGCCCACGACTGTGCCAACAACTACTGCATACGATAAAACCCCACCTCAGCGCGGCACTGCAGGCCTAGCCCGCAATCGGACGAGCCATCGCACGAATCTTTCGAGCCCGTCGACAAAGGCCGGGAACTCTATCCTTCACGGAGGATCGCATCAGAGACGTTCTTCGAGTTCCGCCCCTTCTTTTTTGGGCGGCACTAAATCCTGCTTGCTTACCCCCATAGCAAGCGCCGTCGTACTAGCGATGTAGACCGATGAATAGGTTCCGGTAACAATGCCGACGAGCAATGCAAGGGCAAAGCCGGCGATCAACTCCCCACCAATCAGATATAGGGTAAAGACCACGATCAGAGTCGTCCCTGACGTCATCAAAGTGCGCGAGAGGGTCTGATTGATCGATTGATTGGCGATTTCGATTGGCGAGCCTTTCCGCATCCGCACGAAGTTCTCACGAATACGATCGAACACGACAATCGTATCGTTAAGCGAATAGCCAATAACGGCGAGCACGGCAGCCAAGACCGTCAGATCGAACTCGATCTGGAACAGGGAGAAAACCCCGATCGTAATGATCACATCATGGATCAGCGCCGCGACCGAACTGACCGCAAAACGATACTCAAAACGGAACGCGACATAGATAAGAACACCCACAAGGGTGTAAAGCATTGCCATACCACCCTTTTCGATCAACTGCTCACCGACCTGAGGCCCGACAAATTCGACTCGACTGAGTCTCGCTTCACCGGACTCGTTGAGCGCGGTCATGATTTGATCACCAAGTTGCGCACTACCGGCCTGCTTAGAGGACATACGTATGAGCACGTCGCGGGCACTGCCGAAATGCTGCACAACGGCATCCTGGTAACCGGCTGCGGCGAGCGCCGCCCGCACGTCCTGCAATTCCGCCGGCTTGGGATAGGTCACCTCCACTACGGTGCCGCCCGTGAAATCGAGACCCAGATTAAGACCGCGCACCGCCAGCGATACGAACGCAACCAGAATCAGAATCGCAGAGAGGACCGCGGCATAGCGGCGCATACCAATGAAGTTTATGTGGCTCTGGCGTTTGAACAGATCCATCGTATCCCTCGCTCGCGGTTAGATCGCCAACCGAACGCCGCGGCGTCCACCATAGACGAGATTCGCCAGGGCGCGCGTACCCATGATGGCCGTGAACATGGATGTCACGATGCCGATACAGAGTGTGACCGCGAAACCTTTGACCGGACCCGTGCCAAAGGCAAACAGCGCCAGCGCGGCAATCAGCGTCGTCACATTGGCGTCGGTAATGGTGGACAACGCTTTCGCATAACCGGCATCGATCGCCGTCTGGGGTGTAGCCCCGGCGCGCAACTCCTCGCGTATTCGCTCGAATATCAGCACGTTAGCATCCACGGCCATACCTACGGTCAATACGATGCCGGCGATCCCCGGCAGGGTCAAGGTAGCCTGCAGCATGGACAACACGGCGACGATCAGGATCAGATTGGCGAACAAAGCCGCGTCTGCGAAAAGACCGAAAATGCGGTAATACAGCGCCATGAAAAGCACCACCAGAGCGAATCCGATTGAAACGGCGAGGAAACCCTGATTGATATTGTGCTGCCCCAGACTTGGCCCGATGGTGCGCTCCTCTACGATGCTGATCGGCGCGGCCAACGAGCCGGCCCGCAGCAGCAAGGCAAGATTGTGAGACTCACGCGGACTATCCAGGCCCGTGATCCGGAACCGGCTACCGAGCGGTTCCTGGATTTGAGCGACGTTGATCACTTCCTCGCTGCGACTGCGTATCCGCTTGAGCTCGCCATTCACCTTACGGGTGTGAGTTTGGTTCTCGATGAACACCACCGCCATATAATCCTTGACGTGCTCCGAGGTGAACCGATTCATGATCTTGCCACCGCCGCCGTTGAGTCGAATCGTCACCTCGGGGCCGCCGGTTTGCTGATCGAAACCCGCCTGGGCGTCGGTAATGAACTCACCAGTAAGGATGGTATCCCGCTTGAGCAGCACGTAGCCGCCGTCGCGTTTAGGATAAACCTTGTCAGCCGGTGCTACCGGCTGGTTCAGTCCGCCCTCATAAGGGAAGTGGCTCATATTCACCAAATGGAACTCAAGGGTGGCCGTCGCCCCTAAGATGTCCTTCGCCTGGGCGGTATCCTGCACACCCGGAAGCTCGACGACGATGTGGTCCCTTCCTTGGCGTTGAATCACCGGCTCTGCTACCCCCAATTCGTTGACCCGATTGCGCAGCGTGGTGATATTTTGCTGCACGGCCAAGTCTTCGATCTCCTGCACTTCACGCTGCGGCAGCAGCGCCGTCAGCTGAAACTTACCGTCGTTCTCATCGGCGTCGAAGGTGAGCTCGGGGTATTCGTTACGCAGCGCCTGGAAAGCCGCTTCGCGCACCGGTGCCTGCTTGAATGCGACCTGTACGCTATGGCCATTCAACGCCACCTCCGAGTAACGGATGCGCTCCTCGCGCAGTTGCGTGCGAAAGGCATTGACATAGCGTTCCATGGCCTGCTTGATCGCGGCCTGCGTATCCACCTCCATCAGAAAATGCACGCCGCCGCGCAGATCAAGCCCTAAATACATTGGCTGCGCATTGATCGCGCGCAGCCAGGCGGGTGTGGTCGGCGCCAGATTGAGCGCCACAGTATATTGCCGACCTAGCGCTAGCCCCACTTGATTGGCCGCCGTGAGCTGGGCCTCTGTATTATGGAATCGGACCAGGAAATCATTATCGCGCACCGCGCTGCCTTTGGCGGCAATCCCCTCATCGGCAAGCAAGTCGAGGATCCGCTTGCGCACCGGCGCCGGCGGCGCATTCCCTTGATCGGTGGTGATTTGAAGCGCAGGATCTTCGCCGTAGAGGTTCGGCAGCGCATAGAGAAGCCCCACCATCAAAGCCACGGCGATAATGAAATACTTCCATAGGGGATAGCGATTGGTCATACTTGCTCCGGCAGCGGTGGTTTATTTGTTGCTTTTGCCGCCCTCGGTCTTACCCTTCCCGGCCCCGGTAGACGCTTCATCCTTCTTCAGCTTCTGCTTGACGGTTCCTTTGGGTAGCACCTGGGCCACCGCGCTCTTTTGAACCCGGACCTCGACACCATCGGCAATTTCCAACGCGGCATAGCCTTCACCGACGTCGATAATTTGGCCCATCAAACCACCGTTGGTGATCACCTCATCGCCCTTGCCCAGATTCGCCACCAGTTTCTTGTGCTCCTTAGCACGCTTCTGCTGAGGGCGAATCAGCAGGAAGTAGAAGATGGCAATCAGCGCGATCGGAAAGATCAGACCGCCGAGGCCCGGACCTGCCGGCTGACCGCTCTGAGCCAGGGCGTCGCTGATTAGGAAATTCATACGTAAACTCCTCGTCGCTAAAATGGCGGAACAGGCACATGCCCGTGACGAAAGCTTGGCATTATGTCACACTAGACTTGCGTTTGGCGTAGAACTCGCGGATGCAGTTCTCCAAACGCCCCTCCTTGATCGCCATACGCAACTCGGCCATTAGCTGCTGGTAATACCACAGGTTATGCAACGTGTTCAGCCGCGCGCCAAGAATTTCGTTACATCGGTCCAGGTGGCGTAAGTAGGCCCGACTGTAGTGCCGGCAGGTATAACAGTCGCACTGTTCATCGACCGGCCGCGTATCACGTGCATAGCAGCTGTTACGGATTCGCAAGGTTCCAGCGTGCGTATAAAGATAGCCGTTACGGGCATTGCGTGTGGGAATGACACAGTCGAACAGATCCACCCCGCGTCGCACTGCCTCGACGATGTCTTCAGGCTTGCCGACCCCCATAAGATAGCGCGGGTGCGCCACGGGCAGATGTGGATTCAAGAACTCCAAGATGCGCATGCGCTCCTCGGCCGGCTCTCCCACCGCTAACCCTCCCACCGCGTAGCCATCGAAGCCGATCTCCAAAAGCGCCTCCAGGGAAGCCATTCGCAGCGGCTCGTAGAGCCCCCCCTGAACGATACCGAACAGCGCCGCTGAATTATCGGCGTGCGCCTGATGGCTGCGCGCCGCCCAACGCAGCGACATTTCCATGGAAATACGTGCAGCGGATTCGCTCGCTGGATGGGCAAGGCATTCGTCGAACACCATGACGATATCCGCACCGAGTGCGCGCTGAACCGCCATGGACTCCTCCGGCCCCATGAACACAGAGGCACCGTCGACCGGGGAGCGAAAATACACCCCCTGTTCCGTGACCCGGCGCATCGCACCCAAGCTGAAAACCTGAAAGCCACCGGAGTCGGTGAGTATCGGCCCGTTCCAGTGCATAAACGCGTGCAGATCGCCGTGGGCGGCGATGATTTCGGTGCCGGGCCGCAACATCAAATGAAAGGTATTGGCGAGTACGATTTCCGCGCCGAGCGCGCGCAACTCCTCGGCAGCCATGGCCTTAACGGTTCCGTAGGTGCCCACCGGCATGAAGGCAGGGGTATGCACTTCCCCTCGCTCGAAGACAAGCCGCCCATAGCGGGCACCTCCGCACCGCGCCAGTAACTCAAAGCACATACTCACGGCTGCGGTGTCTCCGCGCGTGCGGGTTGGATGAACATCGCATCACCGTAACTGTAGAAGCGATAGCGTCCCGCAACCGCATGCCGATAAGCGTTCAGCACTCGCTCACGACCGGCGAAGGCGCAGACCAACATAAGCAGACTGGAACCGGGCAGATGAAAGTTGGTGATCAACGCATCCACCGTCCGGAACCGATAGCCTGGGTAGATAAAAAGATCCGTCTCCCCACGATAGGGCTGCAATACACCGGAGCGTGCTGCGGTTTCCAGCGCCCGAACTACGGTCGTACCCACGGCCACCACACGCCCCCCCCGTGCCCGTGTCTGCGCCACCCTCGCACACACGGTCGAGTCGACTACCAGATACTCGGTATGCATCCGATGCTGCTCCACCCATTGGGTACGCAGCGGCTGAAAAGTACCTGCGCCAACATGCAGCGTCACCTGGGCCTGCGCCACCCCTTTTTGCGCCAGCCGTCGCAACAACGCCTGATCGAAGTGCAAACCGGCGGTAGGCGCCGCCACCGCGCCCGGTTGGGCCGCGAACACAGTCTGGTAGCGCTCCCGATCGGCTGGCGTATCGGCCCGCTGCAGATAGGGCGGCAATGGCACGTGTCCGTAGCGCTCAAGGAGTTGGAGCAGCGGCTCGGCCGTTTCAAAACGCAGCCGATAAAAATCGGCCCGGCGCCCCAGCACAAGGACTGGAAGCACCTCTTCCAACCACAACCGCGTACCGGGCCGAGGCGCCTTGCTAGACCGGACGTGGGCGAGCGCTGAGTGTTCATCGAGCAGTCGCTCCAGCAGAACTTCGACTCGCCCACCGCTTTCCTTCGCACCGTAAAGACGCGCAGGGATCACCCGCGTATCGTTGACGACCAGGAGGTCACCGCAGCGCAGCAACTCGAGCAGCGCATCGAACCGATGGTCCTGGCAAGCGCCTGTAGCAGAGTCAATCACCAGCAGCCGACTCGCCGTGCGCTCGGGCAGCGGCATGCTGGCAATTAACTCATCCGGTAGTTCGAAATGAAAATCGCTGACCCGCATAGGGCAAGGGGAAATCCTAAATCAATGGGCTTACCGGTAAATCCGTGCGACGCCCCAAACAGCCGCGCCGATGGTATCAGCTCCGAGGCCGTACCGCGAGATAATGGGTTTCGCCGCAACCCAGCCTGCCTTATACTCCATGGCTGTGATGCAGCCGGGATGGCGGAACTGGTAGACGCGCCGGACTCAAAATCCGGTTCTGGAAACAGAGTGCGAGTTCGAGTCTCGCTCCCGGCACCAAAGGCTTACAGAACATCGACCCGAGCAGCCAATTTCTGCTGTAGCTGCGCCCTACAAAGACCAGCTCACAAAAACACAAGCTCGCAAGCCCTCCTTCAGCCATCGCTCTCCAAACCCGATGCCAGCGTGCCGTCGATCTCCACCGTAAGGCCTTCGGCGAGATCGAAGCAGAGGTGATCCCGAATTCTGTAAGCGTCTGTCAACGGCTCGGAGTAAAGCCAGGCGACATCTTCAATGCGTTGGCCACCGACTCGAAGCGTGCGGTAGGAAGCAACGCCTTTGTAGGGGCAGATCGTCTGGGTGGCGCTCGGCTCGAACAGATCGACACGAATATCCGCCGGCGGTACGTAATAGCGATTCGGAAGCCCCGTTTCGGAGAGGATCTTCGGGCGCTTGGTCTCGGCCACCACGTCAGCTTGCATACAGACCCGCAGGTGACGGCCACTCTCACGCACATCGACACGATGGTACGGATCCCGCAGATGGCCTTCGACTGCCTCGTCTTCATCAAACCAGGCGTCCATGGCGTGCCAGTAGACGGCAATGTAGCCGCGCAACCACACCGCGGCCTCGCACGGTTCTGGATAAGCCCAAACCGCGTTCTGCGCAGCACGCTCGCCGACACGAACGGACCAGTAACAAGCGTCACCCTTGAAAGGGCAATGTGTTTTGCGGCCCGTCGCCTCCAGCATGTCAAAACGGGCATCTTGGTGCGGGACATAGAGCTGCGGTAACAATCCGGTCTCGTGGAGAAGCTTGCCGCGGCGGGTATCAAACAGCGTCTGACCGGCGTAATCCGCCCGCACACGGCGCGGGAAATCATCAAAAAACAAACGATGCGCAGGGCCTTCGATACGATAATTGGCCTTGGCGGGTCGACCGGCCAATGGCCCGTGGGATAATGTCAGGGACATGATCATCTCCTCTTACGGCTTGAATTTAGGCCTAGCAATTCGTGGCTGGACCTGCTCGACAGCCCACGATTCCCAGCCTACTTGCGCTTATCTTGAAACGGACGGCAGCGCTTTCTGCATGCTCCTTAAGCCACTCTCTCGCCCGAAAATCACCGGCGCCACGCTCACTAGGAAATTTTAGATGCAATTGCTGCTTCGAAATGAGCAACTGGCGTGACCAGCCGATACCGCGTTGACTTGACAGCGCACCAAATAAAGCATTTTATATAGTTATTATTGCCTGATAATTGAGGCAACCAGCCGATGTCAGCCACACCTCACTTCTTAGCGGCGCTGCCATCTCGGCTATGGGGCTGCCCACGCAGGAGCATCGTATCGCGCCCCCTTCTCGCGTGGTGCATACACCACGCGAGATTCCTTCGACAAGCCCGCAGTCGGGCGCATTGAGCTGATCGCGCGCCATGCTGCTCGCCTACCCCTTCCGCCTATTTTTTTTACTCACGGGAATATTCGGCGCATTGGCGGTGCTGACGTGGCTGGCGATGCTACACGGCTGGCTGCACCTCCCAGCCGGAATGCCACCAGCACTGTGGCATTCCCATGAGATGCTCTACGGGTTCGTCCCGGCCGCTATCGCCGGTTTTCTATTGACGGCCATGGCCAACTGGACCGGCCTCCCGCCGCCGCGCGGCTACCGGCTGCTTGCACTCGGCACGCTCTGGCTTGCCGGTCGTTTTGCCATGGCGTCAACGGACTGGCTGCCGAATTGGTTGGTGGCCACTATAGACCTGAGCTTTCTACCGGTGCTGACATGTTATGCGTTTCTGGTTCTGCGCCGCGCCGGCAATTCCCAGAATTTCCCCTTGGTCGCGGTGTTGGTCCTCCTTGCGGCAGGCAACGTGCTTATGCACCTCTCCCTGCTCGGCCTCGCAACTAACTACGGCCATATGGGTGAGATTGTAGCGTTAGACACCCTCGCGGTGCTGATGGCGGCAATCGGCGGGCGCATCATCCCGGTATTCACAAACAACTGGTTGATCCGCCAAAATAGGCCGCAGCGTATACGCCGGCAGCCGCGCCTGGATCAGGCGGCGCTGCTCGCCACCGTATTGATGCTACCGGCGGATTTGCTCTCCCCCGCGAGCCTTGGCGCCGGCGCAATCGCGTTTGCTGCCGGCATGTTTCACCTGTTACGACTCTGTGGCTGGCAAGGCTGGCACACGTGGCGGGAGCCGCTGATGTGGATCCTGCATGTGGGTTATGGCTGGCTGGCACTGGCGCTGTTACTGAAGGGGCTGACCCCGCTATCGGCGACGCTCGGTACGAGCGTCTGGTACCATACACTTGGTGTCGGCGCCATGGGCACCCTAATCGTTGGCGTAATGACACGAGTAGCGGTCGGACACACGGGCCGGTCGCTTGCTTTGTTGCGCGGCACGCAGCCGATCTACTGGCTGGTAAGCGCGGCGGCCATACTGCGCGTAAGCGCGGCCCTCAGTGGGGTAATATGGGTATTATATGCTGCCGCGCTGGCTTGGGTCGCAGCGTTTGCATTATTTGCCGTACGTTACGCGCCGATTCTGAGTCGACCACGGGCGGATGGGCAACCAGGGTAAGCAGTTATCCGTGAACTGCTTATCTACGGAGTAGACAATGCGATTAACCTCTTTTACCGATTATTCCCTGCGGGTACTCATGTACCTCAGCCTCAAAGAGAACGAGCTCAGCACGATCTCTGAGATTGCCGAGCGCTATGCCATCTCGCGCAACCATCTGATGAAAGTCGTCTACGAACTCGGTCGACTCGGGTATGTAGAGACGGTACGCGGCAAGCACGGCGGCATGCGCTTGCGCCATTCACCGGCCCGCATCAATCTCGGCGAGGTAGTACGCCGCACTGAAAACGACATGGCTCTGGTGGAATGCTTCAGCAGCCAGAACTACTGCCGCCTGACACCCTCCTGTGTGCTGCATGGCGTACTTCGCGAGGCCTTACAGGCCTTTCTGGCCGTACTCGATCGCTACAGCCTTGCCGACCTGCTCGAGCCGAAACAAAAATTGGCCAATCTGCTCGCCATCGAAATCCCAGTTCGAGCGACCACCAATAGCGCATCACCGCCCAAACGGGCGTAACCATAATAACGAACCATGCGCTTGGCAAACCGCGCGTTCCAAAGGGCGCAAACCCGATGGAGAGAAACGGTCCTTATTCGGCATCCTCCGAAGGGCCGACGGTACGGGGGGGCGCAGGCTCACTGCAACTGCCACCTCACTCCGCAGGAAAAACATCAACTGAACTGCTCTAATGATTGCATTGAGCGCGTCACGGACAACCGCTCCTTCCCGCAGCACACCCGGATTTTCCCAGTATACTTCAAAGATTGGCTTAAGAATCTCGCCTACACGACTACACTGTACCATTAGCCACGCATCGCTGGCGGCGAGAACCGCCGGGAATCTTAGAGATGGACTCTGCCTATAGCCTCCACCGAACACTCGCTATGCCCCGGCAGATTCGATTTGGAGCAACGTGATTCAAAGAAGCATTCAACATAAAAAATAATCGATCCGGAGGATCGTATTATGAATACTGCCATCAATCGTTTCCAGGCTGGGCATCGCAACGTACAACGCTTGCTCGATGTCTTTTCAAATCAGCTGGACGCATTCGCGCGTGGGCGAACACCGGATATGCTATTAATGCACGACATCGTCGACTGCCTCAACCGCTATGCGGCAATTGGCGACGATGCCTACGAAGGCGAGTTGATTGATGCGCTCACGCAGGCTGACGACCGTTTTGCCCCGGCTCGGCTCGTCCTAACCACTGAGCATGAGGTAATCATCGAGCTCGGCGAACGCTGTTTGGCGCTCATCGAGGACATGGTAGGCAGCATCGTGGTGTCACGATCAGCGTTGCTCACACCCGCGCTGCGTTACTTGCGGATATATCAAGAGCATCTAAAGCGGGAACGTTCCTATCTCCGGCGCTATCGCCGCGGATCAACCGACGACACCACTCTAAACCAACCTTCCCGGCCACTGCCCAGAGATCCGATGAAAGAATTCACGGATCTGTGTCAACGCATCACACAAACTGCGGCATATTTGGAGACCGACGAGTTCGGGCTATCCGTCTGCGCTGCCTGCGGCAGCGATGCCACCTCTAATGGTGACGCCCAAACGATCCCCCTCGGGCATTGACTGAGAGCATCGGCGTCTACTTACCCTATAGCTCGCTCATAACCTGATACCCGCCGCACGTCATGCGGGCCAGCTAGATCGCTCGACGACATCATGCCGAGGCAAAGCACAGTGCGGATGTTTCTTGTCGCCTGGCTCTCAGCACGAGGCCTTTTCCAGCACTTCGCCGAGGCCTGCGCAGAAGCGTTCCAGCTCGGCTTCGGTCAGAGTCGGATGCACGGGAAGCATAAGACTGGTCTCACCAAGCACCCAAGCAACCGGCAAGCGCTCGGCCGGACGAAAGCCTAGCCCGTCGAAGGCCTTTTCCCGATACACCTCCGGACAGGAACCATGCAGCGCAGGAATGCCGCGCGCCTGAAGCCCGGCGACGATGACATCGCGGTCCGAGCCGAAACGCAGCCGCTCGGGGCGCACAAAACAGTAGTATTTATAGTAGGCGTGCGCCACGTGCGCAGGCGGCTCGGTCAGCCGCACGGCAGGAAACGACCGGCAAACTTCGTTCAACCGGGCGGCGTGAGCACGCCGCCGGTTCACCCAAGTCTCCAGCTTAGTGAGCTGAATGCGGCCAATCGCTGCCTGCATCTCGGTCAGGCGCCAATTCGTGCCAAACGACTCATGCAGCCAGCGAAAGCCGGGAGGATGGTCCGCATTGTAAACGGCTTGCCAGGATTTGCCGTGATCTTTGTACGACCAGGCCGAACTCCAAAGAACCGGGTCGTTGGTGGTAAGCATCCCGCCCTCGCCGCCAGTGCTCATGATTTTGTCGGTGCAAAACGACCATGCCGCCGCGTGACCGAAACTGCCTACCGAACGACCTCGGTAGCGCGCGCCATGAGCCTGTGCGCAGTCCTCGATAACCTTCAGGCCGCGTGCCTCGGCCAACGCCATGATCGGCTCCATTTCGCACGGCCAGCCGGCAAGATGCACGCAAACGACCGCTCGGGTGCGGGGCGTCAGCGCACGCTCGATGGTCTCTGCGGTGATGTTCTGGCTATCGGGGTCTACATCGGCAAAGATCGGAGTCGCGCCCGCATTGACGATGCAGCTCACAGAAGCCATGAACGTCCGCGGCGTTACCACGACCTCGTCGCCCGACCCGATACCGAGCACACGCAACGCCAAGTCGAGCGCTATGGTTCCATTGGCAAGCGCCACGGCATACTCGCAATCCATCGCGGCGGCGAACTCGCGCTCGAAGCAGCGGCCTTCGGTGCCGTTCCAATAGTTCACCCGCCCGGAGATCAACACTTGCTGGACGGCTGTAATTTCATCGTTGTCGTGATGGGGCCAGGAGTTCATTGCCAATTTTAGGGCTTAATTATACTGCGGCAGACGCAAAGAACAGGACTAGTGTCCGCATTTCGAAAAAAACTGACGGCGCGGCAGAGTAGGACCCAGCATCGCCCCCTCTGGCCGCTTAAAGCTACGCTACGACTTCTCATGCGGGTGGCGGCGCCGATCGCCGCCAAACCGCCTCCGGACGACGATTCGGCAAGCGCACGATGTGCGTGGTGACCGCACCGGCGATGACGATCAATAACACTTTGACGAGCAGCACCGGCACTACCCAGATCACGCTCGTCAATATCGTCGCCCAAAGCACCGTGAGCGCCGTGACTTTTACCCGCAGTGGAATACCCTTGCCGGCCTTATAGTCCCGAATATATTGACCGAAGACGGGCATATTCATGAGCCAGTCATGGAATCGCTCGGAGCTGCGCGCGAAACACGCTGCGGCAAGCAGCAGGAAGGGTGTGGTGGGAAGCAATGGCAATACGACACCGAGCATGCCCAAAGCAACGGCGGTTAACCCGATCCCGATCAACAGATAGCGGACGATCAGCGGTAAAGCCTTGGCTTTGGCTGGTGAGTACTCGATGCTCATGCAGGCAAGCCGTTCAGAGTTTGAACCTTAACTCTACCATCGAAGCCGGTTGCCGTGGCAAGTATTCGCATATCTTTTGGGCCTCGCCGCTTACAAGCTAAGCGGATACGGATACCCGGCACGCGCGGCTCAGCCGCGATCGAGGAAGCCTCGCGGCGGCACGCTACCCGCATAAGATACGGATGCAGCCCCCCACGAAACCGCCGTGGCAAGCGCGGCTTCCATCATTTCGCCACGCGCGAGATCATGCAAGAGACCCGCCGCGAACACATCGCCAGCACCAGTGCTATCGACTACGGAAACCCGCGGTGCACGCACGCGCAACGGGCCATCCGCACTGTACGCAACGGCCCCCTCCCCCCCATGAGTCACCACCATCCATTGCAGATATTGGCCGGCGACACGCCGGCCAGCGGCCCAGGGATCGGCCAGGAAAGCATCATCCAGATCCCCGGCAGATCCAAGCAGAACCTGTGCCGGTAGGCAACCCGCCCGAACCGGCGGCACATGGGCGACGACCAGCCCCCATTCCGCCCGCTGCGCCATAACCGGCGTCAGTGCCGGGTCGGCACTGCGCACGTATAGGCAATCTCCGGGCAGCCGTGCCAAATCGGCCGGCAACGGCACGCAAGCACGCGCTAAATTTATGATGGTGCGTTCGCCGCCGGCCTCGATCAAAACCAGAGACCGAGTGGTCGCCGCTGCGCTCCGCGACACCAGGGATATATCGACACCGCCGGCGGCCAACTCGCGCAGCAGGCCCTCACCGTCCCGGTCTCGCCCGACAGCGCTAGCCACCAATGCGTGATCACCGGCGCGGGCGAGCGCCAACGCCGTATTGGCGGCACCGCCACCGAGTCGCACACCGCCCCAGCGACCCTGATTGTGCGCACCCGCTCGCAACGAGGCATCGAGATAGACCACCTCGTCCCGAGCAATCGAGCCGATGACCAGAATTCTCGCCATTCATCCCACCCCCACTGCGCTATTGCACAGGCGTTAGCGTCCAACCGGCACTATAGTGAACGAGCCGGAATCCGGATCACTAGCCGGGCGCCCCCAAACGGTGAGGGCTCGGCACTCAGCGTACCGCCATAGCTTTGCACCAATTCATCAACGATCGCCAGTCCGATGCCCTGACCCTCAGTACGGGTATCCGCACGGGCACCGCGCTCGCGCAGACGCTCCAACGCCGGCGCCGGAAACCCTGAACCGTCGTCGTCGACCTGAACCACCCACTGTTCCGCCGAGCGCTCGGCACGGATACCAATGCGTCCCTGCGCCCATTTGGCGGCGTTATCGAGTAGATTACCCAACATTTCCATCAAATCGTCCTCGTCGACGCGCAGCGCCAACGCCGCGGGAATAATCTGCAACTCGAAATGTAGATTTTTGCCCTGGTAGACTTTCTGGAGTGCGGCCATCAACCGCTCCGCCACCGGCCCAACCGGCACCGGACGGCCCAGCACCTGCCGCCCCGCCGCGCCAGCGCGCTTGAGCTGATAGTCGACGATGGCGCCCATGCGAGAGAGCTGCTCCAATGCAACCCGGCGCTGCATGCTGCTGCGCTCATTGCTCTGGGCAATACCCTGCAGCACGCTCAGCGGGGTTTTCAGACTGTGCGCCAGATCGGCAAGGGCGTTGCGGTAACGGGCTCGCTGACAACGCTCATGCTCCAGCATGGCATTCAGCGCTCTCACCAGAGGTTGCAACTCATCGGGATAGCTCGGGCCGATGGCGTCGCGTTTACCCACCTCGATATAGTGCAACTCTTGCATTAGCCGCCCCAGCGGCAACAAACTCCAACGCAGTACAAGCAACTGGATTACCAATAGCAATACGGCGGCCCCGACGAGCCATGTCCAGAGATTGGTGCGGAACTGTCGTATCTGAGCATCAAAATCCGCCCTATCCTCTAATGCCACCACCGTGTAGCGGCGACCGCCAGCGTCCTCCCCCAGCCAGCGAATGCCAAAACTGAGCGCAAAAACGGGGCCGAAACCCGTCTTCGACACATCCTGAAACCACCATTGTCCGACCGCGGGTACCATTACAGTCGGCGCCGGAAACGACAACGATGGGCTCTGCCAGACCACCTCCGCATCGGCATCCAACAATACGGCATAGAGGCCCGATTGCGGCTGCGCTAGCCGATCCTCCGGCAAATGCGCCAGCGCCACGGTAAGGACGCTATTCGCGTCTAGCTCGGCGGCACCTAACACGGCATAAAGCAGCCCTTGGAGCTTGTCACGCTCAGCGCGAAAAGTCCGCTCGTAAACGGCATGATCCAGCGCTAACCCCGTCCCCGCGATAAAAACGATCAATACACAGGTGACCGCGAGCAACAGTCGGGTACGCAGCGAGCTCACGCCTCAGGCTCTTGCCGCGACAGGGTGAACCGATAGCCTCGACCGCGCAGTGTCTCGATCGCCGCCAAACGGCCATCCGGATCCAACTTACGCCGCAGACGCCGGACAAACACCTCTATAACGTTGCTGTCGCGGTCGCCGTCCTCGGCATAGATATGCTCGGTAAGCGTGGTCTTGGAGACCACTTCACCGGCATGGAGCATTAAATATTCCAGTACCCGGTATTCGAACCCGGTGAGCGCAACCGGCCGACCACCCAGCGTGACGGCTTGACTCGAGGTATCAAGCCGTACGGGGCCACAGATCAAGAGCGACTGAGCCCAGCCGCCCGTGCGCCGCAGCAATGCGCGCAGGCGGGCCAACAATTCCTCCGGATGAAAGGGTTTGACCAGGTAGTCGTCGGCACCCGCCTCCAGCGCGGTCACCTTGTCCTGCCAGCGAGTCCGGGCCGTAAGGATGAGAATCGGAAACCGCCGCCCGGCGGCACGTACCGCCTTGATGATCTCCAGCCCCGAAACGTGCGGCAATCCCAAGTCAATCACGGCCACATCGAGTGGGTATTCAACGGCCATGTGACAACCTTCGCGCCCGTCAGCGGCCGTATCCACTACCAAACCCGCCCTCGCCAGCTGCTCCTTGAGTTGCTCCAGCAGATGCCGCTCGTCTTCGACAATCAGAGCACGCATGGCTACCGCCTGGCCGGTATACGCACGATCCGTACGTTGCCGTTGCGAAGCAGCTTGACTCTATAATAGGGGGCCCCGTCACGGGCAAACTCCACCCCCAACACGCGGCCGCCATAGCGCTGCTGGGCTCGGCGCGCCGCCTCCCCGGGTGAAATCAGTCCATCGCGCGGCGCATAACCTGGCGCAAGACTTTCGGGACGGGCTGAGCCGTGGTGATCAACGTGGTCAACGGATCCTGACCGACGCGGCCCACCTTCCCCGGAAAAGGGCATCGAACGCGTCATGACGCGGCGTTGGTCGAAATCGAAAGGGCGGGACTGGGCGGATGCGATACCATACTCCCCCAGGAACACCACCAGCAGTACCGCCATAACCATCATGCGCGCCATCCTCGCTAGCCTAACTCATTCGCTTGTCCCGAGGGTTAATTCTCCAGCACCGGGGTCACATCCACTTGTACCCGCAGCTGCGGACCCGGATCGTATGGCAGACGCGTCTGATAGGTCTCACCACGGTAACGGTAGGTGACATCGTAACCATCCACGTGCCGCTCGTAACGGGTATCGTGGACCACCTGACAAACGCGCCGATAGCTGACCCGCTCTGCGTAGTAATCGTTACGCTGGCGGGCCATGCTATGACCGATGCCCACCCCCGCCAAAGTACCGGCGATGGTGACCGGCGCGCGATGACGGCCACGGCCCAGACTATGGCCGATCACGCCGCCCACGACCCCGCCGACGACGGCCGCCAAGGTGCCATCACCACCACCACCACCATTGGCCCGGTAACTTCGATGAACCGGCTGCTCGTGGCACTCCCGCTGCGGAATGGCAACCGGCACTTCACGGTAGATCGGCGCCACATGGGTCACCCGGGCGTAATCCATTCCGTAATTGCTATAGTTGGTAGCATGAGCGACCGGGGCAAAGGCCACGTGCGCTGCGCAAAGACCGATACCCAGCAGCTTACTCATTGTAAAGCCTCCTTAAACTTTTCCCCGTATTGTCGGCAGCCGATTCGTCATCGGCCCGTAGCCACCCTAACGCGCACGAGCTGAACCGATGCTGAACGGCGCCAGCGCCACCCATTCAGCCGCGGTTCAGGAAGCAGCGCGCACCATGGATTCAGAGCTGCAAATTCAACTCGGCTTTATCCGCAAGGAACAGGAAGGAGACGTATTATGACGAGAATACGTTTATTACCGCTGGTCGCGGCGAGCATGCTGCTCGGCGCAACGTTCGCTGGATCGTCTCCGGCGCGCGCTAACGATTATCTCGGCAACCCACACGCATTACCGGTAGCGCGCTACAGCTTCTTCTATGGCTACGGTCCCCATTCCTACCAATACCGTTACTCCGCACCCATGGGCGGCTACCAGCGCTTTCGACACGGCGGTTATCCGCGCTGGCAGCGGGGTTTCCGAAATCAGGGCTTCTACTACCAGCGCTTCAAGCGCGGCCCTCGCTTCCGGGGTCCCCGTTTCGGCAATTTTTATTCCGGTGGAAACCGTTTTTTCAAAAGGCCTCGTCAAAGAAGCCATCGTGGTGGCCGTGGCTTTCACCGACATTAAAGGACGGAGCCACCATCACAGCAACGAACCGCTACGGGAGGCCTGGAAATGGTACGCAAGAAATCGTACTTGAAAAAACGCCGGTCACCCTGTAGATGGCAGCACCCTTCGAAAGATCCTGAAAATCAGCTGCAAGTTGGCCGCGAGGACAGGATTCAAGCGGGGAATTTTCTTTTTTCGCTTACGAAACAGACATGGTCAAATCGTGATGATTGCCTTGCAACAAGGAATAGCGTAATCACCATCTCCAGAATCCTAGCAGTTCCACCAAGTGCGAACGCATCACGGCATCGAATCGGCAGCCGCAATGGCCAGAATGCTGATCGCGATCACCTGCAAAGGTGTCTCACATCCTACCTGGCCAATCCTGAGTCTGGTGGGAAAAAGCGTATTTTGTGGAGGAATTTCAGATTGGCCGCTTCTTTCCCAATAAGCGCGCCGCGCTAAAAGTAGAGCGATGCTGCCGCGCGGACACCGCCCGCCCGGCTGCTTGTCGCCTGATTGCTACTCCCAACGCTCCAAGCGCGCGAGGATTCTTTCCAACCAGCCTTCAGCGGGTTGCCACTCAGGCGCCGCCGCTGGTTCGGTGGGCAAAATAAGGCGGAAACCCTTTTGGATGGGACCATCCAAAACCGGCTGCAGGCTACCGCCATGATGATAGGCGATGAGATAGGCGCTCAAATGTTCCGGAGCCACATCCAAACCCGATGCCCCCTCCGGTGCCTGAGAATTGCTCGGACTGCGGAAAGTCATGCTGGTGGCCGCCGCTTCCCCATATAATCTTCCGGGTTCGCAGAGCACCTCTACGGCCGTTTCCTCGCTCCCAGCGCTCATCCGGCATAAGCTGGCAACAAGCGAATGCGCCAGAGCACCATTGACGAGCATAGGCTGGGCCCCGTCGATTTCCTGCACGCTCACCTGGCACGCCGTTGGCGCGGCCTCTTCGATCAGGCGGGCGGGGCTAATCTGTGCATCGAAGGCATCCCGAGCCTCGCTCGACTCAGTGGTGTGAATGAGCGCATCAACCAGCCCCAGCGTGTGCCGGATCTCGGTTTCGGTCATACTCCACAGATCGAGTTGTTCCGGAGCAATCAGCCTACCACGATAGCTTGCGGTAACATTGGCCTCCAGGTAGGCAGCGACGGCCGTCATGGCATTGCGTATATGGGTAAAGCTGCCGGCCATGATGACCAGATCACGAACGCGATTCACTTCGATCAAACGCTGCCACACGCTCAGCTTTTCCTCCAATAGCAATGAGCGTTCCAGCCTAAGCCGGTGGATTTCCAAAGCTTGGTCCAGCTCAGTCCGTAGCTGCCGAATGTCCCATGGTTTGGTAATGTAGCGAAAAATCTCACCCCGATTGACGGCCTCGATTGCCTCCTCCAGATCCGAGTACGCTGTCGTCAGCAGACGCACGATTTCAGGCCAGTCTTCGCGAACACGGCGCAGCAGATCGACCCCAGTCTGTCCCGGCATGCGCTGGTCTGTGATCAGAACACCGATCTCCTCGCCATACACTTCCAACACTCCCAAGGCCTCCGAGACGCTGGAAGCGGTATGTACAGGCAGCGCCTCGTCCGCGACCGCGCGGCGGAAGTATTTCAGCGCCTTCTCCTCGTCGTCCACATAGAGAACCGCATATCTCGTCATAGCGCGTGTACTAACATCCATAAATTAAACAACAGAATCAGCTCCGATCGGCGCCCTTATCGGCCACTACTGTGGGAAAAACCAGGTCGAAGCGCGTGTATACGGACAGTATGCTGTGACAGCTGATCGTACCTCCGAAGCTTTCCATGACGCGGCGACAAAAACCAAGGCCAATGCCCACTCCCTTGCCGCTACCCGAAAAACTGGCGAAGTCCTCGAAAATTTCGGGCAACACCTTCGGATCGATACCGGTACCGGTATCTTCGAAATGAAGCGTATTATTTGTCTCGCCGCGACTTATCCAAATACGTATCCGTCCCTTGCCCGCGCTGGTGATGGCTTTAAGCGCATTGCGCATGAGGTTGTGCAGGACAAACACCATCAGTCCGCGTGAGCCGCGGAAATGGAAACTCGGCTGGACCTGGCAGTGCACCCACTCCCGCTGATTGGCCTGGAACGGAAAATCTTGCAGGGCGCTCTCAACGCACTCACCCATCTGGCAAATCTCAAAAGCGGTAGGATCGATGCGCTTGCCACCGCAATTCGCCAACAATAGGTCGATGATGGTGTTCGTCCGATCCACGACCCGGCGAATGCTGGCGATCGATTCTTCGAGGGCAAGCTTATGCGATTCCCGCAGAGGCTCGACCGGTGCTCCAGCCTCACAAGCCCAGCGATGGCCATCGAGGATACGCGGGAGGTAACGCTCGATGCCCATGGCGACGGAATGGATACTGAGCAGCGGGGTGCGCATTTCGTGCGCGATGTGGCTTGCCACTGAAAGCATGCTCTTACGCCGCTCGTTCAGCAGTTCCCGTTCGTGACTTCGCTCGCGATGCAGCTCCAGTGCATTATTCAACTCGCCACGCAAGAGATCCAGATCCCAAGGCTTGGTGATATAGCGCCACACCTCACCGCGATTGACCGCGGCAATAGCATCATCGATGTTCGTATATGCAGTGGTCAGCAACCGCACGATATGAGGGTAACGCGCTTTTGTTTCGGTCAGCAGCGAAATACCATCACTGACGGGCATTCTCTGATCTGTTAACAGGACCGCAATGCGCATGCCGTGCTGTACCAGTATCTCGTTGGCCTCGGCACCGCTGCCGGCCGTGAGAATATTGAACTCCCGATTGAAGCAACGTGCGAAATACTTCAAAGCCTTAGTCTCGTCATCGACGAAGAGTACGACTGGCCGTTTATGCGGTTCGCTCACATACACCACTCTGCACCTTGCTGTCTGTCTGGGTCAGCTCATCCGCTGCCGGCAAATCAAAAGTGAACTCGGTCCAGGCACCTTCTTCGCTGCGTACACAAAGCTCGCCACCGTGGTTGCGAACGATGGTCTGACAGACACTCAAACCCATACCCATGCCCTCGCCCACATCTCGGGTGGTATAGAAGGGATCGAAAACGCGCTCCAGTACATCGGCCGGTATACCGGTGCCGTTATCGCGGACGCTGACGTAGATACGCCCGCTATCCTCTTCGGCTCGTATGTGGATTTCGCCAGCTCTCTGCTCCGCTACGGCCCGCACGGCTTTGATGGCATTACCGATCAGATTCACTAGAACCTGGACGATGTGATTGCGCGACCCCTTGACACAGCAGCTCTCGTCAATCTCGTTGTACACAGCCACGTCGCGACGTTCGTGGGCGAGCATCTGGACCGCGCCTTGTACGGCTTTGGCAGCATCGAACGTCTGCTGCTCACCCTTTGAAGGATACGCAAAAGCACGTAGCTCAGAGACGATGCCGCGGATACGCTGCATGCCCTCGTCGATGTCGCCGATGATCTCGCTGAGTTCCTCATCACCGGTGATCGTGCGGTCGTTTTTCACCACATCCAGAGCGGTCAGTGCGTAATTCAGCGGGTTGTTGACCTCGTGCAGAAGCCCGGCCGAAAGACGGCCTAGCGCATTGATCTTTTCACTGTGCAGGAGTTGATTCTGGGTCTGCGTGAGCTCATCCAAAGTAGTCCGCAGTTCCTCGTTGCGTAACTGCAGATCCTGCTCCAGTTTGGCGGAGCGCAGTAGGTTGTGTAGTCGCGTCTGCACCTCGATACCGCTGAACGGCTTGGTGAGGAAGTCGTCTGCGCCGTTCTCGAGTGCTGTCAGCTTGGTGGTCTCGTCGGCGCGGGCAGTGAGTAATACGATTCGTATCGAACGGGTCTGCGCAGATTCTTTGATACGGCGGCAGATCTCCAAACCATCGATCTCGGGCAGCATCAAATCGAGCACCATAAGATTCGGGCGCTGACTTTGCGCGAGCGCCAATCCTTGCTGCCCATCGCTTGCCTTGAGCACGTTATATTCCCGCGCGAGCAACTCGACCAGATAACGCTGCATGTCCGGCTCATCGTCCACCACCAAAACTGTTGCCCGCTCATTATTCGTAACGGCATCCGTAGCGGCTGGGGACTCATCGATGCCCGTCGGCGGCATCCAGGGCACGCTCGGCACTGCGGCCAGTTCCTGCCAAGGCGCGGCGCTAGCGGGCTCAGCAAGGCTATCTTCGGTGGCCGTCTGCGCGCCGGATTTATCCTCAACAGGCACCAACGGAAGCCGAATCGTTATGGCTGTGCCGGCACCCAGCCTTGACTGAATGTTGGCTGAACCGTCATGTTTTTCTGTGATCTCTTTCACGAGCGCGAGGCCCAGCCCCGTGCCAACGTATTTTCGAGTTGCCGAGCTGTCCGCTTGGCGAAACCGATCAAATACGAACGGCAAATCAGTTTCGCTGATGCCGATACCCGTATCCTGGACCGTCACTTGCGCTTGATCCGGTGCAACCTCGGCACTGATGCGGACGCTACCCCCAGCATTGGTAAACTTAAACGCATTACTCAGCAGGTTGAAAAAGACTTTCTCTAATGCACTGCGATCACCTCGGATAGGGATCGGATTGTCGGGAAACCGCTGATTGAATGTAATGCCCCGTGATTTGGCGAGCGGTTCAACAGCCTTTACGATACTCCTCAACAGCGCAGCCAGATCAAGTGGCCGACAATCCAGCTTGACACCGCTTTCCTCCAGCCGAATGACCTCGAGTAAATCGTTCACTAACCGCAGCAACCGATGCGCATTGCCATGAATGATGTCCAATTGATTGGCAATAATCGCCGGAATATCGGCACGTTTTTGAAGCAAATCCTCCACCGGCGCGAGAATCAGTGTCAAAGGCGTGCGCAACTCGTGGCTGACATTGGCAAAAAATTCGGATTTGAGACGATCCAGCTCCGCCAACTCTTTATGACGCGCATCAAGCTCGAAATTAAGCCGAAACTCCGTGAAGCGTCGACGCCGATTGAAATACACGGCAGTAGCACTGATAACGCCAGTAAGGATGAGAAAGTAAAGGTTGTTATAGAGCAATGCTGAATTAATCGGCTCTTCGGTCCGGCTCATACAAGCTACTAGATAGAGCGCAAGACTAGCGCAGGCGAGTATCGCAACTTCCCATACGGTGACCGGAAGCAACACGCCCATGCCGAGGATCGCCAAATTCAGCCCGGCATAATAGGTGGAGGAGTAACCTTCAGTCAGGTAGATCATATAGCAGATGATTGCCTGGGGAATTATCAGCCAGGCCATCGTGAGAACCCGAATATTGTCACGGCCATTTCCACTGAAGTGCAACGCCAAAATGACCAGGAGAACTATATCTCCAAGCGCACGCAGCAGTAGGAACTCGCCGAAGAACTGACGGTATACGACCAGATCTAGGGACACCCCGGCAGGAATCAAAACAAGGGCAAGCACACAGCCGATCCTGGAAAATCGCAAACGGGCCGAACGATCCTCTTCAGCCCAAGCACGCTCGAC
This sequence comes from Gammaproteobacteria bacterium, assembly GCA_030433275.1. Lineage (GTDB taxonomy): Bacteria > Pseudomonadota > Gammaproteobacteria > Nitrococcales > Nitrococcaceae > Nitrococcus. Next base: position 91,042 of record JAUILK010000007.1, read on the forward strand.
GGCCGGATCAATATTCATGCGATTCGGCATTTGCTTCCTTGAAGATCTTCAAAAAGATATTGATCCCGGTTTTGTCTACAAAAACCTCTCTCCGGCCAAGATCTTCGGAAATCTTCAACATTTGGCGTTCATCTCGATAAATTAGATACCATTCGAGCAAATATTCCATCCAGTACCGAGTTGGATTGTTCGGATGCACATTGGTAGCCAAAATCTCGCTGTCCGGGCAGCTCCACTGGCAGAAAAGACTGAGCAACCGCGTGCACACTCGATCTGACAAATAATCGAAAAGCCCCGCACAGTAGACGATATCGAATGCCTCCGTGTAGTCTTCTTCTTCCCCTTTTTGCGAAGCACGCTTAAGTAATTTGTGTACAGAATCATGACTGTATTCGATTTCCGGTCGAATACCGTTTACTTGGCTGGCCTCTTCAAGCCTATTTTTGGTGTATTCAAGAGTCTGCTCGCTGAAATCAACCAGCTTGATCCGACACTGTGCCATTAAAGGCTCACTGCGAATTAATTGCTGAAGCTCTATCGCCGGCCCACAGCCGATATTGAGTATGCGCGGTTGTTCGCGGCGCTCTAGTGTTTTATGGACGCGCTCTCGTAGCCAATCCACCAATATGTCGATGCGGTTGCGGTGGGCTTGGGCCGGCCCGGTGCCGAGATAAAGCGTGTTGATGAGCTGCGCATAGATAGTCGGACCCTCCTGCGGTTCACGCAGCATCATGTTGACCATCTCGTAGTCGCCGGCATAGCCGAGCGGCTTGTGATAGGCTCGATGGACAAACGGCGCCCGCATAAGCAGTGGGTGCAGATCACGCTGGACATAACGGGAATGAGTGGTTCGTTCTTCGTCCGAGACTTCTGCGGCAACCTCTTCAAAGCGCTCGAACATCTCGGATAACCGAGGCAATAAGGGTTCGGCGAGAGAGGCAAGCAGCTCCCGCTGCTCTTCGGTTCCAGATGCACCGTCGCTAGGGTCGCTTTCAATATCCACATGCTCAAGCCAACGGTTCAGCTCAGTCAGAAAAGAGCGAATCCGCGACACGATCAGCTGATAGCTTGGGCGTATCCGATGCGAGTCCTGCCAATCTTCTATGAATGACACCACCTCTTGCTGAACCCTGCGGTCATCGCCGATCAATCCCCGCAGATCGGACCAGGCATCCACCAGCCGCGCCGAAACGATCAGCATCAATCCAGTGTTGACAAGATTAGTGACGACAGCTCGGCCGCTATAGACGACTCGCTCGCCGCTGCGGATCTCCATACCCTCCAGCACTTCGCTGAGCTGAACGATTGAGTAGGGATTGTAGACCTCGAAAATCAACGTCGTGCGGGAGAGTTTTAACAAGGAACCGCGTGCCTGCAGACCCTGACTGTTTCGGAAGACAATAAGGTTGCTCAGATTACGCTTCGCAGCCACGGCGAAATTGCCCTCCAGGCATTAGATAAGCGCATAAAATCACTACAATTGGCACGATCGCCGCACTACCTAATTGAGCTCCGGCCAAATTACGCTCACGTTACACCCTCAGCCAACGAAACCGTTGTTGAGGGCGATCTCCATGATCCAAACGCCGTAGATTGGGTAGCCTTCTCCCCGAGCGATGTATCCTGCTCCATTGCGCGCTTTCACACTTGAAATTTCGTCCGATACCGCCGCCCATTGGCACGCCAAAATCTCGCCGCAGGCGAAGGAATCAGTCACTTTTTTTATTAGTGAGTCACTCTAACCGTAGCATGTTGCCTCTTGCAGGATATCCAGGTTACAAGCCAGGTCAACGCGGCAGTCGTGCATGTGTGATGAAGTTCTAATATTTTTAGCAAAGCGGCCTATTTGAATTGCGCTTCTTGTTGCTTCTTTCGTTAATTGTGACAGGTAGGATGCTGCTAGACGGGGTTGGATTTCTTCCGCGGACCTCAATATACCCGCTTTAGTTGACGCAGTAGCATTCCGCCGGCACGTTCTTCGGACCTGATTCTTACCGCCATCTCAGTGGGCTTCAGGAAACACCTCAGGCATATCGATCAAAGGCTGGAAAAATTTCAGTCGGATAAGCAGCAAACCACGCCGGAAGTTGGGCACGTCCTCGGGGCGCTCCTAATACAACGATTGGGCGGCACCCCCTAAATAGAAAGGGCTGCGGCTCTCGAGCAAGGCTTCGTCGGCCTTAATGCGCTTGGGATCAAGAATCGCAGGTTCGGTAATGCGCACCAGCAGCCGGTAGTATTTACGGACGTTCTCTACATAGCGTACGGGCTGCCAACCGCGCGCGTAGCCATATTTTAGCCGCTTAGACCATTTTTTTTGCGCGAGTAGCGGCAGGCGCTTGCGTACGGCTGTCCAGGATTCGGGGTCAGCAGCCTGCATTTTGGTAATCGTTTGGGCATCTAGCAAATGACCATAACCTATATTATAGGCAGCGAGGGCGAACCAAGTACGCTCCGGCTCGGGCACCCGCTCGGGAATACGCATGAGCATGCGCTTTAGGTAAGCGGCGCCGCCGAAAATGCTTTGCCCCGCATCAAGTCGGTCGTTGACACCGATCGCACGAGCTGTCGGCCGGGTTAGCATCATTATGCCGCGCACGCCGGTGGGTGATTTCGCCTCGGGATTCCAATGCGACTCCTGGTAGCCGATCGCAGCAAGCAATCGCCAATCCAACTGATGCTTCTCGGCGGCCTCCCGAAAGGCTTGTCGATAGAGCGGCAGGCGATCGGTTATATGGCGTATGAATACCCGTGTGCCGACGTAATCGAACTTATCCAGGTGGCCATAATAATGCTCCATGAGCTGGGCGAGATCGCCGCTCGCCCGCAAGTCCGCAAAAAATCGATTGGCCGCCTCGAGTAGACTGGTATCGCCGTCGCGGCGAAACATCCACGCCACTCCCTGTGGCTTTCCAATATTTCCAGCTACACGCAGCTCAGGGTAAAAATGTTGGCTCAGAGTGAACTCGTTGGAGTTGACTACCGCGTAATCGATCCGCTTGTTCCAAACGCGATAGAGCAGATCTTCACTGGTGGCTTTGGTAAGCGCTGTCCAATGCAATTGGGGAATGTCGACCTGGCGGTGAGAGAGGAGCCACTCTGGACGAGTGCCGGCGAGCACGGCTAGCGATCCGCTGACTGTATTTGCAAGCCCATCCGGACGTCGTGAGCCAGTGCGGTAGATAAGCTGTGGCCGCACATGCAGATATGGCGTGGCGAACACGAAGCGCTTTCTGCGCCACGGCGCCATCGTAGTTCCCGTGGCCGCCAAGTCCGCCATGCCCGTTTCTAGCTGCACTCCGAGCCTGGCCATATCATCAACCAGTGCCATCACTAGCTGCACGCCGAGGCGGTCGGCAAAGCGCTTCGCAAGATCATACTCGACCCCCTCCGGCCCTTCGTTGGATTGATAATAAGTGCTTGCACCAAGACGGGTGAGCACGACAAGTTTACCCTGTTGCTGGACGATCTGGAGCCGATTAGGGACGTGCAATTGCCCGAACCGGCCCAACAAGCATGCGCCAAGGATCAACGAGATTATTAAAAGCTGCACGAATGAACGGCCCATAGTGAATAAAAGCGGCCTTCGTCAAACCAGCTGATTATTGTAGACCGCCAAGCGCGGATAACGAGGATATCCGTCGCACTCCCGGGAAGCCGTGTCGTTTGGCCATCGTGCCGCCTTGGCTTACCCAGGGCATTTTATTGTAGACTGCGCAGTCCGCGTATCATGTGGATATGCGGCGACCTACGGAGAGGTGCCGGAGCGGCCGAACGGGGCGCACTCGAAATGCGTTGACCCCTTACGGGGTCCGGGGGTTCGAATCCCTCCCTCTCCGCCAATAAATTAACAAAAACAATAAGTTGAATATAAAACGGAACCCTCGGTACGGTATGCGCTCGCGGCGCCAACCGGCCTTGAAGCAAGGGTTACGAACGATCTAAATAGCCTAGACCGTCTGAATCGTGAAATCGTGGCCTGACGTAGCCCATTCAAGCCCAACGTTTTTCGCGAGCCTGTCTGTCCCATCTCAGCAATGAGTTCTCTGTAGTCGAGTGCGTTTTGCTGTTGGCGGCGGCGCAGCTCGTCGTCGCATAAACTGTTGATTTCACGTTTGATGCCGCAGTGTGTTGTTTGCCCCAACAAACAACAGACGAATAATTGAATCGCCCTGGCCATGACTGGATTTATCTAGGTAGTTGTCGGGTCCAGTAACAAGCGCGGATTCAGCGCAGGGAGTTTGGACACAACTGCCTGCACAAAAAGACTCTTTTCCTTGCATGTTCAATCAAGATTTTTCTCATATAAATCCTAAATTATTCAGATAGTTAGAGTTTTACTGGGCGGGCTGGTGACCGCATTTTTCGAATCTGGGTTTCTTCGATCAGAGAAAACTCTTTCCTCACTTTGCCCCGGAGTTACGGCGTGCCTGTGCGCATGGGTGATTGTATGAGCGCGGGAGAAGCGAGTGGGTCTCTTCGATTTTCGCGACGGTTCGAAATTCAGGAGGTCAGTTCAGAAATTGCAGGTTGAGGCCGAAGAACACCTACCACTCTGGTTGACCGAGGCCACGGTCGGCAAAGGAAAACTGTGGCTCGACAAACAGGTTATACACAGTCTTGCTCTTCTTGAGCACCTATCCAACACCCAACCCAACTGGCACGCTGTAGTCGCCGTTGTCGAGGTTGTACACCCAGATCGGCGCAACCCGCAGGTAGGCGCCTCCGCCGAGTTGGTAGAACGCGAAAGGCTGAAAGGCTAATATCATCCCGGTCGTCGACACCGGCAAAGCTGCCCTGCCAGGACAGCAGGTAACCGCACTGGAACTTTGCCGAGCTGCCGTTGAACAGAACATTGACTAAGCCGGCCGACCACTTTTCGGTGCCGAATTCGTCTTTGGTCGCCGTCGGTGCGGTCAGCTGCGGACCGATACCGAAGCTCACCGCCGGGTTGCCCGTGTCGATCAGCTAGGCCGCAAAGATGATCAGGTCACCGATCCAAGTCTCTTTTTTGCCGTTCGGCGGCGTCGGGAGAGTGTTGATCGGCAGTGAAGCGCGCAACAGCCAACTGGTATCGGCGACTGAGAACGGTTTGGCGTAACGGGACCAGAACTGATTGGCATCATCGTTGAATTCGGTCAATTTGCCGATGTAGTAGTTCTGCATTTTGAATGCCGTCATGTTGGCCAATGGGTTGTTGGCCTGGACGGCAGCGCTGCCCTCATCCGCTGACACCGGTGCATAGTGAACGCTGCAGGCCAGGGCCGTGGCCACCACAACGGATCTGATCTTCATACTGACTTCGTGATCGGAATACCGGCGCCAGCGGGCGCCGGCTGTGATCCATCCTATTTAGTACCGATCGGCATCACCACCTGGTACCGGGGATCGACGTGCACAGGAGGCAACGAACTCCTCAAGCTTCGCAGGCGCACCGTCGATCTTGACTTTGCCGTCCACGACACCCTGATCCAGGAATCAGGATCGGATGCTTGAATTCTTCAGGCTCCCTGTGCCGCGTTCCTGGTTTGGCTTAGTTGCACCCAGTAGGCCTCCCGGGAGATCGAGGCGGTTGCCCAGCCTGCCTGCTGCGAGGCCAACCGAACGGTTGGCCTCGGTTGTCTCGGAAGCTGCTCATTGCCGTTTCATCATGCGCTTGGCCTCGGCTTCGAGGTTCACATAGGGCTCACCCTTAACGGTCACACCCACGGCCTGGATGGTCCCGCCGGCAAACCTCGCGGGAGACGTGTACAGCGAACTCACCGCGTCGCCGCTGTCGTAGCCGATACAGAGGCCGTCACCGGACAGGGTGAACTTGCCCGGCTGGGTGCGCATCTTGCCGGAGGCGACCACCTTGTCGTCGATATAGAGCTTGGTCTTACCCAGGGATTCGCCATGTTCGCCCTTGCCTGTTTTCTCGAACTCCATACCCACGGTGTATTTACCCGGCTTTATTGTCACGTCGGACTCGAACACTTGCTCCGGCTCGATGCCGAGGAAGTTGTAGACGTAGTAGAGCTTGCTGTCCTTGATGAACAGCGAGTGGCCGCCGAAGCGTGAACCGTGGGCGAAGATCACACCTTCGGTTTTATCGGTGATCTCGACGTTAGCAAGGATCTTGTACGAACGACCTCGCACGTTGGCCGCCACGCCTTCCGGCACCGGTTTTGTATCTGGATAATAAATGTAGGAGTCGCGCGAAGGTTCATCGCTGGGACGCGGAGTGCCCAGGATTTCCACGGCTACGCGGTCGTCCAACGGTAGCACGTTATTCGCTCTTGCTTCCTCCATCCAGGCGTCTTTCAGCTCTTTCAATTTATCCGGGTACTTGTCGGCGAGGTTGTTTGATTGGGACCGGTCCTCCTCCAGGTTGTAGAGTTCCCACTCGTCCTCGTCGAAGTTGCCAGTGCCGTTAATCGGTGCATGAATTGCCGCCGCATGCCAGCCATCTTTCCAGATGCCCCGCGTACCGAACATCTCGTAATACTGGACCTTTTTGCGAGTCGGGGCGTCCGGCTCCGCATCAAAGGTGTAGGCCATGGAAACACCCGACATCGGGTACTGCTTCACGCCGTGGTTGAACTCCGGCATTTCGAGGCCGACGACCTCGAGCAGCGTCGGCACGATGTCCACCGAGTGGTGATACTGGTGGCGAAGCTCGCCGCGCGTCTTGATTCCCTTGGGCCAGGAGATGATCAACGGATCCGCAGTACCGCCCTCATACTCAGAATAGCGTTTGAACATTTTGTACGGCGCAGAGAAAGCCGCAGCCCAGCCGGTCGGGAAGTGGTTGTAGGTATCAGGGCTACCCAGTTTATCCAGGTACTTCATGTTCTCCTCGAGCGTATCCGGCCAGCCGTTGAACAGCTTGTTCTCGTTGACCGAACCATTCGGCGATCCCTCTCCGGAGGTACCGTTGTCGGCAGCATAGAGGATGATGGTGTTTTCGTACTGACCCGTCTCCTTCAGATAGTCAATGATTCGGCCGATCTGATGGTCCGTATATGAAGAATAGGCGGCCCACACTTCTGCCATACGGTTGAAGAGTTGCTTTTCTTGGTCGTTCAAGGAATCCCAGGGACGTACGTCGTCGAGATGATTCGCCAGGTCCTTCGGCATAGGATTGATGGCGGTGTTAACAGTATTTTCGGGGATGACGCCCTTCTCCTTCATGCGCTTGGTTACCCTTGTACGATAGGCGTCGTAACCGTCATCGAATTTGCCCTTGTATTTCGCTATCCATTCCTTGGGAGCCTGGTGGGGCGCGTGGTTGGCACCGGGATTGAACCACATGTAAAAGGGCTTGGACGGGTTGGAGGCGTTCTTGTTACGGAGCATCTCGATTGCCTGATCGGCGAGGTCCTTGGACAGGTGATAACCGTCTTCCGGCATATACGGCTGGTCGATGAAATCGTTGTCCTTGACCAGATCCGGATACCACTGGCTGGTCTCGCCGCCGAGGAAGCCGTAGAAGCGGTCCCATCCCTTATTCAGCGGCCACTCGCCACGATACGCGCCCGGCGCCACATCCTGCTCCGGCACGTTGTGGTCCTTACCGACCCACAAGGTGGCGTAGCCATTGTCTTGCAACACCTCGGCAATGGTCGTTACCTGCTCGGGAAGGCGACCGCTGTACCCCGGGTACCCGCTGGCAGTCTCGGTGATCGAACCGAAGCTGTTCAGGTGGTGATTGCGCCCAGTCTGCAGCGTGGAACGCGTCGGCGCGCATAGGGAGGTCGTGTGCCACTGAGTATAAGTCAGCCCATCGGCGGCTAAGCTGTCCAGGGTCGGCATGCTGACACGCCCGCCGTAAGGCGACCAGGCCGCCTGACCCGTATCGTCGTACAGAATGAAGAGGATATTCGGCGCGCCCTCTGGTGCTTTTTTAGGGATGAACGGCGTCCAGTCCGGTTTAGAATCGCGGGTGTCCAGTTCAATCTTACCCTTGAAGCCCCGTATGAGTTCGGCTTCGATCGGCTCGGCGGCGAGTATCGGCGCAGACACTCCTAGAAAAATCAACAATATGAACAAACTTGGCGCAATCCGCCACAACAATTTCAGCATATCAAGACTCCCCATTGACAATGCCGCGATGCGAGCTGGTTAGAAGTAAATGCGGCGCCACAGCGTGCTGCTCTTTGAGCCGAACAGCCTTCAGGATTCTCAAATCCACTGCACCAGCGGCCCTTGGCCATCTGACGTAAGAACGTTTCACGTGTTCGTGAGACCTCCTACGCTAAAATAGCAGTTAGGCGACAAGAGAAAATCCAGCTCTGGACACAAAGTTGCCATCCCCGGAAGTGGTGATTAGTTGCGTTTCTCTGGGTTCGTTTAATCCGGAGGCGATGAAAGAGGCCATCCAGAAGAGCCAGTTCGAGCATCACCTGGATGGTCCAGGCCAGTTTCGTGGAACAATTCTTCAGGCAAAGAACGCCCGGACACGTCTGGATTGGGGACGGTATAGCCTGCCGGTCTTGGCCAAAGGTCCCGTTCCTGCGGACCGAATGACGCTGGGTATGCTTCTCAACGAGGGGGCAGATTCGCTGTTCAATGGGAATGTTCTGTCGCCGGGGAGCATGATGCTGTATAGAGAGGGTGAGGAGCTTAACGTCCGTTTGCCGCCCAACTCCAACTGGCTCTCGATCCAATTGGACCGACTATCCTTGGCGGAGATTGGAATAGGGTTTTCGGACTCCGGCTTTCGATGCTGGGACGCGACCTTCGGGAATGCTGTGCGCAGGCAAATCTTGAAGAACGCGGAAGTTCTGGTTTCGGCTTCGGGCCAAGCGCACCGGGCTGACATACGTGCGGTAAATCAAGCAATCAACGACATCGAAGACTGCGTGCTACTCACGTTAGCCAATCTCGTAACAGCCAAGCGAGTTTTCTCGTCGCAGTCCTCGACGAGAAGCAAAGATCGAACGCTACAAATCGTCCGCGATGCGACTAACCACATGGATGCCAACATCGAGTTTCCGATTACGATCTCGGAAATTTGTTTGAGCCTCAATACGAACATCAAAACGCTTGAGAGAGCGTTTCTGCATACCTACGGGCTCGGGCCCAAGCGAGTTATTGTCAATTTTCGTGTATGGCCGTCAGGCGGCATTCCTGTCTGACTGCTCCGTGAGTTGCTCGCCGTTATGGAACTCGACGTTGTTGATGACGAGTTCGAGTTTGCGAAAGCCCTGTATTC
>JAUILK010000055.1 GCA_030433275.1 Gammaproteobacteria bacterium
ACCCTCAAGCTTCTCCTCGGCGTAGGCGGCCAGAAACGTCTCAAGCTCCGCCTCCACCGCCTTAGCGATCAGATCCCGTGCGCCTCGGCGCAGCAGCTCATGGAGCGGGTCCGTGATCTCGGTCTCTAGTTGTGAAAGAGCGTGCAGCGTAGACTCGGTCATGGCGTATCCATCCTCTGCTGACTGTGATCTTGGTCGTGAGCAGTCAGCAGGATACGCCACCCCTTCTATTTCCCCCATACACCAGAAATGAGCTTAACCCCTATCAACCATCCATGGTTGACAAAGGCAAACCCGGGCAGGGTGGAGGCGGAGGTATTGTTATTCGACCAGATTTAGCATTTTCGTGCTATAGCGCTTTACTTTTATATCCCCCGTTAAGCGATCTGATCACTACTTTAAGTTTGTTACATGACAGACACATTATCGATATATGACAAAAGTGTTGCGGCTTTCTTGAGGAGCGTGCTAGGGAAATCCGCGCAGGGATATCGAATTTATCCTACTCGTGCTGAACTTGCCGAAGCACGAGTTTTCAAATGAGCCGTACGAGACATCCATTTAGCCGTAAGCGCCGGCGAGCGGACAAAGGGGTCTCCCACCGTCCCACTCTGTTACTCTCTTACTCTCTCCCGGAACAGCGCACTCGGAGCTCCACGAGATCGCAGCGCTCTAGCTCGCGCCCCTCTATGTCACGAAAGCTAATGGACCAGCGTTTCGCCCCCATTCGCTCCATTGCGACGAAGCCATACTGATAGAGCACCTCCTGGTCGCGGATCGCCACGCCATCGATCTCTTCCAGGGGAGCGACACGTGAGACGAGCTGCGTGCCGCCGTTCGCGACTACGAGTTGGGGTGGGCGCCCCCCCCCGAAGTCGAGGACTTCGGCGAGATGGATATGGGCTCCGACCAGCAGTTGCGTCTCGCGCGGCAGCCCCGCCTCGCGCACCGCATCCTGTAGCTCCGCGGTGGGAGTCGTGAGTTCGCCCGTATCATCGTCCGCACCGTACCCCCAGAACGTGCGATGCGCCACGATCCAAGCGGGTCGTGTTAGCTCGCCGTCTAGGAGATTCAGCTGAGCAGCGAATAGCAGGTCGAGCGGCCCATTCTCATCCTCGACGTTGGCTACGTCCATGACACCGAATTGCATCCTTGGCAGTGATACGATCCAGGGGTCAGTCGAATCCAGGCACTCGCCGGGCTCGGGACGCGCGTCGAGGTAGCGGAACCAGCCCGTGCCTGCCCGTGAGCACGTCTCGTGGTTCCCACGCACCAAAACCAGTGGCGCCGCTTCGTGCACCGGTGCGGCCGGATCGAACCATTCGGCCTCCCAGGTCGCTTGATTATCACCATGGGGACTGCCCGCGCAGCCGTTGTCGCCCGCTGGGCAGGGCGACTCCCGGTAGATGTAGTCACCGGTGTACAAGATAAGATCGGGACCGTAGGCGCGCACCGATTCGGCGACGCGCGCGAACGGCCAGAGGCTGTCGTTGTTGCACTCCTGGTAGAGTCCGTGGCTGCTCGACAACCGGCAGCCGGTGTCGCCCATCACGACGATACGCTTGGCAAGCCCCCGCACAGGAGCCGGTAGCGCCGAGCCATCCAGCCGCACGGATCGTGCCCCCGGGGGCAGCATTTCGGCACATACTGTATTGGGGTGCTCGGCGGTGGGTGCTGCGCGGACCGACATCGGCAGTAAAGTTCCATCCACCCGTAAACTCGGACAATGCCCGCTCACCACCGCCCGCGCCTCGATGCCCGCAGCGGTATACTGCACCCAAGCGGCCATAATTTTCCCATCGCCCGATCCCACTTGCTCGATGGGAACGCCGCCAGCACATGCCGACACAACCACCGCCAAGGCGATAGACGCTGCGTGCCGCAAGCCCCCGACCCACGGGCACCCGTTCCTCAGCCATACGTTTTGATACTGCATCGACCAAGTCTTATTACGTCGAACAAACATCAGGATAATTCAGGTGCATCCAGTAAAATTTCTATAAATTATCTTGAAAGCTTTTGTTCTTTATAGGATTTTTCAGAATATCAAGAATGGTTTCCACCACCTTATCCTCGGAAGTGCGCGTTTTAACAATTACCGCAGCGGCCTGGTCGCACATCTGAGCAGGCGGCGCATCGGCGGCGAGGATGACCACAGGGGGGGGGCTCCTCCGTCAATGAATCCAAACATTCCAGTAAGTCTAGTCCAGAGCCATCAGGCATTTTTATGTCCAAAATAATCATGGCGAATTTCTGCTGCCGCAGAAATTCTGTTGCCTGCTTTAGCGTACCCGCAGTAATCAGTGTAGCTTTATCTTGCAACGTTGCACGCAGCACATGACTCAAGTCTGCGTCGTCTTCAACATGGAGTACATTAGGAGGCTGCGTCGGCAGCTCTTGATGATGGAAGGCTATCGCTTCGATCGTGCTTTTATCTGCAGTAGCAGCTTCTGATCCGCTCACTATGGGAAACTCTATCCAGAAGGTTGTGCCCTTCCCGGTTTGCGTATCGAAATCAATTCTACCCGCCATATGTTCAACGATTTGTTTAGTGATGTGCAGCCCGAGTCCGGTTCCGCCCTTGGCACGCGTGGTTGAGCCATCGGCTTGAGAGAACTTACCGAAGATACGCGCTTGAAATTCTTCCGGAATGCCGGGGCCATTATCTTTGACCAAAATACGCACCCGATTCGCGTTGAGTTTGGCAGCTACTTCAACCGTTTCGCCCGGCGGCGAGAATTTGGCAGCATTGGACAATAGATTGGACAACGCCTGGATATAACGGGCAGCATCCAGTTGCACTTTAATATCCTTTTCTATGGGTTCGAGCGCGATGCTTACATTAAATTTGTGGGCATAGGCTTCGGTGGCCTCTACGGCCTGCAACGTTACGGTGGCCAGCACCTCTTCTTTCATGTCGAAGCGCATGTGCCCGGAAGCAATTTTGTCGATATCCAGGATATCGTTGATGAGCAGGATCAATCGCTCACAGTTGTCGTGCGCTATGGCGATCAACCCTTTGATGTTTCCTGGTAGATTCTGGGACAACGCGCCCAATATCAATCCCAGCGACCCACGAATCGAGGTGAGCGGGGTACGCAATTCGTGGCTGACGATGGAAATGAACTCGTTCTTCATGTTCTCTATTTCCTTGCGCTCGGAGATGTCCTGAATCTGTGCGATCAAATAGTCAGGCATACCATCCGTGCGCCGCACTAGCGATACGCTGAGCAGCGTCCAGATCAACCGTCCGCTTTTGTGGTAATAGCGTTTTTCCAACTGGTAAGTGTCCGCTTCGCCCGTCAACAACTGCTGCAACGCCGCCTGATCCTGTTCCAAGTCGCCGGGATGGGTTATGGACTGAAAATCGTTAGCGAGCAATTCCTCTTCGCTAAAACCCAGCAATCGGCACAAGGCTGAATTGACTTTCAACCAACGCCCCTCAAGCGAAACCAGTGCTTGACCGATCGGTGCGTATGCCATTGCGGTACGAAAGATTTCTTCGCTTATTCTAAGTGCTTTCTCTGTTTTTTTACGTTCTGTAATGTCCTCAATGACCCCAAGATAACCCGTAGATTTACCGTCCTGGTCGCGCAGCGGTGTTACGGTGAGATTAACCGGAAAGCACGAGTGGTCCTTTCGAATAAATGTCCACTCGCGTGCTTCAATTCCCTTCTGCAAAGGCTTTCGAATAAACACGTCGAAACCGGGTTCTATTTTTTCTTTCAGTTCCGTACTCAAAGACTCTGCACGGACTAGAATTTCTGTTTCGTCGTGCCACAAGGCTGGCGTTGTTTTCCCAATCACTTCATGCGCACCGTATCCGAGCGCATCCTCCGCTGCTTTATTAAAGATAACGACTTTGCCTTTCTCATCGGTCGCAACTATTAGATAGGCCGTGCTGGACAAGATAGCCGAATTAAACTGATTAACCTTGAGCAGATCTTTAGATTTAAGACGTGAGATCAGGATATAGCTTGCCGACAGCGCAGACAGGGCGGAAATTAGCAGTCCGGAGATCAGTACGGTGATCGGTAGCACCGACTCCTGGCTTTCGATAAATTGCGGTGTTGGAACAAGACGCAATATCCATTTTTTGTCGTAAATCCAAAAATTTTTTTCGCTTACATAGGATTCACTTTGCGATGTTGATGTCACGCCATTAGAAAAATATTTTTGCCCTTTATAGCTCACAGAAAAAACATAATTATCAGAAATATTTTTAACAAAATTCTCATCAAAAAAACTTTTAATGGAGAAAATTCCTGCTAAAAAACCATCAAAATGGTCACCGACCTTGAGTGGAATGTAAGCAATAAAGGCCGTGTAGCCTTGCACCAGATTAAGTGGTGGAGTCAGCGTCGGAGTGTCCTTCTCTGCGGCCCCTTTGAGTGCTTGCGCGCGTTGCGCATCGAAAAGAGCGTTCAACCCGATCACTTTTTCGTTGCCGCGGCTCGGTTCCGCCCAACGGATATGGTAGGTCGAGTCCACCCATTCTACCGTTTCCAGGCTCGAGAACTGTTGCCTGTAATTGCGCACATCGGTTCGCCACAATGGAAAAGACGTACCGCCGGCCATCTCCCAACGGTGCGCCATTCGCGCAAGCGCACTTAGCGCATTGTTTTTTTTTAAATTCAGCAAAAAATCTGTTTTGTGGAGCTCGTCTCGGACCAGTTTCCTGACATAGTCCAGCTCTTTTTTCTGGAGGGCTGCATACAGCATGTAACTTCCGGCCGCCAACAGAAAAAAAATCAGGAGTGGTACGGTAAACTGACGTCCTCTTTGCATCCATTCCATCGTTTTCAAAACCCGCACGGTTATGACATCATGGCACCCGTACATACCTATCTGCCTTTGCTCCGTAATACAAGCCGTCTAAAATGCGGGGGGCGTTTGAAGTTTGTTCAAAAAGTGCGGCGAAAGGGAGAACGCCTGGTAGCTACTGGGCAAGAAAAACTCAAAACGCAGCAAACCCATGGTCAGCGGGAGCTACCATGGCCTCCGACGCTTCGGATGGTTTACCAGGAGCGCAAAGGCCTCCCGTTATAATTGATGATGAGAAGGAGCAGGACAGCTATATATAATAGTTAAAGCGCTTCAAGCGTGGATTCATAGCCGAAAGGTATATTCACACCGCCCGAGCCTTCCGGCTAACGGTGGGCCGCTGCGGGGGGGTGTTCAACCGCTTGGGTCGGTGCCGAGCGGTAACCACTTCAACTGGGGATAAAGCCAGTGCCTGGCCCGCCACGCGGGTCTTCTGTAGATGCCGCAGCACGGCGTTTGGCATGCCCTTGGGCAGTTCCACAATGCTGTACCGATCAAAAATGTCGATTCGGCCTATGTATTGGCTGTCGAGACCGGCTTCGTTGGCGATGGCTCCGAGGATGTTCCCCGGCTTGACGCCATGGCAGCGCCCGACTTCGATGCGGTAGCGCACCAGACCGGCACCTCGTGCCAGCGGGTCGCGTTTTGAGGGGCGGTTCCTTGTGCTTGCCGATTTGCCAAGCTGGTCCGGCGCGGCAAAGGGAGGCCGATCTGGGGCGCGCGGTTTAGGCGTGGGAAGCGTACCGAGCAGCAGTGGCGTATCGCCCTGCACGAGTTTGGCCAAAGCGGCAGCGATTTCGATGGCTGGCACGTCGTAACGGCGCTGATACGATTCCATCAATTCTCGGTAAAAATTTAGATCTTGCGCAGCTATGACGTCACTTATCCTTTTCTGGAAACGAGCAATACGCTGGTCGTTGATGGCCTCGGTACTGGGTGGAGTCATAGCGGTGATTTTCTGTCGCGTGGCTTTTTCAATCATGCGCAGCATGCGCTGCTCACGCGGGGTAACGAATAAGATTGCATCCCCGGTACGCCCCGCGCGCCCCGTGCGTCCGATACGATGCACGTAGGCCTCCGCGTCATTGGGAATATCGTAATTGATCACGTGACTAATGCGCTCCACGTCGAGCCCACGGGCGGCCACGTCCGTGGCCACCAGAACATCGAGCTTACCGTTTTTTAGCCGTTGTACGGTGTGTTCGCGCAGCTTCTGCGAAATGTCTCCGCTCAGTGCTGCGGCAGCATAACCTCGCGCTTCGAGCTTTTCGGCGAGTTCGACGGTGGCGGTTCGAGTCCGCACGAACACGATCATGCCATCAAAGGGTTCGGCTTCCAGGATTCGGGTCAAGGCATCGAGTTTGTGGGTGCCGTTGACTAGCCAATAGCGCTGGCGAATGGTCTCGGCGGTCGCGGTGCGCACTTTAATGCAAATTTCCTGCGGGTTGTGCAGATGCTTTTTCGCGATACGTCGGATTACCGGCGGCATGGTGGCTGAGAACAGCGCAATCTGTCGTGCCGATGGTATTTGATCCAGGATCCATTCGACATCGTCGATGAAGCCCATACGCAGCATCTCGTCGGCTTCATCCAACACCAGGCAGGCGAGTGCATCAAGATTCAATGTGCCTCGACGCATATGGTCCATGACGCGGCCAGGCGTACCTACTACGACATGGGTACCGCGCGCGAGCTGCTGGAACTGCCCTCGGTAATCTTGACCGCCATAAAGCGGCAGAACATGGAAGCCCTTGAGACGAGCGGCATAGCGCTGAAAGGCCTCGGCAACCTGGATGGCCAGTTCGCGAGTCGGCGTCAGCACGAGCACTTGCGGCACGGCTTGGCTCAGCTTCAGACGCGAGAGTAGCGGCAGGGCAAAGGCCGCGGTTTTGCCGGTGCCGGTTTGGGCCTGACCCAAAACATCGTGGCCCGCCAGAATGTGCGGGATGGTATGGGCCTGGATGGGGGAGGGCACCTCATAGCCTACGTCATGGAGGGCGCTGAGCACGGCTGGGTTCAGGCCTAGATCCTGGAAAGCAATTTCAGTCGAAGTCGATTCGGTCATGGAAGCCATTCGATGTCGGTAGTCTGAAGAAGACACTAAGGATACGCGGCTCAGGCGCGCGCGTCTGAAAAATTTGGTTACCCGGTAAAATGCGCAATTTTGGTCAAGGCCTACAACGTAGGTTCCCCAAGCGCGCGCCGCATCATTCGATGCGGTAAACCGGCCTCCTGGAAAATCTCTCCGTAGGGTTCGAACCGCAGCTTCTCGTAGAAGGCGACTACCGGCAATTGCGCCGCCAGGGCTACGGTGCTTATCCCGGCCGCGGCCGCTTCCTCCAGCGCCGTATGCAGGAGCCGAGTGCCGATTCCGCGCCGGCGCCAGACCGGCAGCACCGCCATTCAGCCGATATACGCGTTTGGTGTGAGTCGCACCGTGCCGACCGGATCGTCACAAGCGGTCATGATCACTAAATGACGACTGGCGGCATCCAACGCATCCCACTCCAGCTCCACGGGGATACCTTGCTCTTCGATGAATACCCGTCGCCTCACCGGTGCGGCCAAATGCCCCAGCTCGGGCCAGCTACCTCTGAGTAGTTTTCCTCCGGCCATGTCACACCTCCCGGGCTAAGCGCTCGGCCAGCCCGATGTAGGTGGAGGGTGTCAATGCCTCCAGCTCGCGCCGCGCCGACTCGGGGAGGCTCAGATCGCGAATGAATGCGCGTAGCACAGCGGGTTCCATGCGTTGACCGCGAGTCAGGGCCTTGAGTCGTTCGTAGGGCGCTTCGATGCCGTAGCGACGCATCACCGTTTGCACGGCCTCGGCCAGCACCGCCCAGTTGGCCTCCAGCTCAGCATGTAGCCGCTCGTAGTTTACGTCCAGCTTGCCCATACCCTTATATAAGGCCTGATAGGCAATATGCGAATGCGCCAAGGCGACGCCGATGTTGCGCAATGCTGTGGAATCAGTTAAGTCACGCTGCCAGCGCGAGATCGGCAGCTTTCGCGCCAAGTGGCCCAGTAATGCATTGGCGATACCGAGATTGCCTTCGGCATTCTCGAAATCGATGGGGTTGATCTTATGCGGCATGGTGGAGGAGCCGACTTCGGACTCAATCGGACGCTGCTTGAAGTACCCCAACGCGATGTAGCCCCAGATGTCGCGCGCGAGATCGATCAACACCGTATTGAGCCGAGCCAACGTATCGAAAAGCTCGGCAATACCGTCGTGGGGCTCAATTTGAGTCGTATACGGATTCCATTCCAGACCCAACCCCTCGATATAGCGCTGGGCGAGGGCAGGCCAATCGACCTCGGGGTAGGCACAGAGGTGGGCATTGTAGTTGCCGACGGCACCGTTAATCTTGCCCGGCAACGACACACCGAGGAACTGCTGGCGTTGGCGCCGCAACCGGCACACGACATTGGCCAGTTCCTTACCTAGCGTGGTCGGGGAGGCCGGTTGGCCGTGCGTGCGCCCGAGCATAACCGCACCGGCGTGCGCCTGAGCGAACTCACGCAGCCGCTCGATGAGCGCATCCAAGCTGGGCCGCAGAACTTCCTCCCGAGCCGCTTTAAGCATGCGCGCATAGGCCAGGTTGTTAATATCTTCAGATGTGCAGGCAAAATGCACGAACTCGCGTACCGCAGTGAGCTCGGGGCATTCGGCAAGCCGCTCTTTGAGGAAATACTCAACCGCCTTTACATCATGGTTGATAGTGTACTCGATGTGCTTGATTCGCCCGGCGGCATGCAGATCGAAGTCTTCCAGCAAAGTCTCGAGAAAGCGATCGGCCTGCGCGGACAAGGCCGGCACTTCCCCAATTGCCGGCTCGGCTGCCAAGGCCTGGAGCCAGCGCACTTCTACCGTGAAGCGTTGGCGCAAAAGCGCGTATTCGCTGACCAGCGGCGCCAACGCGGTCGTTTTCTCGCCGTAGCGACCGTCGACAGGGGAAATGGCCGTGAGTGGGGTTAGGTCCATGCGCTCGGATACAATTACTCAGGATCAGTGATCGGAATTGAGGGTAAAGTATAGTTACAACGGCAACATATTGAATAACTGGCGACGCATTGTATACCCGCCGAGGCGGTAGCGCACTCAAGGCGTACCCACCTAGGCGCAGGATGAGCACAGGGGAGCGCGCGGCATGAGCGGACAGGGCTACCGGATCGAGAAGGACAGCATGGGCGAGCTTCGGGTACCCGCGGAAGCACTCTACGGTGCGCAAACCCAACGGGCTGTCGAGAATTTTCCCATCAGCGGGCTACGTTTGCCGCGGGCTTTTATCCGTGCGCTGGGGTTGGTCAAGGCGGCGGCCGCGCGGGCCAACGCTAGCCTCGGGGGACTTGAAGAGCGGATCGCCGACGCCGTTGCACAGGCGGCGGAGACCGTCGCGCGTGGCGACTACGATGCGCATTTTCCTGTGGACGTATTTCAGACTGGATCGGGCACCAGCACCAATATGAACGCCAATGAAGTGATCGCGCAGTTGGCCTCGCGGCGGCTCGGCGTAAGCGTGCATCCGAACGACCATGTAAACATGGGGCAAAGCAGCAATGACGTCATTCCGACAGTCATCCACGTCAGCGCCGCTCTCGAATGTCACGAACACCTGCTCCCAGCGTTTACCGACTTAGCCAAGGCATTGGAGGTGCGGGCGGCAGAACTTGCCGAGGTGACCACTACCGGCCGTACCCACCTCATGGACGCGATGCCGATCACTCTGGGCCAGGAGATCGGTGGCTGGGCGGCGCAGATTCGCCACGCCGGCGAGCGCATCGAAAGCGCACTGGAGCGGGTGCACGCGCTGGCCCAGGGTGGCACCGCCGTGGGGACTGGCATCAATGCGCATCCCGAGTTAGGGGAGCGGGTGGCCGCCTTGCTCGCCGAGCGGACCGGCATCGCGTTTCGCGTCAGCGACAATCTCTTCGAGGGCTTGAGCAGCCAGGATGCGGCGGTCGCACTCTCCGGCCAGCTCAAGGTGGCCGCAGTCAGCCTGATGAAGATCGCCAATGACTTGCGGTGGATGAACAGCGGCCCCCTGGCCGGGCTCGGTGAAATCACCTTGCCGGCACTGCAGCCCGGCAGCAGCATCATGCCGGGCAAGGTTAACCCCGTAATTCCGGAGGCAGTGGCCATGGTGGCCGCGCAAGTCATCGGCAACGATCTCACCATCACTGTGGCCGGACAGTCGGGTAACTTTCAGCTCAATGTCATGTTGCCGTTGATTGCCTATAATTTGCTCCAAAGTATAGCGCTGTTGAGCCAATCGAGCCGTGTGCTCGCGGAGAAAGCCGTCGTCAGCTTTACTGTCAACCGGTCGCGCCTGCGGGAGGCGTTGGTGCTCAATCCGGTGCTGGTAACCGCGCTCAATTCCGTTATCGGCTACGAAAAAGGCGCCGACATCGCCAAACGCGCCTATGCCGAAGGTCGACCCGTACTCACGGTAGCGAAGGAAATGACGCATCTCTCCGAGGCCGAGTTGCAGCGCCTGCTGGATCCCCAACTCCTTACCCGCGGGGGGGAGCGTAAGTGAGCCGACTTGCCCGTTCCGAACCGCTTGCTAACTACCATCATAACGGGCGAATATCTGACCTGCGCCGGCCGGGTTGGCCGCATCGTAATAAAGCCACCGAAGGCGGTAGTCCAGCGGGGTATCGAGCAGTGCTCCCTGCATGATGGTGGAAAAATCCGTACCGCCGAGTAGACGGTGAACGGTTGTGAGAAAGAGCGTATCCAAGCATCCGGCGCTGACCAGCGTGTGTAGAACCTGTGGCCCAGCGACACAGTAAGCGCGGCGATAGCCAAGTGCAGTGAGGCGTGCGGCGATGTCCTTGCCGTCGACACGCCCGCCGCCCACGAAGCACTCTACGCTCACGCCCTGCGCCGCCAGCTCGGTGATCCGCTCGCGAGAGGGCGTATTGGCCGTAAATACGCTGATGGCGCGTCCCTCCTGTAGCAGCGTTTGTGGTAGCGAAAAGTCGAGATCCTCGCTCAAAAAGACTACATCGGGTTGCGCTTTCAAACCGTTGCGCCGGCGCCAGCGGCGGATGTCGGCGAATGCGTTCGCTGAGCCTATCGGCAGGCTATCCTGCGCTTGACCGGCTGCCAGGTCACGTAAGTAGCGCCCGGAGCTCACGAGCACATCGGCGTGTCCGGCCAGCTCCTGGAAGAGTCGCCAGTCATGGGGATTCGCCGTAGTATTCGGAACCGCTTGATGACCGTCCGGCGGTTGTGCAATGGCGATGCGTCCGTCAAGGCTCATGACGAAGTTGCCGTATACGAATAACCGCCTTGCTGGCTTACTGGGAACGAGCGGAGCGTCGAGGTAGAGCCCTTTAAGAGGAACGGTTGCAAAAGGTTGTGGATAAAGACGCAACAAAGACGATGGCATTGACTGAGACCCTTCGCCACTGTAGCTCGGCCGAGCCGAATAATCTAACAGATAAATGCAATTCTCGAAGCGAGTATGTTGTAGTAGCGGTAATTTATTGAAGCCAATATGCGGCGAAGCAAGGTTTCGGTTGGCATAATTTAAACCGGAGAGGGGTATCTCGGGGGTGTTGTTGGGATGATCAGGGTTGTGTTGGTCGACGATCACCAACTAGTTCGCACCGGAATCCGTCGAATCCTCTCCGAGGCCGAGGAAATCGAGGTGATCGGCGAGGCCGACTCGGGGGAGCAGGCCTTGGATGTCGTCCGGCAGCTACAACCGGGTGTGGTGTTAATGGATGTTTATATGCCGGGGATTGGGGGCCTCGAGGCCACCCGCAAGCTGCTGCGGATTGCCCCGG
Source organism: Gammaproteobacteria bacterium (assembly GCA_030433275.1). Classification (GTDB taxonomy): domain Bacteria; phylum Pseudomonadota; class Gammaproteobacteria; order Nitrococcales; family Nitrococcaceae; genus Nitrococcus. The sequence goes on from JAUILK010000055.1 coordinate 11,623, forward strand.
AACTCAAGATCTTGATAGTGACGATATATGGTAATGAGCCTTACCCCAGCCGTTTGCTGGAAGCTGGCGCGCTTGGCTATCTCACCAAAGACTGTAGTACGCAGGATATGCTGAGCGCCATCCGGACGGTCGCTCGTGGCGAGCGCTATATCTGCTCCGGCATCGCCCGGCAGATGGCACTCTCCGGCTTGGAAGGCCAATCCAAGAACCCGTTTGCCAAGCTCTCCCAACGCGAGATTCAAGTGATGATGATGATCACAGAGGGACGTAAGCTGCACGAAATCTCCGAAGCCCTGTGCTTGAGTCCGAAAACCGTCAGCACGTATCGCTATCGACTCTATGAGAAACTGGGCGTAGGTAACGACGTGGAACTCACGCGGTTGGCCATCCGGTTCGGTATGATCGAGAAGACTTAATGAGCTGGTACCAATATACTCCCCACTTGGGGCCTAGAGGAGGGCCCGAGGACGACGCATTGCATTGTTGCAGCCTATTCATAAACCGCCATTGCGGCCAAGGGCGGTAATGGCTCAAACGCAAACATTCGATATCGATTGCACGGCCTGTCCGCGGCTTGTGAGTTTCCTGCGCGAGATTCGGGTGCTTTATCCGACTTACCATGCTCGGCCGGTGCCGACATTCGGCCCGTCCGATGCGCGGTTGCTGGTCGTCGGCCTCGCCCCCGGCAAGCACGGCGCCAACGCCACGGGCCGACCGTTCACCGGCGATCATGCCGGCGTCCTGCTCTACCAAACGCTCTTTGACACCGGCTTCTCTAACCAACCCCTCGCCGATCGGCCCGATGACGGCCTTGAGCTGTACGATTGCCGGGTGACCAATGCCGTGCGCTGCCTACCACCAGCGAACAAACCAAGCGCGGCCGAGGTCAATAACTGCAGTCGTTTTCTCGGCTATGAGCTGGCAGCAGCCCCCGCCGGCGGGATCGTACTGGCACTGGGACGAATTGCACATGAGGCGGTTGTGCGCTGTGAAGAACACCGACTGCGAGATTACCCTTTCGCGCACGGCGCACGGCATCGGTTGTCACGCCGGCGAACGCTGCTCGATTCGTATCATTGCAGCCGCTACAACACTCAGACCGGCCGGCTGACTGCCGCTATGTTCCATGACGTGCTGCGTGATGCACGCGCGTTGCTCACGGCGGCTACGGCGTAGCGCTCGGGCCAAGCCTTCGATTGCGGATGAACGCAGCCAACCTCTTCGATTCCAAGGCCTGGCTTGCGACGCTGCCGGAACGTCCGGGCGTGTATCGGATGGTCGACGGGGCCGGGAAAGTCCTTTATGTCGGCAAGGCCCGCAAGCTCAAGCATCGCCTGAGCAGCTATTTCGCACGTACCGCGCACAATGCCAAGACGCAAGCGATGCTGGCTCAGGTGCACGATGTGCAGATCACGCTGACTCATACCGAAGCCGAAGCGTTGCTGCTCGAGAATAACCTCATCAAAGAGCTGCGACCGCGCTACAATGTGCTGTTACGCGACGACAAAAGCTATCCGTATATTTTTCTGTCCAAACAGCAGCATTTCCCTCGGCTCGCCTTCCACCGTGGGCCGCGCAAACCCTCGGGGCGCTATTTCGGGCCTTTCCCCAGCGCCGGAACCGTGCGTCAGACTCTCAATCATCTAAAAAAGGTGTTTCCCCTGCGCCAGTGTCGCGACACCTTCTTCAAGAATCGCTCACGGCCTTGCCTGCAGTACCAAATCAAACGTTGCACAGCACCCTGTGTGGGCTATATCTCAGAGGAAGCCTATGCGTTGGATGTCCGCCATGTAGAGCTGTTTCTCGCGGGGCATAGCAATCAGGTGATCGATGAGCTGGTGCGGCGTATGGAAAGTGCCTCCGAGGCGCTCGAATACGAGCAAGCCGCTCGACTGCGCGACCGGATTTCGGCGTTGCGCCGCATACAGGAGCGTCAGTATGTCGCCGGTGCCCGGGGCAATGTCGACGTCATTGCCTGCCTGGCTCACTCCGAGTTGATTTGCGTACAGGTTTTCATGATTCGCGACGGCCGTAATTTAGGCAACCAGACTTTCTTCCCGCGGATACCGGAGGGGACGAGTGAGGCCGAAGCGCTATACGCGTTCATCGCCCGGCATTATTTGGGGCGGGATACACCGATGGAACTGTTGGTCAGTCACGATTTCGAGGATCGGGTCCTGCTGGAGAAGGTTTTGGCGCGCGAGGCCGGGCATCGGGTTCGTATCCATTGGCGGTTACGCGGGGAACGGCGGCGTTGGCTGGAGATGGCTGCAAGCAATGCCCGGCATGCGCTGACTGCGCAGATTGAGAGCCGAGCCGGTATGGAGCGGCGTTTCGAGGAACTGCAGTTTGCCCTCGGGCTGGACGGCATACCCGAGCGCATCGAGTGTTTCGATGTCAGCCATACTCAGGGTGAGGCTACGGTAGCGTCGTGTGTGGTTTTCAACCGCGCCGGCCCACTGAAATCCGATTACCGGCGATTCAACGTCGCGGGGATCGAGCAGGGCGATGATTACGCCGCGCTGCGGCAGGCGCTGGAACGCCGCTACACCCGGCTCAAACGCGGCGAGGCACCCATTCCCGATATTCTGCTCATCGATGGCGGCCGCGGACAGCTCAAACAGGCGCAAATCGTACTGGGTGAACTGCAGGTGGAAGATGTTCAGCTAATCGGAATCGCCAAGGGGCCGCGGCGGCGCGCGGGCGAGGAGATCCTGCTCATCGCCGATCGGCAAGGCGCATTGCAACTGGCGCCGGATTCACCGGCGCTGCATCTTCTACAGCACGTTCGTGACGAAGCACACCGTTTCGCGATCACCGGCCATCGGGCGCGCCGCGCCCGCAAGAGAACGACCTCCATGCTGGAGGAGATTCCAGGTTTGGGTCCGAAACGCCGGCAAAGCCTACTCAAGCAACTGGGCGGGTTGCATGGGGTGCGGCGGGCGGGAATCGAGGATCTGGCACGAGTCCCAGGGATCAGCCAGGCTTTGGCCGAACGCATCTACCAAACTCTGCATGGTTAATAAGAGTAGGGATATCAGAGACAGCAGACCGGCGGTTGTCGTGCTATAGTCTGCGGTCGCAGGCAAGAATCGGGGGGGTCGATGAGCTGGAATTTGCCTAACCTCCTTACTTGGCTGCGCATCGCGCTAATTCCCGTGCTCGGGTTGATTTTCTTGCTGCCTTATCCCTGGTCGAACGCTACAGCGGCCGCACTCTTTGCCTTCGCTGGGCTGACCGACTGGCTGGACGGCTACTTGGCGCGCCGCTGGGGCCAAACCTCGGCTTTCGGCGCCTTCCTCGATCCGGTGGCGGACAAGCTCATCGTCGCCGTGGCCCTGATCGCGATTCTCGTCGCTACGCCGGCCGCCGCTGTAGGGGTGCCGGTCGCAATCATCATCGGTCGCGAGATTGCCGTCTCGGCATTACGCGAGTGGATGGCGGAGCTGGGCAAGCGGGCGAGCGTAGCCGTCGGCCGGATCGGAAAATTCAAAACCGCGGCACAGATGGTTTCGATCGTGCTGCTGCTATACGCGCATGATATCTACGGTATCCCCGTTTGGCTGATCGGGTTCTGGCTGCTTTACGTAGCCGCCGCCTTGACGATTTACTCTATGGCGCTTTATTTGCTTGCAGCGTGGTATGCCGTGGGGCATCTCACCGAGAACGAATTAAAGAACTATAAGCTTGACAGCAAGATCGAGCTCACTAGAATGAATGCGGAAGCGAAGCGGGAATAGCTCAGTTGGTAGAGCACAACCTTGCCAAGGTTGGGGTCGCGAGTTCGAGTCTCGTTTCCCGCTCCAAGTTTTAGGCCCCGGCACCGCCGGGGTTTTTTCTGGCGTAAAGTGCCCACTTGCCAGAACACTCTGGCGGCATCAGCCGTATTTTGATCGATTCTGTGGCTAGGTGGCAGAGTGGTTATGCAGCGGCCTGCAAAGCCGTGGACGTCGGTTCGATTCCGTCCCTAGCCTCCACTCGCAACCCCATTCTGTGTCATCCGACCCGGAAAACCTTGGAAAAATCGCTGCCCGATCGTGCTCTGGCGCTGCTAGTTGATCCTGAATAAGGCATTACACGGCTGCCCGAAGACCGGATTCAGTGTCCTATTCACGAATTTCCGGCCTCTATTCCGCGAGTAGCCGCCCCAGAATTCGGCGCAAAAGATTCGCCGTTACCCTCAGCAACAGCTGTAGGTTGTGCCCCAGGGCTGTTCAATGCTACAGCCCCTCATAGGCCAGCACCCGATCGAGGCACAGCGCATTGTCGTACAGGCCTTGGCTGATATTCTCCACGCTATTGAACCGCATGAGGTTGAGTGCG
>JAUILK010000056.1 GCA_030433275.1 Gammaproteobacteria bacterium
CCTGGGCAGCACCTACGCGGGCGGCACCGGCAACGATCGGCTGCAGGGCACTTACTACGGCGATACTTACCGGTTCGACCTCGGCGACGGCGTCGACACCATCGAGGAGCGGGGCAACCACGGCTACAGCCAGGACACGCTGGTGTTCGGCGAAGGAATTGCTAAAGACGATCTGTGGCTCTCCCGAAACGGCGACGACCTCGTCATCGATCATCTGGGTTCCTCCGACGGGGTAACCGTCGCCGGCTGGTACACCAGTTCCAGCCGTCAGTTGGAGGGGATTAAAACCGACGAGGGTAGCGTGCTTCTCTCGGGTCAGGTCGATCAGCTCGTCTCGGCCATGGCCGCGTTCGATCCGCCGGCCAGCGGCGAAATGAACCTAACGCCGCAAGAGCAGCAACAGCTCCAAGAAGCCATCGCGGCCGCCTGGCAGCCCGCTGCGTAGCCTCGATCCGCCATTGTGCGTGGAATCCGAGGCGTCGTCCTGGATTTTTCTGGGGGCGCCCGGTCGGGCGTCCCCCACAACCCGCGGCCATTACCGGCTCGATCTACCTGGCGAGAACGCGCTTGATGGCACCTCCGGTCACCTCCTTACTCCGCCAGTGGATTAACGCTCGAATACACGGCCGCGTAATCCGAGTCAGCGAACCCCTGTTGGGCCGCTTGGTCGAGAAGCCGCTCGAAGGCACGCAGCGTATCGGTGTTGATCCCCGCTTCGGCCGCCGCCTTCATGAACAGGCGCACATCTTTCAGCAAATGCTTGGTCGGGAAATTCGGATTGGCGAAATCGCGTTCGAGCATCCGTGCGAGTTTCTTGTCGTAGGTTGGCGCATAGAGCGCGCTCGCGCGCGCAATCGCCATGAAAGCATCGACATCGACCTGTTCTTTCTTTACCAGAGCGAGGCTCTCGGAGAAGGCGATCGTCAGCGCGGCGATTAACTGGTTCATGGCGAGTTTCACACACGCGCCGGCCCCCACCGGTCCGATTAGCCTCGGCGTCGGTCCCAAAAGGGACAGAACGTCCCGCCACTTCGCGAACTGCTCCGCGGTGGCACCGACCATGAGGATCAGATTGCCGCTTTTGGCTTCCGGTAAGCTGCCCAGCACAGGACTCTCGAAGTAGTCACCGCCTCTTCGCGCCACGGCGCTCATCAGTTGCTTGCTTTCGCTGGGTGCGATCGTGGCCATCTGGATGACGGTCGTGCCGACAAATGACGCGCCGTTGGCAGCCCCGAGACCAAGAAGCCGGGCTGTTGTATCGGCGTCGCTGAGCATCGTCACGACCGCATCCGCTTCCTCGATGAGCTCAGAAGGAGAGGAGCAAAGTCGCGCGCCTTCTGCGACAAGGGACTCGGTCTTGGATTGGGTTCGGTTGTAAGCAAGGACTGTGTGCCCGCCTCGCATCAGCCGGGCTGCCATCGGCTGTCCCATCAGGCCGGTTCCTATCACTCCGATCTTCATGGCATTTCCTTGTTGATACTGGCTTTGAGTACATCGTTCTCCGGTACGAACCGTGCCTCTCTACTGTCTACAGCGCACTCTCCGGCCGGCCGCGACTTTCTTAATTGCTTAACCGGGTTCATTCCTTGGTTCACCAAGGTAAGCCAAATAGCATGATCCCTGCTACGGCACGGCGAGCTGCTATCATCTCGGCATGAGTGAACCTCACCCGCTAAGCCACGAAACACGGCGCGATGTCTATACGGTATCGCGGCTGAACCAGGAAGTACGCCTGCTGCTCGAACACGCCTTGCCGCTGATTTGGGTCGAGGGAGAGATTTCCAACCTCAGCCAACCCCGCTCCGGGCATCTGTATTTCACGCTGAAGGACGAAGCGGCACAGGTGCGCTGCGCGATGTTCCGCAACCGCAGCCTTTATCTGCGATTCCGACCCAAGGACAGCCTGCACGTGCTGGCGCGCGCCCGGATCGGTCTCTACGCGCCGCGCGGCGATTTTCAGCTGATCATCGAACACATGGAGGAGGCCGGAGACGGTACGCTGCGCCGGGCCTTCGAAGCTTTGAAAAACCGCTTGGCGCAGGAGGGGCTGTTCGCAGCGGAGCACAAAAAGCCGTTGCCGGCGCTGCCGCGCCGCCTCGGTGTCATCACCTCGCCTTCCGGCGCTGCACTGCGCGATGTGCTGAGCGTCCTGAGCCGTCGCTTCCCGACGATCCGCGTGCTGATTTATCCGGTGGCGGTGCAGGGTGCGAACGCGCCCGGGGAAATCACGGCCATGATCCGGCTCGCCGCGCGCCGCCGCGAGGTGGATGCCTTGCTGCTGACCCGCGGCGGGGGTTCGCTGGAGGACCTCTGGGCCTTCAACGAAGAGGCTGTCGCGCGAGCCATCCATGAGTGCCCGCTGCCGATCGTAAGTGCCGTCGGCCACGAGACCGATACCACCATTGCCGATTTCGTGGCCGATCAGCGCGCTCCGACGCCCTCCGCCGCCGCCGAACTGCTCAGCCCGGACGGCCCGAGCTGGCTGGCACGTATCGATCACCTTGCCGAGCGGCTGCGGCAGGGCCTGCGACGCGGGCTCGATCGCCAACACGACGAGCTTGGCCGGCTCACGCGGCGGCTCGCCAATCAACACCCCGGCCGCCGGCTGCAGGAACGCGCCCAACGGCTCGACGAGCTGGAACAACGAATGACACGCGCCGAACGCGCGCGGCGGCGCGAGCTGGCCACCCGCCACGGACATCTCGCGACTCGGTTGCACCGTCAGGATCCCCGCCACCGCGTCCGAGAACAGCTCGAACAGATCGCGGTGCTGCGGCGCCGGCTGCACGCCGCCTTTGACCAAGGCCTGCACAGCCGCTGCCAGCGGCTCGCCGCAACGGTGCGGGCACTGGAGGCCATCAGCCCCCTGAAGACGCTCGGCCGAGGGTATGCCATCGTCCGGCGCGAGCGGGATGATCACATCGTGCGCCGGTCAAACGAGGTGACTCCGGGCGAGCGTATCAGCGCCCGACTCTACAGCGGTGAGCTCGTTTGCCGCGTCGAGGCGCTGCGCGAGACGAGCGATGCGCATACCTTGCCTCAGCAGCCGCATGAGACGGACGAATGATTGGATCGACCCACCCAGCCGGAGATCCTGAGGTGTGGCATGGATTTTGAGATACCCGACATCTTCTCCCACCCGCTCTACCTGAAGGTCAACCAAGCCTATCGCGCCGACGAGGCGGAGCATGTCAGCATGCTGCTCCGGGAGGCGGCACTGCCCGCCGCGGCCCAGCAGCGAATCGCCGAACATGCGCGGGCGCTGGTGTGCGAGGTGCGCCGCAGCCGCGTCCACAAAAGCGGCATCGACGCCTTCATGCACCAATACGAGCTCTCCAGCCATGAAGGGGTGGTATTGATGTGCCTGGCCGAAGCGCTGCTGCGCATCCCGGACACGGCGACCATCGACAAGCTGATCGAAGACAAAATCGGCACGTCTCACTGGGAACAGCACCTCGGGGACAGTGATTCGCTGTTCGTCAATGCTTCTACCTGGGCATTGGTGCTCACCGGACGCCTGCTGAGCGACCACGCTCAGCCGCAACAACACTTGCGCGGCGTGCTGCAGCGGCTGCTGCGCCGCAGCAGCGAGCCGCTGATCCGCCAGGCGTTGCGCCAGGCCATGCGCATCCTGGGGCGGCAGTTCGTGATGGGACGCGACATCGAGGAGGCGCTGCGGCGCGCGCGTGCCTCGGAGCAGCGTGGGTACCGCTATTCCTACGATATGCTCGGCGAGGCGGCACGCACCGATGCCGATGCATGCCGTTACTTCGATCGCTATAGCCAGGCAATCGACGCCATCGGCGAAAGCGCCGCCGGCCGGGGGCCGATCGGCTCGCCGGGCGTATCCATCAAGCTCTCGGCGTTGCACCCACGCTATGAACTCGCCAATCGCGACCGAGCCCTGCGCGAGCTGCTGCCGCGGCTGCGCGCCCTGGCGCTCCAGGCGGCACGGCATGATATCAATCTGACCGTCGATGCCGAGGAGGCGGCCCGCCTGGACCTTTCGCTGGAGCTCATCGATGCGTTGTGTGCCGACCCGCAGTTGCGTGCCTGGCAAGGCCTGGGGCTCGCGCTGCAGGCCTACCAGAAACGGGCGTTTCCTCTCCTCGACTGGCTGGCCGAGCGGGCCGAGCACCACGGTCGACGGCTGATGGTGCGGCTGGTCAAGGGCGCCTACTGGGATACCGAAATCAAGCGGGCCCAGGAGCTCGGCTTGAACGGTTATCCGGTGTTCACTCGCAAGTCCAACACCGACGTTTCCTATCTCGCCTGTGTCCGCAAGCTGTTGGCGAATCCCCGGTGTTTCTATCCGCAGTTCGCCACCCACAATGCGCATACCCTGGCCTATGTGTTGGAAATGGCCGGCCCAAACCACGCCTTCGAGTGTCAACGTCTGCACGGCATGGGGGAGGCGCTCTATGACCAGATCGTCGGCGCGGAGCCTCCGGGGATTGCCTGCCGGATCTATGCGCCCGTGGGCAGCCACGAAGACCTGCTGCCCTACCTGGTGCGGCGCTTGCTCGAAAACGGTGCCAACTCCTCATTCGTGAACCGCATCGTCGACGAAAAGGTGCCGATCGAGGAAATCACAGCCGATCCGGTCGCCAAAATGGCCGCCCGCTCGTATCTGCCGCATCCACGCATTCCTCTGCCGGTCAACATCTACGGTCCGCAGCGGCGCAACGCCAAGGGAGTGGATCTCGCCGATTTCGCCCAGCTCGAGTGGCTGCGCCAAGGCATGGCGGAGGCGGATCGCCGCGATTGGACGGCCACACCCCTTATCGGCGGGCAGGGGTACGAAAGACTGAAAACGCCCGTGTTCTCGCCCGCAGACCGCTCACGGCGGGTCGGCACGGTGGCCTTCGCCGATCGCGAGGCGCTCGAGCGCGCCCTTACCCGCGCCCAGCAGGCCGCCACCGACTGGGAGACCGGCCCCGCCACAGAGCGCGCCGATTGCCTCGACCGCCTGGCCGAGCTCTACGAGCGGCACATGCCGGAATTGGTGGCACTGTGCGCCCGAGAGGCGGGCAAACACATCCCCGATGGCATCGCCGAGGTGCGCGAGGCGGTGGATTTCTGCCGTTATTACGCCGCCCGCGCCCGCCTGGAGCTGGCGCAGCCAACGCCGCTGCCCGGGGCCACCGGCGAGCGCAACCAGCTCTCGCTGCACGGCCGCGGCGTATTCGCCTGCATCAGCCCCTGGAACTTCCCGCTCGCTATTTTCACCGGTCAGATCAGCGCAGCGCTGGTCGCCGGCAACGCCGTGATCGCCAAGCCGGCCGAGCAAACCTCGCTGATCGGCGCCTATGCGGTGCGGCTGATGCACGAAGCGGGCATCCCGCCGGATGTCCTGCAGTTCCTGCCCGGCGACGGGCCCAATGTGGGCCTGGCACTGGTGCGGGACCAGCGGGTCGATGGCGTGGCCTTTACCGGCTCGGTAGCCACGGCCAAACGCATCAATCGGGCACTCGCCGAGCGAGAGGGACCGATCATGCCGTTGATCGCCGAGACCGGAGGGCAAAACGGCATGATCGTCGACTCCTCCGCCCTGCCCGAACAAGTGGTGAGCGATGTGGTGAAGTCGAGCTTTCAGAGCGCGGGGCAACGCTGTTCGGCCCTCAGGGTGCTTTATTTACAGGAGGAGATCGCCGAACGGGTGATCGAGATGCTGATCGGGGCAATGGCCGAACTGCGCATCGGTGACCCCTGGTGCCTCGCGACGGATGTCACCCCGGTGATCGATGAGGACGCCCGGCGCATGCTCGAGGCGCACGCCGAGCAGATGAGCGCTACGGCGAAATCGCTCTATCGCTGTGAACTGCCGCCCGGAACCGAAAACGGCACGTTCTTCCCGCCCTGCGCCTTCGAGCTGAGCAGCCTGCGGCAACTCACGGAGGAAAAATTCGGCCCCATTCTGCACGTGATCCGCTATCAGGCGCCTGATCTGGACAAGGTCATCGACGAGATCAACGCGACCGGCTACGGCTTGACCTTCGGCATCCACAGCCGCATCGACACCACGGTAGAGCATGTGGTAAGCCGTATGCGCGCGGGCAATGTCTACGTCAACCGCAACATGATCGGCGCGGTGGTAGGTGTACACCCCTTCGGGGGTGAGGGCCTATCCGGCACCGGCCCTAAAACCGGCGGCCCGCATTATCTGCCGCGGTTCACAAATGAGCGGGCGTTGAGCATCGATACCACCGCCGCCGGAGGCAACGCCACATTGATGTCCCTGGGTGAGGAAGAGCCAGCTGATACCTGAATGACACTTAATTTTAACCGGCGCGCGGCAAGCTGAAAGAATTCCATAGGGTTCGACCTGAGGGCGTTTGCAGCAGGGAGGCCGCACGCAAGCCTCCGGGGATGAATTTGCGGCGTTCCTCAGATCGAATAGCGGGGACCCAATCACTCAAATCAGTGCCATTCAGCTAACACCTTGCTGCCAGCCCATCCGTTAGACCGATAAACGCCGTATACACGCTTGGTCCGACGCGCCTCGAATCAGCTCGGAGCCTCAGCGCATGGCTGACCGCGGGGTCTGCTCTCCTCCCGAAAGGAGATCGTTTGATAGCGATAAAACGCCATTCCACTGGCCCAGAACTCGGCTTGCAAACCCGCCTTCAACCGCAGTCGATCCAGAAAATCGCTTGGTTGCGGCAACTGGCGCCAGACCGTGGGCAAAAAGGTCGACCAACGTCCCTGCCACTCCAGGATCAGACCGTCCACGCCGGGTTGGAGTTGCGCCAGCAGCTCCCATTCGCTCGCCACATTCAACGCCTGCGGCGGCGTGAGCACTGAGATCTCCACAACGGCGTCCGCGAGTTCGGCCGGCCGCATTGGAGCGAAGCGCGGATCACGGGTGCCGGCCGCGTAGGCGTTCCCGGCAATGTCCTGCACCAGCGGACGGCGCGCCTCCAAACTGCCGATACAGCCCAGCAACTGATCGGCTCGCCGCAGCGTGACGAAGCTGGCAGCCGGTTCGCACAGATGAGCCGGCCACTCCTGCAACGCGATCGGCAACGCGCAGCCGCTCGACAAACCGTGACTCAGGCTGGACCGGGCCAACTCCAAGAGCCGCCAGCGCTCTGCGGGGTCAATCTTCATAAACCGCAAAGGCCCCATAGCCCACTACTCGTTGGCGATTGCCGGCGGTGTCGCCCGAGTTGCAGAGCCCGAGCTGCTCGATGCGCAACCCCCGGCGGCGCGCCAGCTCGAGCAACCCAACGAGAGGATTGCGCCCGCAGGCGTCCTGATAGCCGATCGCCTCAGGACGTTTGCATAGGATGTTCTCCGCGGTCCAGCTATCCAACCGCCGGGCGGTCTCGTAGTCATGATAATGGCTGAGGTCGGTGCTGACGACGATCAAGGTTTCAGCGCCACCCCAGAGGCGCTCCAACACTGCCGCCACCGCCTCGGCAGCCGCATCACCCACCGCCAACGGGACAAGGCGAAAATCATCGAGCAGATATTGCAAAAACGGCACCTGAACCTCGAGGCTGTGCTCTTCGGCATGCGCCTCGTCCGAGAAGCTCACATACGCGAGATCCGCGAGCCGCTCCAGCGCCGCACCATCCACCGTCACCTCGCCCAGCGGGGTTGAAAAAGCATCTCCGGCATGAGCGGCGAGGCCCGCAAAGCGCACCCGGTGGGCCGGACCCAGCAGTACCACCCGCTCGATGCGTGCACGCGCCGCTGCGATCCGCGCATAGGCCGCAGCCGCCGTAGAGCCGGAAAAGACATAACCCGCATGCGGCACGATTAGTGCTTTCGGTATATAAGGCTCGACAACCGGGCGACCTATCAGCTCTCCCAACAGCCGGCGCAGTGGTTCGGCCTCGCCGGGATAAAACAGCTCGGCGACAGCCGGTTCGCGCACTTTTCTCGCCATGACTTTTAGTCGACCTCTTCCTCTTCAACCGCCACCGGCAGCATTTCGCACGCCGCGTGTGCCTAACTCGATACATTAAGGCAACGCCAGCACCCCATCCGATCACGCTGTGGTATTGACGTTATAGCTGTATAGACGACACTTTCAAATGAGATGACCGAAATGAAGCCGCCCCTCGCGCAAGCCATGCACACGTTCTTTGCGGCCGATACCATTGCCACCCGCTACTGGCATCGGCTGGAGGACGGTCGCATCCAATGCGACGTTTGCCCGCGGGCTTGTAAGCTCAAGCAAGGCCAGCGCGGACTGTGTTTCGTGCGTGCCTGCCAGGACGAGCAAATCGTGCTGACGAGCTACGGCCGCTCCAGCGGCTTTTGCATCGATCCGATCGAGAAAAAACCGCTCAACCACTTTCTGCCCGGCACGCCAGTGCTCTCCTTCGGCACCGCCGGCTGCAACCTCGCTTGCAAGTTCTGCCAGAACTGGGACATTAGCAAATCCCGGGAACTCGACACCTTAGCCGATCAAGCGACACCACAGGAACTGGCCAACGCGGCGCTGCGAACCGGCTGCCGCAGCGTGGCGTTTACCTACAACGACCCGGTTATTTTTCTGGAATACGCCATCGACATCGCGCAGGCCTGCCATGAGCACGGCCTCAAGGCCGTGGCCGTGAGCGCCGGCTATATGTGCACCGAGCCGCGCGTGGAATTTTATCGGCACATGGATGCCGCCAATATCGATCTCAAGGCTTTTACGGAGCGCTTCTACCGCAAGCTGACCGGCTCCTCGCTCGCCCCGGTGCTGGAGACGCTGCAGTACCTGAAACACGAGACCAGCGTCTGGCTCGAAATCACTACCCTGCTGATCCCCGGACACAACGACGAGCCCAGCGAACTCGATGCCCTCAGCCGCTGGGTGTGCGAGAAGCTCGGTCCCGAGGTGCCGTTGCACTTCACGGCCTTCCATCCGGATTTCAAACTGCGTGATCCTGCTCCCACCCCACCGGAAACCTTGACCCGAGCCCGGCAAATCGCCATGGCCAACGGGCTGCACTATGTTTACACGGGCAACGTTCACGATCTCGGCGGCGGCAGCACGTATTGCCAACGCTGCGGACAGCGCCTGATCGGCCGCGACTGGTACGAACTCTCCACCTGGAACGTGGACGCGCACGGCGGCTGCCGTTTTTGCGGCACCCACTTACCGGGCGTCTTCGAACCCACCCCCGGCGACTGGGGGCGCAAACGCAGGGCCGTCGCCCTGCTGTACCCCAGCGCCGTGTAAACATCCCCTCGGTTGCCATCCTGCCTTAAGCATGCGCTTGTCGATGCGAAGCGCTTGATTCAGCCAGAAATAACGAAATTTTGAACCTATTCCCATCGCCGTTGGTTTCAGCGTGGTAATTAAAAGAACGAAAGACTAGCGTCTTGCAAATCGGCAGCCGAAGGCGCAGGTGAAGGAGCCCGCTAAAGACGCAAGCTCAAGAATCGGCTGAAATCGCCAGGGAGGTTTGGATGAAAGGCATACTACCAGGGCTGACAAGGACAGCGGTCGTGATCGGACTCGGCGCCTTAACGGCTGGCGCTCAAGCGGCGGCCATTTCGGACGGCCCTTATGTGGGTATCGTCGGCGGATACCAAAGCACAGATCTTGATTGGTCTGGAAACCTTGGTGGCAGCTCAGCCAGCGTAGATTCTCTTGCACTCGTGGGACCGCGGGTCGGCGTCGTCGGAGGATGGAGCGCTTGGGGCAACAACATATATGGAGCCATAGAACTCAACGCCGCAACCAGCACGGCCGACGGCACTGTACGCGTTGATGGCTCCGGGTTGAAGCTGGAGAGCGAAGAGACCTACGGTGCGTCCGTGTTGTTTGGTCGGCGCATCGTCCCGGGAGCCCTACTCTATGGCCGAGTCGGCTGGCAGCGATTGCATAGTACGGCACGCCTCGGTGGAGACTCTGACGATCAGTGGTTTGGCGGCATACGGGCTGGAGCCGGTGGGATGTGGGCACTCTCGGACATGGTCACTTTTCGCATCGAGTATACGCACAGCTTTTATCAATCGGAAAAATGGAAAGACCTGGCCGGGACGACCTTGAAAGCGAAGCCCCGCGAAAACGTATTCCAAGGCGGGTTCACGGTAACTTTTTAAGTCTAATCAACTGTCATGAGAACCGGCCCATACGTTTGGGCCGCTTCCCCGAAATGGTCAAACGCAACCGCTTGCTTGACGCACTTACGAATGGGTGGAGCAAAGGCGGCCGGTCGGAAAAACACCAAATAAGCCTTACGGCTTATTTCCTGCCAAGTGCTAGAAAGCACCGCGCGAGCCCATTATCGCCTCCTACCGATCCCCCCCGGCGTAGCAGCCACACTGTCCTCAGGAGGCAGCGGCCGAAGACCTAAGCACCTCACAGCAAAACTCCACCGATTTTCCGAGCTGGAGCGGCCCGATCTCGACAATATCGAGGCGGCCCTGGAGCGAAAGGCCCGGAAAATTCGTCACGTGCTCAACCATCGGTCGACTCAGCTCGCCTTCGGTATACCGTAACGCTGACACCCATGGGCCGGAGTCGATTCGGTGTGCTCGTCACCGGCTTCTTTCGAGAATTTGGAACCTCATGTGGCGTATACGGTTACAACGCTGAAGCACCCGTTCGAAGTCAACAACCGCGAGCTGCGCCTGCAGTGCGTAAGGTACAGGCGGCGCGGGAACAGCGTACCTCGGCCTGGAGCAAGGCCAGCGAGCGCGGTGAGCGGGTTCGTGCCCGTGGCACTCGATGCCGCCGATGAAATATCTTTAGAGGCAGCTTACCGGCAAAGCGAAGCCGAACCGGAACGGGGCTGATCGCTGGGATGACCCTTCCTTCGGCAGCCATGGAATATTCTAATTAAATATAGCGCCTAAGTCTTATATAAATAATCAAAATATACCATATTGACCTAGAATACATTCGCAAAAAATATATCAATTTATTTGCTCTTGCATAAAATAAATTTTGAGTTACATTTCACCTAACATATTCTTTATAGGCGTTAAGGTTGATCTTGAGTTGTCTATTGCAGCCGTAGCAACGAGCGAGTGCGATCAGAAGCAAACCACGGGGGCACATATAAGGAGTATTTTTTAGCTAGCAAATTAGACCTTTTAGGTCACTGGCTGAAAAGTAGTGAGGTGTTGTTTTACATAGTTACCTAAAAGCCAATGTTTTTTACAACAACCATTCAAGCAATGGATTGTGGTTTTAAACCGGGAACAGCATTGATCGAAAATCGATTTCTTACTTACGAGACAAACACTTGGGAGATTGATTATGGCTTGGGATACTGTTCAAGGAGATTGGCAGCGGCATGTAGGGCAAGTGCGGATCCTATGGGGCAAGTTGACTGAAGAGGAGTTGCAGCAGATTAATGGCCGCCGGGACATGTTGATTGAAAAAATTCATGAAAGATACCGACTTCCCAAGGATGCAGTAGAAGAGCAAGTCAGAATATTTGAGAGCCGATTCGATAGCTAAGAACCGCTCGTGGAAACAAATTAAACTCTAGAGGAAGACAAGGTTGCCAATCGTTTGGGTTTGCGTGCACAAGGTCGAGTAGCAAGCGTATCACCCTTTAGGGAAAAGCAAGCTGCCTGAATGATTGGCAATTTTTAGGGATTGAATTATTTTAGGCCATTGGGCGGCCTTACTCGCGTAACCCCCACGCCGCCCCAGGTCGCCTCATAGGGAAAACCGCGCAGACTGTGGCTTGATGGCTTGGGCTGGGAACCACACCATAGCATGCTCCCGGCGAACACCACTGCGCCGCCACACCAGCCCCTATGACGATGAGCCTGGAAGCCGCCCTCGCCCACCATGGCCTTACCTTTGCCGAGTTGCAAACAGCCGCCGGTCTTGCGCGTTTAGATACAGCCTTTTGCGATTATCTTGGCAAGATTTCTCAACCGCTGGCCCAGCAGCTCGCCACATACCGCATCAGCGGCACCGATGGCCCGATCGCAACCAGCGCATTGTTGCTTGCGCTCGCCCCGCACCTGGAGCGTTTCATCGCCGAACTCTTCGGTATCAGCGATGCCGCCGTACAAGCACAGACAGCGCTTCGCAGCCATGCTGCGGTAATGGCGTTCAAGCAAGAGTTCGTCATCAAACGAGTCAAGAAACTCCGCCAGCCCGCCACGGATACCTTTCAAAACCTGGATGATTGGCTAGATAGCCGAATTGCCCCTGGCGCCGACCGGGAACGTGCCGTGGCCGAATACGCGATGGGGCTACTGCAGGATCCGGTGCCGAATGCGGCCTCAATCGAACGGATAACCCACTGGTGCAAGCTCGCGCGCACCGACCCCAAGGCTCAATTCGCACTGGCCGATTGGGTCAGCTTCACCCTGCCCGAGCGCTTAGATCACGCGCGGCTGGTTGCGTTGCAGAGGGTGGATGCCTACGGCGCGGTACGCCTGCAAGCCCCTCCCATACGCTGGCGCCGACGCGACGGCTTTGAACTCACCGATGCACGGATGGAGGCGCGCGGCATACAAAGTGAGATTCATTATTGCGTTTACTGCCATGAGCACAACGGCGATTTCTGCTCCAAGGGCTTTCCGGAGAAAAAAGACCACCCTGAACTCGAGTTCAAAACCGATCCCCTGGGGGTGACACTCACAGGCTGCCCGCTCGAGGAGAAGATCTCCGAGATGCACGTGCTCAAGCGGGCCGGGCAAACGATAGCCGCATTGGCGATGGCCATGGTGGATAACCCCATGGTGCCGGCGACCGGGCACCGCATCTGCAATGACTGCATGAAAAGCTGCATCTACCAAAAGCAGAACCCGGTCAACATCCCTCAGATCGAAACCCGTGTCCTAACGGACGTCCTGGAGCTTCCGTGGGGAGTGGAGATCTACCATCTGCTCACGCGCTGGAATCCGCTGCGCCAGAAGCAATACCTCCAGAAACCGGACAACGGCCGGCGCATCTTAGTGGCCGGCATGGGACCGGCCGGCTTTACCATGGCTCACCATCTCACCATGGAAGGCTGTGCGGTAGTGGGCATTGATGGCCTGAAAATCGAGCCGCTGCCACATACAATTCTGGAAAACCCCGTGGCACGCTGGGAAGATTTAAAGGAACCTCTGGACGAGCGTATCCTACTCGGCTTCGGCGGCGTGGCCGAATACGGCATTACCGTACGTTGGGATAAGAATTTCCTGAAGCTGATCTACCTGTCGTTGGCACGCCGCGCCAACTTTCGAGTCCACGGCGGAGTCCGCCTGGGCGGGACCATTACCCTGGAAGATGCCTGGAGGCTCGGCTTCGACCATGTCTGCAATGCCACCGGCGCAGGTCTACCGCGGGTCATTCACATGCGCAACAGCCTGGCACGGGGCATGCGTCAAGCCAGCGATTTCCTTATGGCCCTCCAACTCACCGGAGCCGCCAAGGCGTCCAGCCTCGCCAATCTCCAGGTCCGACTGCCTGCCGTAGTCATCGGTGGCGGGCTTACTGGAATCGACACGGCAACCGAAGTCCAGGCGTATTACATCAAACAAGTAGAAAAAATTCTTGGGCGCTATGAAACCCTCGTCGCCGAGATCGGCGCGGAAACCGTCACCGCCGGACTCAACGCCGAGGACCGTGCAACGCTGACCGAATTTCTCGACCACGGGGCGGCGGTACGAGCCGAGCGCGAACGGGCGGCCACCGCCGCTGAGCCCCCGGATTTCAGTGCGCTGCTGCGCCAGTGGGGCGGCGTGACCGTTGCATATCGCAAGGGACTCAACGCCTCGCCAGCCTACATCCGCAACCACGAGGAAGTGGCCAAAGCGACCGAGGAAGGTCTGCTCTATGCCGAGGGTCTCGAGCCGCTCTATGTCGAAGTAGACGACTTTGATCACGTCAAAAGCCTGGTGTGTCGCCGCATGAAACGCGAGGAAGGTCGCTGGCTAGCCACTCGTGAGGAGGTGAACTTGCCTGCCCGGTCGATTTTCGTCGCCGCCGGCACGGTTCCCAACACCCTTTATGAACGTGAATACCCCGGCACCTTCGAACTCGACGGCACCCATTTCTTGCCCCATGTCACCCACCCAAACGGGGTCCAACCGGTGGGCTTGGCAAGCCATTGCAAATCGCCGGAGTTTGGCCCGTTCACCTCGTACAATCAAAACGACCGGCGGGTGACCTTCCTGGGGGATACGCATCCCGCCTTCCACGGCAGCGTGGTAAAAGCAATCGCCTCGGCCAAACGCAGCTACCCACAGGTGCTTGATGCCATCCGCGACCGACCGGTTGCGGGCACAACCGAGGCATTCCTGGCGCGCATGGATCAGTTGTTGACCGCTCGTGTAGTTGAAGTCAATCAGCTCAACCCGGCGCTAGTCGAGCTTTGGGTCCGCGCCCCCTTGGCCGCACGCAATTTCCGACCGGGTCAATTCTTTCGCCTGCAGACGTTCGAATCGAACAGCCCACTCATAGCCGGAACCCGGTTGCAAGTACCACTGCTCACGGTAAGCGGTACAGGAGTCAGAGACGGCTTGATCCGGCTCATTGTTCTGCAGTGGGGAGTTGCCGCACGTTTGGTTGGACGTTTGCAGGCAAACGAACCGCTGGTGTTGATGGGTCCCACGGGTGCACCAACCGATATACCCCGGCAAAAAACCATTCTGGTGGTGGCCGGCCGCTGGGGAGCCGCAGTGATGCTTGATATCGGCCTGGCCCTAAGGGCCGCCGGTAACCGGGTGCTCTACGTCGCCGCTTTCGGCAGTGCCACAGAGGTGGATCATCAGGATGAATTGGAAGCGGGTGCCGACCAGATCATCTGGTGCACAGCCAAAGAACCGAGGATCCATCCTCGCCGCACCCAGGACAGCAGCGTCGTTGCCACGGATATGACCGAGGTCGTACGCCGCTACGGGGATGGCGAAGGTTGCCCTACAAGCAGCGCGGGGATTGCGCTGCACACGGTGGACCGGATCATGGTGATGGGCGGCACGGGACTGCTGAGCGGCTTCCAAAAAGCACTCAAGGATACGCTGAAACCCTACTTCCAACCGGGCGTGGAGGCCTTTGGCACGGTCGGCAGCCCGATGCAGTGTATGCTCAAAGGCGTCTGTGCCCAGTGCTTGCAGTGGCAGATCGACCCGGATAATGGCGAGCGTACCCGCCCGGTTTTTTCCTGTGCCGGTCAAGATCAGCCGTTGTCTTGGATCGACCTCGACAATCTCTCCGCGCGCCAACAACAGAACCGACTCTCCGATCGCCTAGCCGGACTGTGGCTCGACCATATTCTGCGCCGAGCGGATGCCTGAACGCCATACCTATCCACTTAGCTCGTCAGTCCTGAACAACCTGTTACACGGCTTCCCGAAGACCGAATTCCGTGTCCTGCTTACGCACTTCGGGCCTCGATTCCGCCAGTAGCCGTCCCAGAATTCGGCGCAAAAGATCCGCTATTGCCCTGAGCAACAGCCGGAGGTTGTGCCCGGTGGCCACCAGCACGGCATTGAGCGCATCGCCG
>JAUILK010000092.1 GCA_030433275.1 Gammaproteobacteria bacterium
GTGCGCTTGCGCGCGCTCTCCAGTAAGGGCCTGATCTGCTCAAACTGCTCGCGCGTAATGTCGCTGGGATAGGCTTTCTTCCTCATCCCCCCATTCTCGGGAATATCAAAGATCATGAACAGGCTCTTAGAGGCTGATCACATGCACAACGCCGTCCAATGACAATGCCATGGAAATGGAACGATGATGAATAAACGTACCTCGCTACCGGCATTCGCAGCACTGGCAATTCTCGCTCTAAGCGGCTGCACACCACTGAAGGAGTACCGCACCGTCTACCCGGCTGTATGTATCAGTGCCACGCAGCAGCCGTCACCCGAGTGCGCAGTTCACGCCCTGCAGCAACTGCCCACTGCCAAGGGCAACCGCTACCTGCTCGGTTTTATTGAATTCGACGACCAAGGCCAGCTGTGGAACCGCAAGCAAATGGCGGACGTAGTCGGAAAACTGGCTGGGGAAGCGGGCAAGCAAGACCTGTTGATGGTGGTATTCGTGCATGGTTGGAAACACAGTGCCGCGCCCTTTGATACGAACGTCCGGACGTTTCGGAAGGTACTCAGAGAGCTTACCGATGCCGAAACGCAGATCGCTAAGCTCACGGATACCCCCGCGCGCAAGGTCGTTGGCATCTACCTTGGGTGGCGGGGCGGCTCTGTAACCGTGCCATTACTCAAAGAGTTGACATTCTGGGATCGCAAGAACACCGCGCAAAAGGTTGGCCGCGGCGGCGTCACCGAGGTATTGAGCCGTCTCGAATCGATCAAGCAGGACAAGGGGAGCATCAGCGCATCCGGGCACAGCCGCACTCGGCTGGTTATCGTCGGTCACAGCTTCGGCGGCGCCGTGATCCAAACCGCCCTTGTACAAATTCTGGAAAATCGATTTGTACAAACTATCGGACCAGCCGGCGTGCAGAGTGACATCGGCGGTTTCGGCGATCTCGTAGTACTGATCAATCCGGCGCTCGAGGCCATGCAATTCTCGGCGCTGAGCGATATATCCACCGAACGCGGCACATACTTCGCATCGCAGCTACCGGTGATGCTGGAGATGACATCGGAAGCCGATTATGCGACGCGGTATGCCTTTCCGGCCGGGCGCTGGCTGTCCACGCTATTCGAGAAAACGCGCGAGCAGAAACGCTTCAACGCAGTCACCCACAAGCAGGAATCCATCAGCGAATCGGATGCCAATATCACGGCCATAGGCCACTTTAAGCCCTATCGCACGCATCGGCTGTATCCGCTGGACAGCGAGAAAACCGTGCAATCGAAACAATTGACCACCATGGATAGCGTTCGGCTGTTTATCCAGACAAGCGCCGATTGGGCACACGACAAGCCGGGCAGCAAGATTGCTTTCGGCAACTTGATGCTCGAACGCACAACCACTTCCTCCGGACGCAACCCCTACTTGTTCGCGTACGTCGACAAACGGTTGATCGTCGATCACAACGACATCGACGACCCGCGCATCATTGAATTCATTAAGCAGCTGATCCTAATCTCCACACAGAGTCCCGAGCAGACCGATACAATCCGCCAACTGCAAAAACCAGGCGCAGCGCACTGATCCCAAATGCAACACATGATGATTCCGCCCCGCTACCGGCGCCGCTCCATAACGATGAGGATCCGAAAACAGACGCAACACAAGATTTAATTAAGCGACTCGTTCGCCACAGACAAAATATTATCGGGTAGACCCAGATCTCGGGGCATTATGCAAAGAGCGGAGCAAAATCCAGTGCTATTTCTCGTAGCTGAACTCGGTAAGCGGCGTGACTGGATATATGCTTATGGACAGGACTTCTAAAGCGGCGGCCCAGCGCCGGGTGGTTACTCGAATCGCCAAGGTCGTCGCCTTACCATCCCATCGAAGGGGGGCCCTATGACAATGATCAGCGAAAAGATCGAGCACCTCGTGGTATTGCTCGATGAAGAGAAGTCCGCCTATGAGGCTGCACTTCTCATGTCGGACAAGCACATAGGCTCGGTGGTGGTAACGCGCGCATCTCGTATCATCGGCCTTTTCACCGAACGTGACTTAATGCGGCAGGTGGTCGCGAAAAACCGCAACCCGGCAGAGGTCAGCATCAAGGAGGTGATGCATACCAATATCGTAAAGGTGACACCACGTGAAGAGGTTGAACATTGCATCGAGCTGATGAAGCAGAATCAATGCCGACATCTGCTGGTCTTCGAAGACGATGCTTTCATCGGCATCATTTCGCTGCGCGACCTGCTGCTGTTATTGCTCGAGGAAAAGGAGGAACTCATCCGCCAGTTGACCAAGTACGTTACGAGCTGACAGCACTATTCGGATCACACCGCACCGCAGCATATGAGGTGGGAACGCACGCTTCTCCCTGATATCCGCTCGTGCTGAGCCGCCAAATTATCGAACGGTGAAGCACGAGCGGAATCAACCAGCGTCTCTAAGTTACTAACCTTTCATTAAGTATCGCCAGGTAATGCGTACTGGCACTCCGGCTGATGGAAGAAGGATTTCACCAACCGAGGGAGCTTTTGGATTCGGCGCAGCGCGCCGATAGCAAGGCGCTTCAT
>JAUILK010000057.1 GCA_030433275.1 Gammaproteobacteria bacterium
TTAAATAACACTCTGCTCTTGGCTCCGAGAGGCCGCTTCGCTCTCGTTGCCTAGATAATTGCAGATCGCATGCCAATGGCGGCACAAAAACCAAACTACTTTATATAAATCTGTTTTTAATGAATTTATTTTTAAAGACCCGAGACACTTCACCAATCAGACTGATCTAGACCACCTAATTATGTTTTTCTTTAAACAACATTAATTTTTTATGATCTTAAAAAAACAACAATAACCTCCCTATCCACCACCGATAACCGCGCGCTCCGTCACAATCGATTGCTTTAGGAATCAAGTTATCATCGAAGCGGCGCCAGCCGAAGATAAGGTTCCAATGCGTCGTACAGCTCCTTCTGCTCTTGATCGAACGCGATACCTAAAGCCCATTCCTCATCGCGATCCAAACGCCGCACTACTCCAAGCGCCTGAAAAGGTTCCGTTCGATCCGGCAGGGCTAAAATTACCGTTACTTGGCACCCCGCCGACGGTGCGGCCTCTTCTCGTTCGAATTGGCCAACGATCCGGCAACCGGCAGCGCTCACATCCAGCATGAGGCCCGGTTGCGGGCCACTGCCATCGTATGCTACACGGCAGGGCATGCAGCAGGCCGTCCTCGGTTCGCGCCGCACCGAAACATGCTCGACAAGCCGAGGGTAATGCACAAACACGAGGTGCTCAGGATCGGTCACGAGCCGCGACACAGCCGTGCGGAAGCCATAGACCACGCCTTCGTGTAAAAAACGCAGTATAAGCAAATCCGCAACTCTGAGACTCAAAAGCCGCAACACCCGACTCTCGGGGCTGCTGCATGCTTCACGCAGGGCAATATAGCCATCGGGCACGGCCCCCAACACCTCGGCACGTACACGAGTCCGCTCGCCCACTCGTTGAATATTCACCACACGCCCCGCCGTTACTACAAGATGAGAAGGCGGTGTTGATGTTTCCGGTTGCTTATCGGTCACGGCGCCACATTGGTCCCGAACGAATGCTTCAATGCGCTTCAATGTAAGCCAAGCGGAGAGAGTGACCGACGAACGACTTCGCAAAAAGACAATATGATAGCCCCCAAGCAAACGTATCGGACGGGCACATCGGACCGTACTCCTCTCGGTCAGATTTCCATCATCGCATGGGCTCGCGCGCGAAGACATGAAATGACCTGCCGTCCCTGCATTAACCCGCCACGGGCGACTGCTGCAAGCCTGGCCCGCCCAGGACAACGCGCGCCTCTCCCGGCCAAAGCCTAGGTATTTACCATTTTACCGTGTAAACCGTGTTGGATTACTATTCGCCAAACCGACTGCTTCGGCTTGGCGTGACGCAGGCAGTTAGAAGCGGATAAAAACAGCTGAGGGGGCACTCCCGATGACCAATACCCACAGATCAAGACACATCCACCTTTTTCGAAGCAGGCCGCAGGCGGCGCTGTTGTCTGCATTGATACTCGCTCTGAGCGGTTGCGAAGGCACTATGCCACAACTCGGCGGCGCCTCGGGCATGACAGCCACGGGGGGTGCGGGGGGCGCCGCCGCCGAAGGAGCCAACAGCCAGCTTGCGCATTGCGAAGCATCCCTGGGTACGCTGGCGGTGGTGGAAGATCAATCAGCACCCTGGTGGCACAATTATTACAGCCGGTATCCGACGCTGGGCAGTACAGTGCCAGTGTTGCGCATGATGATCCAGCAATCCAACTGCTTCGTAGTCGTCGAACGCGGCGGCGCCATGAACAATATGATGCAGGAACGTGCCCTGGAACAATCCGGTGAAATGCGTTCGGGCAGCCATTTCGGCAAGGGCCAGATGGTAGCCGCCGACTACACGATGAGCCCCAGCATCCAGTTTTCCGCTGCAGGTACCGGCGGCGTTGGTGGCAGCATCGGCAACTTATTCGGTTCGCTGGGCCACACGCTCGGTTCGCTGGCCGGCGGACTGAAATCCAATGAGGCAGCCACTACATTGCTGCTCGTCGACAACCGTTCAGGCGTACAGATTTCATCCGCCGTAGGCAACGCAAAAAACTTCGATTTCAATTTCTTTGGCGCCGGCTGGGGTAGCGGTCTGTACGGTAGCGCGCGTGGTTTTACCAAGACACCGGAAGGCAAGGTAATCACCGCCGCTTTCGCCGACTCCTACAATGAAATGGTCGGCGCATTGCGCAACTACAAGGCACAGACAGTGGAAGGCGGGCTAGGGAAAGGCGGCAAACTCAAAGTCGGCGACTAACGGGTTGTTGCCCCCACGGCGGCGGCACCGCGATGACCGCCGCCGTGGGATTCGGCTTACAATCGATTTTCAATGGTCCGTCAGGCCGTGCTATGCGCCATCTGCCTGACTTTGAATATCGGCTTGTCCGATCCAGGCTCCCCTCGTGCACTGCAGCGCGCCCCCTTGGCCGATCAACGATCCAGCTCCCCTTCCGGCGTTTTTGCGATCGGCATTTTGAACCTCCCGAGGATCCACGCTATAAAATTCCGAATTCATGTCAAAGAAAACCTTAGTGTGGGAAAAGGCGTTGATCCCGACATTTAGGAAAACTCACAACTGGAAAGTCCCACCTCAAGACAGTGCTGAACCTGCCGCTTCCAGGGTCCTACCACTCGTATTAGGCTTTGGCCTATTCATTTCCACACCGATCGCAAAGGCGGGCACGCTCGATGATTGGATCCGAAGCTTCGCCGACAGTGAGATTCAGTTTCAGCGCCCGACCTCCAACGTGCCGTTCCAACCGCTCGCCTTCGTCGACGTCAGATTCTACGGCGACACCGAGGTGCGGCGTGAAGGTGCCGACTCGCTGTCATTCGACCAAACGACGGTCTCGCAAGCGGCAGCCCTGCCCTTTCTGATCGGGCCACGCGATGTATTGGTGGTCGGGGAATGGATCGGCTGGTCCGAATTCGATTCGCACTCATCCACTTTCGATTCTTTCAGGGTGCTGTCGATCGGCATCCCGGTCGGCTGGCTACGCCAACTCAACGACGATTGGCAGGCGGCGGCGTTTGTGATGCCGCTAGGTAACAGAGCGACGCTGGCTGATGTCTCGTGGAGTTGGGAGGCCATGGGCGGTGCGTTCGCCCGCTATGTGCAGAGCGATCACCTCGCATGGACCTTCGGTTTCTTCACCGACATCGGGCCGGGTGAAACCATCTACTTGCCGTATCTCGGTGCAACCTGGTCGGTTACCGACCAGTGGACTCTGAGCGCGATGATGCCCTGGCCGGCGCTCCTGTATGCACCGAGCAAAAACGCCTTGTTCCGCTTCGGCGCGGCACCGTCCGGCGCTTCCTGGTCGATCCGCCCAGATGGAGACCGAGCCTCGTTCGCACTCGATAGTTGGGATCTCGGCCTGTCCGCCGGACACCGTGTATACGGCAATTGGTGGTTGATGCTCGGAGCCGGCATCGGCGGCCTACGCGGGCTTAGAGTGACCGACGGCGAGTGGCGCGAACCCGAAGTGAGCGTGGGATCGAGCCCTTATATCAACTTCGGGATCGATTATCGTCCGGCGCTACCCCAGTAGCGAACACATCTGCTTACCACGGGCATGACTCAAAAGACCCTGAAGCGGCTGTGTTCGGGCCTTGCCGAACGACAAAACCGCGCCTCTCAATCGATTCAATGAAATGGGAACACGTAGTTCATCCATGCCGACATACGCAGCAGGATTTTGCGCATGATAGCGACATGATGGACATGATCGCTGTACAGCGCCATTTGACCATAGGCACCAGCGGGGAGTTGACGGCGATACTGACCGAATGACGGGTCCGTTATACGGATATGAACTGGAATCCGACCCGGTTCCGCCACATCGGTCACTAGAGTACCGGAAGGTTGCAGCTGCCCTTCCGCCAGGATCGGCAAAATGGTATCGACCTCGCCACGAAACACCTTACCGGGGATGCCATCAAAGGCAATCTCGGCTTCGTCGCCCTTCTCCAGCCGCAAAAGGCTGTTCTGACGAAACCAGCCGACATAAGCATTCGATTCCTGATGCACGAATACCATAGATGGCCGCAACGGGAGATTGACGGCCATCATCCCGGGGCGCAGGAATACCTGCGAAACATAGCCAGGGGTAGGAGCCCGGACGACGGTTTCATCGAGGTTGTATCGAGCCTTGACCAGTTGGTTGCGAAGATCGTCATAACGGGCCTGGGCCAGGTCACGGTCTCGGCGAGTGCCGGCATTACGCCGCAAGAGCTGTTGAGCACGGTCGAGATCGAGCTTGGCCGATTTCAACTGCGCCGCCAAAGAATTCACTACCGCTCGATACGGGGTCGGATCCAGAGTGAACAGCACATCCCCTTTTTCCAGCGGTTCGTTGGGTGTTGCCTCGACGCTCAGCACGAGCCCCCTGACCGCCGGTATGATGGGCGTCGTCAATGCGTATTTCCGGGCCTTCTCGGCATACGGATGATTGTAGTTCATCAACATGATCAGCGTACCGATCAAAATCACTCCGCCCAGCACGGCCGTGGGCACCGTCCATTTGTTTAGCGGCAACTTGAAGATCTTGAAGATAACGACGCAAATGGCAGCGTAAGTCAGGATCAGAAGCGTCTCCACGACTACACCTCCGAACCGGCTCTGGACTGCTGTGTCTCGAACCGATCCAGACGGGCAGTCAATTGCGTGACCTGCGACTCCAGATTGGCCAGATGGGCATGATCGGATTTGCCATTCTTAAACCCCCAACCGCGGTCCTCCCGATAGAGCGTCGCCCAAATCCAAAGAAAGGGCCAGATGACATGCAGAGTCAGCAGACTGACCCAGCCCGCCACATGAATGGCATCCTGATGGGGGTGATTGCGATGTTTGGCGATGTCATACGGAATATCGTGAATGGCAATGATGCCGTAGAACAGCACGATCGCCACGAAGAACAGCAAAAACAGGGCGACATAATCGAGCATGAGTCCGCATCCGTGGTTTGGAAAAGCCAGCGCGGATTAAGTATAAGCATACAACTCCTCTTTTTCTCTACTCAAATGGCCTCCTCCGATCGTCCAAGCCCCTTCGGCTCTGGAAAAGGATGGCAACGGCTTTGCGCAATTCCATAAGGCAGCGGCAGAGAATTTCAGCTAGCCTAATCGTAATTTTCACGGAGAAACAAAATGCCCCCGATCTTAAGAAGAAGAGGTGCTCTATGATTCGTGCGATTATCGGCCTGCTACTCGTTGTATCCGGTTTCGCCGACCCAGCGCTTGCGCAACCGCCTCAACCGCCCCAACAAACCGACCGACCTAACATTCTCGTCATCTGGGGCGATGACATCGGCACCTGGAACATCAGCCATAACAACCGCGGCATGATGGGCTACGAGACGCCCAATATCGACCGCCTGGCCAACGAAGGCGTCAGCTTTACCGACTACTATGGGCAGCAAAGCTGCACCGCGGGCCGCGCGGCATTCGTGGGCGGCAACGTGCCCGTTCGAACCGGTATGACCAAGGTCGGCCTGCCCGGAGCGAAGGAGGGCTGGCAGAAATCCGACGTCACCGTTGCCACGGTTCTCAAATCTCAAGGCTACGCCACGGGACAGTTCGGCAAAAACCACTTCGGGGATCGCGACGAACACCTGCCGACCATGCACGGCTTCGATGAGTTCTTTGGCAACCTCTACCACCTCAACGCCGAGGAAGAGCCCGAAAACCGCGATTATCCGGCCGACTTGGTGTTGCCCAACGGCAAGACGTTCCGTGAGCAGTACGGCCCGCGCGGTGTGCTCAAAGCCAAGCTCAATCCCGACGGCACGCAAAGCATCGAAGATACCGGCCCGCTTACCAAAAAGCGCATGGAGACGATCGACGACGAAACGGTGGCCGCCGCCAAAGATTTCATCAAGCGGCAGCACGAGGCGAACAAACCGTTTTTCGTTTGGTGGAACGCAACGCGGATGCACTTCCGCACTCACGTGAAACAGGAGCACACCGGCCTTGCGGGCCCGAGCGGCAACGAGTATCACGACGGCATGGTCGAGCACGACCTGCACGTCGGTGAATTCCTGAAGCAACTGGACGCTCTCGGCATTGCCGACAACACGATCGTCTTCTATTCGACCGACAACGGTCCGCATTACAATACCTGGCCGGACGCCGGCACGACGCCGTTCCGAAGCGAGAAGAACAGCAACTGGGAAGGCGCGTACCGTGTGCCCGCCTTCGTTCGTTGGCCGGGCCATTTCCCTGCCGGTAAGACGCTCAACGGCATCGTCGCGCACGAAGACTGGCTGCCCACCTTTGCCGCTGTCGCCGGTGCCCCGGACATCAAGAAGCGCCTCAAAGAAGGCGTCGAATTGAACGGACGCAAATACCGCAATTACATCGACGGCTACAATCTGCTGCCCTACCTCTCGGGCGACATCGACAAATCGCCACGGCGGGAATTCTTCTATGTCAACGACGACGGCCAAGTGGTCGCAATTCGCCTGGGAGATTGGAAAGCCGTCTTCCTTGAGAACCGCGCCCGGACCTTTCAGGTATGGCGCGAGCCCTTCGTCGAACTGCGCGTACCTTTGCTCTTCAACCTGCGGCGCGACCCATTCGAGAAAGCGCAGCACAACTCGAACACGTACAACGATTGGTTCTTGGAACGCTCGTTCGTGTTGGTTCCGATGCAGCAACTCGCCGCCAAGTTCCTGAAGACATTGAGCGAGTACCCACCCAGCCAGACCCCGGGCTCGTTCAACCTTAAAAAGATCCAAAAACAGATCGAATCCGCCGCGCGCGGGCGGTGAGCTTGCATCGCTGATCGGACACGATGATAGGCGGCGACTCGGCCTTTGCCGGGTCGCCACACCTTTTACGATGGAAAGAAAGATGGCACGTATCCTACCTCTACTCGCCTACTTCGTTTTCGTCTTCAGCTTCCTGGCCGCAGCCTCGGGGCAAGAGCTACCGTCCTGGAACGACACCCCGACCAAAGCGGCGATCGTCTCGTTCGTTGAAAAGGTAACCAAGCAAGGCTCGCCCGAGTTCGTGAAACCGGCTGATCGCATCGCCGTGTTCGACAATGACGGTACGCTCTGGAGCGAGCAACCGATGTACAACCAGCTCGCCTTTGCTATTGACCGTGTTAAAGCCATGGCACCGGAGCACCCGGAGTGGAAAACCAAGGAGCCGTTCAAATCGCTGCTCGCCGGTGATCCCGAGGGGATTGCCGCAGCGGGCACACCGGGGCTCCTCAAACTCATCGCCACCACACACGCCGGTATGACGGCGGAGGCGTTTGCAACAACCGTTACCGACTGGCTAAATACCGCCACGCATCCCAAATTCAACCGCTCCTACCTGGAGTGCGTGTATCAGCCCCAAATCGAATTGCTACGCTATTTGCGCGCTAACGGTTTCAAAACCTTCATCGTCTCCGGCGGTGGAATCGATTTCATGCGTCCATGGACACAGATGATCTATGGCATCCCACCCGACCAGGTGGTCGGCAGCTCAGCCAAAGCAAAATACGAGATCCGCAACGGCAATCCCGTAATCGTTAAGCTCCCGAAAATCGATTTCATCGACGACAAGGCCGGCAAGCCCGTCGGTATTTACAAATTTATCGGCAAACGGCCCATCCTCGCTTTCGGCAACTCCGACGGCGATTTCGAGATGCTCGAATACGTGACGGCCGGCAGCGGAGCGCGGCTTGGGCTCATACTGCACCACGACGATGCTGAACGGGAGTATTCCTACGATCGCGCAACGCGCTTCGGAAAACTCGCCCGCGGGTTGGATGAAGCGCCGATACACGGTTGGATTCTCGTAAGTATGAAATCGGACTGGGCAAGCATTTTCCCGCACAAGTGACAGCGAATGGCCGTGCTTACTAACTCGATCATTAATAGACTGGGTCAGCGCAAAATATCGATCCGTCCCCACCGCTCGGTCGTTAGCTTGATTACCACCATCGGCGCAACAATATTATTGTTATCTTTCAGATGGTTACGGGATATTCGCTGCGGATATTGTCTATCCCTTTTGCTGGTGAGCGTGCTTGTTCTTCCCGTTCGGGCCGCCCCTCTTATACCATCGTCCGCGGCCCGAACTTCCCCTGCCAAACAGGCAGATTATGTCGGTCTGGCCAAATGCCGTGAGTGTCACGCCGCACAGGCCCGGTTGTGGCAAGGCTCGCACCACGCTTTTGCCATGCAGCCGGCGACTGACAAGACGGTATTGGGAGATTTCAATAAAATTGCTTTCAGATACGCCGGAATAACCTCTACGTTTTTCAAACGCGACAACGCCTTTTTCGTACGCACCGACGACGCCTCTGGCCGATTAAAGACTTTTGAAATCAAATACACCTTCGGTGTGGCCCCATTACAGCAATACCTGGTTGAGTTTCCGGGTGGCCGACTGCAGGCCCTGAGCATTGCCTGGGATTCCCGCCCCGCCGAAGAAGGCGGGCAGCGCTGGTTTCATCTCTATCCGGATGAAAGCATTACCCACGATGATGCCCTGCATTGGACAGGACGCTACCAGAACTGGAATTTCATGTGCGCGGAATGTCACTCGACGCACCTGGAAAAAAATTACGATCCGCAACAGCGGGCTTACCGCACGACCTGGTCCGAAATCAACGTATCCTGCGAAGCCTGCCATGGCCCGGGTTCAAAGCACGTGCTCTGGGCAAATAAAGCGCACACGCAGGGAAGTGTGGATGCAAACGACAAAGGTCTGACCCATCGGTTCAGTGAACGGAGGAAGATCCGCTGGACGCATAATGCCGAAACAGGGCAACCGGTACGCAGCACACCGCGCGCCACTGACACTGAAATCCAGGTCTGCGCCGCCTGCCATGCACGGCGCGCGCAACTGTTCGAGGATGATCGGACGGGACAACCGCTAATGGACAGCTTCTTGCCGTCCTTACTCGACGAAGGTAATTACCACTCCGACGGTCAAATCGACGGCGAAGTCTATGAATACGGGTCCTTCGTTCAAAGCCGCATGTATCAGGCCGGTGTTACCTGCAGCAACTGCCATGAACCGCACAGTCTGGAACTACGCAGATCAGGTAATGACGTATGCCTGCAATGTCACAAATCCGAAGTCTATGAGACCAGAGACCACCACTTTCACACTCCTCAAAAGGCGGGTGCCCACTGCGTGGACTGCCACATGCCGCCGAAGAACTTCATGGTGATCGATGCGCGACGGGACCACAGTCTGCGCATTCCACGGCCGGATCTATCTGCTCGATTGGGCACGCCCAATGCTTGCAACAATTGCCACAAAGACCGGACGGCACGCTGGTCTGCGGAAAAAATTCGACACTGGTACGGTCATGCCCCACGCGGTTATCAACACTATGCCAACGCCTTGCAGGCGGCGCGCAGCCATGCCGCAAATGCCCAGGTCGAGCTGATTGCTTTACTGCAAGACACGAGTCAACCGGCAATTGCGCGAGCCACTGCAGCGCGGGAACTGCAAAACTGGCTGAATCCGGAATCCCTCCAGTCCCTGGCGACGGCATTGCACGATACCCACCCCATGGTGCGGTTGGCTACGCTTGAGAGCTTACGGCCATTACCGGCAAATGTCCGCTGGCAACTGGTTCGACTTTTCTTGCAGGATCCCGTGCGCGCCGTGCGCATCAGCGCGGCGGAGTTACTGGCTGATATTCCAGCCGAGCGGATACCTTCCGCAGACCGAGAAGTTTTGCAAGCGGCCAGCGCAGACTATAGGGCCACACAGACTTTCAATGCCGATGATCCGGCAGCCCACGTCAATATGGGTAATTTCTACACGGCACGAGGGAAGGCGGCGTTGGCAGAACGCTCCTACCGCTTGGCGCTCGATCTCGATTCCAATTGGGTCCCCGCTTACGTGAATTTAGCCGACTTGTTTCGCCACCTCGATCAGGATAGCAAGGGCGAGCAAGTGCTGCGCTCTGGAATCAGGCGACTCCCCCAATCCGCCGACCTATACCACAGCTTGGGACTGCTGCAGGTTCGGCAAAAAAACCTGCCCGCGGCGTTGGCTTCGTTACGGCAGGCCGCCGATCTGGCGCCGGCTAATGCGCACTATAGCTACGTGTATGCGGTGGCCCTGCAAAGCGCCGGCCGCCCGCGCGCGGCCCTTGCCGTCGTTGACGATGCCCTAGAACAGACCCCCGACGATGTAATGCTCGGTCGTCTGCGCAGCCAGCTAAAAAAGCGCAACCGCGAGTAGCAGCACCGTCGACGCGGGCGGCACCGCCTTGCTGGGACCGCTTGAATGCCGAGTCATATTCCCTGCGTTTTTCTGTGGCCAAACAAAATCCAGGCCGGTATATTGAGGAATAGCTAGCAGGGTTTCGAGGTTATTCCAGCAAGGTGCTGTTTTTTGGCGTCCCCAACGGGATTCGAACCCGTGTCGCCACCTTGAAAGGGTGGTGTCCTAGGCCAGCTAGACGATGGGGACGTTATTTCTGAAAGGCGCTCATCCTAAGCAGCCCCCGAAAAGGTGTCAAGCAACCCTTAGTGATATGGATATGCTATCGTTTCGGCTAATTTCAAGCTTATGGGGTCCAACGGCATGAACCACGCCAGCAATCCCATTTTTTTCGACGAGCGGCAACTCACCCAACTCGGGCTACTCCATCCGCCTTTTACCGCTGAAGACTTCCAGTTCGAAGACGCGGATATCGAGGCCGCTTGTAACTTGGCCGTACATCTGCTGCAGAGCAGTAATCGGCTGCTCATCCTTAGTGGACCGGCCGGCGTAGGTCGAACCGCGTTCTTGCGCCAGATCGCGGCAACGGACCCCGACGAACTCGATTGCTGTATGCTCGGCGGTTCGCCACAACTGCACGTCACGAACATCGTGAAGATGCTTGCCATGCGGATGGGGGCTTCCGAGGTCGCGCACGACCCCGATACCCTGGCAGCCCGGCTTCGCCATGCAGAAGCTTCGGGCTATCGACCGGCGTTGTTGATCGACGACGCCCACCGCCTTGAAGAGAACATGGTCAAGGGCTTGCTCTTGCTCCGCGAGGCGATTGCCAAGGCCGGTGCCCGGCTGCCGATCCTGCTTGCAGCCCCGACCGAGGCGGATCGCACATTGCGGCAGCTTACAGCAACGCTCGCAGAACAAGACGAGCGCAGTGAGATCGTCCTGCCCCCTTTCACCGAGGAGCAAACCGCCCACTATATCGACCAGAGCCTCGCGGTGGCCGGCGAGCACACAGGGGAATTGCTCTCGACCCGGCAGAAACAGCAAATATACGAGCAAACCGAGGGTATTGCCGCACGCATCAATCAGGAAACGACCCGTCTTCTCACCGAGACCGCCCGCAAACGCGGCCCTGCCCGCCCGGTACCCCGCCGATCACGGCGGCTCTATGCCGGGGTTGCCGCGGGGGTGCTTCTATTAGCTGGCGGACTGCTGCTGGCCCGCTATCTCGGTGGACCGACGACGGCCATAGAGACTCCGCAGGGCATACCGTTGGCCTTGCCGTCTCACTCGGACAATGCCCCGGCCAGCCCCTCGGCTCAAACCGGCGGGGTGGGCACGAATGAGGCCCAAACACTCTTCGATCAGCCGCTCAGCGCGCGTCGGGAAAACCCGTCAACACCGCAAAAAGCGCCAGCGTCACGGGTAAGTTCGACCCCAAACACAGCCGCTACAGCGATTGCACAGGGAGTCGATGCCGAACGGGGACAAGCCGGCGCACCACAGACCGACCCATCGGCGGTCGGCATGCCGCTGCAGCAGGCCCCGGCTGTAGCTTTGAACACGCTTGGCTCGGCGAGCACCCCAAGCACGGCTTCGGAGAAACCGGTGAATTCGCCTGGCACGCACTCCGAGCTCGGCGCCCCGCCCACTGAGACCGAAACTGCGGCGGCTGCGAACGTCCCAACGCCGACACCGGATCGATTGAATCAGCGCCGGGAGGCCGCCAGATCCACCAAGGTAGCGGGACACAACCCTACGCCAACCGTTGCTGATTCGAAATTGCAGGAAAATTGGGTGGCCGATCGAGCGAATAATCATTACACGATTCAGCTCATCGCCGGCCACCAAAAGCAAACATTGAAGCGGTTTTTGGAGCAGCATCCACTGGTGGAGGGCAAAGCCCATGCTGTACAGGCTCGACGCCAAGGGCGCGCTTGGCATGTTCTCATTACCGGTGACTACCCCTCGCGCGAGGCGGCCCGGAATGCTTTACGCCGGTTACCCCGAGGACTACGCGATAACGGCAGCTGGGTTCGCTCCTTCGCTTCGTTAAGATCATAATCGACGAGCCGACTGTAAAGGGGCGCTCGTCGGGGTAAGTGGGCCAAGCGTGAAGCGAACGCAAGGAGTCAGGTAATGGCGCTGCGCCCGACCGGTCCCGCCACCTCCGGCGCTTTGCTGCGGCTGCCTTCGCCGAACCGATTACCCGCGGCGTTGCAAGCGGGCCACGCCGTCCACGCGCGGGTACACACTGACGCCACCGGGCAAGTGCTGATAGCGATCGGCCGAACACACTTGTCGGTGGCGGCCGGCCGGCTCGGGTTACACGCCGGGGAGCAGCTCACCGTACGCTTGGTGGATACGACCAGCGGCCCGGCGCTGGAAATACTGACCCGCAGAGCGCCCGTGAGCTCCGCGGCCATGGCACTGCTGCGCCAAGCCATTCCTCGGCAGGAAAATCTCGACACGCTGTTGGCAACGCTGCGCACGCAGCCACAGCAGAACTGGACTGAACTCACGGCCGAGCAACGCCAGAGCATCGACGCGCTGCTTGCCCGGCTTACTCCCAGCACCCAATTACAGCAGGCACATGGCGTACGCGTGGCGCTTCGGGATTCGGGGATTTTGCTGGAGTGGTTGTTGGCGCGCAGCCCCCAGGCGGTCGGACAAATCGCGCAAGCGGATTTCAAGGCGGCACTGCTGCGGTTGATCACCCGACTCCGCGACAATCCTGCCGCGGGAACGGCGGTGGCAACGGACAACGGCTCCGATGGCCAACCGGGATTATTGAATAATCTGCTGCGGCAGGCCGAAGGGGCGCTTGCCCGGATGCACCTGTTGCAACTGCAACCCACGGAGAACCCGGCTCGAGTGGACCTTGCCTTTCAAATCCCACTGGCCCATGGTAAAGACACAGACGACTTGTATCTGCGAGTCCGCCAGGAAGCCGAGCGCGAAACCACAGTGCGGCGTGAGTCGGGCACGGCCCAAACCGGCTGGGAAGTACAGCTACGGTTTCGTTTCGCCGGCACCGAAGCACTCGCGGCCCGGATGCACATCGTTGGACGCCGCGCAACCGTCTCTTGGTGGACCAAACACCCCCATCTCGCCACGGCGGTGGAAACCGCTCGCCCGGTGCTTACCGAGCAGTTGCAGGCGCTTGATCTGGAAGTCGCCTCGATACGCTGTCACCGTACCTCAGCCCCACGCGATCCCACCGACACCACGCGTCTGCGAGGAGGGTTGCTTCATGAAACCGCCTGAATCGGATATGCCCGGCCCTGCGATCGAGCATGACCGACGCCTTGCCGTCGCGCTCGAATACACCGGTCATGGCGCACCACGGGTTACGGCCCAAGGCCACGGCGCGCTGGCCGAAGAGATTATCCGGTTGGCGCAGACACACGATATCCCGCTTTACCCGAATCGAGACCTGGTTCAGGTCCTCGCCCAAATCGAGCTCGACCAGGAAATACCCGAGCTGCTCTACCACGCGGTGGCTGAACTGATCGCTTTCGCCTACATGGTACGCGGCAAGGTGCCGGAGGGATTTCAGGCCCGCCCCGCCACCACGAGTGACGCCGCCGAAAACCCTTTTGGGCAATGAAACACGGCGAGAGTTGTCTGCTCCCGCCGTGTCGCCAGCTCTCTGAACCTGCTGCTCAGGCGCTCTGGCTCTGGACGATGGTGCCGTTGAGGTTGAAGGTATTCGGGCCACCGATACCCACCGCCGTGTTGTTCACCTGGGCCGACTGGTATTGG
>JAUILK010000093.1 GCA_030433275.1 Gammaproteobacteria bacterium
TTGTCAAGCCGGGCAAGGTCCTGAGGGTCGCTCGACGATTCGAGTTCCGCCCGGTAGCCGGTGCGGTCCAGTACCGCCTCGACAACATCGCCGAGTTCACCGTCGAGCCTGCCGCGGAGTTCGTCGAGCATCGCTACGAAACCGGCGATCGCCTTCTCCGAGCGGGCGTTGAGCATCGAGACCCTGCCCTCAGCGGCCGCTACCAGCGCCTCGTTGAAGCTCACTCCGGCGCTCTCGGCGTAAACCGCCACACACGCCTCGGCGCGATCTCCGATACCACGGCGCGGGGTGTTGAGGATGCGCCGCATGCTCACCGTATCGCCCGGATTATCCAGAACCCTTAGGTAGGAGACGATGTCCCTAATCTCTTTGCGCTCGTAGAAGCGCACTCCCCCGACGACTTTGTACGGAATGCCGGCCCTGATGAAGACTTCTTCGATGGCGCGGGAGGAGTTGTTGGTGCGGTAGAACACCGCCACGTCGTTGTAGGAGAAACCGTCGTCCGCGGACCCTCATCGATCTGTTGCGCGACGAACCGGGCCTCGTCGTGCTCGTTGTCCGCCACGTAGCCGACGATCCGCTCGCCGTCCCCGGCGTCGGTCCACAACCGCTTCTCGCGCCGGCCGACGTTGCGTGCGATCACCGAGTTGGCCGCGTTCAGAATCGTCTGTGTAGAACGGTAGTTCTGTTCGAGCAGAATCGTTGTGGCGTTCGGGAAGTCGCGTTCGAAATCTTCGATGTTGCGAATCGTCGCGCCACGGAACGCGTAGATGGACTGATCGGCGTCACCGACAACGCAGAGCTCGGCTGGCTTCACCTCGCCGGCATCATCGGATCCGACCGCTCCGACTCCAACAAGCTCACGCACCAACACATACTGGGCATGGTTGGTGTCCTGATACTCATCGACGAGGATGTGCCGGAACCGCCGCCGATAGTATTGGGCTATCTGCGGAAAGGCCTGCAGCACAGCGATTGTCTCACCGATCAAATCATCGAAGTCCAGGGCGTTGGCCGCACGTAGCCGTCGCTGGTACTCGGTGTACACCTCAGCGACGAGGCGCGCCAGATCGTCGCCGGCTTCCGACGCCTCGGCCTGCGCCTGTTCGGGCCCGATCAGCTCGTTTTTGAGGTTAGAGATGCTATTGGCGAGCAGCCGCGGCGAGTGGCGCTTGGTGTCCAGCCCCATATCTTTGCCGATCATCAGCAACAGGCGCCGGGAGTCGTCTGCGTCGTAGATGGAGAAGTTCGAGTTGAGCCCCGGCAGCAGCGAGGCCTGGTTTCGCAGGATCCGCACACACGTCGAGTGAAACGTCGATACCCACATGGACCGGGCACGCGCACCCAACATCTGCGCGACGCGGTCACGCATCTCTGCCGCAGCCTTATTGGTGAACGTGATGGCCAGCACCTGGCCCACGCCCACATCGCGCGCCGCCAGCAGATAGGCGATCCGCCGGGTCAGGACCGCCGTTTTTCCTGAGCCCGCGCCAGCCACGATCAGCAGCGGGGCACCTTCATGCATCACTGCCCGGCGCTGCTGCGGGTTGAGGCCCTCGAGAAGCTCATCGATACCGGTTGCCGTGCCGGTGGTTGTCAAAGGGGAAGCCATATGCGTTCAAACTTACCGCTGCGAGCTGACATTCTTTGCGCTGGCATGCAGGTAGTGGCACACTCATTGAGTGCTCACTGCGCAACCCGGCCTTGTGCTCTTCGCCCGAAGGGCCCCTCGCCGATTTTTCAACGGGTACCGGCCAGCGGTGCCCGTGGTCTAGCTGTTTCCCTTCAGCCCCGCGGTCCGCTTCCGGATCCGGGGCTCGTCTCTTGTGTGAGGCCCGAACCGGATGAGACCAGATCCTTCACACAACGAGAATTCGGAGAACCAAGACATGACGACGACGGAAACGACGGATCCTGCGGAATCCGCCGAACCCTCCAAGGGGCCCGATATGTCCGACATTGCTGAATTGCGCAACGAGATCGATCGACTCGACGCGGCAATCCTCGAGGCCGTCCAGCGGCGCACCGAGGTCTCCCAGCTGATCGGAAAGGCACGCATGGCTTCCGGTGGCACCCGGCTGGTGCACAGCCGGGAAATGAAAGTCATCGAGCGCTACAGCGTGCTAGGCGCCGAGGGGAAGAACCTGGCGATGCTGCTGCTGCGCCTGGGCCGCGGCCGCCTCGGCCACTGACCGCCTGCGAATTCGGCGCGCTTCGGCACCCTGCGCGTCACTGCGCGCGCCCGATTCGCTAGGGGGTGAGCGCCTCGACCAGCCACGGCGTCAACCATTCGACCGCCTCCGGTGTCGGATGCACTCCGTCGCTGCGCATCCTGATGCCGTCGACCCTGTTGGTGTACACACCGCTGGGGTTCAGCTTCCGGTTCAGATCCAGCACCGAGGCGTTTTGCCGCTCGGCGACGACACTGCGCAATATCAGGTTCCAACGATCGACCCGGTTGGGCCTGTCCTCTGGGTAAAGGCTGCCGTCCGCTCTTTCCGCGCGCCGGTTGTAGGGCTCGGTGGTCACCACTAGCC
>JAUILK010000008.1 GCA_030433275.1 Gammaproteobacteria bacterium
CTTATGGAAGAACTGCGAGCGTAAGATTAATACCAGTCTGCAGTTCGTCCATCTGGCGTTCTTGACACTGTTGCTCCGGAGATTGTGAACAGGCTCTTAGAAACAAGAAGAGGCGGCGCCCCGTTAAATGCGCACGTTCCAGAGCGAAATGGAGGAAAAACCCTTATCTCTTTGCCATTATAATGGATATTTTTTGGCTGCCAATTATCTATTTTTTCAGCATATATCCAAAATGGAAAGGCAAAAAATATGCTGCTCCACCCATTGGGAAATAATTCTTTATTTGCTGCTAGAATAAATCTACGGACAAACAATAAATTTAGCATAACTACAAGCAGGGTTCATAAATGGTGTGTTATCTTGCACCATAAATGGTGAATAATCGCACTAAAGACATAGCAAGCACCTGATCGGCCGTAGGAGACTGGCTGATAAACACCACATATACGGGATGGAAATACACACAGGTGGCTGTTTAATCAGCCCGGAGTTTTAATATTTTATGAACACTTACTCTCCCCACAGCTAAGGCAAGTCAGACATCCCTCCATCTGAACCATGGCCTTGGTGTGGCAGCGGGGGCACAGGACGGCGCTTTCGGGGTACGGGCTTTCGCCGTTGGCGCTGTCCTCGCAGTCGGCGGCCACTTGGCTCACCGGTGCCTGGCGGGAATCGTATTCGGCACGCTTGGCTTGGACGTAGGCTTGTTGGTGGGGGTCCAGCCTTTCCGCATCGAGCAGACCGATGCTCTTGAGGTGCTGTTCGATGACATCGCCGATCTCGGCCACCAGCGAGGGCATGAATCGGCCGCCGCGCTTGAAGTAGCCCCCGCGCGGGTCGAACACCGAGCGCAGCTCTTCCACCAGGAAGGTGCAATCCCCGCCTTTGCGGAATACCGCCGAGACGATCCGGGTGAGCGCCACGATCCACTGGAAGTGATCCATGTTCTTCGAGTTGATGAAAATCTCGAAGGGCCGGCGCACCTCATGCGGCGTCCCCTCATTCAACACCACATCGTTGATCGTGACGTACAAGGCATGCTCGGAGAGCGGGGTTTTGATCTTGTAAGTTCGACCTACCAGCGTCTCCGGGCGCTGGATCTTCTCGTGCATCTGTTCGATGTCATCGCCCGGCCCTTTGGTGCGCTCGGCGTCGGCCTTGGCGACTTCGTAGTCGATGATCTTGCTGTCGATTTTGATCGCCATCGTCGGATTACTCGCTTCGCTGTCGATTGCAGAGCCGGTGCATGGGGGCCTCGGGGTCACCATTTGCCGTAATAGCCTTCCTTCAACGCGTCATAGAGGTTGGCGGCGGTGTGAACCTCGCCGTCGTACTCGATCTCGTCGCCCCCTTTGACCTCGACCGACCGTCCGTCTTCGAGCCGGAAGCGATAGGTCGTGTTCGCCAGATCCTGCTCCTTGACCAGCACGCCCTGAAAGGCTTCCGGATTGAAGCGGAACGTCGTGCAGCCCTTGAGCCCTTGCTGGTAGGCGTAGCGATAGATGCCTTTGAAGTCCTCGTAGGGGTAATCCGTAGGGACGTTGGCAGTCTTGGAGATGCTGGAATCGATCCATCTCTGCGCCGCGGCTTGGATATCCACATGCTGCTGCGGAGTGATGTCATCAGCGGTAACGAAGTACTCGGGCAGGTTGCGGGTCTGCGGATCCATGCTCGGCAGGGCCTGCGAATCGATGAAGTGGCGGTACGCCAGCAGCTCGAAGGAGTAGACATCGACCTTTTCCTTCGACTTGCGGCCCGCCCGGATTACGTTGCGGAAGTAATGGTGCGCAAAGCTCGGCTCGATGCCGTTGGAAGCGTTGTTGGCGAGCGAGAGCGAGATGGTCCCGGTCGGCGCGATGGAGCTGTGGTGGGTAAACCGAGCGCCCTTCTCCGTAAGCCGTTCGATGAGCTCCGGGTCCGCCTCGGCGATGCGCTGCATATAGCGGCTGTAGCGTGCCCAGAGCACCCGGCCCTTGACCTTTTGACCCACCCGGTAGCCGTCTTTTTGCATCTGCGGGCGCTTGGCGAGCAGTGCTTCGGTGAGCGTGAATTCCTCGTCCATGATCGGCGCGGGTCCCTTTTCTTCGGCGAGTTCGAGGCCGGCCCGCCAGCCGGCCAACGCCATCTCCTTGGCTGCGCGCTCGGTGAAGACGAGCGAGTCCGGCGCACCGTATTCCATGCGCAGCATGGTGAGCGCCGAGCCGAGCCCGAGAAAACCCATGCCGTGGCGGCGCTTGCGCAGGATCTCCTCGCGTTGGTGCTCGAGCGGCAGGCCGTTGATCTCCACCACGTTGTCGAGCATGCGGGTGAAGACCGCGACCACCCGGCGGTACTCCTCCCAATCGAACCAGGCCCGCTCGGTGAACGGCTCGCGCACGAACTTGGTGAGGTTGACCGAACCAAGCAGACAAGCACCGAAAGGCGGAAGCGGTTGCTCGCCGCATTGCCCTGTCACCAAGCCATTGAAAACAACTGTATTTTTATCCTGCTGTGTCGTGTCATAGACCGGCTCGCGGCCCGCGTAGGTGATGGAAGCAATACGGCTGGCAAAGCGCTGCGTTTTGCGCAGGACACGCCCGTTGGTCCATTGGCGGTAACGTGCGTTCTTGTAGTCGAGCAGGAAGCCGACCTCCCGCATGAAGACCTCGCGGGATTCGCCATCGATGATCAGCTCATGGTCGGCGCGGCACGCGTACGCCCGGCTTCCGCCGCGACCATCGGGCAGCTTACGGCAACCGGCCTTTCGGCGCGTCCGGAGGCGGCAGAACACACCGAAGTTCGCCAACAGCATCTGCACGTCCTTGAGCAGGCTCGGGTAGCTGGACGCCAGCCGGATCGAGCAGCTCAGACTCTTGCTGGAGATGTTGACGGTACCGTCGGCCTGGAACAGCCCCTGCAGGTAGGTCTTGACGCATTCCTGCGAACCGCGCCAGATGACTTCGGGCACGCGCAGCTTGCTGTGGCGCGTAAACCCATAATGCGCGAGCACGCGGGCGAGGAGGATAGAGCGGATAAATACCTGCTTGCGCTGCGGCACCGCCACCGGATTCACATGATATTGGCGGGAGCTGACAGCCACCTCGGCGATCAGGCTGTTGACGTAGCCGGCCACGGCATCGGCCAAAGAGCGCTCCTGCCCCCAAAAGTTGATGACCACGGCTTCTTTGCCACTGCCGCGGTTGGTGAAATGACCGTCGCCGGTTATAAGTCCGAGCAGCTTGCCGAGCTCGGGCGAACCCTCGACGCCAAACTGGCCCTTGCCGGACTGCACCAGCAGGCGATCCCCCGCCCCGAGATCGCGCAGTTTGACCTTGCCACGCTCGGTATAGAAATCGTGCCACTCGGTGGCCTTGATTTCGTAGCCGTCCTCGGTGACCACGCGATAGACATCGGCCTGCCGTGCCGTCATGAAGGCCGGTTTCGCCGTTCGGGCTGCCGTACCGCGCCCCTCACCGAGGGCGCGCTTGTCCACCGTGGCCTCGATCGGCACGCCGGATGCCTGCAGCTCACCGATCGGCACCAGCCCATGTTGGGTATGGAGCCGGGTATCGGCCGTCACGCACGGGTTGGTCGCCCGAATTTCCTCGCAAAACCAGTTGTTGTTCAGCTCGTTGACCCGGTCGATCAGGATGAAACCCGGCTCGGCGTAGTCGTAGGTGGCCGACATGATCATATCCCAGATGCGCTGAGCCTTGATCCGGCGAAAGATCCGGCAAGCCACCAGGCCGTCTTTGCGCGTCACATAGGTCTGCGGGCTCGGCCACTCGCGCCAGATCACCTGCTCGGGATCGTCGAGGTCGATGCCGTCAGCCGCCGCCTCCTGCGCACCCAGAGGGAAGGCGAGCGGCCAGTCGGCACCGCGCTTCACGGCCTCCATGAACTCATCGGTGATCAGCAGAGAGAGATTGAATTGCCGCAGCCGGCCGGCTTCGCGCTTGGCGCGGATAAAATCGAGCACATCCGGATGACCGACGTCGAAGGTGGCCATCTGCGCCCCGCGCCGCCCACCGGCGGAGGACACCGTGAAACACATCTTGTCGTAGATATCCATGAACGAAAGCGGCCCCGAAGTGTAGGCCCCGGCTCCGCAGACATAGGCCCCTTTCGGTCGCAGAGTGGAAAACTCGTAACCGATGCCGCAGTTGTGAATCACCATCAAGCCGTTTTCGCCGGCTAGGTAGTTATTGTGTTTTTCGACTGTAAAATCGTAGAAACGCTCGGATATCTCCAGCCTGCGCCGGACGGCGTCGATTGGACGCAGGGTGCGGGCAAAGGCGATCAGCGCGCCTAGCTCGGGAAAGCACGCGCTCCAACGCTCCAACCAGATCCGGCTAACCACGGCGCGACGATGATAACCATGATAAAAGCCGAGCGCCTGGCGCTCCGTACGGTTCAGCGCTGCGCTCTTGCGCTCCAGTGCCTGGGCGAGTTCGCCCGGCAGCACGTAATGATCGTATTGCCCGGCCTGGCTGCAATGTTCGATGATACGCCGGCGTGTACCACCGGCCGCCATATAGTCGGCGACGCGTGCCAGGAAGGCCATGTCGGTGATTTTGAGTAGTACGCCGTTTTGCTTCGGCCCGGTGCTGCCCGAAAGGGAGGCCCGCCGGTTAACGACGCGAGGCATGGCCACCCCATGCACACCGAACAGGCCCAGCAGCCCCGTGAGCCGCTCGGCCATGGCGCGGCTGGGCAAGACGAGAGCAACGTGACCGCATTCGCCTCTCACGCGGCCGCAGGCCTCGATCAGGCCAGCGAGAAATGGCAGGAAATATTTTTGCGGCTGCATTGCGACCCACTCGGGTAGCTGCGCCTCGTGGTCTTTCCCGATCAGGCCTTCAGCCCCACCGCCTGTTTCCATATCGAAGGCTGCGATCGGATAGTCCCAGGCCGGTGTGCCCGGCGGCGTATCGACCACGACCATCCGTGGCTGCTGCCCCCCAAAGGCCGCGGCGAGTTCCCAGCCGCGTTTGACGAGATCCCGGCCGACAGCGCCGAACTTAAAGAGCAGCCGCGTGGCGCTGATCCGTGCTCGGTGCCGCCGGAACCGCACCAGGGGAAAGGCTGGCCTCTGCGCCGAGCCCGACTGAGTCGAGCAGCCACGGCCCCAGCGCACGCCCGCTTGCCAGGCCCATAACGCACTTGCCTGTTCGGCCGTCCAGGGGAAAGCATAGTGAACCAAAGCATCGCTCGGGCAGATTTCATCAGCGCGGACATAGCGCAGCCGGTTTTGCCGATAGACCAACACCGGGTGCCGGATGGAGGTCTTGAGCGCCGCTCCGTTGGAGACGATCTCGATGTTTTCCTCGCGCGACACGTGGGTGGTCATATGGCGCTCGATGCGCCGCATCTCGAAGCACTTGCGCTCGCGATCGTAACAGAGCATCCGAGCGTGCCGCTCGCGCACGGCGCGCTCGGCGCTGACCACACCGTATTCGGTAACGACCCGGCTGGTAGCCGCGACACAGCCGGCCTTCAGCGTCAGTCCGGCTTCATGGACCTTGCCCAGGATATCGTCCATCGAGTCTTCGATGGTCGCCGAGACGGTGCAATTGATGGTGGAGGTGGCCGGTTTGTGCGCCCAGGCCCCGGCGTTGGAAATAATGCGCCCGGCCGGGATAGCCCCGTGGCGCAGCGCCCAGATGAATTCCTCGTACCACCGCGCCCGCAGTTCCGGGGTCTCCTCGATGTCGGCCAGCGCTCGCGCCACCCGTTGGAAGGTGGCATCCAAAGTCTCATCGAGAATTTGACCGGCTTTTGTCTTCAGCCGGTACTTGGTGTCCCAAATGTCCTGGGAAGCGGGCTGCAGAGGGATGTCCGTAACGGTTTCCAACGCCACACCAGCCTGCGCTGCTTTAGCCATAGACAGCATGCTCCTTTGGTTATATCACAGCCCATTCCGGGACCGTTTTAAC
This sequence comes from Gammaproteobacteria bacterium, assembly GCA_030433275.1. Classification (GTDB taxonomy): domain Bacteria; phylum Pseudomonadota; class Gammaproteobacteria; order Nitrococcales; family Nitrococcaceae; genus Nitrococcus. The sequence continues at coordinate 5,916 of JAUILK010000008.1, forward strand.
CGCGAAATAATCGCCAAATACAATCGATCCTATACAACATATACGCTAAAAGAATTTGGTCAAGCCCAATATGTTGGGCTTGACGGGTTATTCACATTGCCTGATATAGGTTATCAATCGACTTGGAGACACAACCGACGCAGACTCGGCATCTGCACGCCTCATCAGTATGAAACGTTACCAAAGACCCTGCTGCGGCGAGGCGAGCGATTCATAGCCATAGCCACCTACTGGGGCATACCCTAGGAAAGGCAGGATTTTGTTTTTCTGACGAAAGGCATCAGCGTAGCCGAGATCGATCAGTTCCCGGCAATAACCCCGCTCGAAGAGCAGATAACTCATCACGGTGGAGCCCGAGGATTTGGTGGCACCGCTACCGCGGAGGAAAAACCGCATCGATAATGGTAGCTCATAAGCATGCTGACCGGCGATAGCCGTCAACGAATCGCTGGGCGCGATGGTGAGTACCTCCACCGGACGCAATCCCAAATTTTCCCGTCGGCGGACCTCCTCAGGGATCAGGGAGACGGTGCGATTGATCCGCTCCAGGCGCTCGAGATCCCCTTCCAACGTATCCAAAAAGGCACTGTCCAGTAGATGGCCGGCGATCTGGGCAAGCGACGGCGGGCGCAGCAACACTTCCTTGTACTTCGGCGATTGCCGACTATCCTCATCCACTCCGATCACCAAGACACGGTTGGCGCCCAAGTGAAGTGCCGGGCTGATCGGCGCCAAATGCCGTATCGAGCCGTCGCCGAAATACTCCCGGCTGATCGCCACCGCAGGGAAAATGGCCGGAATGGCTGCTGAGGCCAAAAGGTGTTCAAGGCGTATCTTAGCTGGCCTACCCACTCGCCATGCCCGACGCCAGCCATGCAGTTCCCGACTACCCTGGAAGAAGCTCACCGATTCGCCGCTGCCATAGCTCGACGCCGTAATGGCCAGTGCTTGCAGTTCCCCTGCTTCGATTGCCTGGTTAATTCGCTCGAACCGGATCCGGCGGGCGAGCAACGCGCGCAAGGGATCGTTGTCGAGCAATGACACCGGACGGCGGGCGCCGATTCCGGCGAAGAACAGCGCACTCAGCCACCGTACCGCGCTGAGAGCCAACTTCCCGAAGTCGGTGACGTAAATATGATTTGCATGGAAATTACCCCAAATAATCTCCAGCCCGCGGATGCCGGCGCGAAAATGGGCGGTATGAGTCGCCACGGCAACGGCATTAATGGCCCCGGCCGAGGTGCCGCAAATCACGGGGAAGGGGTTGCGCGCCCGTGGGGGCAACATATCCGCTACCGCCTTCAGAACACCCACTTGATATGCGGCCCGTGCTCCACCTCCGGGTAGCACAAGGCCGACGATTGGCTTTGTCACACTGCTGGTCCCGCACCCAGTCAACGCCTCTCCCCGGTGCAACCACCTCGCTGGCGATTCCTAGTGGCATGAGTACCAGCAGGCACGTTGGTTTGGCAAGCCCGTAGTGGCGAAACGCGAGGTGTCGGTCGGCCGGGCGGACACAGCCCCTCACTATGCCCGGCGCTGCCGACGGAGCAGCGTAAAGACGTGCGCGATTTACCGGGCGGGAGTTTCAGGCGTACTTGTGAAGGCCGCACTCACGCTTCAGGCCAAAAAACCGTGTCTCCTCCTCCTCCATACCCTCGGCCAGCGGCAAGGTGGTATGAATATCGCCGATGGAGACATAGCCCTCGTGCCACAGCGGGTGATAGGGCAGATCATGGATCGTGAGGTAATCATAGATCTGGCGGTCGTTCCAGTCGACGATTGGGTGGACCTTCACTCGTCCATTCTGAAGCCCTACGACCGGCAAGGATCGCCGAGTTCGGGCCTGCTGGCGGCGCACTCCGGCAAGCCAAGCGTGGGCGTCGAGCTCGCGCAATGCCTGCTGCATCGGCTCGATTTTGGTGATTCGGTTATACCGATCGATTCCGTCTACGCCTTGTTCCCAAAGTTTGCCGTAGCGGGCTTCTTGCCAGGCCGGTGTCAGCTCGGAGCGATAAATTTTCAAATTGAGTGACAACCGCTCAGTCAATTCATCGACGAATCGGTAGGTTTCCGCAAACAGATAGCCGGTATCGATTAAAATCACCGGGATATCGGGCTGCTGCCGGGTGACCAGGTGCAGCATCACCGCAGACTGGGCTCCGAAGCTCGAGGAGAGCACCACGTGGCGACCGAATGTCTCCAAAGCCCAAGCGATTCGGCTCTCGGCATCCGCCTGTTCCAGCTCAGAGTTGGCGCGATCGAGATCCAGCTGTTCCGGATCGAGAACCATTTGTTCTTCTCTCAAAACCCGTACTGCCCTATTCATCACCATCACCTTCGGTAGATATGCCTCTGGGCATCAACCGGGAAAATCGATAGATTGGCAATGAAACTACGGATGCGGGTTCATATTGGGAAGGAATTAATATCTCTAACTTTAATCTTTAATGTTATAAAAATGGGTCACTACTGCGTCGGCATAATGCACCCAACACCACCGGACCGTCGTCAGACAGCCAAACGGTATCACTCCACATCTTCCTGTATGGAATTGTGCGCAATGTGCGAATCAATGCGTCCCGTCCGATGAAGAGCGAACCGGTTTAACCGGTAATGCGCCCCAGGTTTGGGTGATCGGCATAACCTCGATACTGTTGATATTCACCTGCGAGGGCATTTTGACCACCCAATTGATGATCTCCGCGATATCTTCCGGCACGAGTGGATCGTTGCCTCGATAAAGACGCTCAGCTTTCGCCCGGTCGCCTTTAAAACGCACAAGCGAAAATTCAGTCTCACACAGCCCAGGCTCGATATTGGTCACCCGAACGCGGGTACCGATAAGATCGGCGCGCAGGTTGCGCGAGAATTGCTGCACGAAAGCTTTGCTCGCCCCATAGACATGGGCACCAGGATATGGCCAATTTCCGGCGATCGAACCCAGGTTGACCACATGCCCACGGTTGCGCTCCACCATTCCAGGCAGAATGGCGCGGGTTACATACAACAAACCCTTGATGTTGGTGTCGACCATTGTGTCCCAATCATCCAGATCGGCTTGCCATGCCGGCTCGAGCCCTAACGCCAGCCCAGCATTGTTGACCAGCAGCCTCACGTCGCGAAACGGTGCCGGCCGCTCGCCGAGCTTTGTTGTCACAGCCGCACGATCCCGTACGTCCAGCTCTATTACGTAAACCTTCGCCTCGCCGCCAAGCTCCTCTTGCAGCCTTCGCAGCCGTTCCATACGCCGCGCGACGAGCACCAAACGCCAACCCTCGTTGGCAAATCGTCGGGCGAGCGCTTCACCGAAGCCACTCGATGCACCCGTGATCAAGGCCGTTGAACTCACCACGCCCTTCCCCCGAATGTCAACATTCGATCTCGTCTTCAAGAACTGCAATGAAGCGTACTCCGTCGCATTCAGGCTGCAATACTACGATATCCCCCTTGCGAAAGACGCCGGGCCCGAGGCCGTTGTTGCTATGGCCGAGCGCTTCCATAGCCGGGCTGCGTTTGACCGATGCCGGCAGCTGCAAAAAAAAACCCACGATTTTGTCATCGCGCTGCGCCGCAACCCATTGCACCTCGTTATACACCCGATCGATCTCGCGCTGCAGGTCAGGATCCTCCGAGTGATAACAACGCCCGCTGGCAAGCGCCCAGAGCAACTGCTCGCCAAGCGTGTGCATCGCGGCCTCATCATCGGGACAACCGGGTACCTGAATACCCCCCTCGGCGACAAACACCTCGGCAAATACCAACGGATCATCAGTGCCGTTGTCACGCAACACTTCGCGTGCTGCAGCGACAGCATCGCGGATGGCCGCGAGTTGTCGAGCGCGATAACCGACCATCGGGCTAGCTTAGCTCCCAAAACATTGACTGTAGCAACCGTTCTGCGGCTACCCTGCTCGCCCGAGCGCCACGGCCTAGCCACGGGCGGCCCATGCAAGTTCTAATGCTGCGGATCATTCGTAATGATCGAAATCACGGTAATAACCACGGCTGTAACGACGCTGAACGCGCAACTTGGCAGCAATGAAATCTTTGTGCTCCACGTGCAGAAGGTTCGCGATCTTGCGAACCAAACGCTCTTCATAGCGATCCATTTCAGCGTCGGAAAGGCATACGCGCCACAGCAGCTCCACCACCTGGCACTTCTCAGCGTAGTCGTATTGTTCGTCTACGAGATTGGTGAACTCAAAACGATCCGTCGCCTCATGCGCTTCGTGATCGGCGAGTTCGATCAGCGCAATAGTATCCTCGTCCGTGAGATTGAATACTTCGCGGATACCCTCGTGGATGGCCTGGAATTCGACACTGTGACGTTCATTGTCGGCCTGTGCCACTTCAAGAAGCAGCGCCGCCGTCGCAAGTTGCAGCCTGCGCTGGGGTGAAGCTTGGCTGGTAGCACTGGTGGGACTGATATGGTCTGAGTAGAAGTGCTTGATGGCCTCCAGCATGACGGCTCCCGTTGATTCTCCGGTTTTTAGCGTGGTTTTGTACTGGCTGGAGTGAGGCTCATACTAGCCCGCATAGGAAATGGTGCGCCTGAGGCAACGAACGCGCCTTCTCGACGCGAGTTACTCCATGCCGTACCCTACGTGTTGAGCAGATCGGTGACGTTACGATTTCGCCCTCGAAGGCAAGACTCATGCCCCTTGCGGCTTCGCCGAGCCGCGAGCACCGATGCGATGGTATTTGCTCGGCCCTTAATCCTAAAGTGATACTGATAGTTGCGCTGGCCAACACATTCGGCGGAATCATCACCCTCTCAAGCTTTGACCGTGGTGGTTTCGACCGTCTGCTCATTTTATAGAATACTATTGATCGCATCGGAAGTTGATTCAAGCCTCGAGCGCCGCCCGCTCGGCGCCTCCCAGCGGATTTCAGGCCTCGCGTGGGGGAAGGCGCGCTGAGAATCGAAGGAAGCGCATGGAAATCGTGTACTGGATCGGTGCCCTCGCCAATGGCCTCCTTGCAACCGGCACCGCCCTACACGCTTTGCTAAACAAGCACGAACCGGCGGCGGCATTTGGCTGGATCGCCGTATCCTTGCTGTTTCCCATCATCGGCCCGCTGCTCTACTTTCTCCTCGGCATAAACCGTATCCACATGCGCGCCCGGGCGTTACGCGCCGAACAAAAGCCGCTGCGCTTCGGTACCGTGAAGCTCGAACGCGGCAGCCGGGTGCCGCCTGAATTCTTGCAGCAGGCGCGGATCTCACGCGCCGTTACCGGATTGCCGCTGATGCCGGGCAACCGTGTCGAGACCCTGCACAACGGCGAGAGCGCTTACCCGGCGATGCTCGATGCAATCGAGTGCGCGCAACGCACAGTTTTCCTATCAACCTATATCTTCGAAAACAACCGCACCGGGCGGAAGTTCGCAGATGCATTGGCACGGGCCGTGGTTCGTGGTGTAGACGTCCGCGTTTTGCTCGACGGCGCCGGCGAATGGTACTCATTGCCCCGCATTCGGCCTATCTTGCACCGGCGCGGCGTTCGAGTCGCCGTCTTCCTGCCACCGCGGCTACTGCCACCGCGGCTACTACTCAACTTGCGAAATCATCGAAAAATCCTCGCCATCGACGGTGATATCGCCTTCATCGGTGGGATGAACATCGGTGATCGGCACCTGATTCACCGTTACGACGGCCGCCGCGGAATCACGGACATGCACTTTCGCATCGAAGGTCCGGTGGCCCGCCAAATCGAGTCCGTCTTCCTAGGCGACTGGCTGTTCACCACGGGGGATGTCCAGCTGCCCGAACATCCACCGTCGACTACAGTGGGCAACGCTTTCTGCCGAGCCATCATCGATGGCCCCAACGAGAGCCTCAACCGGCTGTCCATGGTATTGGTAGGGGCCATCGCCGCGGCTCGTCACCGTATCGCGATTATGACTCCTTATTTCCTGCCACCGCGTGATCTGATCTCCGCCCTGCAGGCCGCCACCATTCGGGGAATTCGAGTGGACATCGTACTGCCGGAGCAAAACAACCTGCCCTTCATGCATTGGGCGACTCGGAATATGCTTTGGCAACTGATCGATTGGGGCGTGCACGTCTATTACCGCCCCCCGCCCTTTAGCCATACCAAACTGTTCGTGGTCGACGGCCATTACGCGCAGCTCGGCTCGGCCAACCTGGATCCGCGCAGCCTATTTTTGAATTTCGAGCTGGTAGTGGAAGTCTACGATCCGACCATTGCCGGCGGGCTTGCTTATCATGCCGATCAGGTTCGCTTGGGCAGCCGTGAGGTCACGCTGCGGGAACTCGATGAAAGACCCTTTCCGGCCCGCGTACGGGATGCTTTCTGCTGGCTGTTCATGCCGCATCTGTGAGACGGGTCGCAGACTCGGGGGGCAATAAACAGGCGCACAGCCCCTGGCCGCTCACGCATCACCACAGCCGTGGACCGGTGCATGGCGTTGACGCGCGAACTCCAGCATCCGGCCCAGCGAAACCCGCGCCCGCGCGGCGATGGGCGGCTCGACGAAGATTTCATTGTCCAGGCGCTCCAGCACTCCCGCCAAAGCATGCAGCCCGTTCATCGCCATCCAGGGGCAGTGCGCGCAGCTCTGGCAGGTTGCGCTCTTGCCCGCGGTCGGAGCCTCCAATAGGGTCTTCTCCGGTGCCGCCTCACGCATCTTATGGAAAATACCGCTGTCCGTGGCGACGATGAATACCGGCGCCGGCATCTCTACGACGGCCTTGAGCAACTGCGAGGTCGAGCCGACCCGGTCGGCCTGCGCGATGACGGCGGCTGGCGATTCGGGATGCACCAGCACCTTGGCTTGCGGATACTGCCCCCGCAGTTGCTTCAGCTCCCGTGCCTTGAACTCCTCGTGGACGATGCAGGCACCGTCCCAAAGCAACATATCGGCACCGGTCTGGCCGCGTATGTATTCACCGAGGTGGCGATCCGGCGCCCAGAGAATTTTCTTTCCCAAAGCATGCAGATGGCGAACCACGTCGACGGCAATGCTCGAAGTCACAACCCAGTCGGCCCGGGCCTTGACTGCGGCGCTGGTATTGGCATAAACCACCACTGTGCGCTCGGGATGCTGCTCGCAGAAAGCGGCGAACTCATCAGGGGGGCAACCGACATCGAGCGAGCAGGTCGCTGCCAACTCGGGCATGATCACCCGCTTCTCAGGCGTCAGAATCTTGGCCGTCTCGCCCATAAAACGAACCCCCGCCACCACCAAGGTTTCAGCCGGATGCTCGGCGCCGAAGCGGGCCATATCGAGAGAATCGGAGATATGCCCGCCAGTCGTCTCGGCGAGGGCCTGGATATCGGGCGCGGTGTAATAATGGGCGACGAGCACCGCATTGCGCTCTCGTAACAGCGTGCGAATACGCCCTATCAGCGCCTCGCGTTGCGCCGGTACAAGCTGTTCGTCCGCCTCGAAGGCGCGCTTGCGCAGATAACGAACCGTCTTCTTCTGCGGCACCGCCTGCGTCATATTACCTTTGACCTCCGTAGCACTCCGGTTCGAAGCACCGGAGCGTGGACTTTATTTAATGATCGGCGGCTTGATAGGGCGGACTGATCGGTGCCCACCGGATCGATACTTCGCATCGGTTGCCTAGGATGCGACTCAGCGAGCTATCCTGCTTGCGGAAGTTGCCTTGCCCACCGATTCGCCGAGTGGCACTCGTTGGGATCGGCTGGAATTATTCCGTCCTGGCATCCGTTACGGCACGATCGCGAAAGATGCGAACTTCACAGCGCCACCTGCCGTGCCTCAGCTCTGGTAATGGTATTAAGATGATCGAAAGTCAATCCCGGCGAATTGCGGACCGCCGGCCACCGCTTGCCAAACCATCACCCCGTGCAGCGCCAGCTGCGTTCAGCCGAGGTATCGAGCCATCGGTCTATAATAGCGTCAATGCCGTACACGGGCATCCGTGTACGGCATTGACGCGTATCCCTTTCAACCGCACCAGCGCCTCTGTCAAGTTCCCGGTTATAGGGCACACTCGCTAAAGCGGCCTATGCAAACGTACCCAACCGCCCTTGGTAACGGTCAATAAATTTCAACAGTCCTCCTCAGGGTACCGCCTCAGTCGATCCAGCCCTGCTCCTGAAAACGCTGCCTGAGCACCTTGGCAATTTCTTCGACGGCATCCTCGACCCGGCCTTCGATTTCGCTGCTGCCCGTTACCTCGCCGCTCACTTTCACCGCGCTGGAGACGATCAGCCCGACCGGATTCGCGGTAGCCACAAAGGCGGCTGCCCCCACGGCCCCACCTGGAGTAGCACCGCCGCCGCCGGCTTCCACTGCGCCGCCGCCGATCTTACGCATACCGTGAGCCGTTTTTTGGAACCCTTCGACGGCTGTTTTCATCGAAGACGCACCGGAGCCGAAACCAATCGTGAGGCGCTTGGTCCTGCTACCCTCGTCGATGGCGACGATGTAACCGCGCAATATAATGTCGTTGACCTCGGGCATCGCCCCTCGAGCGGCGTGTACGCCGGGCATTCCCATCTCGCGGATCGCCGCGGCCAACTGCGTCGCAAGCAGAGCACCCACCTTCCGGCCGAGCTCGATCTGTTCGGGGGTTTGGGCTGTGGCCTCCACAGAGTATTGACTGACAACGTTGGAATAGGCGGGCACATCGGCCGGCGTGGCGGCGAAGTCGTAAACGAATATATGCTTGGGCCGCGGCAACTGCTCCGTCACGAGTTGCTTGTGGTCGACGATCTTGGTGGAGGTGCAGCCGAAAACCAAGCCCATGCTCAGCAAGCACAGAACGGTTACTGAGAAGTACTTGCGAAGCGTTACCGCTTCACCCGATGATCTCGCCGAAGCGGGGTGCGGCCCGTTACAGCCGGTTAGGTGATTCATAGCGGATTCTCCTTTTTTTTGCATAGCGCCAGATGGCTTCTAAAGTGTTTGAACTTGTAGCCCGGCCGTTTACATATGGCTTGAGCAAAACGTCCCTTACTCAAAACACTAGACGATGCGGGCACCGCGATGTCACCATCTCCGCCAGTTATCAGCGTGTCGTAAGACTGTGAGGGCATGCCGCCGGCGGTTCGAATCATAGCGCCGCGCTCGCTTAACCACGCACGGCACTATTTAATGACATAACCGCGCCCTTCCATACACGCAGCGAACGCCTTTCGGTAACGAGCGAGTTCTTCTAAAACCTGTTTCTGCTGCGTTTCGGTGGCTTGCTCAGCGCTGCGTTGGGTACGGCGCTGACTCGCGATTCCCCCCAACCCGCCGGTCGCTGCACCGATCGCCGCACCCTTACCGGCGTCGCCGGCAATCGCACCTATTAAAGCGCCGGCACCCGCGCCCCGGGCCGCCCCCCTGACCCCTCCATGTTGCGATGCGCTAGAATTCGGTGACGCGTTCGCTTGCGCCTCGGCCAGGGCGGTGGGATCCACTCCCGTATTCTGCTGTGCCCAGCCCTGGCATTCTGCCGTGTCCTTACTTTGCTGCTCCGCGCTCTGCCCTTTCGAGGGATAAATGATGGGCGCCTGCGCCATCGCCGAATGCACCACCCACAATGCCGCTGCGCCGACAATGACGTGACTCAAAATACGCAATTTCATCTTCCTATCACCTTCAAAGAAGTCTCATGATCAGCTACTGAAACAGAGTTGTCGGACAGGGCGTTCTCCTATCGAGCAACCTTGCGATAAGCTTTCCATCCGCCCCCTTCCCGAAAGCACGTGGCACTCACCAAACGCCGCGTCAGGGTTCAGCTCGGGATAATCGGCACGCTTCAGGCGTGCTCGGCTTTCGCCGGTTCGAAACATGTAGGCGATACCCAGGCGCGGCCCGAACTCCTTGACATCATAGAAATAGTAGTCCGAATCGCCGGGATTGTCGTTTTCAAAATCAACAGTCCGGTGGATGAAATACAGACCCACATGCCATGACCGAGCAAACTGGCAGGTCAGCTAAGTTTCGAAGTCCCAATAAGAATCCGGCTCCCCGAAGCCCACGGCAATTCGGTTCTCCCATACCAGCGTGGCGGTAAGCGGATACTCGTGGATCAGGCCGGCGAGATAGGTGAACCAGCCCTGATTAAGCGAGCGTTTATGCTGCGTGTTGCCATCCGAAACCCGTGTGTTGTATTTCTGCTGCGTATATTTCATGCCGGCCAACGCGCATTACAGATGACCTCGCGTTTCAGCAAACCGTTAGACGGCCAATACTTCCGCGTAGTCGTAATTCAAGTTGAACTTGCTTTTTAGCGGCGGCAATGCGCCACCGGCAATATCGATACTCGACTCATCAGCATCACTGAAACCGCCGGTGCCCAAAACCAGCCGCGCCACCCTGAGCAGGGCATCCGTTGCTCTATCTCAGAAATTTCATGGCAGTTCGGTTGAGCAACGGCGCGCAAACGTCAACCGCTTCAACCGGCTGTTGTTAGCTGGCGCTTCGCATTACACCCGGCGATGAGACACTCTTACTGCACGCTCACCGTCACCTTTGGGATGTGACCGGTGAAACGCGACTCGCCTTCCGAGCCGATCGTCTCGACCACCGGCGTTGCAAGGTCAATACCGACATCGGCGGTCTCATCGGCCGAAAAGATATTTGGCTGCGTACGCGCGATGCGCCCCTCGCCCACCTTGCGGCCATTGACATAGAGCGTACCCATACCGCCCTTGCCTACGCCGCCGCCATCGTAGGCGAACTCGAAGCGGATCGTGGACTTGCCGGGTTCAAGCACTTCGTCAGCCGCAACCGTGAAACGCTGCAACCCGAGGAAGTTATAATCGTAGGCGGGTTTGCCGTCCTTGACGTAGAGCGCCCAACCGCCGAAGCGACCACCCTGCGCGATGATGACCCCGTTGGCCGTCGTGCCTTCAGGCACGACCACTTCCGCCGTGACGGTGTTGGACTTGTTCTTGATGCTGAGGAACACGTTCTCGGTCATACCGGTCATGCCGTCGGCCAGCGTCAGCGAGGTCCGCCCCGCCAGCAGCTCGGGGCGACCCACATGCTCCGCAACGATGCGATCAAACAGGCGATCGTCGAGCGGCAGCACATGATTCATCTCAGCCTCGTACATGAACAGCGCCTGCAGCGCGGCCAGCCTTTGCGGATATTTCGCCGAGAGATCATCCGTCAGGCTGAAGTCACTGCGGGTATCGTACAACTCCCAGACGTCATCGGAGAGCGCTCGACGCGGCTTGGCCTCCCAGGGTGCCCTGTGAATTGTCCTGGCCAACCAGCCGTCGTGGTACATAGCCCGGTTGCCGAACATTTCGAAGTACTGGATGATGTGTCGGTCCTTCGCTTTGGCGTCATCGAAGCTATAGACCATGCTGGTGCCGTCCATCGGCCGTTGCGGCACGCCATTGACCACTCTAGGCTCAGGCAGATCAGCGGCTTCAAGGACAGTCGGGGCGACGTCGATCACATGGTGGAACTGCGTGCGCAGCTCGCCCTTGGCCTTGATGCCCTTCGGCCACTGAATGGCCAAGTCGACCTTGGTGCCGCCATAGTCCGATCCGACCTGCTTGGTCCACTGGTACGGAGTGTCGAAGGCGACGGCCCAGCCCGCGGCCATATGCGGATAGGTTTGGGGGCCGCCCCACTGATCGAGGTGCTTGAGCATGTCCGACACCGTCTCCTGCACGCCGTTGAAGTAGGTCATCTCGCTGAACATGCCATTGCGGCCACCCTCGGCGCTGGTGCCGTTATCGCCATAGATGAGGATCACCAGAGTATTGTCGAGCTGTCCGGTTGCCTCGACCGCCTTGATGAGCCGACCGATCTCATGGTCGGTCATCTCGACATAGGCAGCGAACACCTCCGCCTGGCGGGCGAACAGCCGCTTTTCATCGGCCGAAAGCGTGCTCCAATCGGGGATGGCCTCGGGCTTGGGTGCCAGCTCGGTGCCCTCGGGCGCGATGCCGCGCTCGATCTGGCGCGCCAGGATCTCCTCGCGCAGCTTGTCCCAACCCTGATCGAACTTGCCCTGCCAGTGTGCGATCCACTCCTTCGGTACATGGTGCGGCGCATGCGTGGCGCCCGGTGCATAGTAGACGAAGAACGGCTTGTCCGGTGTCAGCGCTTTCTGGTACTTGACCCAGGCGACAGCTTGGTTGGTCATGTCGGTCAGGAAATGGTAGCTCGGATCCTCCGGCAGCTCGACCGGATGGGTGCCATCATAGATGAACGGCGCCCACTGATTGGTCTCGCCGCCGAGGAAACCGTAGAACTTGTCGAACCCCCGGTGGGTCGGCCACCGGTCGAACGGACCGGAGACGCTCGCTTCCCAGGCGGCAAGCTCATGCCACTTGCCAAACGCGGCGGTGCTGTACCCGTTCAGGCGTAGCATCTCGGCGAGTGGAGCCACGTCTTGGGGTATCTGACCGGTGTTGCCGGGGAACGCCGTGCCGGTTTCGATGATCGAGCCCATGTTGGCGACATGGTGGTTGCGTCCGCTTTTCAGTGCGGCGCGTGTCGGTGAGCACACGGCCGTAGTGTGGAAATTATTGTAGTGCAGCCCCGCATTGGCGATGCGGTCGAAGGTGGGCGTACCGACCGGACCGCCGAACGTGCTGGTGCCGGCAAAGCCGAGGTCGTCGATCAGTACGAGCAGCACGTTCGGCGCACCCTCCGGGGCCTTGACCTCGAAATGTGGCGGTGGCTTCGCATCGCGCACGTCCAACTCGGTGTATGAGGGCCGCTTGGGCTCGAGGATCGGCAAGACGGTGCGGTTGAGCCCAACGTTCCCTTCCTGTGCGAACACCGCCGCGCTCCACAGACTCGCCAGCGAGCTGAACACCAAGGTTCGGTTGATCGTGCCCATGAAGTGTCTTTTCCTTATTCTACGTATAAATCACGCCACATAATGCCGAGTTCAGCATTGCGGCTTGCCGCCATCGTCCGGACGCCCTCTCAAACTTAGCTGCCTGATGCGCCACCGACTATCGGACTTTGGTCTCACATTGCCTTGTAGCGCAGTGAAACCGTATCCGCAAGTGCGCAAGGACAGCCCGCTCTCAAGAAACAGTGCTGAAGGCGGCCATTTGCATCCCGTTGCCCTTACGGAGTGAATCTGCAAGCCCAGGGCTGCAGTACGTGCGTTGTTTCTTCGGGAACACCTGGTCTGCGCACGGGCTTGGGTGTTCAGTGATACTTGAAGGTAAGAACCGGTTTACAATGCCGGCTGGGCGGCTTTGACGCAGCCACGCGCGGGCAACCAGCCCGCTATGGAAATGCCATCGGACTCCATCTGAACGGAGTCGAGCAGTGAGTTCATTGCTATGCCGTTAAGATTGGCGAGCAGCACGCGGGAGTTCCAGGCAACCCCAAGGGCATCTGTCGCACCGGTGTCCCCACCCGCGCTATGCACTCGCTCCTCACTAAATCTTTTCGAAATCGCCGCTTGGGCAAGGCTTGTATGGACCACCCAAATATTATCAATGACAAAATAGCACAGCCTAATCTGCTCCTATCGGCACTCATGCGCTCCCGTATACATGACAGCGCTAAATCGTGAAACGTCCCTTACGCAGACAACACGATGCCAACGGCATAAAAGAAACCCAGCGTCGTATAGAACAGACAAGCGATCAAGCCGGCGGAAAATGCGGCGATCAGAGGCGTGTCAATCGTTGAATACGACACCGCGAAGCCCTCACTCGCGTCGGTCGCAAGCTCATGCCAGACCGGCAACGCCCCGCAGGGCTTGCCTCTGGACTGAAAGCAAAGCTCACCGCTGCAACTGCTCGACGGGCTTCCAGACAAAGCCGAGCGCCTCGACTCCGGCCTTGATTTCCTGCATGGCCGCACCAACGGTGGCGAGAGGGCCACGCACGCCGAGCTCGAGTTCGTAGCGCCCTGGGTGGGTAGCCGGAAGGCACGACAGGCGCAGTTCGGGGTGGCGCGTCACGAAAGCCTCCATGAGCGGGATCACATCGCTCTCGCGAGCGTTGAGCACAGTGATGGCCTGCTCGGTTCGCACGCCTGGCGCGTGCAAAGGCGCATAGATCGTGTCCAGCACCCATTCGATCATCGGCCAAGCCATACTCGGGAATCCGGGTACGAAGTAGTGTTCACGTATGTAAAAACCCGGCACCCGGTTCACCGGGTTGGGAATGATTTGGGATCCCTTCGGAAACTCGATCAGCCGCAAGCGTTGACTCGGCGCGACCGGCCGTCCAAAACGCGCCTCCAGCTCGCGCACACCGTCCGGATGCCGCTTAAGCTCGACTCCAAGCGCAGCCGCCGCGCTCATGCGCGTGCGATCATCTGGCGTTGCCCCGATGCCGCCACAGCTGAAAGCGATATCCCTGCTGGCAAAGCTCTCGCGTAATGCACGGGTCACCAGATCCGCGTCGTCGCCGACAAAGCGACACCAGGAGAGTTCAAGACCACGAACAGTCAACAGCTCGATGAGCTTGGTCAAATGCTTGTCTTGGCGCTTACCGGAGAGCAGTTCATCGCCGATCACGATCAAGCCGAAGCGGCGCTCACTCATGGCCAGTCCCTGCGTGCCCCATCGCAACGGGTCTACAATTCGCCTTGAACATCCAGCCCCCAGAGCACGCCTGCGCATCACATCGAGCGAACGATCAAAGCACTACATCCGCCGTCAGCATCGTACACAGCTCCTGCAGGTTCCGGCATTCGAGATAGGGAACGCGCGCCAGATTGCTGGGCCAGTCCGCAGCGTGACGGTTGAGCCACACGGCCTGCAGCCCGTTGCACGCTGCGCCGAAGACATCGCTCTCGGGGTCATCGCCGATGTGGACCACCTGCCGGGCCGGAACACCGGCCTGCGCGCCGACGACATCGAATATGAGATGAGAGGGCTTGGAAGCACCCACTTCGACGGCCGAGACAACAAAATCAAAATAATGCTCCAGGCGCAGTCTCCGAACATCGGCATTGCCATTAGTCACCGCTCCGATAGGGAAACGGCCATGCAAAGCCTCCAATGCGGGGATAGCGTCGTCGTACAAGACAACTTCGTGGCGAGCTTCCCAAAACTCCGTATACGTATCCGCCACCAGTGTGTCGAGCTCACGGTCGCGGTAACCGAGTGTCTCACCGGCCGTACGAAACACCGCTTTGCGCAGCTCGGTCACGTTGTGACGCAAAAACGCGTTTTCCGAAGCCAAACGCCGGTGCAGGTCGCGTAGCGCCTGCACCTCGAACCGCGCTCCAACTTCCGGGTAACGGGTGGCGAGGAAACGTTGGGCCCGTTCCTCCGCCTGCTCGATCACTCCGGTGAGATCCCAAAGCGTGAAATCAAGATCGAAAGTAATCGCCTTTACCGCAGCGCCAAACCGCATACGCTCGATCATGCCTCCTCACCCGCCTCGCGCTCGAGCCGTCGCCACACGCAAGAGCCGCCCACCGCTTGATCCAACTCGTCCAACCACCGCCGATGCTCGGCCTGCTCCGCCGGGCTAGCCTGCACCACCGGCAGCCGGGGCCGCGCGGGGTCGAGTCGGCGCATCCCGCCCGCGAGCGCCGAATCAGCGGATAGTTTTGCGCCGCTCTCCAACGACAGCGCGGTCTGCCCGCCGGTCATGGCTAAGTAGACTTCGGCCAGCAATTCGGCGTCGAGTAGCGCTCCGTGCAGACTCCGCTGCGCGTTGTCAACAGCGTATCGGGAACATAAAGCATCCAGGCTATTACGCTGACCGGGGTGGCGTTCACGCGCGAGCGCCAGCGTGTCCGTCACCTGACAGTAATCGGTCAGCCGCCCCCAACTACCGGCCAAACGACTGAGTTCATGGTCGAGGAAGCCGACATCGAAGGGAGCATTATGAATGATCAGCTCGGCATCCCGGATGAATTCGATAAAATCCGAGGCGATCTCGCAAAAACGCGGCTTGTCGGTGAGGAATTCGTTAGTGATCCCATGCACCTCGATCGCGCCCATTTCCACTTCCCGGTCGGGATTGAGATAGTGGTGAAAGGTACGCCCGGTCGCCCGGCGATAACACAGCTCGTAGCAACCGATTTCGATAACTCGGTGACCATCCGCGGGCTCCAGCCCCGTCGTCTCCGTATCCAGCACAATCTGGCGCATCGCTCGATTTACCCCTGCAAATTCAGCCTCTTGCCAGCATTTCGTCGACGCCTTGGTTTGCCAGACGATCGGCCTGTTCGTTTCCGGGGTGTCCGTCGTGTCCCCGAACCCACCGCCAGTCGATTTC
The DNA here is from genome assembly GCA_030433275.1 of Gammaproteobacteria bacterium. GTDB lineage: Bacteria > Pseudomonadota > Gammaproteobacteria > Nitrococcales > Nitrococcaceae > Nitrococcus. The sequence continues at coordinate 22,079 of JAUILK010000008.1, forward strand.
ATGATGCGCGGCCAAGATATCCAGGCGCTGCCATAAATCGGCGTTCTTCACGGGCTTGCGCTCCGCGGTACGCCAACCGCGGCGCTTCCAATTGGGCAGCCACTCGGTGATTCCGCGGCGCAGATACTGTGAATCGGTGGTCAGCACCACCCGGCACGGTCGCTTCAAACTCTCCAGCGCTTGAATCGCAGCGGTCAACTCCATGCGGTTGTTGGTAGTCTGCGCCGCGCCACCATACAGACTCTTCTCGTATCCTCCGTAACGCAGCACAACCCCCCATCCACCGGGTCCCGGATTGCCGCGGCAGGCGCCGTCGGTATAGATTTCAACCAGCGCCATTCACTCGACTCCGAGCGCTCGGCTGCTCCAAACCATTCGGTACGACGGTCAGGCGTGGCCGGCTTACCGGCTGAGCCGGAATCATACCGGTCACGCGCTTATGGCCGACCGTCAGATAAATGCCACCGAACCAACCCAGGTAGCGTGGTCCTACTTCTTCGAGCCGCCGCAGACGCCCGAGCATGGCGCGGTTATTCACTGGGGGGCGGAAATACAACCGCTCCCGGCACTCGATTTTCAATCCCAGCAGCGTCATCCAATCCTCGATGCGCGCTTGCGAGCGATAACGCCCCGTCCACGGCGGACCACAGCAGCGGCGCCTGGTGAACAGGTAGCGCAGGCCCCATAAGCTAAACGGGTTGAACCCTAAAACCAGCATGTGCCCCTCCGGACTCAGCACCCGTTCGCCTTCACGCAGGATCTGATGCGGATTATCGCTGAATTCCAGCTGATGGATGAGCACGACCACATCCATGGTTTCGTTCTGGAACGGCAGCTCAATCGGCGATGCGGCGATATCCACCGGTCCGCCCGGCCAGTTTTCCAACACCCACTGACGCGCGCCGCAGAACAATGCCGGACGTTGCCCACCACCGAACCCACCCACCTGCAACACACGACGAGCATAGAGACAAGCCAGTCGTTGACTGAGCAACCGACATTCAGCCTCGACCACGGAGTAGCCCAAAGGAGTACAGAACCACTCGTGAATGCCCTTCATAGCGCACAAGAACTCAAATCGGATCTGCAAACAACACGGCAACACCCAGGATACCGCGCCCGACGATTGCCGTCAGCCGCTATTCTAACCGCTGAGCCCAGTTCCTAAATGCCGGTAGTTTCGTAACCCATCAGGTACTGGGAGGGCTGGCTCTGAAAACTGTAGGGACTCGATCCGTGAGAGTGCACGACCCGCGTCCGGGTTTATTCCACGACGTAAACTCGTTACCATCGGTCCCCATGATAGATCCAGCATTTCCACTTAGGGCCTTCCGAGATAACTATATTTGGGCGCTGCACGATGCGCAGAAACAGCGCGTCTGCGTGGTCGATCCGGGCGATCCGGATCCTGTCCTGCGCTTTCTGAAACAGGAGAGACTCGAACTCACCGGCATTCTAGCAACGCATCACCATGCAGATCATGTCGGCGGAATCACACGGCTTTTGAAAGAACATTCGGTACCTGTCTACGGCCCCGCCAAAGAGCCTATCCCGGGATTGACTCATCCGCTCGGCGAGGGTGATCGAGTACGCTTGGAGGCACAGGACCTCGAGTTCGAAGTCTTGGACGTGCCCGGTCATACCGCTGGACACATCGCCTATGTCGGGCATCAGATGCTGCTGTGCGGCGATACCTTGTTCGCAGCGGGCTGCGGCCGAATCTTCGAAGGCACAGCGGAGCAGATGTATACTTCCTTGTGCAAGTTTGCCGAGCTCGATAACCGTACACGAGTCTATTGCGCGCACGAATACACCCAGGAGAACCTACGTTTCGCCGTCACGGTCGAACCTGATAACACAGCGGTCTGGGAACGTTATACACACATTCGAACCATGCGGGCCAACGACGAGATTACCTTGCCCTCCACCATTGGCATCGAGCTCGAAACCAATCCCTTTCTACGCCCCGATATCGCGACTGTGAAACGGTTGGCAGAGCAACATTCGGGCCGTAAGCTAACCTCCCCTGTAGACGTATTCGCCGCCGTGCGGGCCTGGAAAGACACCTTCTAAGCGTCCCTAAAAAAACTGATTCCAAACTCGATTCGGCTAGACTATGAACATATAGCTACAAAAATCTTAAGATCAATAAGGAGACTCGGGGGTGGGGGCAAACGCTTTGGTCGCAGGCGTAAGGGCGATCGGTGCGGGTTCGACCGCCGTATTACTGCTCGTCGGTTGCGCCCAAGTGGAAGTTGAGCACACCAGCTCAGATCCACCGCCGTCCGCTCAAGAGGCCGAAACTCACTCCCCAACAGAGCGCGCGCCGCAAAACGACACACCTAACAACCTTCCTGCGACAGCATCGCCTGACCATCCAGCCGATCTCTGGACTCGCATACGAAAAGGCTTCGCGCTACCCGAGGCCGGTGAGCAACCGTTGGTGCGCCAAGAAATCGCGTATTTCACCGGCCGTCAGGACTACGTGGACCGCGTCGCCAAGCGCGCCCGGCCTTATCTATCCTATATCGTACAAGCGCTGGAGCAACGCGGCATGCCGACGGAGATCGCGCTGCTGCCAATCGTCGAAAGCGCTTTCCGCCCATTCGCTTATTCGGCGGGACAGGCTGCGGGTATTTGGCAGTTTATTCCGACCACTGCGGAATACTACGGGCTACAACAGAACTGGTGGTATGATGGCCGACGCGATGTGATCGCCGCCACCCAAGCCGCACTCGATTATCTACAGCGGCTCGACGAACTCTTCGCCGGTGACTGGTTATTGGCCATCGCCGCTTACAACGCAGGCGAGGGTACTGTCCTAAGGGCGGTCAAACGTAACGCCGCCCAAGGCCAACGCACGGACTTTTGGCATCTTGATTTACCCTTGGAGACCGAAACTTACGTCCCACGGTTGCTTGCCTTGCGCAGTCTCATCGCCACGCCGCTCGCCTATGGCCTGAGGCTCCCGACGATATCGGATGAGCTTCCGATTGCCGTCGTAGAAATCCGCTCTCAGATCGATCTGGCGCTGGCCGCGCAACTCGCAGGGCTTAGTGTTGCCGATCTCTACCAGCTCAATCCCGGCTACAACCGTTGGGCGACAGCGCCGGATGGCCCGCACCGGCTGGTGTTGCCGGTAGACCGGGTGGGGCGATTCAAGCAAGGGCTCGCCGCAATCCCATCGGAGGAACGTGTGCACTGGCGGCGCCATCGGGTAGTACGAGGCGACACGCTCAGCGGGCTTGCGCAGCGCTACCATACGACGCCTGCCGTCCTGAAAGCCATCAACGGATTGCGCAACAACCGCATCCGCACCGGCAGCCACCTGCTCATACCACTGAACCGGCGATCAGCCAGAGCCGCTGCTGCGGCGCTCAATTCGAACGGCCAGCGCGCTTCGAATCGGCCAACGATCTACACCATCCAGCGCGGTGATAGCCTATGGGGAATCGCTCAGGCACACCAGACCACGGTGAGCCAGCTCTGCCGTTTGAATCAAATCGCTCCAGACAGTGCGCTCCATCCAGGCCAGACCCTGGTCCTGGGAAAAGCACGATCAAGCGCAGCCGCCTTAGCCAACATGCAGCATTCAGAGGCGATCCAGCTAGTCCGGTATACGGTCCAACGCGGTGACTCGCTCTATCAAATCGCCCAACGCTTCAAGGTGACCGTCGGCGAACTGCGGCACTGGAACGACCTGCCCAAGGGGCAATTCCTGCAGCCCGGCCAGAGACTGCAACTGCACGTGGACGTCACCCATCTCAGCGACCGGCGCTGATATCCGCAGGCTGCAGAACCCTCAACAAAACCCATCTTGCAGATGGTTCTCTACCCTAGCGGAGGTAAACTCAACGTACTCGAGCGGAAGTCTCCGTGCCGTCTGGAAGCGTGATGTTGAGCTCTAAAACCTCGCAATCACCTTCTTGATCCAGCTGCATGCGCACAGCGTTGCGGTCAACCTGAATATACTTTCGAACAACCGCCAGCAGTTCATCCTGCAGCATGGGCAGATAGTCTGGCCCCCCAGCGCACTGCAGGCGTTCGCGGGCGACGATGATCTGCAGCCGCTCCTTGGCGCGCGCCGCACTCGACGCATTTTTTTTGCGCTGGGAGCGGAAATAGCTCAAAAAACTCATGCGCTAGAGCCCCCAAAGAGCCGTCCGAACAATCCCTTCTTCTCGGTCAAAAACCGATGCTCGCGCTCCTCACCGAGGAAGCGCGCCACTGCATCCTGGTAAGCTTGGCCGGCATCGGAGCGGGCTTCCAGTATCACCGGCATGCCGGAATTGGAGGCATTGAGCACCGTCGTGGACTCCGGTATAACGCCTAACAGTTCGATCGCCAGAATCTCCTGAACATCCTCGACGCTGAGCATTTCGCCCTTACCCACCCGTGATGGCGCATAGCGGGTCACCAACAACCGCTCTCGTACCGACGGTTCGCCACGCTCGGCACGTCGGGTTTTACTGGCCAGCAGTCCAAGGACCCGGTCGGAGTCTCGCACTGAAGAGACTTCGGGGTTGGTTACCACAATGGCCTCGTCGGCAAAATACATGGCGAGGTAGGCGCCGCGCTCAATGCCGGCCGGTGAGTCACAGATAATGTAGTCGAACTCTTCGCTGAGTTCGTCGAGCACCCGCTCTACCCCTTCCGTCGTAAGCGCATCCTTATCCCGCGTTTGCGAGGCCGGCAGAATAAAGAGCCCGGGGATGCGCTTATCTTTGATCAGAGCCTGCTTGAGGGCCGCCTCCCCGTTGATGACGTTTATGAAATCGTAGACCACTCGGCGCTCGCAACCCATGATTAGATCCAGGCTGCGCAGCCCTACATCGAAATCGATTACAGCAGTTCGTCTACCGGCACTTGCCAGCCCGGCTGCAAAGGCGGCGCTGGTGGTGGTTTTCCCTACCCCACCCTTGCCAGAAGTCACGACGATAATTCTCGTCACGTTGTTTCCCTCCCCCGAAGATTCGGTGGCTATACCAGCCCTTTGCTTATACGATCGACGATCCAGCGGGGTTTCGCCGTGTTGCTCCTCCCCGATAAACCGCTCAGCTACCTTTTAGCCAAGTGGCGCAACGTACAGCGAATCGCCTTGCAGAAAGATTTGCACCTGGCGGCCCCGATCAGCCTCACCGATCTGCTCGCTCACCTGGTAGTGCCCGGCGATGGCGATCAACTCTGCGTTCAAGCTTTGACAGAAAATTCGCGCCTCGGTATTGCCCTGAACACCCGCCAAAGCACGCCCCCGTAATGCACCATAAACATGGATATTGCCATCGGCAAGCAGCTCCGCCCCTGGACTTACCGATGAGAGGACGACCAAATCACCCCCGCGGGCATAGATTTGTTGGCCGGAGCGCACCGGCTGCTGCACGATACGCCCCGGCACCGAGCTGACTTCGGCAGGCGGAGCCGATCCATCGTAACGCTGCGGCTCCGGACTGTCCGCGAGCTGGCGCAGGATTCCCAGGCCGGTCTCGGTGGCCAAGCGCTCGAGATCCTCTCCCGCGCCCCTGAGCGCAATGGGTACTAGCGCTCTGCGGCGCAGCTCCACGAGCAACGCTGCCAGGCGCGATGCCGACAATTCCGTAGCGACCGGCTGTGGATCCAAAACGAGCGGTAACGCGCGAAGCAAATCGGGTGCGGCCGCCATCCGCTCATCCAACTGTCTGACGAGGGTTTCGATGTCGGTACTGCTCAGGCGCAGTACAGTTAAGGTCACCATCCGACCTTTCAGATCGAAAGTGGCCGCCCGGGATTCAGGAATTATTTGCGAGGCCATGTGCTTCCCTTGGCCGATTCGGAATGGATCAGCGCGCCCCGTAGGCTATATTCCCATTTACCTGAGCGGGGCGGCGCATCCGGTTTTTATAACGCGACCATCCATTAGCCGCAAGCGTAACGCGTACTGAGCAGCCCATTCAAACGCTGAACGAAGGCAGCCGGATCTTCCAGTTGCCCACCTTCGTTCAACACGGCTTGTTCGAAGAGCAGCTTCGCCCAATCCTCGAAACGCCCATCGTCCTTCCCTTCCTTGAGCCGGCGAACAATTTCATGTTCCGGGTTAATCTCCAAGGCCGGCTTACCGGCCGGCAGCGGCTGACCGGCAGAGCGTAGCATGCGCATCACACCCGCGCCGAGTTCGTGCTCACCCACTACCAAGCATGCCGGCGAATCGGTCAACCGATGGCTTACCCGGACATCAGCAACATGCTCATCGAGCGTTTCGCGCAGCCGCCCAACCAGATTCTTGTACTCTTCTTGAGCCTGCTGCAAGGCCGCTTTACTCTCGGCATCTTCCAAACCACCCAGATCGAGCTCACCTTTGGCGACCGAGTGGAGGGGTTTCCCATTGTACTCAAGCAGATAGGTCACCAGCCATTCGTCCACTGGTTCGTGGAGCAGCAAAACCTCCAATCCTTTCTTGTTGAAGACCTCAAGATGCGGACTCCGGCGCGCGCCGCCCAAAGTCTCCGCCGTCACATAATAGATCGCCTTTTGCTCGGGTTTCATGCGCTTGATGTAATCTTCGAGCGAGACATTGGCTTGCTCGCTGGTTTCATGTGTCGAGCAAAAGCGCAATAAACCGGCGATGCGCTCTCGATTGCCGGTGTCCTCGACAACGCCTTCCTTGAGTACGGTACCAAAGCGGGTCCAAAACTCTTGATAATTTTTGGGCTCCTTTTTCGCCATCTTCTCCAGCAACTCCAGAATTCGGCGAATCGAGCCGGCACGGATAGTATCGATCAGGCGATTGTGCTGAAGCAGCTCGCGGGAGACGTTCAACGGCAGATCATCGGTATCCACGATGCCCCGCACGAAGCGCAAATAGCGCGGCATCAGGTGTTTGGTGTCCTCCATCACGAACACCCGGCGCACGTAGAGTTTCACCCCACGAGTCTGCTCGCGCGCATACAGATCAATCGGGCGCAGGCTCGGGATGTAGAGCAAGGCTGTGTAGGGATGCGCACCCTCGACTTTGTAATGAACCCAGTTCTGCGGCTCTTCGTAGTCATGGGCGACGTGCTTGTAGAATTCGATGTACTCCGGATCGGAAATCTCGATCTTAGGGCGCATCCAAAGTGCGGAGGCGCGATTCACCGTCTCCTCTGTCGGCTGCTCGCTTGGCTCGGAGGCCGCCTCCTCTTTGGTTTCGTCCTTGGGCTTGTCCGCCGGCAACGCCGGCATGACGATCGGGAGCGAGATGTGGTCGGAGTAGCGTCGAATAATCTCCCGCAACCGCTTCCCATCCAAGTATTCTTCTGCATCCATGCGCAGATGCAGTACCACCGCGGTACCGCGCTGGGTGCGGTGCTCGTATTCCACGGAGTAGGCACCCTCGCCGGCGGACTCCCAACGCACGCCGTACTCAGGATTTTCACCGGCTTTGCGCGTGTGCACAGTGACTCGGTCGGCGACGATAAATGCCGAGTAGAAGCCGACCCCGAACTGACCGATGAGCCGGGCGTCTTGCGCCTCGTCTCCAGTGAGCGAATCGATGAACGCGCGCGTTCCGGAACGGGCGATCGTACCGAGATTGCCCACTACATCGTCACGGCTCATACCAATGCCGTTATCGCTTATTGTGATGGTGCGCTCGGTAAGGTCGAAATCGACCCGAATCTTGAGCTCCGGATCGTCCTCGAGTAGCGACTCGTCACGCAGCGCGTCAAAGCGCAGCCGGTCGGTGGCGTCCGAGGCATTGGAAATCAGCTCGCGCAGAAAAGCTTCGCGGTTGCTGTACACTGATTGGATCATGAGCTTCAGCAGCTGCTGAACCTCGGCTTGGAACTCGAGTGTTTCCTTCTCTGCCTGTACGGTCATGTCTGATCAACCCCTAAACCCGTTGATAGCCGAATTCGATAAGTCCGATGGAAATGGGCGCACGCATGTAATAATTCAAGCGCTGCGGCTCCTTAAGGCCTGCTAACAGCCGCTAGTTCCGTTCATGCTCGAGCAGCCAGCTTTTGATTGCGAGCATACTGCCCTCAACAAAACCGGCGAAGCCACCGATCCCGCCGGCGGCGATGACCCGATGGCAGGGAACGACCAATGGCACCGGATTGGCGCGACAGGCCCCGCCAATCGCGCGCGCCGAAGTGCTCAGCTCCTGGGCCAATGCGCCGTATGTGCAGGCGCCACCCGCCGGGATCCGCCGCAAACGCTCCCATACTCGGTTCTGGAACACCGTGCCATTCGCACGTACCGGCAAGGCCAGCCGATGGCGGCCGTCTCTGAGATATGCCTGGAGTTCTGCCCTCACCTGCGCGGCAAAACCGCTCATGGCGCGCGTTGATCTAACCGGTCGGCTCAACAAATCGAGCTCGGTGATCGCCGCCGCCTCGCAACGCACGGCGATCGCGCCAAAAGGCGTCGCGACCACCACATCGTAGTCTCCGTGCAAGGCGCCGTTCACTCTATCAATTTTCGAATCGACCGGTGGCGTGCCCGCGCATAATGCCGTGCCCCTTCGGCTTGGGCAAGCTTGCCCTCTCACCAAACACCGCTTCACTTGCGCGGCTCGCAGCGAAACAAATGGCTAGAATGATAATTTCGCCGCATCAATCGCGCTGTTGCATTGCCTGATAGGCCCGCTCCCAGGCCAGCGCATGAGCGACGATCCGCTCCAGATCATCATACGCCGGTTGCCAGCCGAGCACCCGGCGAATGCGGGTGTTGTCGGCAACCAAGGCAGGCGGGTCGCCAGGCCGCCGACCAACCTCCTCGATTGGAAAGCGCGCATCCGCAACCGCCTGCACCCGATTCAACACCTCACGCACACTGTAACCATGCCCGTAGCCGCAGTTGAGAACCTCGCTCGCACCGCCCGCGGCCAGGTACTCTAGCGCCATCACGTGGGCACGGGCGAGATCTTCGACATGGATGTAGTCGCGGATACAGGTCCCATCGGTGGTCGGATAATCGGTCCCATACAACTTCAGTCCCGAGCGGACGCCGAGCACCGCCTCACAGGCGACCTTAATGAGGTGAGTGGCCTGCGGAGTGGCTTGGCCGATCCGCGCCTTGGGCTCAGCGCCTGCGACATTGAAGTAGCGCAGAATCACATAACGCAGTTCCGAAGCAGCCGCCAGGTCTTGGCAGATGCGCTCACTCATCATTTTGGAGGCGCCGTAAGGATTGATCGGCGCCAATGGTGCCTCCTCCGTCACGGCCGAACTGGCGGGCAGGCCGTAGACCGCCGCCGTAGAGGAGAAAACGTACCAGGGTACGCGATAGCGAGCAATAAGTTCGAGCAGACCTAGCGTGTTACGCGTGTTGTTAGCATAGTAGGCGAGTGGTACGGCAAACGACTCGGGGACTACCGTGCTGGCGGCAAAATGGATCAGCGCCTCGAAGCAGCTGCGCTCCATGAGCTGTGATAATTTCTCGTGCTCTGCCAGATCTCCTTCGACCAACGGTACATCTGCTACCGCCCAGCGGTGCCCGGTAGATAAGTTGTCGTAGACGATGACTTCGTGGTCGGCGGCGATGAGCTGGCGAACGACATGTGAGCCGATGTAGCCAGCGCCCCCCGTGACTAGAACCTTCATGATGCCTCCATCCTCTGGATAGCGGAGTAAAAAACCAAACGGACGCAAATGAGCTGGCGCAGTGGCCATCCACGAATTCCTGCCAATCAGCTCACCCGTTTTCGTCCGTGCCCCTATTGCTGCGCTGCGCCGGTATCGGTGCAAAGTGATTTTTCATGCCCCAAACGCACATCCCCCGCTCGGCTTGAGAGAACACCTCAACAAGGTTTTCCCGATAACGCACCGCAACCGCAGTCTTGTTGGCCCAAAGGGAAGGCACCGGCGCCAGCGCGGCTACGCACCGGATCGATCGGATTGGGTAAGCGTAGGGCCTCGCGTGCCAAGCTCATGACCATGCCCAGCTTGTTCATCGACGCAGCCTCCGTGCAGGAACGTTCCATAGCGAGGATACCACCTCCTATTAGCACCCGATTCCGGCTACCGAATGTTCGGCTATCAGCCAATCCCGCCAAGGCCGCGCGAACAAGAGCCGTTGGGGCACTCTCAATTACCGGATTACGCCCAACGTGCCGGTGACTTCGGGCGAGGTGCGTCACGCATGGCTCGGCATATGGGGCCTATTGTCCGCCGTCGCGCGGCTGCGCATACTCATGCACCTTGATAAGCCAAGACCGACACGAAACTAGAGGTAACAAAGCCATCATCAGCGTAGCCAATAATGCGCGGCCAACGCCACCGCTGCGTCTGACAAGTACCTGGATCGGGGTCGGTGCGCTCTACCTATTCGCCGCCTCGGCATGGGTGAGTACTGCCCTCGCCAATCTCGCCCTCGGCGTATGTCTGCTTGCTTTCCTCGTACAAATCCCCGGTGAATGGTCACGTATCCGCCACGAACCCATGTTCAAGCTAGTGATCATCGCCGGTATTTACTTGCTGGGCAGTACGCTGTGGGCTATGAAGCAACACCCGCCCCTAGCGGCCGCGCAGCCGGGGGCAGCGCTGAACTGGCTCAGTCTCTGGCTATTCGTTGTCATTGCCTGGTGGTGCGCGGGAAACAATCGCCGCCCCGCGATCGTTTTGAGCCTGGCCTTCGCAAGCCTGGTCATGTCTTTGTTTTTGGATTTTGATTGGGATCGATGGCATGCGATTTTGATTGAAGCTCGACGCTCTGGAATCGGTTTCACGGCCGCAGCAACTGGCCTTTATACAGCCACGGCGCTACTTGGCTGGCTCTTGCTCGCAAGACCTCGGGTTTTCGATCAGAGAAGCCGCCTCAGCTCAAGCTTCGCCTTCGTTGCTTGGGTCGCGATAATGCTCTGGTTACTTCAGGTAATCGCCATTGCTCAATCGCGCACAACTTGGCTGGCACTGCTCCTGGTTGGGTTTGTGTTAGCGGCCTTTGCTGGCTACATCCATCGGGATGCAATCAAGACACTGTCGCAAGGGCAATTTTTAAAAATAATCGTCGGCGTAAGCGTTATCGTAATTTGCCTGCTGGGGTTTCTTTTTATCAACGACGAATTGATTGTGAGGCGTTTCCGTGTTTTCAAAAAATTCGCTCTGGCTGACTGGACCGATTTGCCCCTTGCGTCGATCGGTGTCCGGCTTTCTCTCGATCACTATGGTTTCCAAAAGCTTCTTGAGCGACCACTTTTAGGTTGGGGGCCCAGTACGGCCGTAACCCGCGAATTTGCCACCGCAGATGGCTTCTCCGCGCTTGCCAAGCAACCGGATCTGCATAACAGCTTTCTGGTACTGCTCGTGCGCCTGGGTCTGCTCGGAGGGCTCATCTATCTTGCTGGAGCCGTGCACCTTAGTCGGCGGGTTTGGCAAGCTTATCACCGCCGCGCGGTATCACACGGGATGTTCTTATTTCTTCTGGGAGCAGCCGGCCTGACCTTTCTCGCCTCGCTCATGAATTTTCGCTGGATTCACATCGATTTTCGTTTCTTCTGGCTAATACTTGCCGGTGTTGCCTTCTCCTATGCGTTGAACAAATCGCCGGCCGCCCCGCCAGCCGATTGAGTCCCCAATGCGCTCGATTAAGGTTCGATCGCCTGTGCGCCGGAGGCGGCGGCCCGCCCTTCTTCGATATGCCGCACGATTGCCACTGCAGGCCGGGGCTCGCGCTGCCAGATCAAATCATGGATTCCCTGCGCCGGGTGGAACCCGTTCACCGTCTCCAAGAGCAGCTTGCGCACCGCTTCGCAGTTAAACCGGTCACAGGCTCGCAACAGCTGATCCAGGCAGCACCGCAGCTCTGACCAAGGCTGAAAGGCCTCATGGGCTCGCCGAATCATCGGATGCTGCGTGGGCGCGTCCGCATCCCCGATCAAAAGCTCCTCATAGAGCTTCTCGCCCGGACGCAGGCCAGTGAACGTAATGCCGATGTCACCGTCCGGGTTCTCTTCGTCGCACACCTCATAGCCCGCCAGATGAATCATGCGGCGGGCCAAATCCACGATTTTCACCGCAGCCCCCATATCCAGCACGAAAACATCTCCGCCTTGCCCCATAGCACCCGCCTGAATAACGAGCGCGGTCGCCTCGGGAATGGTCATGAAATATCGAGTGATTTCCGGATGGGTGACGGTAACCGGACCGCCGCTTTGGATCTGCTCGCGAAACAGCGGTACCACCGAACCTGAGGAACCCAGCACATTACCGAACCGAACCATGCAAAATCGAGTCATCGAGCCGTTTCCCCGGTCAGCTCGATCGTGCAGCCCCTGCAGCACGAGTTCCGCCAGGCGTTTGCTGGCTCCCATAACATTGGTCGGGCGCACGGCTTTGTCCGTTGAGACCAACACGAAACGCTCTACACCAGCCGCTAGTGCCGCCTCGGCAGCATACCAGGTACCGAAAACATTGTTGCGCACGCCGCTGATGTAGTTATGTTCGACGATAGGCACGTGCTTATAGGCCGCAGCATGGTAGACCGTGTGCACCCCCCAGCTGGACATTACCCGCCGCAGCATCGCACGCTCCGTAACGGAGCCCAGCAGAGGGACCACTTCCACGGCTATGCCTTCGACTTTCACCAGGCGCCGCAACTCTCGCTCAATGCGATACAAGGCGGGCTCGGCGAACTCGTATAAGATCAATACCTGCGGAGCAAGACGCAGAATTTGCCGACACAGCTCACTGCCGATCGTTCCCCCCGCTCCAGTAACCATGACCACCTTGCCGTGGATGCATTGCCCCAGCAGTCGCTGCTGCGGGACCACTGGATCGCGTCCCAGCAAATCCTCGATGTCGACTTCTCGAAACTCGTCCACCCGCGCCGTTCCGGAGACCAGATCCGCCAGCCCAGGCAAAGTCTTCACTCGGACGGGCAAAGACTCCAGCCCGTCCAAGATGGTATTACGCCGTACCCGCGACAAGGAGGGCATCGCCAACAGCACATAGGAAACCTCGAGCGCCGCCGTCAGCTTCGGTAGAAGCTCGGGTGGGTGCACCTTGATGCCGTGCATCACCATGCCCTGCAGAGCCGGGTTGTCGTCCACGAAGGCCACTGGTTCGTATTCGTTACCATTGAGCAGTGCGGCCGCGCTTTGCAGGCCCGCCGCCCCGGCCCCATAGATAACGACCGGCTCCTTATTGGTGCGCCGCCGGATGAGGCTTTGCAACGAAGCGCGGATAAGAAACCGGGTTCCGCCGATATAGAGCAAAGCAAGCAATCCGTACAGCAGGACCACCGATCGTGGCAAGCCCCGCATATCCAACATTAGACTCATCGCGATGATCAGCAGTGCCGATAGCCCTACCCCATTTATCACCGCAAAAACCGCCTGAGTACTCATGTAGCGCACTACCGCCCGATATAGGCCAAGCGCATATAAGATCGGGATGGTCAGTAGGGGGGTGGCTATGAACAGCCACCAAAAACGGTCCAGATAGGGCGGTGCGACGGTACCAAAGCGCAGGGCAAACGCAGACCATACCGCAAGCGGCAGCATGGCCATATCCGCCCCCACCATAATGAGTTGTTTCGTGCGACGGGACAGTGCAGCGAGTATCCGATGCATCTTGGTTCTCATTCCCTGGCTATACGCCACCCCCTATTCCGACGGCGTTTCTCCTCGCCATCCTAATCTCCCTTATTCTTTTCACAACCCCTAAAAAAAGACCAATGATCCGATTCCCATGCGTTGTTTAGGCGATCAGGCAGTTTGGTCATCTCTGTATACCGATGCAGCCTCCAACGGACACGCCGGCGCCGACTACCGGCAAGAGCATCCGCCGCCAGATGCCCGATCGTAAAAGACTGAACCAACCCGCGGCAAGCTTGGATGCGATGCATCTTTTCGTATACAAATAGGTAGGTTAGCATATGTTTTTCACGCAAATTAAAGTCTCGGCCTGCAAACACCCCATGTCGCCGAGCACGCCGCCCTAAGCATCAGTTCAGGCCGTGCCAGAGCGAGTTTCTTAGTTTAAGCTCGGTATTGGTTTTTGTGTGGGTCCCGACACACCGGATGTAAACGCTCGATCATCAGCCTGTCAGGCAGGAGACCTTTATGAGCCAGACCGTCGTAATCACTGGCGCGAATCGTGGTATCGGACTGGCGTTGGCCCGGACCTGGAAAAATCGTGGCGACAAAGTCATTGCCGTATGCCGTCAGCCTTCCGAAGGGCTCCAGGGACTCGGCGTGCAGATAATCAAAGGGATTGATGTCAGCCACACCGAAGACATCCAGCGGCTTCGTGCGACGCTTGACACGACACGTATCGACATCCTTTGTAACAACGCCGGCATCATGCTCAGTGAAACTCCCCGTGCCATAGACTTTGCACCGCTTCGCAAGCAGTTCGAAATCAACACTCTGGGCCCCCTGCAAGTAACCTTCGCCCTACTGGATCGAATGGCAGCCAATGGCAAAATCGGGTTGATCACCTCGCGTATGGGCTCGATCGAGGACAACACCTCCGGTGGAAAATACGGCTACCGAATCAGTAAAGCCGGTCTCAATGCCGCCGGCAAATCCCTGGCGATCGATTTGAAACCCCAGGGTATTGCCGTAGCCATTCTGCATCCCGGCTACGTCCGTACCGATATGACGCACCACAGCGGACATATCGAACCGCAAGAGGCGGCCGAACGACTGGTTCAGCGGCTGGATGAGCTAAACTTGGGCAACACCGGTACCTTCTGGCATTCGGACGGAAGCGTCCTCCCCTGGTAAGCGCCGATAGATCCTGGGAGCATGCCTTCGCTGTTTATTGGACCACCGCCACACGCCGATCCAAAAGAAAGCGCGCCCCAACTTCTCACTTGGGGCCCAACAGACGGTTCATGCCCAGCACGTGCGGCTCAGCCTGCTCCAGGGTAAGACTGGGCGCCACATTCAGCGTCTGATCCATAGCAACCACCCAAAAATGGTAATGGTGGGTACCGTGTCCTTTGGGTAGTACTGACCCCTCATAGCCCATTTTGCCGAACTCGGGCATCTTCCTTCAGACTCATCAGCAATTCTAATTATGGCGCTGCACACAAAGATTGTTGGGTGTCAGCGTGCAGCAGATGGCGGGAAAAGCGCTTGGGGACGGCATCGTGGCAGTCTTGGTGGTCGCAGCCGGTGGCCGGGCCGACTAAAATTCCCGGCCTGGGTGCCAAAATTAGTATTGCTGCAGACTCATCGCCGGGTTGGACAATATATTGTATTGCCCGGCGTATCCTCGACAGGGCCTCTCTCCAGGCCTGTCGTGGAGGCGAGGAGGTTGAGGTTGCAGAGAGCCCAATGCACGAAACCCACACGCGAGCGACTTCATCAGGGGGAGCGTAGTGGGATCGTGGCAGAATATGGCGAACGCCTGCATATCTTGCAGTGCGTTTGTCCATGCCTGCGGCGACGAGCCCTCACCCCCTTCGCCGGCGTAGGTTTTTGGAACCGTGCCGTGATGCGCAAACCCGCTGCTCATTAGTTGGTTGTATGTTGGACAGCGCAAACCCTCTAAAGCGCTGAGCGAGTTGCCGGCACGCAGCGAGCGGGGCAACCCAGGAAGTTTTCATGCCCAGGCAAACCTTCGGCAAAACATGGTGGGGCGCACAGTGGCTGCATGCACTACGCGAAATCGACTGGGAGAACCGTCTGCCGCGGGGAAGGCGGTACGCGAATAACGGCTCCGTCGAGGAACTCGCGATCGACGGCGACCCGTTTCTCGTCTTCCACCTGCGCGGCGTCGATCTCGCTGCTGAACTCGAGCACCGTGGACTTGCCATTACCGCGGAGGTCAAAGGCGCGCCTCCTGGGCTCGACGAGCTCGCCCTCGCGGGCGCGGATGAGAACGAACGTGAGCCCGCACCCGAGCCGGACTCCCTCACCCACATCGATTACTCGGGCCTATCCGACCTGGTTGACCCGCTGCCCCAAGCCTTGCCGCCGAATCCATCATTCAGCCCGGCGGGTGATTTCCGCAAGCGCTGGACAACCCAGATGCGCCGCCTAGCGAAGGCCGCCCGCCGGCAGTTAGAGCACGGTGGAACAGAGGCGGAGACACATCCCACAATCCGCCTCACGAGCGATGACAAACCGCTGCTGCTCGTCGACGCAAACGCAGACACCACCGTCATTGACGCCGCAACCGTGACGGAGCTTGCCGACCTGCTCGCCTCCCTTGGTGCGCTAGACCCAGCTGACCTGCCGAATTATCAACCCGAGCTGGCCGGGCTGCATGCCACCAACCGAGCCGCGTTGCACCTCCTCCAGGCGGGTGCAACCGTTCCTTGGGTCTTTGCCCTCCCAAGAGGTGGCATCGGCCTGTTATGGCTGCCTGCGACGTTTGACCCCAGCGTGCGGACACTCATCGAGCACCTCGCCCGCGGGTTACCCTCGAGTCTGCTGCGCTTGCGACTGGAGAATCGCCAGCGACGGCTCTCGGCGCGAATGCAGGCCCGCCTACTGTGCGGGCTGTTCATGGATCATTGGCTGCGTGAGTGGGGTAGCGAGCTCACGGAAGCCCAGCGCGGCGACAAGGTCATGGGGCTGTTTTTCGGCGCTGGCTCCGAGTGGTTCGACGGCCCCGGCGAAGGGGCCATAGCGGGAAGCATCCGCATCTGGCTTGCACGACTCCATCTCACCGAGGGCGATCACACGCCGCTTCTGCGCCTGGAGGAAGACACCGCCACATTCACCCTGTCCATCGACGTCACGGCGCGCAACGATGCCCCGGCGCGGGCACCGACGCCTCTCGCGCAGATCCTCCAGAATCCGCAGTGGGCGACGCAGCGCGGCCGCATCTTGCAAACCATTTCGATGCTCGGCGAGTCCTACCCGCCCATCAACGACTATGTACGCGCCGGAGCCAGCGCACCGATGCGCATTGCGGCCGAACAGCTTCCCGAGTTGCTCTTCGACGTCTTGCCCATCATCCAACTCCTCGACATCCGCACTCTCTTACCATGCGGATTGGAGCAGTTGTTGAGACCAAAGCGCTCCCTGGAGGTCACCGCCAAAAAGAGAGAAACGAGCGGATTTCTCAGTGCCGATGATCTGTTCAACCACCCACTGCCATTCACGCGGAGCTGCGTCCCTACCAGCAACGCGGGTTCCAGTGGCTTTACGGCAACACCCACGCGGGACTTGGCAGCATCATTGCCGACGACATGGGGCTTGGAAAGACATTGCAGGTCCTTGCCACCGCGCTCAAACTCAAGGAGGACGGCGAGATCGGCAACCACGCAAGCGCGCTGATCGTCGCCCCCACCAGTCTGCTCACTAACTGGTGCAAGGAGATCAAGCGCTTCACGCCGTCGCTATCGATCCACGTCTATCATGGCCCCGGCCGCGCCCTACCTGCTCCCGGTGCGCAACTGGACTTGGTAGCCACGACCTACGGTCATGCGCGTAGCGATCTGGCGGGCCTTACGGCGCTTGTCGTGGCGCGTTGTCATCGTCGACGAGGCGCAGAACATCAAAAACCCCTCCGCCGCCCAGACCAAAGCCATCAAGTCCATTACCTTTATTGAAAAAGCCTCATACATTAATCTAGCGGTATGAGATGCAAGCGAGAAACCGATGGCCGGCGCCTCGATGAGGCCGGCAAGGAGGCGATCCGCCTTCGAGCGGTGCGGATGGTGAACAAGGGTCTTTCGCCGGAGCGGGTGGCGAAGGATTTGGACATTAACCGGCGCACGATCTACAGCTGGCTTGAGAAGTATCACTACGGGGGCTGGCAGGCGCTCAAGCGCAAGCCCCGGCCCGATTCAGTTTCAGCCGCGCCGATATGTTCCAACCAGCCGATTCATACCCAGCACGTGCGGTTCAGCCTGTTCGAGAAACTGCCCCAGGGTAAGCCCCGGCGCCAGGTTTAACACCTCATCCAAGGCAAACACCCAAAAGAAGTAATGATGGGTGCCATGTCCTTCGGGTGGCATCGGTCCACCATAGGCCGTTTTGCCGAAATCGGTAAACCCCAGCGTGCCCTCGCCGCTGCCCTCCTCCAAGTCTATCGTTGCACCGGGAAGGTTGTAGAGCACCCAATGCACGAAACCGTACGCCCCCATTTTCACCAACGGCGCATCGGGATCATGGCAAATCACGGCGAATGATCGGGTGCCCTCGGGCACACCGGTCCAGGCCAGCGGCGGCGAGACGTCGATTCCTTCGCCGGTATACCGCACGGGTATCTTGCCGTGGTGCGTAAACGCGGTGCTCGTCAGTTGCATGTTCGACAGCGCGAATCCCATCTGTCTCCCTCCTTCACTGCTTTCTCATCAATCCCATCAATCCGTTGCGCAGGCACTGCAATACGACTTATCCGCCCGGTCCGGCTCGCGCTGAGCGGTCTCGATCGTAATGCAATCGTGCAGTGCCTGATACTCCGCCGCGACCTCAGGTCCGAACAGCGGATCCGGCCGTCGATGGAACATTGCCTCGATCTGAAACCAATCCATCGCCGTTAGCAACGCCTCGGCCGCCGTCAGGATTTCCTCGTTTTCGCGCTGCATGTGAGCGCGGTACTCGCGCGTGAAGGCACGCCCAGAAGCGTACACTTCCGTACGCGCGACGAGTTCTTCATTCAACACCCGCTCGACGAGCGTCAGAGTTTGCCAGCCGATCGCAGCGAGTCGGTCGTGCTCTGCAAGGAAATATTCAACCACGTTGGCCATGCCCGGCACGCGTTCGGCGAGCCGGTCATACACTAAATCCTCATAGGGATGATGATAGTGGTTGGGATATTCCATGAGGTAATAAAGGATATTCCGCATCAGGTGATAGTCGGGAGTCCTCTCCCCACGGATGGCATCCAGCTGCCGCTCGAGCACGTCGAACAGCCGGGATAAGTCCCAATGCTCCTGCCTGAGGCGTTGAGTGGCCGTAATCATGGCTTATCTCCATTACCGCGACTTGCTACAGGCTCGACACATCTCCTTGATACTTCCTGCCGCAGTCCAACCATATTAGGTATATATTAAATATACTTTTTACTTGGGGTGATTCTCAAGGCCCGGCTTATATGGCGCCTATCAGCAATGATAGCTTTGCTCAATCGAGGAACCTCGGGATAAATGCGCAGTCCGGACACGCAACAATTGGTGATGTTCCCCAACGTTCCAGGGAGGGGCGCGGTACCTATGGATCGTCCGACCCGTAATTTTCCGGAGCGGCTGAAGACAATTCACGCAGGATTGAATCCCCTACCGGCGGGACGCTATGCCGGCAATGGCTGCCTATCGACTCCGCCGGCGCGGGTTGCTCATGGAGCGCTTGACGACCACGGCTACAGGCGCGGGTGAGCTGGACCTCCGCCTCCTACGACCCGGTCCGCATTGCTGACATCGGCCCGGGGCCGCCTCTTCATCGAGTTGATGGCAGCTACTGCGAAAAGGGCTTTAGCGGAGAAATCTGGCGGTACTCACCAGCCTGACAGGCCCGAGAAAATCGATGCGCGATGCTGCCCGCGCTCCAAATTCTCGAAACGTCCGCACCCCTGATTCTGTTTTTTCCCGTGAGCATCCTTCAGCTATGCATTACGTTTCGCGATGCCACGGCACTTGGGGAAAGCGCTGCATCCCCAAAATTGCTGACCGGCACTGCCTCCCAATTTAGACTTTTGAAGAACCATCGGCGCGCCACATTTAGGACAATCTGGCGCGGCTGCTTTCGGTACCTCTGACGCTAGAGTGACTGTTGCTCGAGGGTGTCTTTTAGGTGCTTCGGGGGCGCTGCGTGGACCAGCATTAGCTCGCAGCCGCTCCATCGCTTCTACCCTGGATGCATGCGCAGCTCCTTCCTCGGTCGGCGATTTCTCGCGCCGTCCGAGGGCTCCCGCGATTTGGCGCCTGATATCGGCGGCCGTGGGTCTGGTAAGGAAAACTGCAGCTCCGGCGATGACGATAACGATTACTACCCAAACTAATGTGCTCATCTTTTCAATGCCCAACGGTGTAACGATAAACGGCTCATTGG
Organism: Gammaproteobacteria bacterium; assembly: GCA_030433275.1. Taxonomy (GTDB): domain Bacteria; phylum Pseudomonadota; class Gammaproteobacteria; order Nitrococcales; family Nitrococcaceae; genus Nitrococcus. Next base: position 41,988 of record JAUILK010000008.1, read on the forward strand.
GATCCGGGTTCGATGCCCGGCTTCCGACCAACGTATTATCACGAACTCGACGACAATATACGGCCCGCTGCGATTATGCGAAGGAGTAGCCGAATGGATTGGAGCGACAGACCACTCCCCGGATCTCGGCGGCGGCCCACATCCGGTATATACACTCCCCCTGCATGCAGAACTCTGTCTGTTATTGCAGTATAGCGCACGAAAATCTCCTACTTCTCGGAACCCGACTTATTCAAGATACCGAGGAAAGGGGATCAAATAATCAAAAGATAGACTACAAAATCAGTCTGTCATCCTCCGTCGAACGACGACGGCGGTTCCCGTTCACTCCGATTCTGTGGCGGCACCGGCTTACCCCGCCTCATCCGCCGCCCCGGCGCAGCCGACACTTGTGCCTGAAACCGTATCCTCTTCCGCGAAGAAACACGCCTGGCGATTATTGCCGCGCTTATTAGCCGTACCCCCTGCACTAGCCATGGCGCTGTCTTAAGTGCCTTAGGCTTCCCCAGATCCCGGCAAATGCGCCGAGTGCGGAAACGATCGCAACGACGGTTTTCACGAATCCGGTCAGTTCGGTATCTTCCCGCTCATAGGTGACACGCAGAGTCGGCACGCCTGTCCGGCCGAAGCTGGCGCGCTCACGAGACCAAAATCGCACGAATCCCAGCGATTCGTTGGAGCCAAACCGTTCTCTGGGAATGATTTCACGCTCACCGCCTGCCAGCTTCGGAATCCGAAAGGCGGGAACGACAAATGTTAACCGCAAACCGCCACTTCCAATCGCCTTGGAGACGCTCTGCGCGACATCCCATTGGAACAGCTTCGGAAGCTCGGTCCCGTCGATCGCCACGACGTCTTCTGCTTGCTTCAGACTGGGGCATGCGCGGTTGCTCCAAGTCATCTTCGCTTCCACCCAACTTGAGTCCGAACACGGCGCCATGCTCACAAGGAAATGGCTATCCGAACGGGCAAGCCCCGTTGATTGCGCAAAGAGACTTACGGTAGCTCGTGTAACGCGGGTCTTTTTGAAAAAGGAGGACTTGGGGATGTCCGCCAAACTATAGCGTATATAAGCGAACATCCGGCCTACTTTACGGCCACGGCCGATGCCGGCCTGAAGAAGGGCAGTGTTATTCGTATTGTTATCGGGATTGCTCTCAAACACATACACGTCAGCCTCGGCGGGAATAATCTCTGTCGATACAGCCAGCGCTATGGCCGGCATCATGCCGACGGCAGAGAGCAGCACCGCCAACGGAATCGCCCGCATCTGTCTACTCCCGGTTTGAGCACGGCTTGCTCGCATGTCCCGTTCCGTACACGCAAGCCGGAATGCTTCCAAAAGCCGTCCCCCACTCTGTCCAAGGCTCATGGAAATTTCCAAAGAAAATATGGGGCCAAATCAGGCAAATCTTGACTTGGAATGGCTGAGGGGTTCTGTCGATGCGCCCGCAGATTAACCTGAAAAATAGGTTTCGCCGCGTCACTGCTGAAAAATTGGCTTATGGTAGACTCTCAAGAGAAATGACCTGCCACGGGCTGCGTACTCCGCCTTGACCGGACTGTTATTTCAATAAAAACAGATCAGGAACCGATCTGTCGCCATCATGCTCCAAATAATGCCGTAGGCCCGACAGCCCCGCATAGCTTCCCCCTACGTATCTCCACGCCGCAGGATTGGGTTTTCTATTCTCCCTTGGATAAAGCTTGTAGACGGTCGTGCTTAATGCCCGCCCTTCTGAGTCGCACAAGGTTTTAATCCAAGTGTTGCCGTTCCGGGTCCATGAAGAAAGCGACCATTGGCGCGCGGTCGGAAATGGGGATCCCCCAAAACTGTAGTACCGATTGCCACGTTTCCAGAGTGGGCTGCCAGGCCCCTGGATGATCGCGCCATCGAATTGCCTGTGAGTCTTCCCCACCTCGCCAAACTGGATGCAACTCCCTGCCTCGGCCGAGCGCGCAGGGCCAGGAGTCGTTGCAGGGCGGGCACGAACGGCCACATCGATCACCGTCTTCCGTGACTGGCTATCGATCGTGTCCCAAAGCACCCTGATTGACTGATTCGCCAGACTTGCCGTGGGAGTGATGCAGAACATGGCATTTCTAATCGGCGCGGGACCGACGGTGCGGCACTCGACATACCGGAAGCCGCCCCATGTGTTACCCGAGGACTGAAATAGCGACGGACCACAATCGAGTCCGTTTTCTCCAGACACGCTTATACTGCCGACGCTCGGGGGAATGACCCCGAATCTCAATCTGCGCCCAGCTGCCCCTTGAGATAGGCGTCCGCTGAAGCAAAGCGGCTCTCCAACTTGAACTCGCCCACCATGGCGCTTTCGATAACCCGGCGGATTTGCAATCGTTCTGTTGATCCCTGCGTCATCCGGATCGGTGTATTGCGTTCCGTCGGCGGGCGAAACACGCCAAAGAGAGCCCCTAAGCCCCGCCCCTGTTGCAGTATTGAAGAGCGCGCACGCGAGTAACAGGACTACCGCGTATCCGCACGCACTTGCAACGTTTGCCAGGCGAAACTGGATTTGCCCAGCCCTGGATAAACCGGTGTGGATTACCGACTGCATTCCGGGTCTCCGAAACGGCGGGCCTGATCTTGTCTTTTTTCCGCCAAGGTCCTTCGATCCGCACCGTTCGCCTTATGCGGCTTGCAAAGGAGGCAACCGCCCCGTGCATTCTTGGGTTTCCGACGTTTATGGTGTGCCATTCGCAGATCGTTGTGCGGTTTTTTGCTTTTCGTTCGCAAAGCCCTGTTCCGACGCCGAAGGCGATCCGGATCTTTCCGGCACTGCTTCTTATTCTTAATGAAGCCGGCCAAAATGCGCGGAACCGGTATCGCTCGATGCTCTTACCGAGACTGTCCGAAATTATAGCGGCCTTAACGAGATAAGCGACAACAGAAGACAGGTTGCAGGGGTCTGTTAACTTCCGTCGAACCCAGTCGGCAACGACTGGTAATACGCCATGACCGGCGTAAAATGGCTCAGGAACGGGAAGGGTCTTCAATCAAGAGTCTGTCTTAACGCTGCCTTAACCGACCAACACGGAAAATTTAGAAAATTTAGGGACAGACCACTATTTTAGCTTATCAACCTTCATCGAACTAAACCGGCGACTCCGGCTCGCTGCGCTTCCGCGGCCGCCCGGACTTGCCCTGGGTCACCCGCCGCCCCAGCGCGGCCGCTATCTGTGCCTGGAACCGTGAACCGCCCAGGGCGAAGTTGCCATTCGTCGCGGCGCGAATTTCGTCGACCGTCCCCGGATCAAGTTGGTAGCAGAAAAGCTCCCGGTAGGCGGCTTGCCGGGCCTCGGCGTCATTACCCAAAGCCGTGTAGAGCCGGTGCGGTGTCAACAGCGTGGAAGGCTCGCCCTGGGCGTTGGCCCGGTAGCTTGACCAGGGATACTCCGCCGGGTGTCCGACCAGTCTCGCACGCACTGGATTGAGTTCGATGTAGCGATAGCAACCCAGCACATAGTCCTCTTCCTGAGTCAGGCAAGAACGAAAGCGACCCTCCCAGAGGGTGCCGCTGCGACGCGTGGTTCGATTGACGTATTGGACGTAGCGCTGCCCCAACCGTTTCATCAGTTCGCTGGCGCCGGTCGATGTGCGGGGCGTCAGGAGCAGATGGACATGGTTGGTCATAAGGACGTAGGCGTAGATGGCACAAGCGCTCGACTGTGCGTATTCCTCCAGCCAGCCAAGATAAGCGCGGTAGTCCTCATCGGCGAAGAAACAGGCCTGGCGATTGTTGCCGCGCTGAATCAGGTGCAACGGTACCCCGGCAAGCATAACCCGTGGCCGTCTTGGCATTTGGCGATCCTTCTTGATCGAATCGGCCGACAGGTCACCAAGAAAACCGTGGTCTGTCCCCTATTGTTAGAGGCGGCACGCTTATCGGGAACTCTTCCGTACTCATTTTGTACCCGGACGCGATCCACAGCATTCGCGACGCATTGAACCAATCGCAAGTGCTGGGCAGCGAGCACTTCAAAGATGAGATTGAATACCAACTACGACGCAGGGTACGCCCCGGCCAGCCAGGACGGCCTAAAAAACGACAGGAGAAACGCAGCTAATTAAAAGGCAGTCTGACCCCGTTTTTCCTATTGCACATTAGCAGGCTCGCGACTGCGATGAGGTGCAAAGCCTTCCGCGAGTCTGGACTAAGATTCCCATGGGCCTTTGGATTTCGGATGCCGGTCATGGACAGCGCGAAAATCTGCATGTAGCTCTGCCGCGTATTCCGAGTTGATGCGGTTGTTAGGCATTGATACTAGTCGTCATCCTGATCTTCGTGATCGCTAATTATTCGTTCAGCCTCTCGGTCGTAGCCGTCCGCCAATTTTCTCAAGGTAACAGCAAATCGCTGAAAACCGACGTTCTCCACTTCCTCGGCTTTACTTCGGAACTGCTCAGCCAGTTCTCTCTCCGGTTTGCCGGTTGGATCAACCCAATGAACTCCGCGTGAGTTGTATGTGCCTGTACTAAAGCCATTGCGCATGTCCTCAGCTTCACGGTCATTCAGTGCAGCGGCGGCAGCGCGGTGTATCCATAAGCCGCCTGGGTCGGGTGGTGTGTGAATCAATACTTCACCAATATTGATGAATGCAACTTCCAGGTGGCCGGATTCCGTACAGACGTTCTTGACCCTTTGGAGCCATTCGGTGAAGCGCTCTGCGCTGAACGTTCCATCTTCTTGTAGCCCCGGCGGCGTCTTCCACTCATGGAGCAGCCGCCAGGCATTTGTTGCGATTGCCCTTGTTTCCTCGGTGGGTTCCTTCGGGGGCTGATCTTCTTTTGTGGATCGGTAAATCAGTCGGATTACCTCTGAAAAGAACTCGGGATCACTGGCCAGCCTGTTTTCAAGGAGTAGGGGCGCGGCACCTTGATGACGGTCCAGCAAGGGAACGTATGCCCACTCCACTCTGAAAAGGTCGTCCTGGTTGACCGTAGGCTCCGCCTGAAGCAACTTGATCAGTTCGACGATGTGGTATCCGTCCATGGCGTAGCTAGGCTCATTGGAGGAAAGAGCTGCGAGCAAAGCTCGAAGACATTGATTAACATCGATTGGCTGCTTGGCATGACGCATCCTGTCCAGGCACTGGATTGCCGCGTGTGGTCGGCCATGTTCAATGAGCTTTTCAATAGCAATGGCAAGACTGCCATCAGCCTGATACGCATTGGCGCCAGTGCGGGCCCAATATTCACTCTCGTCTTTTTGAAGCCATGCAGAAGCACGATCCCATGCTTCCTTGGTAAATGGCAAACAGGCCAGGAATTGCCCTACTTGCTCTGGCGTCCAATCAGATTTATCGATGTCGTCGCACCAATCCCAACCTTTGGCGTGGTAGCGCCGCCATATAAAACCGCCCACCAATGCCATACGCTTGTTGTCCGATGAATCCAAAAAATGGGATAAAAAGGACCGTTCAAACACATCATCGGCAATAACGCCAAGCGCGTCCCCAACCTGTCCGGGTGAAGAAACGGCTTCTGCAAACCGAATAACACCCTCGGCACCATTTTGCTGATAGATTTCTGCTATGGCCGTTTGTCGTCGCGTGTCGAGTTTCTTTCGCTGCTTCTCCCAATCGCCGTTCTCCTCGTAGAGATCAAAATCACGATCCGTAAAGAGGTGCTGATATAAAATGAACGGGTTCGTTGGGGCGAGCTCTTCGGCAACTTGTTCAATGCGGGTAATCAGTTCGTTGGGCAATGCCCATTTTGCATCGGAGAAGCGCCGGTGTTTGTTTGTGAATTTCGTCAGATGGTCCCACATCGAAAAACGTTGTTCTTCAGGAAGTTCTGAAATGGGCTGGGAGGCCAGAGCTTCGAGTAGTTGATCAAACGCGAGTTTAGAGAGGTTATCAAAATGGTCAATCAATGCAGAAAGCCGAGCGGTATCTTGACCTGCGGCAGCCACTGCAAGTTCCGCGCAAAAAGATGCCTGCTGCCAATATTCCTGATGCGTAACGCTTTTTTTCCCGTCGTCGGGGATTGTTTTACGCCAGCTGGGTCTGTGCGATCCGGAAGAGATCTGGTGCTGACCCGGCAGAAGCTGAATGATCAGATTCCAAGCGATATCCGGCCATTCGTGAAGGATCGTCCGCACCGCCACCTTGCGTTTGTCAACGGACGCCAACGTTTGCGGCAGCCAAGGCAGCAAAATGGTTACAAGGGAATTGAATGGGCGATTGGCCCACTGGCCACCAGGGTCATGGCTGGCAAGTTCACCAAGAGCAACACACACACGAACCAGGTATTCTTCGTCCCAGGCTAGCCCTTCCAAAGCCCAGAGCAGGCCAGTTAAATAATTGCCACCGGTGATGCCGTTACCTTCCTGCGAAAAAAGCTCATCAAACGGGAACGGCGTAAGACGCATCGCCTTCTCGACGGCATTAAGAAATTCATCGGGAGCGGCTTCGGCCAGAATGGGCAATAAACTATCCAATGTGCCCCAAAGAACCCAGTCAGCGTCGATCATAAGTTCACGTATCACCAACACGCAGGTTGCTTCAGCTTTTTCTTGCGAGCAGTTACCACAAGCATCGGGCTGGGCACCCAGAATGGCTAGACCCTCCGCGATTCCTTTTCGCAATACGTGCGAACACTTCAGCACCTTGCCATGAATACTCGCCGCGTATCGCTCTTCGGCAGGTAGTTCAAAAGCGGGGTCTGGCTCTTTCAGTACGGAAACTACCAGCGATCTAAACGTATCGAGGTTCTGATCAAGGATACGCGATCCCAGCTGGTTCCAGAGTTCGGTTCGATTGACAACTTTCCAGATACCGTTTTTAAGAGACAACGCGCTGTTAGGGCAATGCAATATTTCCCTTGCCTTCTTTAGCCATTCGTCATAGCTGATGCCGAGCAACTGGGTTATCGCTTCAAGGTCGCATTGACTCTTTTCGCTCCAGGAACCAATTAAAACTGCCAGGGCCAGATAAGTGGCATCGGGGTGATGAGTCCAATCAATTTTAGGTTTCTCTTGCGCTTCCTTGAACTCCTCGGGCATCTCCGCCACGGCATTTTGCTTAAAGGCTTCCAGAAGATCGTCCGGTAGCTTTTCAGAAGTGATAGTGCCGGCATCCTGATTCCACGTCTGTACGATATCAACGATCCTTGACCAGACCCGCTGCGGAAACTGCTGCTGGAACTGGGAAATGTGGGAATGCAACAGAGATAGAACAACGCCGAACTCGTTACCAAGATCGTAGCTAAGTAGATGGAAGTGGTTTAGGAAGTCATAGAGTTCGTCCCTTGAAACCTCATTGCCGCCGTTTGCTGCCTTCAGGTGGTGTCGAATAACATCAAGTTTGTCGATGCTTTGCGGTGGACTGAACTTCGCCTGCTGGACATTTCTGAGAAACTCGTCAACGTTCTTGGTGTGCCTCGCCTGGTTCAGCAGCCATTGTATATTGCGTGCATCGGTCGCGTTGAGCGGGCCTGTGAGCAGCGCAATAATATCCTTATCCCTTGTGAATACCTTGGGATTATTGAAATCATTCCATGCAGCCTGCATCACCTCTCCAAACAGAGCGCTGCCCTGGGTGATGTAAATGGAATGCTTGACCTGCCCGAGAAGTTTCTGCCGTTCCTTGCTGTTTACGTTTTCTACGACAACAACGAGGTCGTCTGTATTAAAACCGTCGATCTTGCCCTGAAGTTTTATTTCCTTAATGGGCCAGCAAGGAAGACAGGGGGCGTGCCCGCCGGTAAGCATAAGCGCAACAAATGACGCCTGGACATGCGCTTCAAAATGAACGCCGCCACCTCCTGTGGAAAATGGATTGCTTAGATTCATCTTTTCTGCCATCTATAGCCACTACCTGACTGATTAAGCCAAACCGTGATTAGGTATCAGGCACGCATATTGAGTGAACCTGCCAGCACGATATTGACGATGACGCGTCATAGGTCGGGGGCGCAAGTCCTTGTTCGCTCTATGGCGACGCCCGCATGGAGGGGCAGGCGCGGTAATAAATCGTTTCTATCTTCGGCACCGCTCACTCCCAACTCAACGCCCCACCTGTCCGATATTCAGTGACCCGTGTCTCAAAAAAGTTTTTCTCCTTTTTGAGATCCACCAGCTCGCTCATCCACGGCAGGGGGTTCTCGGCGCCCGGGAACGCCTCGGTGAGGCCGATCTGGGCGAGGCGGCGGTTGGTGATGAAGCGCAGGTATTCCTCGATCATCTCGGCGTTCAGGCCGAGCACGCCGCGCGGCAGGGTGTCACGGGCGTATTCGACCTCGAGCGCCATGCTCTCGAGGATGACGCGCCGGGCGGTGGCCTGGAACTCGGCGGTCCAGAGATGCGGGTTCTCCTGCTTGATCTGGTTGATGACGTCGATGCCGAAGTTAAGATGCATGGACTCATCACGCAGGATGTACTGGAACTGCTCGGCGGTGCCGGTCATCTTGTTGCGCCGGCCCATCGCCAGCACCTGCGCGAAGCCGGTGTAGAAGAAGATCCCCTCGAAGCACACGTAGAAGGCGATGAGGTCGCGTAGCAGCCGCTGGTCCGCCGCCGGCGTGCCGGTGTGGAAGTCCGGGTCGCCCAGGCTCTCGGTGAACGGCAGCGCCCATTCCGCCTTGCGGGCGACCGAGGGCACCTCCCGGTACATGTTGAACACCTCGCCCTCGTCCATCGCCAGGGATTCGATGACGTACTGGTAGGCGTGCGTGTGCAGCGCCTCCTCGAAGGCCTGCCGTAACAGGTACTGCCGGCACTCGGGGTTGGTGATGTGGCGGTAGACGGCGAGCACCAGGTTGTTCGCCACCAGCGAGTCCGCGGTGGAGAAAAACCCCAGGCTGCGCTTGACGATGGTGCGCTCGTCCTCGGTCAGCCCGTCGCGGCTTTTCCAAAGCTCGATGTCCCGGCCCATGGGGATCTCCTGGGGCATCCAGTGGTTGGCGCTGCCCTGCAGGTATTTCTCCCAGGCCCAGTGGTACTTGAAGGGCACCAGCTGGTTGAGGTCGGCGCGGCAGTTGATGATGCGCTTGTCGTCGACGCGCACCCGCGCGGCGCCGCGCTCGGGCGCATCGAGGCCGGTAGGGCTGCTCGCAGCCGGCACGGGTGTCGGGTGAGTAGCAGCGACGGTGGGCTCGTTCCAGTTCAGCATGATCGGTTGTCTCCTTCCTTGATTTGATGCGTGACGGGGGAGGCAGCGGCGAGCGTTGCGCCGCCCTTTACTGGCAGGCCTCGCAATCGGGGTCTTCGACGTTGCAGCTCTGCGCCGCGGGCTCGGCCGCCACCCGGTTGAGGGCGCCGTCGGCGACGGTGGACTTCTCCACGTGCGTCGCCCCGAGCGAGCGCAGGTAATAGGTCGTCTTCAGCCCGCGGCGCCAGGCGTTGCGGTAGAGCGCATCGAGCTTCGGCCCCGAGGCCTCGGCCATGTAGAGGTTGAGCGACTGGGACTGATCGAGCCATTTCTGCCGGCGGCTCGCGGCCTCGACCAGCCAGTTGGGGTCGATCTCGAAGGCGGTGGCATAGAGCGCCTTGAGCGCCTCGGGCACCCGCTCGATGACCTGCACGGAGCCGTCGAAGTACTTGAGGTCGTTGACGAGCACCGCATCCCAGAGCCCGCGCGCCTTGAGCGCCGCGACCAGATGGGGATTCACCACGGTGAACTCGCCGGAGAGGTTCGATTTCACGAAGAGGTTGCGGTAGGTGGGCTCGATGCTCGGCGAGACGCCGACGATGTTGGCAATGGTCGCGGTGGGGGCGATCGCGAGGCAGTTCGAGTTGCGCATGCCGGTGCGCCGGATGCGCTCGCGCAGGGCGTCCCAGTCGAGCGTGGCGGAGGTGTCCATGTCGAGCGCCTCGCCGCGCTGCTCGGCGAGCAGGCGAATGGAGTCGATCGGCAAAATGCCCCGGCTCCACAGCGAACCGGCGAAGCTCGCGTACGGGCCGCGCTCCTCGGCCAGCTCGGTGGAGGCCGCGATGGCGTGGTAGCTGACCGCCTCCATGGAGCGGTCGGCGAACGCCACCGCCTCATCGCTCGCGTACGGCAGCCCGAGCCGGTAGAGGGCGTCCTGAAAGCCCATCACCCCGAGACCCACGGGCCGGTGGCGGAGATTCGCTCGCCGCGCCTGGGGGACGCTGTACCAGTTGATGTCGATGACGTTGTCGAGCATGCGCATCGCGGTGCGCACGGTGCGCTCCAAGCGTACGGCATCGAGGCCCTCGGCGCCGACGTGGGCGGCGAGGTTCACCGAGCCGAGGTTGCACACGGCGATCTCATCGCCCGAAGTGTTGAGCGTGATCTCGGTGCAAAGGTTGGAGGAGTGCACCACACCGGCGTGCTGCTGCGGCGAGCGGGCGTTGCACGCGTCCTTGAAGGTGATCCAGGGATGGCCGGTTTCGAAGAGCATGGTGAGCATGCGCCGCCATAGCGAAACGGCCGAGACGCGCTTGTAGTTGCGGATCTCGCCGCGCTCGGCGCTCGCCTCGTATTCGCGGTAGCGCGCCTCGAACGCCTCGCCGTAGAGATCGTGCAGATCGGGAACCTCATCCGGCGAGAACAGCGTCCAGTCCGCCTCGTCGATCACCCGGCGCATGAACAGATCCGGCACCCAGTTGGCGGTGTTCATGTCGTGGGTGCGGCGGCGATCGTCGCCGGTGTTCTTGCGCAGCTCCAGAAACTCCTCGATATCGAGGTGCCAGGTCTCCAGATAGGCGCAGACCGCCCCCTTGCGTTTGCCGCCGTTGTGTGCCAGCGCAGCGGCGGTCATATAGGACGGATCGCCCTCCACCTTGAGGTCGTAGACGCAGGACGCCGGTTCAATCTCCCGGCAAGCGCGCACGCGGCTAAAAATGCAGCCCCCATGCTCGATCCAGTTGCGCTTGGTCAACGTCCGACAACCGATGCGCTCAGCGAGCTCTGCCACCGCCGGGATACGGAGGTCCACGGCCTTGACCGTGCCCATGAACCGTACAGCGCTACCATCGCTGCGGCGGCCCTCGTGGTTTTGCAAGCGCTCCCGATATTGCCCAGCGGTGGGCACGCCCAAGCGTAGGAGCTGATAGCGCAGCCCCTCAGCCAGCGCTCGCGAGGTGCTGGTGAAGTAGATTTCCTTGCCCCGGCTGATCCCACCATCGGTTTCCAGCAGGCCCTGCACCAGGGACAGGGTCTGCGAACGCGGCAGATGGCTGAAGCGCCGATGAATGCGCTTGTTGCCTTGCGGGTCGCACAGATCGTCATATGTAAACGGCAGAGTGGCAACGCCGGCCCCGGTGATTCGGCCAGTGGTGGCATCACGCAGCACACCGCACCCGGCCGCCCAGTGGACCTGGGCGTAGCTCGTGCCTCGGGCAGTCGTCCAAAAATGGATACCACGGGCTTTGAGGTAATCGCGCACGAATCGAAGATGGCCGTCCTTCTCGGGATTGCCGGACACGCCCCACTGTCGGCCGCCCTTGGAGAGATGACCATCGCCGAGCAGAATACCGTACAGTCGGGCGTCGTCATCATTCAGCCCATCGACGGGCACTACTTCCTTGGGGACCACCTGAGCGACGTAATCACCCCGCGTCAATTCGCCGGCCGCGACCCACTGCGGTTTCACCTTACCTTTGCTCAACCAACTCTCGGTTCGATGGCCGGCCTGTTCCATCGGTACACCGCGCAACGCCCACAACGGATGTCCGGTAGTCACCCGGATCGGCTCGATGGCGTGCTTGATGTTCAACTCCACCATGGGCTCGGTCTGGTGATACGAGAATTTATCTTCGACCTGCCGGTACTCGCCGCGCTGACCCACTACCAGATCACGCGTTGTGACCTCCGCAATCGGCTTCGCGCCGTCTGCTGTATGCACCGGCGTGTCGGCGGCGAAACACTGATTGACCGCGACCGCCGTATCGTTGGCCACCTTGAGGAAAGGCACCACGCCCTGGGAGCGCCCGTTGGTGCCCTTGATGTGGGCGCCGAGCGCGCGCACGCCGGTCCAGTCGTTGCCGAGCCCGCCGGCGAACTTGGAGAGCAGCGCGTTGTCGCGGATGGCCGAGTAAATGCCGTCGAGATCGTCGGGCACCGTGGTGAGATAGCAGCTCGATAACTGCGGGCGGCGGGTGCCGGCGTTGAACAGCGTCGGCGTGGAACTCATGAAATCGAACGAGGCGAGCAGGCGGTAGAACTCCTCGGCGCGGTCCTCGCGGTCGATCTCGTTCAGCGCGAGCCCCATGGCGACGCGCATGAAGAACGCCTGGGGCAGCTCGAAGCGCGTGCCGTCGCAGTGCAGGAAGTAGCGATCGTAGAGGGTCTGCAGACCGAGGTAGCCGAACTGGCGGTCGCGCGCCGGTTCGAGCGCCCGGCCGAGCCGCTCGAGATCGAATTCGAGCAGCCGCGAATCGAGCAGCTCGAGCTCCACGCCCCGGCGCACGTAGGCGGTGAAATACTCCGGATAGCGCTGCGCCATCTCCTCGAAGCCGGCGGCCGCCGCGGCGCCGGCGAGAAAGCTCAGCGCCTCACGGCGCAAGGCGTCCAGCAGCAGACCGGCGGCGACGTAGCTGTAGCCGGGCTCCTGCTCGATCAGCGTGCGCGCGCACATCACCAGCGCGGTGTCGATCTCTCTCTCCGGCACGCCGTCGTAGAGGTTGCGCCGCGTGGCCTCGATGATCGCCACCGGGTCCACACCGGCGACGCCGTGACAGGACTCGGCGACGAGGTGATGCAGGCGGGCCTCGTCAAGCGGTACTTGGCGGCCGTCCGCCCGAGTCACGCGCAGACTCTCGGCCTGCGCCGCCGCCGGCTCGGCCTGATCTTGCCGGGCACGGGCGCGCTCCTCGCGGTAGAGCACGTAGGCGCGCGCCACGCGGTGTTCGCCGGCGCGCATCAGCGCAAGCTCGACCTGATCTTGAATATCCTCGATGTGGACGCGGCCGCCGGCGGGTTGGCGGCGGGCCAGCGCCTCGACCACCTGGCTGGCCAGACGCGCCACCGTCTCACGGATGCGCTGCGAACCCGAGGCGTTGGCACCCTCGACGGCCAGGTAGGCCTTGGTCATGGCCACGGTGATCTTGTCCGGATCGAAGGACGAGACCTGGCCGTCCCGGCGGATGACGTGAAGGTCTATGGCCTGGGATTCAGAGTGTTCGAACGATTCAGCTGGCGGGGAAACGACGCTTTGAGCCGGCATGGTTACCTCCGGTATCAGATCCTTCGATCGGAGGAACCCGCGCGCGCAGTCACCGGGCAGGGACAGCCCACGAAGCGGAATGCACCCATACCGGGAGCCTTTGACGCGAAGGTCTCCTACGGCGGACACCGCCGCGAGCGACGGCATCCGTGGCCTCGGGTGGTGATCGGGCTTCGCGGTCAAAACCGCGTTACCGTTGCGCGACAGCCCCGGATTTACACCGGCGTTCCCCACCCCTGACAACCTAAATATAGGATGTAGAGTAATATTGAGGCCCAATATATTGGGTGACGACGCCTAAAGCAAGCTCGTTGTTCAGACACCGAGCGGCTCGATTCCGCTCAGCCGCTCGGCGGTTACCGCGCGGGCGAGCCTCAGGAAGGCCTCGATGAACGGAGCCGCCCGGCTCTCTTCGCGGACTGCGGCATACAATGGGCTCCAGAGCCCGCCGCGGCCCAAGGGGCGGGCGACCAACTGCCCTTGATCCCGGTATTCGTCCAGCGCCCAGTTCGGCAGGGCCGCCACGCCGCGCCGGCTCACCACGAGCTGAATGATCATCACGGTCAGCTCCGAAGTCCGCACGGCCGCCGGCTCCACGCCGGCCGGCTCGAGAAAGCGGGCGAACACGTCCAAACGGCTGCGGCACACCGGATAGGTGATCAGCGTCGTGGCGGCCAGATCCTGCGGCGCCAGCCAGGCTTTGCTCGCCAAGGGTGATCCGGTATGCATCGCCAATAGCACCTCGTGGCGGAACAACGGCTCGTAATGAATCCCCCGCAGGTCCGGGTCCGGATCGGAGGTCACCACCAAATCGATTTCGCCGCGCACCAAGGCCGGCAAGGGATGGAAGCTGAACCCGAGCGAGAGGTCCATCTCCACCACCGGCCAGTCCTCCCGATAACGGTCCATGGTGGGCAACAACCACTGGAAGCAGCTGTGACATTCAATGGCAATGTGCAACCGGCCTTGGCGCCCGAGCGCCATGCCCGCGAGCCGCTGCTCCGCCGCCACCACCTCGGGCAACAGCCGCTCAGCGAGATCCGCCAGCAGCTCTCCGGCCGGGCTCAAACGCAGCGGCCGGGACTGCCGGAAGAACAGCGTCGTATCGAAGTGCTGCTCCAAGGCTTTTATCTGGTGCGACAAAGCGCTTTGCGTGACGTGCAGCCGCGTCGCGGCTCCGGCCAGGCTCCCGACAGCGCGGATTGCCTGCAGCGTGCGTAGGTGACGAAATTCCAGGTACATGGGTGAATCCGCAGCTAAATATGAAAATAATTCATATTATCTTTGAATAATTTGAAATTGTCTCATAGCCAATCAACGCCGACACTGAATGGCTGACAAATGAGGCACTTTATTGGAGGATACTGTGGCCACCACACATGCATTGGGCTTCCCGAGGATCGGAGCGCGCCGCGAGCTCAAACGTGCGCTCGACACCTACTGGCGGGGTGAAATCGACCAGGATACGCTGCTACGCACGGGGCGTGACTTGCGCTCCCGGCACTGGGCGCTGCAGGCCGAGGCCGGCCTCGATCTCGTGCCGGTGGGGGATTTTTCCTTCTACGACCACGTGCTGGATACCTCCGTACTGCTCGGCGTGATACCCGAGCGCTTCGGCCGGAAGATTGGCGAGGATAACGTCGACCTCGACCGCTATTTTCGAATGGCTCGCGGCCGAGCCCCGCGCGGTGAGGACGTCACCGCCTGCGAGATGACCAAGTGGTTCGATACCAACTACCACTACATCGTTCCCGAATTGGCCCATGACCAGCGTTTCACCCTGCATGCGCACACGTTCGAGGCGCAACTCGACGAAGCCCGCGCCGAGCGTCGGCGCAGCAAACCCGTGCTGCTCGGCCCCCTCACCTATTTGTGGCTCGGCAAGCCTCGCGGCGCGGCGTTCGACAAACTCGAACTGCTGGAGCGGCTGCTGCCGATCTACGCCGAGCTCCTCCAACGACTCGCCGTGCGCGGCATCGAGTGGGTCCAAATAGACGAGCCCATCCTGGTCTGCGACCTCGACGCGGCCTGGCAGGCCGCCTTCAAAGCGGCTTACCAACAGCTCGCAGCCCAACAAAGCCCCAAGCTGCTGCTAACCACTTATTTCGGTGGGCTCGGCGACAATCTGGAGTGGGCCCTGCAGTTGCCGGTCGGCGGCGTACACGTGGACCTGGCGCGGGCACCGGAGCAGCTGAGTGAAATCCTGTCGCGGCTTCCCGATAATAAAGTGCTCTCCGCCGGAGTGGTCGATGGCCGCAACATCTGGCGCACCGACCTAGAGGCTTGGCTCGAACCGCTGGAGCGTGTCCACGACCAACTCGGCGATCGGCTCTGGCTGGCGCCGTCCTGCTCGCTGCTGCATGTGCCCGTCGACCTCACCGGCGAGACACGGCTGGATGATGAGCTCAGGAACTGGCTCGCCTTCGGCGTGCAAAAGCTCGAGGAGGTGGCGCTTCTGGGCCGGGCACTGCGCGAGGGCCGCGCGAGCCTCGCCCACGCCCTGACGGCCAACCGCGCTGCGCTTGCCGCCCGGCGGGATTCGTCGCGCATCCATAACGCCGCCGTCCAACAACGGCTCCACGCCGTCACACCCGCCATGAGCCGGCGCGCCTCTGCCTATTCGCAGCGCGCGCCGTTGCAGCGCGCCCGTCTGAATCTGCCGCTCCTGCCCACCACCACCATCGGCTCGTTCCCGCAGACGCAATCGATCCGGGCGGCACGCCGTGACTACCGGGCCGGACGGCTGGACCGAGGCACCTACGAAGAGCGCATGCGCGCTGAGATCAAGCACACCATCAAGGCGCAGGAGGCATTGGGACTGGACATGCTGGTCCACGGAGAACCCGAGCGCAACGACATGGTGGAGTACTTCGGCGAACTGCTGGAGGGCTTCGCGAGCACTCAGCAAGGCTGGGTACAAAGCTTCGGCTCACGCTGTGTCAAACCCCCCATCATCTACGGCGATGTCCGCCGCGCCGGGCCCATGACGGTGGAGTGGATCCGTTATGCGCAATCGCTGACCGAGCGCCCGGTCAAGGGCATGCTGACCGGGCCGGTCACCATCCTGCAGTGGTCGTTCGTGCGCGACGATCAGCCCCGTGCCGATACTTGCCAGCAAATTGCTCTGGCGTTGCGCGACGAGGTGGGCGATCTGGAGGCCGCCGGCATTCGGGCGATTCAGGTAGACGAACCCGCCTTGCGCGAAGGCTTACCGCTGCGCGGCAGCGAACGAGCGGCGTATCTGGGCTGGGCCGTGCGCGCCTTCCGCCTGGCGACGGCTGGCGTGCAGGATGAAACCCAGACCCACAGCCACATGTGCTACTCGGAGTTCAATGACATCATACGCGCCATCGCCGAACTCGACGCCGATGTGATCACCATCGAGGCCTCACGCTCGGATATGGAGCTGCTGGCCGTCTTCGCCGAGTTCGACTACCCCAACGAGATCGGCCCCGGCGTCTACGACATCCATTCCCCGCGGGTACCGAGTGTTGCGGAAATAGCGCAGCAGCTGGAAAACGCCGCCGAGGTCATCACACAGCAACGGCTCTGGATCAATCCGGACTGCGGTCTCAAGACCCGCGCCTGGGAAGAGAGCAAGCCGGCGCTTGCCAATATGATCGCAGCCGCCCACAAGCTACGCGCGCGCATCGGCGGGTGAAGCCGGGCTCAGGTCGGCCTCGAGTCGCTGCGCCAATGCGCTCAGCACGCCGGCGCAGCGGCCGACCACCTTGAAGCTCGCCTCGGCATCCGCCCGGGTTCAGCCCTCGTTCAGCCGGGCGACGGAGATGCCCCGCGCCCTGGCCGCGCGCACGAAGCGATAGCCGGATCAGACCATGAGCGAGGGAGCGATCACCTCAGCCGTGTCCGTCTGGGCACCAGGCGTCAGAAACCAATATTCGAACTCGGCGGGCCCCGCTTCAGTGGCTGGGAAGCCCGACCTACCCTGGCATCCGCTCGGCCGGTCAGCCGGCAGCTCGCCGCGTACCCAAAGCCTGTATTTACGAATGCCGAAGCGCTGCTTCTATGCAGACGCCTGGCCGCCGCACGAATCCGCACAGGGGGCTGGATCGTAGCGCGTAGCAATATTAGCCTATGGCATTCACAGCACGGATCGATGGGTAGAGTAAGCACGGCAAAACCGTGGCGATATGCCTTTAAAATATTAAGGCACGCACTATTTTAGGTGGCCCCCATGACCAATCCAGATTGGTTCGTAGCTGCATTGAGCCGAGCGCCCATGTTGATGGCGGCCGGTTTGCTGATGTTCAGCCTTTTGGTAAGCGCACAGACCGAGGCCAGCGATCGCCCCGATAGCGCCGTGCGAGCGATGATCAGCGAAGCCCTGCGTGAACTGAAGCGCTGGCTTGACAGGCTGTGCAGCGAGCGTGATGCCGTACTAACCCGGCAGCTGATTGAACGGATCACCCTGCCGCATCTTGATCTCACGCGCATGGCCCGCTATGTGCTCGGATCGTATTGGCAATGCGCCACGCCGTCCCAGTGCGAGCGGTTTCGACGAGCCTTTCGTGCGCATTTGCTCCAACTCTGCAGCCGAGCAATGGCAAAGCATGCCGCCGAACTCGCTCAGTTCGTCCATGATGTCCGGATCCATTATCGGTTGGCGCGCTATGACGTGGCACGCCGCACGGCCACTGTCCAAGTGATTGCAGCGATCCAGAGCCTGGGTTGGGTGCAACTCGAACTGCAGCTGCATAACCACGACGGCAACTGGAAAATCTACGAAATCACCTCATCCGGCATTAATATTCTAGTTGGCATCCGCTCGGAGCTTCAGGCCCAACTGCGTTGCGGCGACCTAGAGACCGTTATCCGTCGGCTGGAGCAGCAGGTTGGTCTTCCGGCCCGTAGCCCGTGAGCTCGAGGTAGCCACGGCCGCTGATGTTGTCGCCAACTACCGATACGGCCCCTTCCCAATAGCGCACGCGCAGATCGAGCTCCTGATTGGGCATGCGTGCCTCCACGTCGAACTCCAGGTGTTGCGATGGCACCTCTACCCGCCAAGTTACCGGATAAGAAGCGCCGGTGGCCTCGCTGCGCCAATAACGCAAGGGTGTCAAAGTGAAATCCGCCGCCGTGAGGTGTTGCGATGCGCCCCCCTTACCGATCAGTGTGCCTGCGGAGTGTGGGTCGGCGGAGCCGTCCCGTCGGCGCAGGCGATAGAGCATGAGGTCGCGGCCGTCGTCGAGCTGTAGCGAGAACCAATCCCAACCGGCCTGATCGGCCGCCAATACGCTGGAACTCCACTCGCGGTCCATCCAAGCGGTTCCGCTTACCGGGTAGGATTCGCCGTCCAGACTGAGCGTGCCTTGCGCCTGCAGCCGAGTATACGAGTAATAATAGGAGGCGTTGCCGGGCCCGGCGCTTTTACGGCTGTAGCCGGCATTCCCCTGGAGCACCAAAGGCTTGGCGCTGGTCAAATGCAGCTCGATCCCCACGCCTTCCTGTTCGGCCTGCAATTGGGCCGGAAAAAGGCGGTCCACCGACTGCGCCCGCACCTGCCAATCGTCGAGCCAAATCCGCACCGGATGAGTCTGCGCGCCCGCCAACCCAACGGCACCGCGCTGCGAGCGCTTAAAGAAGCGAAACCGCTCGGGTGCTATGTCGCTTATGGCGAAATTGGCCACCCACATCTGCCGGGTGGCCCAATCCGACGCCCTAGGGGCCGTTGTCGGCGCCATGGCAAACCGAAAGAAAGTGAGCTCGAAACCGAAGGGACGCCCCTGCTCCGTAGCGAGGTTACCAGTAAAATACCACCACTCGATCCGGTGGTCGGGATGGGCGCCGTGGTCATCAGGGAACTGCATCGGCCGGGGACCGGTCACCTTGGCATAACCGGCCATGTCATCATCCTCCGACGCGCGGAAAGCCGCTGCGTTAGTGACCGGTTGCTGATCTTGATCCGCCGTGCCGGCGGCAAGCCACCACCAAATTGTTCCGCCGAGGACGATCAGCGCCAGAACAGTGAGCAGATAACGCACGTTACTCCTCCTGCAAACCGCGAGCCGGCAGCGTGCGCATCGCCCGCCAGGCCGGGTAGAGCGCCGCGACCAAAGCCGCGCCGACCGCCAATCCGATCCCTTCCAGCAACGGCATGGGGCTAATCGTGAACTCCATGCTCCAGCCGAAAGCCCGATGGTTAATGACGAACACGAGCAGCCAGGCAAGCAGCAAACCCATCGGGAGCGCAAATAACCCGGCCGCCAGCCCCAACACCCCGCTTTGGGCGGTAATCAAGCCGCCAAGCTGAATGCGGGTGAAACCGATGGCGCGCAACACCGCGAGCTCGCGGGTCCTATCGAGCTGCAACGCCATCAAAGCACCCACCACACCGACGAAGGCCACCAACGCCGCCAGCGAGCGCAGCACCGAGGTGATAACGAACTCCTGGTCGAAAACCGCCACCGAATGCTCTCGGATCGACTGGGTGTCGCGGACTCGAACTCCGGCCAAGCCGGCGATAGCGGTCTCCAGGTGCTGATGCACCGCGCCCCGGTCGCTGCCGGCGGCAAGATGAACACCCAGCCCCGAAAGCCGATCGTCATCAAACAGCCGCTGGTAGGCCGGTCGATAGATCAACACCACGCCATAAGGAGATCCATAGTCCCGAAAGATCCCAGCCACCCGGAAAGTGCGCTCACCGAGTGCGGTGTGCAACGCCAATGCTTCCCCTACCCGTAAACCGTGTTTGTAAGCATAGGGCTCGCTGATTAGTACACCCGTACCGGAGCGAAACGCCTGCCAGGCAGCTTCCCGATCACCGGCGCGGATATCGAAGTCCTGCCAGCCCTGCCGTTCGAGGCCCAGTGCCCAGATGGCCGTAAATCCGTCCGCGCTCGGTAACCGATAGCGGCGGGAACGGGTTATGAAGGCCACCCCGGGCAGGGATTCGATGCGTTTGGCAAGGGCATCGTCCACCGTGCCGCGCTCCTGCATGGCGGCGATGTAGAAATCGGCACGCAAGGATTGTTGCAACCAGACGATGAAGCTGCCCCGGAAGCTATCGATCATGACCGCCACCCCGATCATGGCCGATATGGCCACCGCCAGCGCGGCAACTGCCACTCCGGTGCGGCTGAGCGAGGCCGCCACGCCGCGCAGCACCAAGCGCACGATGGGCCGTTGCGGAAAAAACCGAGCCAGCGCCGTGGTCGAGCGAGCAGAGGCCAATGGAGCTAGCAAAGAGGCGCCCAATATCACCCCAAACAAACCAATGAAGGCGGCAATCAGACCGGAGCTCGCCGCCAGAATCACGCCTCCGGCAAACAGCGTTAGTCCGCCGAATTGGGCGGCCCACCGGGCGCCGCGATGCACCTGCCGCTCCAGTTCGCTTCGATCCATCGCCGCCCGGGGCGGAACCGTTGCCGCTTCGAAAGCCGGCGGTACGGCGGCCAACATCGAACCGACGATTCCGAGCAGAATCCCCTTGGCAAGACTCAAGGGATCGATCTGAAAACGTGTTATCGCCTCAGGGAGCGAGTTATCGGTGCTGTTGCGTCCTACCAGATCGACCAATCCGACACCGAGCACCATTCCCAACACTACGCCAAGCGCCGTACCAACCAATCCGATGAGCGCGGCATCGCTCAGCACCTGGCCGAGAATCTGCCGGCGGGTCACCCCAACGGCACGCAATATGCCAATCATTCGGCGCCGTTGCACGACCATGAAGGAGATGGTGTTGAACACCAGGAACAAGCCGATCACCAAAGCGAGTAGGGAAAGCGCCGTCAGGTTGGTCTGGAAGGCCGCGCGCATCTGCTGCATCGCAGTGGCCCGAGTCGCCGTCGGAACCAGCATGGCACCAGATGGCAACGTGGCACGGATCCGGTTGGCCTCGTCGACGCCAGCAAGGATCAAATCGATTCTGGACAGTCGGCCGATCCGGCCGAGCACTTCCTGCGCGGTGGCGATATCCGTAAAGGCATAGCCGCTCAAATCGTGAGCGGAATCCTCCGCCACGGCTACCACATGCAGGCGCCGTTGTTGTTCGCCGACTTGCACGGCAAACGTATCTCCAGCTGCCACGCCGAGGCGCTGCGCCTCTTCCGCCGGCAATACCACGCTCCCGGCATCGAGCAACAAGTCTTGGAATATTCCCTGGGTGCCTTCGCCCTGCTGTGGCACCGCGCTGCCCCCCCGCAACGGGTCATCCGCAATGGGGTCGATCCCAAACAATGTGAGCGACCGATCGCCGGCCGCCGCAACCGTGACGCCACCCGTCAGCACCGGAGCGGTTTGCCAAAGACCATGCCGCGTGCGCAGCTTGACATAGAGCGCCTCCGGCAAACCCTCGGGACCGCCGAAAATCTGATGGGTAATCCGCCCGGTTACCGCCTCCATGGACTGCCGCATGGCCGTACTCGCGCTCTGATTGGCCAGATCCATACCGATCACCACCGCCACACCGAGCGCTACACCGGCCACCGCCAGCAGCAACTGCATGGGGTGGCGCCACAGGGCGCGCCGGCCCGCGCGCAACACGATTTGCATCACTCGCGAACCTCCAACAACCGCCCCTCGCGAATGGTCAACATACGGTCGGCCTTACCCGCCACCTCGCGACTGTGGGTCACCATGACCAGCGTCTTGCCGCTGCTGCGGCAAAGCTCATCGAGCAACGCCACTACTCGGGTCGCATGATCCAGGTCCAAATTGCCGGTCGGCTCGTCCGCTAGAATTAGATCGGGCCCGTGTACCAACGCTCGCGCCACCGCAACCCGCTGTTGCTCGCCGCCAGAGAGTTGATCCGGGTAAGCCTCTTCCAAGCCCAAGAGCCCGACTCGATCGAGCCATTGGCTCACTGTGTCCGTGGCGCCCGCCAACCCATTGAGCTCCAAGGGCAACAACAGGTTCTCTCGCACTGTGAGCGTGGAAATCAGATTGTAGGCCTGGAAAATAAAGCCGATACGCCGTCGGCGCAGGAGTGTAAGCTCCCGGTCGCTGAGTACACTGAGGGGATGGCCATCCACACTTACATGACCGCTGCTCGGGCGATCGAGACCGCCGAGAAGATTTAAAAGCGTGGATTTCCCGGAGCCACTGCGACCAACGATGATCAGAAATTCACCGGCCACGATGGTGCCCGATATACCGTCGAACACAATCCGGTCTTGTGGGGACTCATAGCGTTTGACGAGATCGCGGAACTCGATCAGTGGAGCACCGCACGGATGGCGGGAGACCGCGCGCCCAACCTCTGCCAGTGGAGCTGCCATATATCGCTACCCTGTCAGAATTGCCCCGGCGAGCCTGCCATTGCAGCTCACCCCCTTGCCGGTCCAGTGCCGCTGGCCTGTGCCCAGATGTCGATACACTATCGTTGCTTCGATCAAAGCGGCCAACCAAGCGCGCACACAGGCTTAAATTATCCATTTAGACTACAAACTGCCCGAAGATATCCAACTGAAGCGTTATTTGCCGCCTCTTTGAACCGGCCGTGATACCGGTTGAGCTATTAAAGCGCCGTTGTCAAGACCTTCTGAGCCGGGTATCCGGTTACAACTGGGCAATCCCTCGCCGGGCTGGAGCACCGGCTCTGGAACGGAAGCGGGCTATTGCAACGGGACTCAGCACGTGCTCGGCCGAGCGGAGCCGAAGCCCTAGTCACCAAGCCAGCATGCGGCCATGATTAGGGGAACCACCCTGGGTGGGGTGCAGGATCGCCATGGGTTTCGCGCGATGAATGGAACACGGTGGCGCCGTAGGTATCGCCTGACGCGCACGCTGGCCATGCTGATGGTGCCGCTTGGGCTGGCCGCTTGCGTCCAGGTGCAGCCGTATCTGGCAAAAGAGCTCCCCTCGGCCACGAAACCCTTGCGGGTATTGCTCATGCCGCCCGACGTCGCAGCCGTAGAACTGGCCACGGCCGGAGTGCCCTTGCCAAGAGCAGACTGGACGGCGCTGGCGCAGGCTGGCTTGGTGGATGCCGTCGCAGATACCCTCAGGAAGCACGGCGCGGAGATGATCCGCTACCGTCGTGCCACAGGCATCGTGCCGTATGCCGAAAAGCATCTCGAGGCGATCGCGCTGCACGAGACGGTACTGCAGACCATCCTGACCTACCGCTACGGAGCCGCACAGCAGCGGGCAGCGCTGCCGACCAAGCAGTCAGGGCTGGACTGGACACTGGGCGAGAGCGTAGCGCCGATCAGGGCCGATTACGCTGCGGACTACGCGCTTTTCCTGGTCTACCGGCAAGCCACATCCACAGTCGAACGCGCCCTATTCGCGGCAATCAGTTTTGTATTGTTCGGATTCATCCACCCTACCAGCCAGTCGGTGGGGTTCGCCTCGTTAATCGACCTGAACACCGGGGCGGTCATCTGGACCAATCTATTGCAGGGCCAGTCGCTGGATGTCAATCGCCCGGATGGCATCCGCAATCGCTGTGAGCGACTGCTCTCGGGACTGCCGCTATGAAGTACTGCCCGCTTGCCATGCTGGTTTTGACGGCCACACTCGGCGGATGCTCCGTTCAGGTCGGCAAGCTGGAACCGGGCCGAAACCAACCGACGGAGGTTTCCGAGAGGGGCTTATGGCTGGCCTCACGCAAAGCTGAGCAAAGCGTGGCGATCTCCGGCCGGCGCGTTAGAAATCCACAGCTTGAAGAATATGTTGCAGGCGTTCAGTGTCGGGTCAGCGCCGCTTATTGTCCGGAGATCCGGGTTTATACCATGAAGGTTCCCGACTTCAACGCTGCAATGGCCCCAAATGGCTTCGAGCAGGTCTGGACCGGCCTGTTACTGCGGGTCGATAACGAGGCCCAACTGGCCACGGTGCTCGCCCACGAAACGGCCCATTACACGCTGCGACACGGCCTGGAGCAATTCCAGACCACCCGTCAAACCGCGAGCCTGCTACTCGCTACCCAGCTCGGCTTGCTTTTCGGGGGCATCGGCGTCATCAGCGCCGGACCGGTCGGGTTCAGCACCGGAAATATCGGTCAATTGATCGCTATGGGCTACCTGGCCGCCTATTCACGGGAACAAGAGGCCGAGGCGGATCGGCACGGTTTCGAGTTGATGGTCAAGGCGGGGTATGCTCCTGGCGAGGCGGCCAAGGTCTGGGCAAACCTCATCGAGGAGCAACGCGAATGCGCCCTGCCGAACCCGCCGGCCTTGTTCGCAAGCCACCCACCTTCGGAAGAGCGGCTGCAGAACCTGCGTCGCCTGGCCGAACGATCCAGTAGAAACGGAATCACCGGGCGCAGCGATTTCCTTGCAGCGACACTGCCGAAGCGCGGCAAATGGCTGCGTATGGAGCTCGCCACACGACGTTTTTGCCGCGTGCGCGTACTGCTCGAACGGCTGATCGAACAGGGAGAGAACCTCGGCGAGCTTTACTACTATCGGGGCGAACTGTACCGGTTGCGCGGCGGGACGGGCGATCTGGAACGCGCCGCCGAAACCTATCGCCAGGCTCTGTATTATCCAAGCGTGCCCGTTACGACCCACCGTGAGCTCGGACGCGTCCTGTGGCGCGCCAATCGGGTAGTCGAGGCACGCCGGGCCTTCCGTCGCTACTTGAAGACGGCGAAATCGCCTGACGATGCCGCCATGATCGAAGCCTATTTGGAGCGGTTGCCGTGAGTACACCGCCCTGGCTTTGGGCACTATTGAGCCTCGGTGCCGCAATGCTCACCGGTTGCGGCGACCCACTCATGGTCAAGCCCGACGAGCATGACGAGATTGGAGAGGGGTATCGGGTCGATCCGCAGATCGAATGGAGCCGTCAGCAAGACCGCAAGCTGCAAATCTGGACCGTGGACGGGCCCCAGCTCGAACAACTGCGCCTGTATGCGGGCCTCGAGGCGGGAGACAGCTTGCTCCCGACACCGAGGCGTTCGATATCTAAGCAGGCATGGGAACAGCGGCCAACATATCATAAAGGCATGCGGGCCCATGATGTGATGGAGCTTGTCGCCACCACCCTGGCGCAATCCGGCGCAATCGACGTTGTGGTGGAGCGATTACAGCCTGCTGAATTCGGCGGGCAATCAGGCTTTCGTTTCGACTTGCGCTTTAAAGCGGATATCGGTGTGACGTACCGGGGATTAGCTACAGGGATGGTTACCCAAACCGGACGCCTGCATCTCATCCTTTATACAGGTGCGAAACCCCATTATTTCGATGCTTACGAAGCCATTATCCAACGCATCCTGAGCTCGATCATTTTGCTGTAAGTGCAACGGATACCTGGGATCAAATATCTTAGATGTGATTCCAGAGGCTGAGCCCCGCCGGCTGCCAGCTCAAATAGAGCTGGTTGTCGATATAAGGTTCAGGATGGCGTCGGAAGTAATGACGCAACAATGTCACCGGAACGATGAGCGGCACCACGCCCTGTCGGTAATCGTGGATGAGATCGACCAGCTCGGCCTTGTCCTCGCTATCCAACTGGCGCTTGAGGTAGCCCATCACATGAAAGAGCACGTCGGTATGCCGAGCTCGCGTGGCGCGGTAGGCTAATACGTTCATAAAACCCGCACCGTACTCGGCCGTCAATGGCTCGATGGGCTCACTTCCCACTCGGGCGATGAGACGCCCGAGTCCCCTCGCCCGGTGCGCGCCGTGAGCCATGAGTATCAGCTTGTGCCGAGTATGGAACGCAACGAGCGTAGCAGGCGTTACCCCTTCTTCCAGCAACTCCTGCCAGCGTCGATATGCATAGAGCCGCTCGATAAAATTCTCGCGCAAGATCGGATCATTCAGCCGCCCTTCCTCCTCGACGGGCAGCAACGGATTCGCCCTCATGATTTCGGCGGCGTAAATTCCCCGACCACTACCACGCAGCGATCCGTCACGCCCATAGACCTTGACCCGCTCCATACCGCAGCTCGGGGACTTGCTCTTGAAAATATAGCCGCTGATGTCACCAAGCTCACGGTGCATTCGATGTGCGTAGTCGGTGAGTGGGCTCGTCACATCCACAGCCTCATGGCGCGTGCCGACGGCCCTTGGCTGCTGCGGATCGCCCACGAGACGGATTGGCTCTCGCGGTATGCCCAAACCAATGCCCACCTCCGGACAGACCGGAACGAGCTCGAAATACTGTGCCAGCCGATCCGACACGAATCGGTCCCGCTTGTGCCCCGCATTGAAGCGCACCGATTCCCCTAACAAACAAGCGCTGACACCGACCCGAACCCGGCCGCCGACACGCTGGAACTGACTGTTGGATCTGTCCAGCGCCTTTCCAGCTGGGCCGTTTAGGTTGGCTGCGCGAAACGCTACAGGTATTCTTCTGGTCCCCATCAGTAGTAATCGCTATGTAAGAGCCTGACATGAACAACACACTACGCCCCATGCTCAACCGATTCCAATCGGTATATCGGTTGGAAATCAGCAGCCGAACGGTCTACATAAAGCATGGCAACCCACCACAAGGCTTTGTCTCCGCCGTCTCCGACGTGGTACGCCTGCATGGCATAGACAGTGGGTTGATCGAATGTCTCGGCCGCGGCAGCAGCGCACGACTACGCTTCTCCAGGGGATTCCCAGAACGGGGTCGTCAGGCGATCCGCAATGTCTGGACGTCCCCGAGCACACCGCCTCCAAGAGGGGGGCGGCGGATGCGGGGTTGAGGCGCTGATCCAGTTCCAGGGTTGGTCGCTGGACCTTCCTCTCACACCAGCGGACACATGATGCCAAATCCGGCAATTCATAAGACACACAGGAGACGTCGCCTGGCAAAAAAACAACAAGGCCCGCTCGGCTTGATCGAAGTAGGCTTCCCAGAAGGCCGTGGTCATGCGGCTGACACCGGCGTTCCACAACAGCCCCGCTCGCTCGCCGCCTCACCATCGTGGCGCTGCATAAATTCGAGCAAAGACAGGCTGCATTGGAACTGGATGAGGCTCATGACCATAGTCGAACTTCTGCCAAGGGACACACCGACTATCCCTGTGTCACAGTGCCCGCGATCTTGCCGGTAGACTGCGTGAATCAAATAAGACTATGCTTGGCTGATCGATCGCCCGCCCGACCCCACGAAGGGGGAAGCACCATAAGCTTGCCCCAAACGCCCCTGATCGGCGCATGACGAACCTTTTACTCGATGCGGAGGCAACTGCTGGCGATGAGCTGCGGGGTATAGACTCCACTCACTGAGGCTGACCGCCGGCGTTTGGAAAAGCCGACCTCCGAAAATCAGCGATCGATATTGGGGAAGGAAGCAAATTTTACTCTTTCTCTCGGCAGAGAGAACATATCTAATCCCAGCTCGAAGAGATCATTGCAACACATCGGCGAGGCAAGCAAAATGGATTTAATCCGTATTATATTTGCCATCCTGCTACCGCCGCTTGGCGTCTTTTTGCAAGTGGGGCTCGGCGGCGCATTCTGGTTGAATATCCTGCTCACCCTGCTCGGCTATATCCCTGGTATCGTGCATGCGGTCTGGATCATCGCCAGGCGATGAGCAATAGCAAACCATTTTCTGTAACGCAATCGCCTGATACGCTGAAACGCTTCAGGCGATTGCAGCGTTTGGCACGGTTGCTGGATAGCGAATTCCAGCTACCCGGTACCCGTTGGCGCTTCGGGCTGGATCCATTGATCGGACTTGTACCAGGACTCGGCGATGCCGCAAGCGCCATTGTCTCGCTGTGGCTCGTTGCAGAGGCCGGACGATTGGGCGCACCCTCGGAAAGTCTTCTGAAGATGCTCCTGAACGTGTTGATAGACTCGGTAGCGGGCAGTATCCCTTTATTGGGAGACGCATTCGATGCCGGTTACAAGGCCAATCTGCGCAACGTGGCGCTGCTTGAAAGAGCCCTTTTCGAGCCGGGGCGAAAAGGCTCTTCAGGATGATATCCTACCCCATCCAACAACAGCATCAGCCCACCTGGAACCATGCTTTCGGAAACCATCAAATCGCTCACGGTAACTCTTGCTCTGGTTCCAATCCTGGCAACCGCCATACCATTGTTGCGCAAAACCGACTGGTGGATCCGGCTGTTCGATTTCCCGCGCCTGCAAGTCACGGTGCTCGGGGCAGTGGCGTTGGCTATTTATCCGTGGGTGTTCGAATATTCAGCGATTGATTATGCGATCCTGGCTGCCGCGTTCGCGGCAACTCTCTGGCAGCTTCACTGGGTCTTGCCCTACACGCCGCTGACCCCGAAACAGGTAATGGCCGCCCGCACAATTGCGCCGCAAAAAAGAGTCAGACTGTTGGTGGCCAACGTGCTGACACCCAACCGACGGGCGCCGGACCTCCTGCGCTTTATCGAAGACACCAGCCCAGACGTCGTTCTGACACTGGAGAGCGATGCGTGGTGGGAGCAGCAGCTTGCCACCCTCGAACCACGCTATCCCTATTGTCTCAAGTGCCCACTGGATAATCTCTATGGCATGCATCTGTATTCACGCCTGGAACTGATCGACCCCAAAATCCGCTATCTGGTCGAGAAAGATATCCCCTCCATGCATGCCGAGCTTGTGTTGCGCTCGGGCCATCGCTTGGAGCTGCATTGCCTGCACCCCGCCCCGCCGAGCCCGACGCAGAATGAAACCTCGATGGAGCGCGACGCGGAATTGCTAATCGTGGGCAAGACCGTAGGGCAAGGCAACCGCTCGGTTATCGTAACGGGCGATCTTAATGACGTCGCCTGGTCCAGAACCACACGGTTGTTCCGAAAAATCAGCGGCTTACTCGATCCGCGCATCGGGCGTGGGCTATTTAGCACATTCCACGCGGGATATCCATTACTACGCTGGCCGCTGGACCACCTATTCCACTCGGACGACTTCACGCTGGTGTCGATTCGAACCCTGCCTTACTTTGGCTCCGATCATTTCCCGATTCTAATCGAGCTCCAACACGAACCTTGGGCCGAACCGTATCAGCAAGCACCGCCCGCCGATTCTGAGGATCGCCGCCGCATGCGCGAGAAGATCAATGCGGTTGCCCACACGCCGCTGTAGCTCCGAGCCACGTAAAGGCCGTACGCCATACCGCTCAAAGATGCTCATGAGCTCGAAAAAACGATTGTTCGATCCGCTGCGCGTTCAACAAATGAACGTCCCCCATGGACCGCAACGGTTGGCTTGCTGAACGATGAGCCGGTTTGATCTCGATCTCATGGGTCCTGATAATAAGCTTGATACCATTCCACGAAGCGCTCCACGCCAACCTCGACCGGTGTATTCGGTTGATATCCGACCTCATCGCTCAACGCACTAACATCGGCCCAGGTATCCGCCACATCACCCGGCTGCATTGGCAGCAACTGCTTATCAGCCTTGCGGCCCAGACAATCCTCAAGCACCTCAATGTACTTCAATAGTTCCACCGGTCGGCTGTTGCCAATGTTGTAGAGCCGAAACGGAGCATGAGCAGTGGCCGGGTTCGGGTGATCACCCTGCCACGTCGGGTCGGTGGCAGCCACCCTGTCACAGGCACGCACCACGCCCTCGACGATGTCATCGACGTAGGTGAAATCCCTTTTATGATGACCGTAGTTATAGACCTCGATGGGGCGCCCCTCGAGAATGGCGCGGGTAAATTTGAACAACGCCATGTCTGGCCGTCCCCATGGACCATAGACCGTAAAAAAGCGCAGCCCCGTGGTCGGCAACTCGAAGAGATGGGAATAGCTGTGTGCCATCAGTTCGTTGGCACGCTTGGTGGCCGCATAGATGGCGAGCGGATGGGATACGTTTTGATGCTCGGAAAAAGGCATCTGTGTATTGGCACCGTAGACCGAACTCGTCGATGCGTAAACCAGATGCCCGACCCCATTATGCCGGCACCCCTCCAACACGTTCATGAAGCCGACGACATTGCTGTCAACGTAGGCGTGCGGATCCTCGATCGAATAGCGCACGCCCGCCTGAGCAGCCAGATGGATGACGCGGTCGAAGCGCTCGTGGCGAAACAACGCGGCCATGCCGTCGCGCTCGGCTACGTCGAGGCGTACGAAGCGAAAGCGGTCCCGGTCCTCGATGCGCGCCAGGCGAGCCAACTTGAGATTAACATCATAATAGTCGTTGAGATTGTCGAGCCCAACCACCTCGCGACCACGATCGAGTAGGCATTTCGCAACGTGATAACCGATGAAGCCGGCGGCTCCGGTGACAAGGAACTTCATGTTGTTGAACCCTTCACTGACAGGAGGCTGGTCATAGCCGGCCATCCACCGCGTATTCGGGAAACATATACTTGATATCGTAAAGCACTCCACGCGGTTTGAGCAGAGTACGGATACGCTGCACGCCCATCTCCCGAAACTGATCGTGGGCAACGGCTAGGATCAGGGCATCGTATTGGCCGCTTTGCGGCTCATCGATTATTGCCAAGCCGAACTCTTCGCTGGCCTCGTGCGGATCGGCATTTGGATCAAAAACATCGATGTCCGCGCTGTATTCGCGTAGCTCGGCGATGATGTCGATCACCCGAGTGTTGCGTAGATCCGGGCAATTCTCCTTGAAGGTTAAACCCATGATAAGCACTTTGGAACCGACCACCTGCAGTTTGTGCTGCGTCATAAGCTTGATGACTTGAGCAGCCACGTAGCCGCCCATTCCGTCATTGATACGCCGCCCGGCGAGAATCATCTCCGGGTGATGGCCCACGGTCTGGGCCTTATGGGTCAAATAGTATGGGTCGACACCGATGCAGTGCCCCCCTACCAAACCGGGTCGAAACGGCAGAAAGTTCCACTTAGTGCCAGCCGCCTGCAGTACCGATTCGGTGTCGATGCCAAGCCGCTCGAAGAGCATCGCGAGCTCATTGATCAAGGCGATATTCACATCTCGCTGGGTGTTTTCGATGACTTTCGCCGCCTCCGCAACACGGATGCTGCCCGCTCGATAGGTACCGGCTGTAATGATCGAGCCATAAAGATCATCGACGAACTGCGCGACCTCGGGCGTGGAACCGGAGGTGACCTTGACAATGCTGGAGACGCGATGCTCGCGGTCGCCTGGATTGATGCGCTCGGGACTGTAGCCGGCGTAGAAATCATGATTGTAGCGTAGACCCGAGACCCGCTCGATGACCGGCACGCAGACTTCCTCGGTTGCACCTGGATAGACCGTGGACTCATAGATGACGAGATCGCCCGCGCCGATGACTCGCCCCACCGTTTCGCTCGCGCTGCACAGCGGTCGCAGATCCGGCTGACGATGGCTGTCGATCGGAGTCGGGACGGTGACGATATAAACGTTACGGTCCTGCAGATCCGCAACGATGTCCGTATATCGCAGCCGGCGGGCCGCATCGAGCTCTTGCGGCATCACCTCGCGGGTACTATCTCGCCCTTCGGTGAGTTCGACGATACGCGCCGCATTGATGTCAAAACCGATGGTATCGATCTGTTTGCCAAACTCGACCGCGAGCGGCAAACCAACGTAGCCAAGACCAATGACCGCGATGCGGGCCTCCTCAAGCTGGATCATCCCATATCCCCCTAACTTCCTGTGAGCCCAGGCACTCGCGATGGCACAGCGAGCAGACTCGCGCTCAGCTCCACGCTGCCAAAGTCAAGGCAGGCCGTTTAACGCTCGGTGCTCGCTTTCATCACAGCATTGGCCCGGGCGAGAAATTCGGTAAAAAAGGCAGCGAATGCCCCCAAAACAAGCCCCAAAACGCCAGTCAGCGCCAAAATGACCACAGCCCCAGTTCCAATCGGTTCCGGCAATCGTTGCGGCACGAGCACCGCCCGAGTCGGTTGCAGGGCCGCCGCGCGGGCTTCGATCTCCTGCATGTGGAGCTGTTGCGTGTTTTGATCGACCTGATTCTGCTTGAGCCGGCTTAAAATGTCATCGCGTTGCGCAGGAATCCATTTTCCAAGCTGTTCTTGGAGGTCCGCAGCGGTATCCTGGAGCGTTCTGATATCCCCGTTGAGCACAATCAGCCGCACATCGGTCGTTTCAGCCGAGTCGTGCTTGAGCAAAGCATTGCGCTGCCCACGCAATGTCTGCAGGTCCGAATGAACGATTTGCAGCCGTCGCTCCACCGTCTGAGTCCAGCTATCAAGGCGTTCGAACTGCCCTTGCGATAGCTTCGCCTCCGCCACCAGCTGCTGTAGACGGGCTTCGGTGCTCTCCCTATCACGCTCGGTAACCTGTCGAGCCGCCTTGAAGCGGGGGCTTAAGTCAGCCTGGATCTGCTGGACCACATCCTGTAGCAGACCCAGGTAAGTATTTTCCTGCGCAGGCGAGCCTTCGCCACTGACTACAATCAGCGTACTACCTTGCGGGGAACGCGCGGCGAGCTTGAATGCTCCGAGCGCATCGCCGCGCAAAAGCCGCGTGCGGGCGAGCGGAATATAAGTCTCCTGAATCTTGGCGAGCACCGAGGTAACCGGCTCGATTGGCTGCAAAGTGCCATTGCTGAATACCTCGCCAATCTGAATCGTCGTTTCGTACTCAAACCCCGGCGGTTTGGCCAGCACCCAACCCAAACCAAGGAGCACACACAACAGCAACGCACCCGCAACCACCCATTTGCGACGGAGCAGAATGATCCATAAATCAATCAAGCTGATTTCATCGTCGCGATCTGGCACATACGGCAATGGCATACGTGCATCGTGGGCAAAGGAAGGGTATTCAGACGCCATGAGCTTCGCTATCCAATACCTGTTCTCTCCAAGCGTGAAGAGCGTATGAGCCAATTCGGGGGAAGCCGCAGACACAAATCAACCCGACAGGCCGCAGTTTACCAAACTGCGAACCGCCTGGCCCCGATTCGGCATCCGCTATATACCACGGCCGAACGATCTAGAGTAACTCTATTCATTGAGTGCGATACCGATATCTGGGATGCTCAGCGCTCCGGACTGCCGGAAGGAGCCATACGGGTGTTGCGCTGCTGCAACTCATCGAGAAATCGATCGAGCCCACCTTGGCGAATCTGCGCACGAAAAGAGCTACGGTAAGTTTGCACCAGGCTTGAATAATTTACGCTCACGTCATAGATCTTCCAACCCGCAGCGGTCTTGTGCAAGCGATAGTTAACCGGAAGCTCCGGACCGTCGGGCTGCTCGATTACCGTTCTGACCATGACTCGGTTATCGGTGGAACTCGGCTGCATCCCTTCGAAACGCACGGTTTGCCCCGAATACTCGGATAGGGAATAACCATAAGTCTGTACGAGCAAACCGCGGAATTCCTTGACAAAGCGCGCCCGCTGCTCGGGATCGGCCGGACCCCAGTTCTGAGCGAGCACGAAACGACTCATGAGCCGAAAATCGAAATGCGGGATCACCAGATCTTTGACCTGCTCATAAATACGCTCCGGGTGTCCTTTCAGCTCGTCTTGATGCTCCCTCAGGAGGTTCAAGACGTCTTTCGTAGTCTGCATGATGAGCTGATCGGGAGGCAGTGGCTCGGTCGCCGCCAGTGCCGTGGAGTGAATAGCCGTGAACAGCCAAAGCGCGCTCGCCAAGGCCGCGAGGCGCTGCAGCCAACTCCGCTCTGCTGTTGAATCCATCGCCCCACCTCCGGAACTCCACTTAAACCAACCCGGACACAATATTAAAACCGCTGTGCCGCTTGTCATTATTACTGTTTAGCAGACACGGCAGTCGAGGCCTCAGAACCCGGTTCACCATTGCAATCATTCGACTTGGGTTCCCCGAGTTGCTGCTTGGGACGAGCGTGTGACGGCGGCTTATAAGCCGGAAATTCGGCGCTCAGGATTTCTCGAGGGACGTTGAGCAGCACCTGATTATAATCCTTCCTGAGCCTCACGCGCTGCCAAGGCACCTCATAATTATAAGCGCCATAACCGAACACACCGCCGATTCCGACCACCAAGGCGGTAACCCGGCCAGAGACGGGATCGATCAAAACATTGGTTACCACACCGAGATTATCGCCGTTCGCACTGCTTACTCGCTTGCCAACAATACCAACGGACTCAGAGGACATCGGCCCCTCGTCCGGCATTACAGCCTGGGCTCTCGGCCCGGCCTGCCGGGCAAATACTGATCCGGCCACGCTGAACCCGACAGCTCCGAAGAAGATCAAGCTTATCATGCGTGTCATTTGCATGGAGCAAAGTGTCTCCGGCTGCGGCTAGACGCGAAACCAAATAGGCATACACGGTGCGGCTCGTAATAAGCCGTTGAATTTATTTTAATTAAAACTTTTATACGCATTTCGTATACAAATTGGCACTCGGCGCGAGCCAATACAACTCCTATCAAGCTCTGTCGTGATCCACCGACGTCTTTCTGTTTTCTTTTAGTACGCAATTGATCTTATTGGTCTATTTCACGTCGTTATCAAGTGACACCCCCCACCCTCACCGGCAGTCACCTCGCTAGAAGCGCCTAGGCAATCGTTTCGTAGCGAATCGGAATAGGCTATCCCTAGAAAATGCCTGGTCCAATACAACCGAGTTTTCCAATTTTCTCCTGACAGCAGAGAACACGGCGAAGATCATGGCGTTTCCAAATATCAAAAGCATGACAGCATTTCAGGCACCCCATCAGCCATCGGGTGGTTAATCGCGGCGCACAAGGTGGCGTATCGATGGCTACTGTCCTGACCCTTGCGAAAGTCTGTCGGCCTGAGGCGACAGACGTACGTTTGTTTCCACGAAAAAACGCGTGGCACGCTCATAAGACTTATTTATGCAGTTGTTTTATATAAAAATATTTTTGGCATTGAATTTGCCTATAAATATGGAAAGATTGTTTCGGAAAATTTTATGAGAAGGAGCGCCTCGGACATGAAAAACGTAATGAATTCTCTTTTTCTGGTCGCTTTGTTTATTGGCTCCACCAGCTTACTTGGCCGAGCCGCTGAGCCGCAAGCGGCCAATAGCCAGCCGGCGGAAGGCGCCCAACAAACCTATTCCGCCGGCCCCGTCAAGGAAAGTGGCGAACAATTCGAGGAAACGGGCGGCCCAGGTGGACCGAACGAACAAACGCTGCGACAGACCAACTCTTCCGGAGCCTCTAGATTCATCGAGCAAGAGAGCAATGAGCAGATTTTAGTAACCCAGCTTCTCGGCTATTCGGTAACCAACCTGAAAAACGAGAGCGTCGGTCACGTCAAAGATCTGATTTTGGATCGAAACCAACGCCCGGTTGGCATGGTGATTTCCGTAGGGGGGGTTCTCGGGCTGGGCGCCAAACACATCGCCCTGCCGATGAATGATGTTCAAATCAACCGCGCAAACAAAATCGTCCAGCTCAACTTCAGCAAAGATGAGCTCAACAAAGCACCGTCGTTCACCGCACAAAAACCGGTGCAGAGCGAGCGCAAGGAAAAAGGGGCAGCCGACCCGAATATGTAAGTGATTTAAATTTATCCGATTTCGCGAGAGGACGGTTAGAAGCAGGCACTCCGCACGGACTGCGGGCTTGCCCGAGAAAGGCGGTGCTTGTCGCCGATATCGGGCAAGCGCTTCAAGGAGTGGCGCGGCACTGGGTTTTTAGTTATCCGGAACCATCTTGACCGAGCACGGTCATTTCATTCATGAGCTGCTCTGGCAGAAGTAGCCCCATTCAGTTTGCGGCCATTGCCCGCGCCTCCTTTCCGAGAGCCGCGGTTTCTCCTTAAGGTGCCTCGCCCAATCGACGGCTGGGTTAAGTTTTGAGTGTAAAAGGGTATGTTCGATGCATCGTGTTTTTTATTTCCTCGCGCCGACGCTCGTTATCGCCAGCCTAATACTAACCACGGCGGCTTCGGCACAAAATTCGCCGGAAGCACTTTTCGCTCGGATCATCAAAAAAGCACAGAATTTAGCCGCGCAACCCTACCAACCATCGACGAGCAATCTGCCGGACAGTCTCGCTCAACTGACCTACGATCAGTATCGGGATATCCGCTTTCGCCCCGAAAAAGCGCTTTGGAACGGCCAAGCCCTCTTCGGCGTCCAACTTTTCCATTTGGGATTTCTTTATCGTGACCCGGTCAGGATTAATATCGTTGACGATGGCCAGGTAAAAACCTTGAGCTTTGACCCGAAATTATTCGATTATGGAAAGAATACCAAACTGGCACAGCATCTCCAGAGCGCTCCCGGCTATGCTGGTTTTCGCATCCATTACCCGCTTAACACACCTGAATACAAAGACGAGCTGGTTACTTTCCTGGGCGCCTCTTATTTTCGAATACTCGGTCGGGGACAAAACTATGGGATCTCAGCTCGCGGTCTAGCGATCAACACGGGGCTACCCAGTGGCGAAGAATTCCCGCGATTCCGGGAGTTCTGGCTAGTCAAGCCGGCACCGACTGCAACGACATTGCGTCTGTATGCCCTACTCGATAGTCAATCGATCACTGGCGCCTACCGCATGGAATTGATCCCAGGGAAAAATACAGCGGTGGAAATACAATCGCAGCTGTTTGCACGCACCACTGTCGAGAAACTCGGGGTGGCCCCCCTGACCAGCATGTTCCTGCACGGCGAAAACCGAGTCCGTTTTTCCGACGATTACCGCCCCGAAGTGCATGACTCCGATGGCTTGCTCATGGATACGGCGGCAGGGGAATGGATTTGGCGCCCCTTGAGCAATCCGGATCAGCTGCGCATAACAGGGCTGATGGATAAGGATCCGCACGGGTTCGGGCTCTCCCAGCGCGACCGCGATTTCAGTCATTACCTGGACCTGGAAACCCGCTTTGAAACGCACCCCAGCCTTTGGATAACCCCACGCAGCGGCGACTGGGGCAAAGGCGCCGTGCAGTTGGTGGAAATCCCAACCCGCGAAGAGATCAATGACAACATCGTGACGTTCTGGGTACCGGATAAACCCTTCAAGGCCGGCGAGCAGCGCGATTACAACTATCGGCTGGAGACATTTGGCTCCGCGCCGGCCACGGAAGCGCTCGCGCGGGTAAGCCGAATGCGGATCGGTTGGGCCGCGGTTCCGGGAACCCCCCAAAAGCCACCGCGCAGCCAACGCCAATTCATCGTCGACTTCGGCAGCGGCGAACTGCCCTCGCTAGCGGCTACGCAGCCGGTGCAGGCCGTATTGACCAAATCATCCGGCGAAATTCTCCATAGCACGGTGCAACAACTGCCCAACGGACACGGCTGGCGGGTTGCCTTCAAGCTCAACCCGGATGGCGGGCAACCCGTCGATATGCGCCTATACCTGACGCTGCATGGACAACGCCTAAGCGAGACCTGGAATTATGTTTGGTATCCCGATGCTATCCAGTGACCGATCGGAAGAATCGCTCAAGCGGTCGAGCAACCCTGCGCCCACGACGGTGCCCGGCCCACGCCTACGTGTCCTTGGCTTCGTCACATTGGTGTTGTCAACTACGGCATATGGAATCGCCATGATGTTCGACATCCTTCGAGCCAACGGAACCACGTTGCTTGAAGGCTCGATCTTGATTTTATTCGCCACTGCCTTCGCATGGATCACCGCAGCCTTCTGGACGGCCATGGCCGGGTTCATCCTGCAGCTGTTCGAGGCCGACCCGTTGACGTTGCGATGGCGCCGGATACCACGGCTCGGCGAGGCGGCGATCGATACGCACACGGCTGTGGTCATGCCGGTATACAACGAACATACCGCTCGCGTCATCGCGGGCGTGGAGGCCATCTGCGAATCGCTAGCAGCAACCGGCGAAGCGGATAAATTTGACTTTTATCTGCTCAGCGACAGTGCCGATCCGGCCGTGGCGATACAGGAAGAAATGGCCTGGGCCGCTCTACAACAACAGCTAGCAGATGTGTTTCGCGGCCGGCTGCTCTACCGACGCCGGTCAAGCAACACCGGCCGCAAGCCTGGGAACATCGCGGACTTCTGTCGTCGTTGGGGAGCCTATTACGAGTTCATGATCGTGCTGGACGCGGATAGCGTCATGACCGGCACGGCAATGACCAGCCTGGTTCGCGCCATGCAGGCCGACCCGCAGGCCGGTCTGATCCAGACCGTACCGATCCCGGTACGCCAGCAGACGATGTTCGGGCGCTTCGTGCAGTTCGCCTCCGAGATCTACAGTCCCATGCTGGCCACGGGCCTGAGCTTCTGGCAGACCGGAGCAGCAAACTATTGGGGGCATAACGCCATTATCCGGGTGCAAGCCTTCACCGAACACTGCGGGCTGCCAGTTTTAGCCGGCGCCCCGCCCTTCGGCGGTGAGATTCTGAGCCATGATTTTGTCGAAGCAGCCTTGCTGCGACGCAGTGGCTGGCAGGTCTATCTCTTCCCCGAACTGCAAGGAAGCTATGAGGAAGTACCAGACAACATCCTGGATTTCGTCAAACGCGATCGGCGCTGGGCTCAAGGTAACCTGCAACACCTAAAATTGCTCGCGGCACCCGGGCTGCGCCCGCTGAGCCGGCTCAATTTTCTGCTGGGCGCGACAGCCTATCTGTCTTCTTTGCTATGGCTTTTTATGCTGGTGTTGAGTTCTGTGGATGCTATAGAACAGGCGTTAACAGGGGCACAATTTTTCGGTCCCGGCTACCAGCTCTTTCCCAACTGGCCAATAGTCAAAACGGGCGAAATTCTCTCCTTGGTCTCGATCACCATCGGGATACTGTTATTGCCGAAAATCCTCGGAATCCTATTGTGCTTGTTGCAGCCCTGCCGCCGGCAAGCCTTTGGCGGTACAACACGCCTACTGCCAAGTGCCCTGATCGAAACCATATTCTCCATTTTGATCGCGCCGATTATGATGATTTATCACGCCTATTTCGTCGTGAACATCTTGCTTGGTCAGCCAATTTCTTGGGCTCCCCAGGAACGGATGGGGCGCCGTGTCACTTTGACCGAGGCTGTACGCTACACTTTCGCGGCCACGCTGGGGGGGCTTTTATGGGGTGGCGCGGCCTGGCTTCTGGCACCACAGTTTTTCTGGTGGTTGTTGCCGGTTCTGACCGGTTTGTTAGCGGCTGCCCCCTTGATCTGCTTGTCGAGCAGCCCGGCCATCGGCCAGGCCTTGCGCCGTTGCGGCGTTTTTCTGGTGTCATCAGAGACGGGGCCACCGCAGATCTTGCAGCGCCTGCAGCAATTGCTCATGGCTCGACAGGGAAATACGCCGCCGCCAGATTGGGTCCCCTGCCTACCGCCGGTTCGCTACCGAGAAATGCCCATCCAATGCCTAACGCG
Organism: Gammaproteobacteria bacterium; assembly: GCA_030433275.1. Classification (GTDB taxonomy): domain Bacteria; phylum Pseudomonadota; class Gammaproteobacteria; order Nitrococcales; family Nitrococcaceae; genus Nitrococcus. The sequence continues at coordinate 81,203 of JAUILK010000008.1, forward strand.
TCAGAAACGCGCTAGAGACGGATCAGGGACTGCTCAGGGGCAAATTTGGGTTCGGCGTAGAATCGACTGACCGTACCAGTTTCAGACGGGATACTGGGCGCCCGCGCAGCGGTCGCGGACAATTGATTGTTTTGCCTCTTGTCACAACCCACCTTGCTGCCTCAAGCTCTACACCCTTCCATCGCCAACAGGAGAGTTCATTATGAAAATCATGATCACCGTCACGTCCGGCACTGACGACCCCACCCGCGCCACACTCGGCATGCTGGCTGCCAAGGCGGCCGTCGAGCAAGGCCATGAGGTGACTATCTGGCTGCAAGGCGAGGCCGCCACCCTTGCAAACCGCAACGTCTATCCCTTCATCATAGGGGTCAACATGCCATCAATGCAGGAAACCGTTGAGTTCCTGGTCAGCAACAAGGTGCCTTTGTGGGTATGTCAAGCCTGCGGCAAGGGCCGCAATGTCGGTCCCGACAATTGGGTCAGCACGGCCAGCTACAAAAAAATGGGCGATTTCGTGGACGCGATCCTCAGCATGGACAAAAATATCGAGTTCTGATCGCTTGACCGAAATAGTTGCCCGCAACTTATTTTGAAGGTTGTGAGACACTTCCTTCCTTGCGTTAAGAGGTATTCGACAATGACCGCGGCGTTAGAGCTCAACGACCAAAACTTCCACGCAGAGGTTCTGCAATCCGATTGCCCCGTGCTCGTCGACTACTGGGCGGAGTGGTGCGCACCCTGCAAGGCCATCGGACCCATCATCGAGGCGCTCGCCGAGGAGTACGCTGGGCGCGCCAAGGTGGGCAAGCTCAACGTCGATAACAACCCCGACACGCCGATGCGCTATGGCGTGCGCAGCATTCCAACTCTGATGTTATTCAAGGATGGGGAGATTCAAGCCTTGAAGATCGGAGCGGATTCGAAGGCGGAGCTCGCGGAGCTCATCGAAGCCCACTTATAGCCACCAAACAGCACCGCTGACTATCCCGAGCCGCGCCTTTAAAACCCCATCGACAGCAGTTTACCGATGCTAGCCAATTAGATTGTCGGCGTCGGGTTTGCGGCGATGAATGAACGCACTGGACAGGCGCAATCGCATTCGGACTCAACAAAGCGTTCGGCTACGGATGGATCAAAAATCAATGAGTATCCGGCCAAGAAAGTTGGATCCCGGAGAAGGCTTGATATTGTACTGCGGCATTACTGGCCGAACTGTCTACATAGCGATAGCTCCCGCGCAACGAGATCGTGACATTCGGTTGGTTACCCAGTGGCGGTTGGAAAGTCCAGTCGAGCGAGCTCTCGACCGTCACCGCCTCGTCCTCGATTCGCTGCCTCGAACTGTAGCGGCGATGCGCCCGGAAATTCAGCTTTGCTGCAAGTCGGTCCGGAATCAGTAATGCCGAGCCGCCGAGCGTTCCCCTGATTATCCGGACCTCCTTGTCGGAGCCTTGTTCCTCAATCAGGCTCCACTGCAGCTCCGGCGCCACATTTAGCCAATTACTCAGCGGCAGATGTAGATTGAGCTGCGTGCGGTTGCGCTCCAGATCGGCCGCTTTTTGCCCGGGCACGCTCAACATTGAACACCTGTAACTCACCTCCCACCACCAGGGACCCGGCGTGAAACGCGCCGTCAAGGTCGCCGTATCCAGATAACGGTCCGGAATATCGGCCACCTCGCCCACTGGCGCTTTCCCGAGGCTGCTGCCCTCATGCTTCAAAGACAATGCGTAGCTCGGAGCAGCGAACAGCTGCCCCAAGCCATTGAACCAAATCGACTCTTGCGCCGTGTAACGCAAATCAGCTGTCACCGTATTCATGTGCAGTGTCGGCAATTCGGCATCGTCGGCAACATTATCGCTTGCTCGGGCAAAACCCAAGCGAGCGTCGACCCCCCCCCAACGTATTTCCGCGGCAGCTTGCGCGACCGCCCTATCGCGTGAGACGTCCCCGGCGGTGGGACTCCAAAACGTACGACCAACTTGCTGCCAGCTCAGGGTCAACCCCCAGAGGAGGGGACGGCTGCCGAGCATAGACGTTTGATCGGAGTACTTCGCCAGCAGCGAATAAGCCTGATCCGACCGCGGCTCATCCAGCGAAGCCCATGCACTATGATTTCGGCGGCTTTGCGCATATTCTCCATGCAAGGTGAGCCGTTGACTTAGCCAGCGGCTATTGACTGCCAGACTCCATGCCCTGTTGTGACTCGCCACCGGACTGCTTGACATAGAACCGACCGCATGGTCGACGTAAACTCCGTCGATCGTTAATCGCTGCGGGTTTTGATCCAGCGGGAGCACGCTGATACCCACACCTTGAGCACCCGCTTCCGTATGGTTCAGCCAAAGGCTTCCTTGGCCAAACTGTAAGGTCGGATCACTGCGTTGACTCAATCCCGCCAGTCGGGTGTGCAGAACACGATTATTATTGCGTGTCTCTTCGTCGGTACCGGGCAGGCTCGGAAGTCCGTCGTTCGGAACAGAAGAGGGTGCGCTGGCCAACGCGCTGGAAGCAACACTGCTGCACAGAGCCACCAAGGCCATTGAGCCGATCCCTGTCGCTCGTAGATTGGCAAGCAACCCATCACGTGGGTTCGCGGCGGCGCCGCACAGGCGATCGAGGGACCGATATGAACCAGCAGAGCCGGAACCGAGTGGGCGCGATGCCCCTAGCGCAGTGAAGCGCGTTTCCGAATGTCTGAGCTTCATGCCACCTCGTGCGGCCGACAGCAACCGCACCCCCGTCTATTTAGTGAGCATTTGCTTACGGACGCGCCGACCGTCTATGCGGCCTTGCATCTGCGGCGGCTAGCCCTCTATACCCGGAGTACTCGCCATGACCGCAAACCGACCATGAAATTACCGCCTCCGAAATCAACCGTCCGCCGGCGTCCTCTGACTAGCATTGTCGGCCGTTGCGGAAAGGAAAATGTGAACTGATAGACGATATCGTAGAGGTGCCCCAAAGAGAGAGAAATTTATGCGGACCGGTTTGCATATAACGCGCTAAACTTATATCAGAGGCGGTGGTCGCTTAGCCGAAGGGGTGGCTGGGTGTATTGACAAACACGCCTCTCTATGCAATTTAGACAAATAGCCATGCAAAGCCTAATCAAGGGACGTACGGGCCTAACAAGAGATCCATAGGCTCAGGATCGAGGCGCCAGGATCATCAAGAAAACCCACAAGAGTAACAGCCATGAAAACGGGTTTGTTCATTTGCACTATCTTGGGCGCGTTGGCCTGCGTCGCGCAGGCGGCCCCGGAATCGGGGAGCCCATCAGAACCGCTGAGGTTAACAGCGCCCCAGATGGACATCGCCACAGCCGGTTCGGCCAACGTCTGGATCAGCAGCGCAGGTTCGGGCGCTCAGCTGATTCAGATCGATAACGCCGGCCTGATGACCGGGATCAGCAACTCCAATATTCAGCTTGTAATCAATATTACAGGCTTACGCGAGGGCTCTCTGGGCGGTGCGAAAAAGATCATCATCCCCTCATCTCCCGGAGGCTCTGCTAGCATCGGGCAAACGATTTTTGTAGGGGAAATACAATGATTGAACGGCGGGAACCTGTTTTGGTCCCCGCCGCGTGAGTTGCCGAGTATCTCGCTCAGGCGCTCTGGCTCTGGACGATGGTGCCGTTGAGGTTGAAGGTATTCGGGCCACCGATACCCACTGCCGTGTTGTTGACCTTGGCCACCTGAATCTGATTGGTGAATTTCGTGTTCAGATTCAGCGGGGAGTGCATGCGGGGCATAAGGTAACCGCCATACCAACCGCCCTTCACGCGCAGGCTCGCCTGCCGGTCCAAGGTCTCGGTCATGCTCAGGTCACGGATCATGATGCTCGCCATGGTATTGCTCTCCGTAAG
>JAUILK010000009.1 GCA_030433275.1 Gammaproteobacteria bacterium
TGATCTGTTCAAACTGCTCGCGCGTAATGTCGCTGGGATAGGCTTTCTTCCTCATCCCCCCATTCTCGGGAATATCGAAGATCATGAACAGGCTCTAAGATTATTGAGCTAGGTATTATCCCGGATGTTCAGCTCGTCGCCCGGAACGCAAACTATCAACTGCCAAAAGAGGAGGGCACCGGCTTTATGACTTCGCGCGGTTTTAATGGACGTTACAGTTCCACCAGCCGGGCGCCGCAATTCTTGCACTGCGTGCTTGTGATATCTCTGTGTCGTCGATCCAGCACAGTGCCTTTGTTCGAAGGAGTAAAGAGCCATCATGCACGATGCCGCAATCACCAAAACACCTCTGCTGGACCCGCGCAAGTTCCGTGATCCGGAAGTCATTGCCAACGGCGAGCTCCGCGCACGGGTAAGACTCAAGCGGCTCGATACCCTATGGTTCAATACCGGCACACTGTGTAACCTCGCCTGCCGCAACTGCTACATCGAGTCCTCACCCCGCAACGACGCGCTCGTCTACTTAAGCCACGCGGAAGTGCGCCCTTACCTGGAGGAAATCGAGCGCGAGGGTTGCGGCACACAACTGATCGGCTTTAGCGGCGGTGAGCCGTTCATGAATCCGGACCTGCCGGCGATGCTCGAAGAAGTACTCGCGCGCGGCCTCGAAGCACTGGTGCTGACCAATGCCATGAAGCCCATGATGAAAGTGGGCACGCGGCTTCTGGATATCCGTTCGCGTCACGGCGATCGCCTGACGATACGCGTGTCCATCGATCATTACACGCAAGGCCTGCACGAACTGGAGCGGGGTCCCAAGTCCTGGGGGCCGACGCTGGCAGGTCTGCGCTGGCTCATCGACAACGGCTTTATCGTAAAACTCGCTGGACGGCTGTTCTGCGGAGAGCCGGAAGCAGCCGTGCGAGAAGGATTCGCACGGTTATTCGAACGCGAGGAAATCCAGCTCGACGCTCACGATCCGACCGCACTGGTGTTGTTTCCGGAGATGGACGCACGGCTCGATGTTCCGGAGATAACCGAGGCATGCTGGGCGAAGCTCGGTACCTCGCCGGAGGCAATGATGTGCGCGAGCTCACGCATGGTAGTCAAACGAAAAGGCGCGAAGCAGCCAGCCGTCGTCGCCTGTACGCTGCTGCCCTACGACCTGCGATTCCAGCTCGGCCATACCCTCATGGAATCCATTGTCGAAGTAAGGCTGAATCATCCGCACTGCGCCAAGTTCTGCGTGCTCGGCGGCGCGAGTTGCAGTACGCAGTAGGCGCCAGGCTGGTGATCGCAATGAAGGTGTTGAGACCCGTTCGGGCCACCCGATCCGGCCGTTACTATCGCACAGTCTTTCATAATGTGTGGCGATTGCTCGCTGCCGCTGCCTTCGTTAGCACGATCGTAGGCGCGCCGACCCACGCGGAGGTCTTGAGAGGTTTCTCCAACGGCGACCTGAACGGTTGGGAGGAGAAATCGTTTCAGGGTCACACAGACTACACATTGGTCAACCTGGATGGTGAGACGGTACTGCACGCCCGCTGCGACGCCGCTGCCTCCGTGCTCTACCTCGAGCGCCATATCGACCTACGGCAGACCCCCTGGTTGCATTGGCGCTGGCGGGTGAACCGCACCTTCACGAAGGTCGACGAGCGCAGCAAGCAGGGCGATGACTACCCGGCTCGAGTGTACGTGGTAGTGGACGGCGGGCTACTGCCCTGGCGCACCCTCGCTGTAAACTACGTATGGGCAAGCCGCGAGCCCAAAGGCTCCCACTGGCCCAACGCCTACACCGGTAACGCCCACATGGTCGCACTGCGATCCGGCAGCGCCGATACCAAACACTGGGAAGTGGAGACCCGTAACGTCCGGCAGGACTTCAAGCGCTTCTACGGCAAGGAGATGGAGCGCATCGACGGTGTCGCCGCCCTCATGACCGATTGCGACAACACCGGCGGACGCGCGGAAGCCTGGTACGGGGATATCGAGTTTCTCGGACAATCCCCCGAGGGGAAGCGATGAAATCGCGCAAGTGGCTACTGCTCGGACTGCTCGTCCTGATCATCGGTGCCTTCTTTGCATTCGATCTAGGCCGCTTCCTGAGCTTCTCCTACCTCAAGGAACAACACTCGGAGCTGCAGGCAATGGTCGCTGCGCACTGGCTAACGGCCGCCGGGGTTTATTTCCTGCTCTATGTTGCCGTGACCGCTTTTTCTTTGCCTGGTGCGGCCGTGATGACCTTGGCAGGCGGTGCGGTCTTCGGACTTCTGGGGGGCGCGTTGCTCGTCTCCTTCGCCTCCACCTTGGGCGCCACGCTGGCCTTTTTGATCTCCCGCTTCGTGCTGCGCGAGGCGATCAGCCGCCGCTTCGGCGCACGGCTGGAGGCCATCGATCGCGGCATAGCCAAGGATGGAGCGTTCTACCTCTTTACCCTACGCCTGGTCCCGGTGTTTCCGTTTTTCGTGATCAACCTATTGATGGGGCTGACGGCGCTTAAAACGGTCACCTTCTGGTGGGTGAGTCAACTGGGTATGCTGCCGGGCACGCTCGTTTACGTAAACGCCGGCACCCAGCTCGCTCATCTGGACTCCGCCGCCGGCATCCTCTCTCCCGGTCTCCTGTTCGCGTTCGCCCTGCTGGGAGTGTTTCCACTGTTTGCCCAAAAGGGAGTAACCCTCATGCAGTCACGCAAAGCCCTGCGCGCCTTTACCAAGCCGCGGCGCTTTGATCGCAACCTCATCGTGATCGGCGCCGGCTCCGCCGGCCTGGTCAGCGCTTACATCGCCGCCGCCGTGAAAGCCAAAGTGACATTGATCGAAAAGCACAAAATGGGCGGCGACTGCCTCAATACTGGCTGTGTGCCTTCCAAGGCGCTGCTGCGCTCAGCCAAGTTCGTCTCTCATGTGCGCCGGGCGCAAGAGTTCGGCATGCGTTCGGCGGATGTGGATTTCGACTTCGCCCAAGTCATGGAACGCGTGCGGCAGGTGGTGCAACGCATCGAGCCGCACGACTCGGTGGCGCGTTATACGGAACTGGGCGTGGAAGTGCTCGAGGGCACGGCCAAGATCATCTCCCCCTATACCGTTGAGGTAAACGGTCGCACCCTCACCACTCGGTGCATCATCATCGCCGCCGGCGCCTCGCCTTTCGTGCCCCCTATTCCTGGTCTGCAGGAGACCGGCTATCTCACGTCGGATACGCTCTGGGATCTGCGCGCGCGCCCCAAACGTTTGGTGGTGCTCGGCGGCGGTCCCGTCGGTAGCGAGTTGGCCCAGGCCTTTGCCCGGCTGGGCTGTACGGTGATTCAGGTGGAAATGGGAGATCGCCTGCTACCGCACGAGGACCCCGAAATCGCCGACCTCGTGCTGGAGCGCTTCCGGGCCGAGGGCATCGATGTGCGCCTCGCCCACAAGGCCAAGGCGGCCCGCCGGGAGACGGGCCACAAGGTGTTAACATGCGAGCACGCGGGCCAAGACGTTGAGTTTGCCTGTGACGAGATCCTGGTGGCTGTGGGCCGAGCCGCCAACGTCCAAGGTTACGGCCTGGAGGAGTTGGGGGTGGAACTGAGCGAGCGGCGCACGGTGACCGTGAATCCCTTCCTGCAAACCAACTATCCCACCATCTACGCTTGCGGCGATGTGGCCGGCCCCTATCAATTCACTCACACGGCCGCCCATCAGGCATGGTATGCCGCAGTCAATGCTCTGTTCGGCAGTCCGCTCAAGCGCTTCAAGGTAGATTATTCCGTGATCCCCTGGGCGACCTTTACCGAGCCAGAAGTGGCTACCGTAGGGTTCAATGAGTCCATGGCCAAGCAACGAGGCGTCCCCTACCAGCTCACGACCTACGGCATCGCCGAACTGGACCGAGCCATTGCCGATTCCGAAGCCCATGGTTTGGTAAAAGTACTCACCGTGCCGGGCAAGGATAAAATCCTGGGAGCGACAATCGCCGGTGAACATGCCGGTGACCTGATCGCCGAGTTCGTACTGGCCATGCGCTGGAAGCTGGGACTCAACAAAATCCTGAGCACCATCCACATCTACCCTACTCTCGCAGAAGCCAATAAATACGCCGCCGGCGCCTGGCGCCGAGCCAACACCTCCCCCCGAACGCTGGTCTGGTTGGAGCGCTTCCATACCTGGCGCCGGGGGAGTGTTCGGGCCGAATCACCTTCAACCCGCTCCCGGCGTAAAACCGCCTGATACGCTGTACCTGGCCAAACCAGGACTAAAACCGAGGCACGCAATTCGCCCCAACGGCGGCCTCTTGAGCTCAAAAGCGCCTCAGGAGCGAACCCAACACACCACGGACGATCTGACGACCAAGCTGGGTGCCAATCGTTCGCGTAACGCTTTTAACGAAGGCTTCACCGACGCTCTGACGGCGGCCGCCGCGGGCCCGGCTCGAACGCCCTGCAGCCGACTCGACTGACACCGCTGCGGCCTGTTCTTCTGCAGCGGCGCGCTGGCTTAAGAGTTCGTAAGCCGATTCACGCTCAAGCGGATGATCATAATGCCCGAGGAACGGGCTCGCGCGCAGGATTGCCGCACGCTCAGCGGCATTCGCAGGCCCGATTCGGGAGGTGGGCGGGCGAATCAAGGTGCGCTGCACGACACTGGGTATACCCTGCTCCTCGAGCACGGATACCAGCGCCTCGCCGACACCGAGTTCGGTAATCACATCCGCGGTCTCGAACTCGGGGTTGGCGCGGAAGGTATCGGCCGCCGCCCGCACGGCCTTCTGGTCCTTCGGGGTAAAGGCGCGCAGCGCGTGTTGGACGCGATTGCCGAGCTGGCCTAACACGTCATCGGGAATATCGAGCGGGCTCTGGGTGATAAAATAAACGCCGACACCCTTGGAGCGGATGAGCCGCACGACCTGCTCGACCTTGTCGCGCACGATCTTGGGAGCGCCGTCGAAGAGCAAATGCGCCTCGTCGAAGAAAAACACGAGTCGCGGCTTATCCAGATCCCCCACCTCGGGCAAACGCTCGAACAGCTCCGAGAGCAACCAGAGCAAAAAGGTGGCATAGAGGTTAGGGCTGCGCACGAGTCGGGCCGCCGCCAACACATGGACCCGACCACGGCCATCGGGCGCGACCTGCAGAAAATCGTCAATGTCGAGGGATGGCTCGCCGAAGAACCGCTCACCGTCTTCACGCTCGATGTTGAGCAATCTCCTGAGTATCGCACCGACCGAGGCCCGGCTGACGTTACCGTAGCGCGCGCTGAACTCCTTGGCGTGCTCGGCGACATATTGCAGCGTCGCGCGCAAATCCTTCAAATCAAGCAGCAGCAGGCCTTCCTCGTCGGCAAGCTCAAAGGCGACGTTCAGCACCCCCTCCTGCGTATCATTGAGCTCCAACAGGCGCGCGATGAGCAATGGCCCAAGCTCCGAAATCGTCGTGCGCACCGGATGGCCCTGCTCACCGAACACATCCCAGAATACCGTTGGCGCGCCGCCGAACGCGAAATCATCAACACCGATGCGCTCGATACGCTCAGCGAGCCTCGGGCTCGGCGTTCCGGGCTGTGAGATACCTGACAGATCGCCCTTCACATCGGCGAGGAACACCGGCACACCGAGGTTTGCAAACCCTTCGGCAAGTACCTGCAAAGTCACGGTCTTACCCGTTCCGGTCGCCCCCGCAATCAATCCGTGACGATTGGCGTAACGTGGCTTCAGGCAAACCCGCGACTGCCCCAGACCAATGAAGAGGTCAGTATCGTCGGACATATTCATCTCCCATGATTGCCTCTATTTGCCCGGCTAAGGAAATACACTCACTCCGATTCAACTCTTAACTTGCCATAGCCGGCTATGGTTGGTATCGATAAGAATGCGCGTCAGCAATCCGGCGCCAGCCGGCATCGGTAAACGCTGGACCACGGAGAAGCGCACCTTTCGCGCAGTCGCACTGACCGACGGCCAATAAAGATTTCAGGCCGCTCATAAACAATCTGACAACACCACCGCCGGCGGACCACCTCATGAAACGCCTTTGGCTCATTGATGGAAGCTACATTCACGCCAATAATATTCAACGTTTCGGCGCCCATACCCGAGTTGACTACTTAAAACTGCGGCGTTTGATCGAAGAACACCTCGGCATACTGTGGCGCGGCTATTACCTCAACAGCGTGCAAAGCGATGCGCACAGTGCCCGCGAGCGTTTTCATAGCTGGTTGCAAAGCGCGGCCCCCAATGGCCCGCATCTCATCGTGAAGCTCTACGGCCTCAAAAACGAGCGGGTCGAAAACGCCTTCTGCGTCGATTGTGGCACAAAAATCGAAGTCTGCTGCCCGCATGGCGGGCCGGACCACCATCTGGTCAACCAGCGCCAAATGGGGGTAGACGTCGGACTCGCCACTCTGGCACTCGCCCACAAGGAACGCTACGACTGCCTCGTACTCTCCTCGGGTGACGGGGACCTGTTGGACGCCGTGGAACATCTCTGCGAGAACGGCAAGCGTATCGAACTTGCCGTATTCTCAACGGGCGTTTCAACGGATCTACAGGCCCGGGCCGATCGCGTACTTTGGATCGATGACCACATGGAAGAGCTGGCGACGCCGGGTTGAATCTGGCTGTCTTCCGCCTCTACCAAGTCGGGCCAGAATGTTCGGTTCGCCACATTACGCGCGGCTTCCATTATCGCCTCGCACGCTGCTTTGACCACACGGCTTTGTGCATCGTATTGCGCTCGAAGGTGTCTTTGGCCGCGCGTGAATGCGTCTTTCGCAAGCACGGAGAAGGCCACGGCAATACCCGGACAGGCGGCGCTGACATCGTGCAGCAACGAATCGACATCAGAACCGACAGGCCGGGATGTGCTCACGGCGATTTCGCCAATCAGGCGGCGGGTATCATCCCGCCCATCCCGCTTCAGGCGCTGCACCCAGCTCACAGCGGCTCGCCGTTCAGTGGGCGTTAGCAACTTATCCGATACCTTGACCTTATTCCCCCTACCCCGCTTGGTCGGTGTCACCAGGACGCGGTGTTTGCTGCTGGGTGCGAACACCTTGCGACCTTGTTGCAGCCCACTTATCCAGAGCAATGAAAATAATATATAGCCTATTTGTCAGGTCCCGGATGATTACGAACTTGACGTATAAACAGATCAGGGTGTTTGTGCTGCCAATCTTTGAGAGCCTGAATGGGCGTTCGGTGCTCAAGTGCCTTCTGCGGGATGTGTTGATTGTACAGGTAGCAGTAGCGCTTGAGGGTTGTCGCCAGATCCTGGCGCGAGTCAAAGCGATGCGTGGCCAAGACCTCGCTGATGCGCCCGTTGAAGCGCTCGACCATGCCGTTGGTCTGCGGATGGCGCACCGGGGCAAGGCGGTGCTCGATACCGAGCTCGTCGCAGAGCTGGTCAAAGCGATGGGCACCGCTGGCTTGGCGGTGTTTGCCCTGCAGTCGGTCGGTGAAGGCCTTGTCATTGTCGGTGAGCAGCCGATGGATGCGAAACGGTGCCTTCTCACGCACGGCCTTGAGAAAGGCGCTGGCCGAGCGGGTGGATTTGTCCGCCTTGAGCTCGAGGTAAACCCAGCGGCTCGCCCGATCGATGGCCACAAACAGATACTGGCGCGCCGTCTCATCGGGCATCTGCGGGAGGTATTTGTAGTCGATATGGACATAGCCTGGCGTATAGGCCTTAAAGGCCTTGCTCGGGCGCTTTGCCTGCTCAGCCGGGCGCAGATCCGCCAGACGGCTGATCCCATGGCGGCGCAGGCAGCGATCCAGTCCCGAGCGGGAGACGCCTGGATTGAGGAACTCGCGCACCACGACCAACAGATCATCGAGTGGCAGCTGCAGTGTGCGGCGCAGTTCCACGGCGATGGCCTCCTGCGCCGGGCTCAGCGTAGTTAGCAAATTGTGCCGGGTGTGAGAGCGGTCGTAGTCTCTGGCGAGCCGGCGAAACCGCGCCAGCCATTCGAAGCTGCGTTCCACCACCCAGCGTCGGGGCAGCAGTACGAAACCTTTCTTGGCTTCGGGCAGTTTGACCACCTGCAGCTCTGCGCCGCCTCCTTGGCCTGCTCGCCCGTGTAGCCTTGATCCACCCAGGCCAGCTTGACCGTGCCGCCCGTGGCCTTTTGCACGGCCTCGCACAACAACCGCACCGGCGCGTGCTCCTGCTCGTTGGCCGGTGTGACATGCACGGCCAGCAAATGCCCCAGCGTGTCCACCGCCATATGCACCTTGCTGCCGCGGCGACGCTTATAGCCATCGTAGTCCGCGCGCGGGCCGCTCTCGCAGCTGGATTGCAGCGTGCGACCCTCCATCACTACGGCGCTGGGCTGGCTCTGGCGTCCTTGTGCCACGCGGATGATCGAGCGCAGCTCCGAGACCATGGCCTCGAAGCAGCCCGAATCCACCCAACGCCGGCTTTGCTGGTAGACCGCCTCCCAGGGTGGAAAGTCGTTGGGCAGCAGTCGCCACGGTGCACCCGCCCGCACAAGCCAACGCAGGGCATTGAAGATCTCGCGCAGGTCGTGTCGGCGTTGCGGTGCGGACGCGTTCATGAGGCTCAGGTACGGCACCGCGAAGCTCCATTCTTCGTCGCTAACATCTGTGGGATAGGGCTTTCGAGTCATGGCGCCAGTCTACAGGCCACGGTGCCTTCTCCACTCAGAAGTTCATAACACGCTCTAGTTTGCGAAATCCTGGATTTTTCGTCAGTTCATTTGAGTCGACTCCAACAATTTGAACAGCATCACCAGGGTTGTCAGCGGCGATGACCGAGACCCAACGACTGGGCAAGGATCCAGGCCTGCTGCTAGTTTCTTTATTGAAAAAGCCTCATCCGGTAGTCATGGTGGCATGAGATGCAAGTGAGAAAGCGGTGGGCGGTGCCTCGATGATGTTGGCAAAGAGGCGATTCAGCTGTGGGTGGTGCGGACGGTGACCAAGAGTTTTTCGCCGCAGCAGATGGCGAAGACTTTGGATATCAATTGGTGGACGATCTCTACGGCTGGTTTGGTCGGATCAGTGTCAGCGTGCCATTTTATTTGCGCTGTGGCTGATCCGCGAGCTCATTTGCCGGAATCTGGGCAAGTCCCTGGTGCTGGCCTTGATGAGATGGCTCATGAAGCTATTGGGGGGTGCCGCAGAAACCGTTTTTTATGAGGCCTGTTAGCAGGATGAGCATTTGGTGTGTGGCTGGCAGTGCGAGGTCTATCCGGAGATTTGCGCTGAGTGGTGGCAACGATCTATTTCGCTAGTGAATTCGGGTGTGCTCGGGCTACCACATCGGCACCACGTGGCTGCAGGTGGATGAGACGCTGGTGGGCGACAAAATAGGGCGGCGCTTCTCGGTGAACATGCTCTTGGGAGGAGTCCTGCGGCGCCTGAATCTCAACTCCAGAAGAATAGGAATAAACGTGTTGTTGATTTTAATCCACTCGCTGCAGCATCTCGCGAGCGTGCTTGACGGTGTTTTCCGTGATTTCTAAACCGCCCAGCATGCGGGCGATTTCGTAGGTTCGGCCGTTTTCGTCAAGCGGCTCGACGCGGGTTCGCGTGCGATTGGAATGGGTTTGTTTGCAGACGCGCAGTTGATGATGAGCTTGAGCCGCGACCTGAGGTAAGTGTGTGACGCAGAGCACCTGATGGTGGGAGCCGAGTTGGCGGAGGTTGCGTCCAACCACCTCGGCAATGGCTCCACCGATACCGCTGTCGGCCTCATCGAAAATAAGCGTGGGAAGGTGGGTCGTGCGTGCTGTAGCCACCTCAAGCGCGAGACCGATACGGGAGATTTCGCCACCGGAGGCGATCTTGTTGATTGGACCGAAGCGTTGATCGGGCGCGGTGCGGACCTCGAAGCACACATCATCCGTGCCATGTGGGCTGATGGTTTTTGCAGCCAGATTGATTTGTATCTTGAGCTCACCAGCGGGCATCCCGAGTTCGTGGATGAAGTTCGTAACGCGTTCTTGCAAGATGGCGGCTGCGCGCTGCCGCGCGTTGCTGAGCTCGGTGGCTGCAGTGTGGTATTCAGCCTCGACTTCGGCCATTCGCTTGATAAGCACTGTGAGCCGCGCGTCGGCCGATTCCTGTTCGTCGAGCTCGTTGCGCAAGATCTGCAAGTGCTCGGCCAGCTCTTCCGGGCGTACCCGGTGCTTTCGGGCTAGGTCAGCGATATGCCCCAGGCGTTCTTCCACCTGCTGGAGCCGATCGGAATCCACCTCGATACCAGTGACGAAATGTCGTAGCGTTTCACAGCCTTCGCCAATCTGCACCAGCGCCTCATTGAATAACCCATAGGCTGTAGCAATAGCCGGATCCAGGTCGGTCCGTCCGGCGAGCTGACGGACAGTTCCACCAAGCACGTTTTGGACCGCTTGCTCGTCCTCATAGAGTGCAGTAACAACCGACTGACAGAGGGTGATAAGCTCCTCCGCGGAGGCCAGCCAGCGCTGCTCGCGATTGAGTTCTTCGAGTTCGTTGGCATCCGGATCGAGCCCCATCAACTCGTTCACTTGGTAGCGTAAGAGTTCTGTGTATCCAACGCTGCGTTCCTGGCCATTTTGCAAGCGCTGAATAGCGGTGTGTAAGCGGCGATGCGCATGGTAGCGCTCGCCCACTCGCGCTAGTTCGGTGGTGTGACCGCCAAACGCATCCAGGATTTCACGCTGGATGTCGCGTCGACGCAGAGATTGGTGGGCGTGTTGGCTATGGATTCCAATGAGTTGACCACCAAGCGCTGCAAGTTGTTGAAGCGGGACGGGCCGACCATTGATGTAACTCTGGGAGCGGCCGTTGCGTTGTAAGACGCGGCGCAAAATGCATTCATCGTCGGCGTCGAGGTCGTGCTCTCGGAGCCACTCGCGGGCTTGCCAAGCATCGTTCAGATCGAAGGTAACGTGGATTTCTGCACGTTCGGCGTGGTCGGGTAGGACGGAACTGTCGGCGCGGTCACCGAGGCACGTCCCGAGTGCATCGAGCAGAATGGATTTGCCGGCCCCTGTTTCTCCGGTCAGAGTCGTCATACCCGGCCCAAAGGCGATTTCGACGGTGTCGACAATCGCGAAATTCCGTATATGGATTCGCCGTAGCATGGGCTGTATCCTTGAGAGAATGAGTGCTGTAACTTCAGCTGAAGTGGGTTCCTCCCCAGCGCAACTTGGCCCGCAGGATCCCAAAATAGCGGTAGTGAGGCGGATGGATCAGGTGCACTTTGCGGGTGCATTTGCGTACCATAATGCGCCCTTCGTTAACCAAACCTAGGTCTTCCTGGCCGTCACAACTTACCCGGATTTGCTTTAGCGAGCCTGGGTGCACGGCGATCTCGATCGTGCTCTCGGCGCTGATAACCAATGGGCGATTGCTTAGGGTGTGTGGACAGATCGGCACTAGAGCGATGGCGTCCAGATTCGGGTGCATGATCGGTCCTCCGCCTGACATGGCATATGCGGTCGATCCTGTGGGCGTGGCTACGATCAACCCATCGGAGCGGTGCCGATTGGCGAGCTCACCATCGATATAGGTCTCGAAATCGATCATCCGTGCCGTATTCCATTTATGCAATACGACATCGTTCAGAGCGATTCCGTGACTAAGGACCTTTTCGCCGCGGTGAATTTCCGCAGCGAGTAACATCCGATCATCGGCGATGAACTCTCCACTCAGCACGGCGTCGATTTCGTCGAGATGATTAGGGGACACATCGACCAGAAAGCCCATGCGGCCGCGATTGACACCGAGGATTGGCACCTCATGATCGGCGAGTAGACGTGCTGCATGCAGCAGCGTGCCATCACCCCCGACGGCAATGAGCAGATCGGCATTTTGAATCAGAGCAGCCCGCTCGCAACGCTCGCCGTCCGATACCTGAGGGGCGCTCTCGGCGTCGAGCAAGACCGGGTGGCCGATCCTCTGGAGATGCCGGGCAATACGCGTTATGGTATCCGCAGCATCGGGGTCGTTGGCTTTGCCCATGATTCCAATCGTGTGAAAAGACTGCATTGTAGCGTCGTTCCTTGTCATCCGCCGTCAAGTTATCATGTTGATCCTGGCCGGCCAATTGCCTTCGCTATAGACGTTGTTCCTGCCGGGGCCGCTTAGCGTTTGCCGGTTGCCGTAGGGCGTGGGGCTTTATTGACACTATGGAGGGTGGCTGTTAGCTTGCGCTTAGCACTCTAGGCCATAGAGTGCCAATAGAGTGAGTCGGAAAACTCATGGCACGTAGAACTGCTCCCGCGCGAAGCGGTAAGTCTTGGCCGTCGGCGGCTTTTCAGCAAAGCAAGCTTGCCGATCCGATTCTTGAGGAACGCGCCCAGCAATTGCTGAAGGCTTTAGTGCAGCGTTATATCCGTGAGGGGCAGCCGACGGGGTCGCGCACTCTCACGCGCGAATCGGGCTTGAATCTCAGCCCGGCCACGATTCGCAACATCATGGCGGATTTAGAGGAAGCGGGCTATGTTCGGGCGCCGCATACATCGGCCGGCCGGGTCCCGACCGATCTTGGCTACCGTTTTTTCGTTGACAGCCTACTCACCGTGAATCCGTTGCGGGAGTGGGAAATCGAACAATTGCGCATTCGTTTGGACCGTGCCAGCAATGCCGATATATTGATCGATTCGGCGTCCAACTTGCTCTCCGGGCTGACGCAGTTAGCCGGAGTCGTAACTATACCGCGCCGCCACTCAGACTCGGTGCGACAGCTGGGTTTCTTGCCGTTGTCCGAGCGGCGAGTTTTGGCGATTTTAGTGGTCAACGAGCATGAGGTGCAAAACCGGGTTTTGCAGACCGGGCGAGATTATAGCGGGGCTGAACTCGAGCATATCGCCAACTACCTCAATGCCGAATTTGGTGGCAAGGACATCGAGCAAATTCGCGCGGCGCTACTCGATGCCATGCACCAGGACCGCAAAGAGATGACCGAACTGATGAGCTTGGCCATAGAGGTGGCGCAGCGGCTGTTCACTCGGCCTGAAGATGAGGATGACGACTATGTGATAGCCGGCGAGACCAATCTCATGACCTTCGCCGAGTTATCCAATATCGAAAAGCTCAAGCAGTTATTCGAGGCGTTCAATCATAAGCGGGATATTATTCATCTGCTCGACCGCTGCTTGACAGCGGATGGGGTGCAGATTTTTATTGGCCAGGAATCAGGCTATGAGGTCTTTGATGGCGTTAGCTTGGTAACCTCGCGCTATCAGAGCGACGATGGCGTATTGGGTGTGCTCGGCGTCATCGGCCCAACCCGGATGCCCTACGGTCGGATCATCCCAATCGTCGATGTGACGGCGAAGCTGCTTGGGCATGCCTTGAATCCACACCACTGAGCCCCAAATAAGGCATAGCATTCGCCTTATCCGGGGCGAACGTCAATTTATTGTGAGTGTTTTCGTACCGTCTGCTCGGAGAAAACGATGGCGGAAGAGGAACGCAACGAAGCTCAGCGCAACGATGAGCCGTCTGCGCAGTCCCACGGTGAACTGGATGCACCAGGGGATGAGTCGCTCGATCGGCTGCAGCAAACCGTCGAACGCTTGACTGTCGAATGCGAGTCGGCGCGTACACGGGCCGAGGAAAACTGGAATCAATTTTTGCGCGCCCGTGCCGAGTTGGAGAATCAGCATCGGCGCTCGCAGCGGGATGTGGAGCAGGCCCATCGATATGCGCTCGAGAAGTTCGCAAACGAACTTCTGGGCGTGCGGGACAGCTTGGAAATGGGGGTAAGCGTCGCGCAGGAAACCCACGTCGACGTGTCCAAATTGCGGGAAGGTGTGGAGCTCACGCTCAAGATGTTGAATCAGGCCATGGAGAAATTCGACATCCATGAAATCAACCCACAGGGCGAGCGCTTTGACCCCGAGAAGCACGAGGCGATGGCGGCCCAGGAATCCGCCGAGCACGATCCGAATACGGTCATCCACGTAGTGCAAAAAGGCTATCTGCTGAGCGCCCGGCTGTTGCGCCCCGCGCTGGTGATCGTTTCCAAGCCCGACAACCATCGTCCCCCCGGCGGCGAGATTGATGAGCAGGCTTGAAATACCTACGCCTGGCCGCATTTAACCAGGCAGATCTTGAATTTAGCACTTGCACGCCGAAGTAAAGAGGTGAGAGAGGGAGCGCAGACTTATGGGTAAGATCATCGGCATTGACCTGGGCACCACGAATTCTTGTGTGGCCGTAATGGAAGGGGGCAAACCTCGGGTAATCGAGAACGCCGAGGGCGATCGTACGACGCCATCCGTGGTGGCGTTTACCGAGGACGGTGAGGTTTTGACAGGCGCACCAGCCAAGCGACAAGCGGTTACCAACCCGGAAAACACGGTTTATGCCGTCAAGCGTTTGATTGGGCGGCGCTACGAGGAAGAGGTCGTGCAGCGCGATGTACGGGAGATGCCGTACAAAATCGTTCGAGCCGACAATGGTGATGCTTGGGTCGAAGTGCACGGCAAAAAGATGGCTTCTCCGGAGATTTCGGCCCGGACATTGATGAAAATGAAGAAGACCGCTGAGGATTATCTCGGCGAAGAGATAAAGGAGGCGGTGATTACCGTGCCCGCCTACTTTAACGATTCCCAGCGCCAAGCCACCAAGGATGCCGGTCGCATTGCTGGTCTTGAAGTTAAGCGCATTATAAATGAGCCTACCGCAGCCGCGCTGGCTTACGGCTTGGACAAGCGGAGTGGCGACCGTAAGGTGGCTGTCTTTGATCTAGGCGGTGGCACGTTCGATATCTCCATCATCGAGATCGCGGAAGTGGAAGGCGAGCATCAGTTCGAGGTGCTCTCCACACACGGCGATACTTTTCTCGGTGGCGAAGATTTTGACCGCGCGATTATCAGTTATCTGATCGCCGAGTTTAAAAAGGATCAGGGCATCGATCTCGGCGGTGACCGCTTGGCGATGCAGCGGCTTAAGGAGGCTGCCGAGAAAGCCAAGATCGAACTGTCCTTTGCTCAGCAAACGGAAATCAATCTGCCCTACATTACGGCAGATCGTGCCGGACCGAAGCATTTGAACCTGAAACTGACCCGGGCCAAGCTCGAGTCGCTGCTCGAGGAAATCATTAAGCGAACCATCGAGCCGTGCAGGATTGCGCTAAAAGATGCCGATCTGTCCGCTTCTGACGTCGATGAGGTGATTCTCGTCGGTGGCCAGACCCGGATGCCGAAAGTGCAGGAATTGGTCGAGCAGATCTTCGGCAAGGAGCCGCGGAAGGATGTCAATCCCGATGAGGCTGTGGCGCTCGGTGCTGCAGTGCAAGCCGGTGTGCTCGGTGGCGACGTCAAAGATGTGTTGCTATTGGACGTAACACCGCTGTCTCTGGGTATCGAAACCCTCGGTGGCGTGATGACCAAGCTGATCGAGAAGAATACCACCATTCCGACCAAAGCAAATCAGGTGTTCTCTACGGCTGAGGATAATCAGACCGCGGTAACTGTGCACGTGCTCCAGGGCGAGCGGGAGATGGCGAAATACAACAAATCGCTTGGCCGGTTCGACTTGCAGGATATTCCGCCGGCTCCGCGCGGGGTGCCACAGATTGAGGTTACCTTCGATATCGACGCCAATGGCATACTACATGTTTCGGCGCGCGATAAAGCCACTGGCAAGCAGCAGTCCATTCAAATCAAGGCATCGAGCGGTCTGAACGACGATGAGATCGAGCGTATGGTCAAGGACGCCGAGGCGCATCGCGACGAAGACCTCAAAGCCCGAGAGTTGGTGGACGCTCGCAACCAGGCGGATAACCTTGTCCATGCCACCCGTAAATCCATACGTGACCTCGGTGATAAAATCTCGGAGTCGGAAAAGAAGGATTTGGAAGGCGCGATTACCGCATTGGAGGAGGCGATGAAGGGCAGTGACAAGGCCGCCATTGATAGCAAGATGGAGGTTTTGGCGGAGAAATCCGGTAAGCTCGCGGAGCGTGCCTACCAAAGCAGCGCTACCGGCGAAGCCGAAAGCGAAGGGCAGCAGAAAGGGAGCGGCGCGCGGGAAACCGCCCAGGAAGATGTGGTCGATGCTGAATTCGAAGAAGTCAAGGATGACAAGAAGTAAGCTGGGTTTGGTCACGGCAAAGGCCTACGTGCCTCCACGGCGGCGATTGGAGACACGGTTGCCCCGTCGTGCGGGGATGGACCGAGAGGGATATGGTTGGAAACGCGGTTATCCGTTTTGTGGGGGGCCGATTAACTGGGAAGATGCGGTCCAAACCGATTATAATTCCTCCGCTTTCGAGGTGGGGTGAGTCCAAGCGAAAGGGCCGAGTTTTCAGCTAATGACGGAAAGAGATTATTACGAAATTCTAGGGGTGGCGCCCAACGCTTCGGAGGCCGATCTCAAGCAGGCCTATCGTCGCATGGCGATGAAGTATCATCCCGACCGCAATCCCGGCAACCAAGAGGCGGAGGTCCGCTTTAAGGAGGCCAAGGAAGCTTACGAAATACTAAGCGATCCCCAGAAGCGGGCGGCTTATGATCAGTTCGGCCATGCCGGCGTCAATGCAGGCGCCGGCCGGGGCGGTTTTGGTGCTGGACCGGGCAGCTTTGCCGATATTTTCTCCGATGTCTTTGGCGATATCTTTGGCGGTGCGGCTGGTCGGGGCGGTGGTCCGGGCATGTTTCGAGGGGCCGACCTACGCTACACTTTGGAGCTTTCGCTAGAGGAGGCGGTTTCGGGCACCGAAAAGGAATTCGAAATCCCGACGATGACCCCTTGCGCGAGCTGCGCCGGTAGCGGCGCCGCCCAGGGTAGCAAGCCGCAGACCTGCACGACTTGTCAGGGGCATGGTGAGGTGCGGGTTCAGCAGGGCTTCTTTGCTATCCGCCAGCCTTGTCCACGTTGCCGAGGTAGCGGTACCGTTATTTCCACGCCCTGCCGGCAATGTAATGGCAATGGTCGGGTTCCGGAGCAAAAACGCCTCTCGGTGAAGGTTCCGGCGGGCGTAGATACTGGTGATCGAATTCGCCTGGGTGGCGAAGGGGAACCGGGAGAGAATGGCGGTCCCCCGGGTGATCTCTATGTGCAGATTGCCGTTAGGGAACACCCAATTTTCAAACGCGATGACTCAGATCTTCGCTGCGATATACCAATCAGCGTGCCCGCAGCCGCCCTTGGGGGCGAGTTAGAGGTGCCGACTCTGGACGGTCGCCTTACCTTGCGAGTACCCGCAGGGACCCAATCCGGGCGGATTTTTCGCATCCGCGGCAAGGGGGTGCAGCCGGTGCGTGGTGGTTCGCCCGGCGACTTGCTTTGTCGGGTGAAGGTTGAGACCCCGGTCAACCTTACGACTAAGCAGAAGGAATTACTCGAAGAGCTGGCTGCGACGCTGGAGGTGGGCGGTGACCGGCACAACCCGCAGAGCAATAGCTGGTTGGATTCGGTCAAATCGTTCTTTGAAAGCATGAAGTTTTAGCCCCAGCGAAAGCTGTTGCCAACAATAACCACAGGCTGAGAGCGGGGACGCGTGCTGAGAGACCACGTTTTTGGCTATTGCTGCCAACGGTATCGCTGGCTTACTGACGCGCTTGTCCGTATCCCGTCCAATCCGCGATGCGTAGTCCATTGCGCCGTTGCGCGGTAGTGCCGGCACTGCTTGATTGGGTTTACACCGCGTGTGCCTACCGTCGCGCGTAGTCGTGGTCAAGCCGTGTGAACGCGCGCTGCGTTTTGGTTCGGGAATCAGGCCGAGGGGAGAAATAGGCGATGGTCAAAATCGGTATCAGCGGTGCGGCTGGTCGCATGGGACGCACGCTGGTGGCGGCGATTGCGCACAATCCGCATACGAGGCTGGCGGCGGCGACCGAGCACCAGGGCAGTCGGTGGGTCGGAGCCGATGCGGGCGATCTGGCCGGTATCGGTACTCTAGGGGTCAGCCTCGTGGACGAGCCCGAGACGGCGATCGCCAGCAGCGACGTCCTGGTGGATTTCACTGTGCCAGAGGCCACGATGGTAAACCTTGCGCTGTGTCGTGCGGCGGGTAAGCCGACCGTCATCGGGACCACTGGCTTGGATCAAGCACAACGCCGCGAACTCAGCCGCACGGCGGAAGTTCTCCCGATCGTGCTGGCACCTAATTTCAGTGTCGGCGTCAATTTGACGTTCAGGCTCATCGAGTTGGCCGCACGGGCGCTCGGTGAGGACTTTGATATCGAGGTGATCGAGGCCCACCATCGCCATAAAATCGATGCCCCATCGGGAACGGCGCTGCGTATGGGAGAGATACTGGCAGCGGCACTGGATCGGGACTTCGATACAGCCGCTGTCTATAGCCGGAAGGGGTGTATCGGTGAGCGCGACAAAAAAACCATCGGCTTTGCGACTGTTCGCGGTGGTGATATCGTCGGGGAGCACACGGCGCTGTATGCTGGTCTTGGTGAGCGCTTGGAAATTACCCACCGCGCATCCAGCCGGATGACCTTCGCTAATGGAGCCGTGCGTGCAGCTGTTTGGCTCGTGGGGCAAACAGCGGGTCTCTACGATATGCAGGATGTGCTCGGCTTGCGGAGCTGATCCTCGTGTGGCGCGCGAACTTAGCCAAGCAGGCGTTTCAGGATATGTTCGTATATCGCCGAAATCGTGTTGAGCTCCGCTATCCCGACGTGCTCGTCTACTTGATGGATGCTGTGGTTGATCGGTCCGAGTTCGACGACCTGGGCACCGGTACGAGCGACAAAGCGGCCGTCAGAAGTGCCACCCGTGGTTGAGGTCCGTGCATGGCGGCCGGTCACCTCGTGCACCGCGGCTAAAGCTGCATCGAGCAGCGGGCCTTGTTCAGTGAGGAACGGTTGCGCCGATAGTCGCCAGTCGATCTGATATTCCAGGTCGTGGCGCTCGAAAGTATGTTCTACTTCAAAGCGAATTTCCTCTGCGGTCAGCTCCGTGCAATAACGGAAATTGACATCCGCCCTTAGGCTACCTGGTATCACATTAGTGGCGCCGGTACCGGCGTGAATGTTCGAGATTTGCATGGTGGTGGGTGGGAAACTAGCGTTACCGTTGTCCCAACGGCGGCTAGTAAGCTCCAGCAATGCCGGGGCAAACTGGTGGATCGGGTTGTTCGCGCGCTGCGGATAGGCGACGTGGCCCTGAATGCCGCGCACGGTCAGATGACCGTGCAGGGAGCCCCGTCGACCGATCTTGATAGTATCGCCGATCACAACTTCGCTGCTCGGCTCGCCCACGAGACACATATCGATGCGCTCGCCACGCGCTTGCAAGGCCTTGACCACTCGGGCCGTGCCATCGATGGCATCCCCCTCCTCATCGCTGGTGATGAGCAGTGCCACAGAGCCGCGTAACGGCCTGTGGTTGTCTCCGATAAACCGCTCACAAGCGGTAACGAAAGCGGCCAGGCTGCCTTTCATATCGGCCGCGCCGCGGCCATACAGCTGTCCCTGTCGCAGGCTCGGCTCGAAGGGCGGCGTGGTCCATTGCGTCTCGGGGCCGCTCGGAACCACGTCAGTATGGCCGACGAAGGTGAGCAATGGGCCATTATCCCCGTAACGTGCCCAAAGATTTCGCACCTCGCCGAAAGCCAGCTGCTCGCAACGAAAACCCAATGCCTCTAACCGGGTGGCGAGCAAGGTCTGACAGCCCGCATCCTCGGGCGTCAACGATGGCCGGCAGATCAGTTCGCAAGCAAGCTCAAGGGTGGGGGTGCGGTCCATGGAGTCGGAGTTCCGTAGCGAAGTGTGGCTCTTCACGGTCGCAACAGTTCGTTGATGCCAACCTTGGCGCGGGTCTTCTCATCCACCTGCTTGATGATTATCGCGCAATAGAGGCTGTGGCTGCCGTCCCGAGCGGGCAAGCTACCAGGGACTACCACGGCACCGGGTGGAACTCGACCGTAACTCACCTCGCCGGTTTCACGGTTGTATATTTTGGTACTTTGGCCAATGTAGACGCCCATTGAAATGACTGCCCCGGCACCGACAATGACGCCCTCGACGATCTCCGAGCGCGCGCCGATAAAACAATTATCCTCGATGATGGTCGGATTGGCCTGCAGGGGTTCGAGCACGCCGCCAATACCAACGCCGCCGGAGAGATGGACGTGCTTACCGATCTGGGCGCAGGAGCCAACCGTGGCCCAGGTATCCACCATGGTGCCTGCATCGACATAGGCACCGATGTTGACGTAAGAGGGCATGAGCACCGCACCGGGAGCGATGTAGGCGCCGCGGCGTGCCATCGCGGGAGGGACGACCCGCACACCGTTTGCGACGAGTTCGCGCCTGTTGTAATCCGTGAACTTGAGCGGCACCTTGTCGAAATATTGTGTCAAGCCGTCACGCATAACCTCATTGTCGTGTAGACGGAAATACAGCAGCACCGCTTTTTTCAGCCATTGATTGACCTGCCATTCGCCATCAATTTGCTGTGCCACACGGACCTTGCCGGTATCGAGCAAATCCAATACTTCAGCGACGGCATCCCGAAGCTCCGGCGTAGTCACGCGAGGCGAGAGCTCAGTACGTTTCTCGAACGCCGCCTCAATGACGTTTTTCAGTTGCTCCATGGCATTCTCCTGTCTACCGGTGGTTTTTTGTCCACGGATGATGGCCTCCGGCGCGCCGCTTGACGGGCACAACTGACGGTGTGCTATAACCGCTGTGGCATTGCCTCGGCCACCGAGCGCGCAGCAGTATAAGCCAGGCCGGTCGTATTTCGTAATGCTATTAAACGCCATCGGCGCGTTTGCGCAACTCTTCCTCATCGGTCAGCATCCGCCGTAGCTGTTTCCGCAGATGCTTTTGGCTGGCTTGCCCCAGCGCGCAGTTTTCGCGATCGGTGAGGAAGAACACATCTTCGGCGCGCTCACCCATGGTGGTGATTTTGGCGTTTTGCAGGCGCACGCCGCAGTGAGTAAAAGCGTAGCCGACCTGAGCGAGCAAGCCAGGGCGGTCGCCGGTGATCAGTTCCATAGCAGTCCGGTTGTTATGTGGTTCGGCCGTAAATTCGATTTGGGTTTGGGTGCTGAAATGTCGCAACCGACGTGGCAGGCTTCGGCTCAAAGGCTGAGGTAATGGTTCGCCATGGTGCAGCATATCGCTCACATGCTCGATAATTTCCCGTTCACGGTAGCCGGCGGCAATGGGTTTGCCGGTATCTTCCAGGACCAGATAGCTGTCCAGGGTATAACCATCCTCGGTCGTAATAATGCGTGCGTCCTGAATATCGAGGCCGAGCTGGCTCAAGGCCTTAACGGTTAGAGCAAAGATGTGGTCCCGATCGCGAGTATAGACGAACACCTCGGTGCCGCCCCGGCTACTGATTGGATCGATTAGAACCAGCGGCCGCTTCGCCGCCTCGCCGAATTCGTGAATGGCGGCCGTATGCCAGGCGATTTCCGCGGCGGAATAGCGCAGGAAATAGTCTGCCGTGAAGGTACGCCAAATCGCTCGTACGGTCATGTGGTGCAGTCCGTGCGCGCGTAGCGTTTTGCGTGCTTGTGTCTGCGTCTCTTCAATGAGCTCTTCCGCGTCGATGGGGTTACCCAGACCGCGGCGGATCGCCCGCTGGGTGAGTTGATAGAGCTCCAGCAGCAACGCTTCACGCCAGGCATTCCAAAGCTTGGGATTGGTGCCTCGAATGTCACCGATCGTAAGCAGATAAAGGTAGTTGAGATGCTGTAGATCACTTACTTTGCAGGCGAATTCGTTGATGACTTGAGGATCGCTGATATCGCGGCGCTGGGCCGTTGTCGACAGAAGCAGGTGATGTCGAACCAGCCAGGCCACCAAGCGACTGTCGTAGCGGCTCAGGCCGTGATGGAGGCAGAATTGGTAGGCATCTTCGGCGCCGAGTTCAGAGTGATCTCCTCCCCGTCCTTTGGCAATGTCATGGAACAGGCCGGCTAGGTAGAGTAGCTCGGGCTTGGGTAGGCGATTGATCAAGGCGCTGCAGAATGGGAATTCATGAGCGAACTCCGGTGCGGCGAAACGACGCAGGTTGCGCACAACCATCAAGATATGGAAGTCCACCGTATAAGCGTGGAATAGGTCGTATTGCATGCGCCCGGTAATATGCCGGATGGCGGGCAGGTAGCACCCGAGGATACCGTAGATATGCATTCGTCGCAGTTCATGGGTGATACCACGCGGTTGGCGTAGGATTTCCATGAACAGACTGCGGCAGCGCAAATCGTTGCGGAACCGCTCGTCGATGAGGTGATGGTGTTGGCGGATCAGCCGGATGGTGGCGGCGCGCACGCCTTTGATTTCGGGACGCTCTTGAATCAACAGGAATACTTCCAGCAGCGCGAACGGATAGCGGTGGAACACATTGGGATGGGTGACTTCGATGAAGCCACGCTTGATTTGGAAGCGTTTGTTCAGTCGCTGGGGTGCCTCGTCCAGGTCGGCGTAGAGGATGACTTCCTGGTAGAGCTGGAGCAGCATTTCGTTCAGGCAGCTCAGTCGCATTACGGTACGGTAGTAGCGCTGCATGAGCTGCTCGACTGCAAGCGTGTGCTCGGTGTCGCGATAGCCGAATTGTTTGGCGAGCGTGACCTGGTAGTCGAAGAGCAGACGGTCTTCGCGCCGACCAGTGAGCACATGCAGGGCGAAGCGTAAATCCCAGAGAAAATATTGACTGCGCATGAGCGTGCGGTACTCGCTCTCGGTAAGAAATGCATGATCCACCAGATCGTGTAGTGTGCTGGCCCCGAACTGGCGTTTTGCCACCCAGCCGATCATGTGAATGTCGCGCAGCCCGCCTGGACTTTCCTTGAGATTCGGCTCCAGGTTATGGGCGGTGTCGTGATGTTTTTCGTGTCGGGCGAGCTGCTCCCGCCATTTGGCCTCGAAAAACCGGCGGCTGGGCCAGATCCGATGCGGACCGGTGGCCTGTACCATCGAGTGATACAGGCTTGGGGAGCCTGCGAGCCGCCGGGATTCCATCAGATTGGTGGCGATAGTGATGTCTTGGGTCGCCTCTCGGACGCATTCAGTTAAGCTGCGCACGCTGTGTCCGACCTGTAGACCGATGTCCCAAAGCTGCGTAACAAAGCTTTTAAGATCGCTGTCCAAACGGTCGCCGGTGGAGTCGGCGAGTACGACCAGGAGGTCGGTATCCGAGCCGGGGTGAAGTTCCCCTCGACCGTAACCACCTACAGCGACCAGTGCGGCCTGCTCTCCGGCTTCGCGTAGGTGAAGATCCCACACTCGGGTGACCAGCGCATCCACTAGTTCCGCGCGCAGCCTAACCAGCTCGGCCGCAGGTGTGCCTTCCAGAAAGCGGGCACGCAGAATCTGGTCGGCTTTGGTAAGGCCTTGCCGGAGCAAAGGTGTTGCCGCGTGGCACTCATTCAGAGCTCGGTCTATCGCATCGACATCGAGCAGATGGCGATCATTGCGAATGCGGGTGGAAGTGCAGCTCATCGGTGTGGGCTTTTACCTCATACGGTGTCTTCTAGCTGGGTAAGAATTTCGTAACCGTTTGCGGTTACCAGCAGCGTATGCTCCCATTGAGCTGAGAGGCTATGATCTTTGGTGACAACCGTCCAATTATCCTTGAGCAGGCGGGTCTCACGACGCCCAGCGTTGATCATGGGTTCGATGGTGAAGGTCATCCCCTCCTGAAGTGCCAATCCCTGGCCGGGCTTGCCGTAATGAAGCACCTGCGGCTCCTCATGGAAGTTGCGTCCGATTCCGTGCCCGCAATACTCGCGCACCACGGAGTAGCCGTGGCTTTCGGTGAACCGTTGGATGGCGTGGCCGATATCGCCTAGCCGAACGCCTGGGCGTACGCGCTCGATTCCCACCATCATACACTCGTAGGCTACCTCACAGAGCCGGCGGGCCTGGATGGAGGGTTGAGCCACATAGAACATGCGGCTGGTATCCCCGTGGTAGTCATCTTTGATGACGGTCACATCGATGTTGATAATGTCGCCGCGTTTGAGTTTTTTTGCACCTGGAATCCCATGGCAGACAACGTGGTTGACCGAAGTGCAAATCGATTTCGGAAATCCTCGGTAATTGAGGGGTGCGGGGATGGCTTGCAGATCGTTGACGATGTAGTCGTGACAGATCCGATCGAGTTCTTCGGTGGTTATCCCGGGTTGTACATATGGCTCGATCATATTCAAAACGGTGGCCGCTAGATGGCCGGCCAGGCGCATCTTCTCGATTTCTTCCGGACTCTTTATGGTAACGGACATTGGGAAACCTTGTTCGAAAACGGGATTTCGCCGAGTCACCCATTCAATCTTGCCGCAGCGGAGTGAATCGGTCACAAAATTGTGGCTGGATCGGAAATATGGTATAAAGCGCGCGCTTTCCAGGCAAACGGCGGTTGCATGATCGTCGTATCGTAACCGTAATTACCGGGTTTGGTTCCGGACACACCACACATAAACCGTCACACGCGACCGGGTGCCCAATTGCGGGTTGTCGCGTGCGGGTTTATGGAGGCTCAACCCGAATGAGGAGATACCAGTCATGGCGAGGGTAACCATGCGGCAAATGCTCGAAGCCGGCGTGCATTTCGGGCATCAGACGCGTTACTGGGACCCGAAGATGGCTCCATACATCTTCGGCCAGCGTAACAAGATACATATCGTCAACCTTGAGAAGACTTTGCCTCTCTACGAGGAGGCCATGAACTACCTAGGCCGGCTTGCGGCCAACGGCGGTCGGATTCTGTTTGTAGGGACTAAGCGCGCTGCCCGCGAAGCCCTCCGTGAAGAAGCCTTGCGCTGTGCAATGCCCTATGTCAACCACCGTTGGTTAGGCGGTATGTTGACCAATTTCCGCACGGTAAAGCGTTCCATCCGCCGCTACAAGGATCTCCAGCAGCAGGAGAAGGATGGTACATTCGACAAACTGAGCAAGCGCGAAGTGCTCTCGCTGCATCGAGAGATGGGTAAGCTTGAGCGTGCCTTCGGCGGCATCGTTGATATGGAGGCATTGCCGGATGCGCTGTTCGTCGTCGACACGGGTTTCGAGCGGATTGCTGTGCTTGAGGCACGGAAGCTCAATATTCCGGTAGTGGCGGTGGTCGATACTAACAACTCGCCGCGGGCGATTGACTACGTTATACCCGGCAACGATGACGCATTTCGCGCCGTTCGCCTCTATTTGAAAGGGGCAGCCGATGCCATCATCGATGCTAGGATGGTGGGTATTCGGCCGAGTGGTGACGACGAGTTCGTTGAGGTTGGAGCGGCGGGTGCCCAAGCGGCCCCCGGGGCTGAGCAGCAGGCCGAATAGAATAGCTCCGGCTCCGGCAGGACATTCGATAATGCATCGGCAAGAGGTGAAATCCGCATGGCGATTACCGCGCAAATGGTAAAGCAGCTCCGTGAGCGTACCGGCGCTGGGATGATGGAGTGCAAAAAAGCGCTGCAAGAGGCGGACGGGAATACGAATACTGCGGTCGAGGTGCTGCGCAAGCGCGGGCTGGCACAAGCCGATCGCAAGGCTGGGCGCACTGCCGCTGAAGGCGCTGTCGTCATCATGCTGAGTGACGATCATACGCAGGGCGCGATGGTCGAAGTCAATTGCGAGACGGACTTTGTCGCCGCCGACCCGCATTTCAAGGCCTTCGCGCAGCGCGTTGCATTGCAAATTCTCGAACAGGCTCCAGATGATCTCACCATGCTAATGGAGTCGGTGTTGAAGGGTGAGTCGGAAGATACGGTCGATGCGGCTCAAAAGTCGCTCATTGCCAAGCTCGGGGAGAAAATTCAGATCCGGCGCTTTGTTCGCTACCGGACCGAGACGGGGTTGATCGGCTCATATCTGCATGGCAGCCGGATCGGTGTCCTGCTTGAGATGGAAGGGGGTGATGCCGCGCTGGCGCGTGATCTTTGTATGCATATTGCAGCCAGTCGTCCGCTGTGTCTCGATCAAGACGATGTTTCTGCCGATATCTTGGAGAAAGAGCGGGAGATTCTGATTGCCCAGGCGCAGAGTAGCGGTAAGCCGGCGCAAATCGTGAATAAAATGGTTGCCGGCCGGCTCGACAAATGGCTGGGGGAAATCACTTTGCGAGGGCAGCCTTTCGTCAAGGATTCGGAACAGAGCGTCGGTGCGCTCCTTGACCGGGCTAATGCCCGGGTATTGCGCTTCTCCCGCTATGAGGTCGGCGAGGGCATTGAGAGGAAGCAGACCAACTTCGCCGAGGAGGTCGAGGCTCAGGTCAAGGGTTCCTAAGCCCTGTGCGCGGGCTGGGCCCCTCCATGCTAGGAGACTCCCGCCGATGACCGACCTCAAATATCGTCGGATATTGCTGAAACTTAGTGGTGAGGCGCTGCTCGGAGAGGCCCCCTATGGGGTTGACCCTGTGGTTCTGAAACGGCTAGCTACGGAGCTGCGCGAGCTCGTCGAGCGGGGCGTGCAGGTTGCGTTGGTTATCGGTGGGGGCAACATTTTTCGTGGCGAGGGTTTGGCCGCCACGGGAATGGATCGAGTCACGGCCGATCAGATGGGTATGCTTGCGACGCTGTTGAATGCGCTCGCGCTGCAGGACGCTCTGGAGCAAGCAGCGGTTTTTACCCGTGTGATGTCCGCTATTAAAGTCAATCAGGTATGTGAGGGTTACATCCGGCGGCGTGCCATCCGTCACTTGGAAAAGGGTCGAGTGGTGATATTCGCGGCCGGCATCGGCAATCCATTCTTTACCACGGACTCTGCAGCTAGTTTGCGCGCCATCGAGATCAACGCTGATATTATGTTCAAGGCAACCAAGGTCGATGGCGTCTACAGCGCCGATCCGGTCAAGGAGCCTGGAGCACAGCGTTACCAACGGCTGACCTACGATGAGGTGCTCCAGCGCAAGTTGAACGTGATGGACGCGACCGCCATTGTCCTTTGCCGAGATCAGAACATGCCCATCATGGTATTTGATATCACCCGGCCGGGCGGTCTGCGCGATGTGGTCGAGGGACGTGCTATTGGAACGTTTGTGGAGAGGGGATGACGTTCATGATCGAGGACATCAATAAGGATGCCGCTGCACGGATGGGGAAAAGCATTGAAGCCCTGAACCATGAGTTCCATAAGATACGTACTGGAAGAGCCCATACGAGTTTGCTGGATCATATCACCGTGGCCTATTACGGCTCGAAAATGCCGCTCAATCAGGTGGCGTCGGTGACAGTCAATGATCCGCGGACATTGGGTGTAACCCCTTGGGAGAAGGGTATGATTCCAGTGGTGGAAAAAGCGATTCTCGAATCGGATCTCGGGTTGACCCCAAACACGGCGGGCGGTGTCATACGTATCCCTCTGCCACCGTTGACCGAAGAGCGGCGTCGTGACCTGATTCGCGTCGTTAAACATGAGGCCGAGCAGGCCCGTATCGCAATCCGAAACGTTCGTCGTGATGCCAATAGTGCCCTCAAGGCTCGACTCAAGGAGAAGGAGATCACGGAAGACGATGAGAAACGCGCTGAGGATCATATTCAAAAGCTCACCGATAAGTATATTAGCGAGGTGGATAACCTGCTCGTCGCCAAGGAAAAGGAGCTAATGGAGGTTTGATCCGTTATGCCGGAGGTCTGAGGCCCGATCTGGATGATGGAGGAGGCGGCCGTTATGCCTTCGAACGGCGCAACAACCTGGTTGCGGCCTTAGGATACTCGAACAAGCCCCGTCGGGTGGCCGATAGCGGTGGAGTTCGGGAGCTGTGATGAGCGACGAACAGATTGATTTTCAAGTACTTAGTCTGGAGGGTGCCGTTCCCCGACATGTTGCCATCGTCATGGACGGTAATGGTCGCTGGGCGCAAGCCCGCAGCCAATCCCGTCACCTCGGCCATCGCGCCGGTGCGCGGGCGGTGCGCCAAGTCGTCGAGGCCTCGGCACGCGTCGGAATTAAGGCGCTGACGCTGTTTGTCTTCAGCAGCGAGAATTGGCGCCGGCCTGCTGGCGAGGTGGGGATGCTTATGGAGCTCCTGATCCGCACCTTGGAAAAGGAGACTCCGCAACTGCATAAAAACCGCGTACGGTTGCGTCTGATTGGCGAGCGCGGTCACTTCTCACCGCGGTTGCGGGCGAACATAATGGCCGCCGAGAATCTCACTGCCGCCAATACGGGGTTGCAGCTTAATTTGGCCGCTAGCTACGGTGGGCGTTGGGATATTGCCGGCGCGGCGCGGCGGCTCGCAGAAGAGGTTGCCCACGGCGAACGGGATCCGGCTTCGATCGATGAATGGGTTTTTGGCACCTACGTCTGTTTAGCAGGACTGCCGGCACCGGATCTGTTTATCCGCACCGGTGGTGAACACCGGATAAGTAATTTCCTCCTCTGGCAGCTTGCCTATACCGAGCTCTATTTCACCGAAGTTTTGTGGCCCGATTTCGATGCCAATGAATTCGAGGCGGCGCTGCGTTGGTTTGCGCAACGGCAACGGCGTTTCGGTATGACGGCGGAACAAGTGGAGCGCCAAGGTCGTGCTTAGATGGCGCGTGCTAACGGCTTTGGTCCTCATCCCCGGAGTGCTTTGGCTTGTATGGCTTGCTCCGCCTGAGCTTCTATCGGCCGCCTTCGCAGGTATTGTAGTGCTCGGGGCCTGGGAATGGACATTTTTGATGAATCTCACCAGCCACCGTGGCCGCCTGGTTTATACACTCACTATTCTCCTTGTCGTGCTCGGGGGCTGGCTATGGCTCCGCTCCGGTGGCAGCGCAATTCCGGTACTGGTCATGGGTGTCTTATGGTGGGTGGTTGCTATGGTCTGGCTCATCACCTTCGTGCGCAATCCCGGCAGGCGCCGGCCGCCGTTGCCTGTTTTTGCGCTGATCGGTGCCGTGATTCTGGTTGCATTCTGGTTCGCCATTGTTGCCACTCATGACAAAGGGGGATTCGGTCCTTACTGGGTTACCATGTTGTTGTTCCTGGTGTGGGGCAGTGACACGGGCGGTTATTTCGCCGGTCGAGCGTGGGGTCGGCACAAACTGGCTCCCCGAGTCAGCCCGGGCAAAACTTGGGAAGGTGTCATCGGTAGCATGGTTTTGGGAGTGCTGCTCGGTGGTGTGTATTATGCCTGTGGGTGGGCGCTTGGTTTTTCTGCGGGTATAAGGCCGATGGCGTTTCTCGGCCTTGCGTTGATTACCATCGGTATCGCGATAGTCGGTGATTTGTTCGAGAGCATGCTGAAGCGCCAGCGTGGCATCAAGGACAGTGGCGGTTTGTTGCCGGGACATGGGGGGGTGTTGGATCGCATCGATGGTCTGCTGGCGGCGGCACCTATCCTAGCATTGGGCGTACGGGGGATCAGCTGAGTGAGTGCATGCAACGTATAACCATACTCGGGGCGACCGGGTCCATAGGCGTCAATACACTGGATGTCATTGCCCGTCATCCACAGCAGTTCGAGGTCTTTGCCCTGGCGGCGAATCGGGCGGTTGATCGTTTGTTCGAGCAGTGCCAGCGGTTCCAGCCGCAATACGCGGTGCTGGCCGACGAGCAGGCCGCGACTACATTGCGCGCGCGATTGGCCGAACAGTCCGGTAACTCAACAGAAGTGTTGGGCGGGATCAAGGCATTGATCGAGGTTGCGGGTGCGAGCGAGGTAGACTGTGTCGTCGCGGGTATTGTCGGCAGCGCCGGATTGTTGCCGACCTTGGCCGCCGCTCGTGGCGGTAAGCGGATTTTACTGGCGAACAAGGAAGCGTTGGTCATGGCGGGCGCACTATTTTTGGCGGAAGTCAAGCGCAATGGCGCGACATTGGTTCCCGTCGATAGTGAGCATAATGCTGTATACCAGTGTCTACCGTCAGAGTTTGGTCAGCGTCCCCTGCGGGAACTCGGCGTGCAGCGTATTCTGCTGACCGCTTCCGGCGGGCCTTTTCGGTGCCGGCCGCTAGCGGAGCTCCAGCGGGTGACTCCAGCTGAGGCTTGTGCCCATCCCAATTGGGTAATGGGTCGGAAAATTTCGGTAGATTCCGCCACTATGATGAACAAGGGTTTGGAGCTGATCGAAGCCTGTTTGCTGTTTGACGTGGAGCCAGATTGCTTAGAAGCGGTCATTCATCCGCAGAGCATTGTGCACTCGCTAGTGGAGTACGTGGACGGTTCGGTGTTGGCACAATTGGGCAACCCTGATATGCGTACGCCTCTGGCGCACGCGTTGGCGACTCCTGGGCGCTTTGTTTCCGGCACTCAGCGGTTGGATTTGTTGAATGTGGGTCGGCTTGAATTCGAAGCCCCCGACCATCGACGCTTCCCTTGTCTAGGTTTGGCTTATCAGGCGATGCAAGCAGGTAATTCCACGCCTGCGATTCTCAACGCCGCCAATGAAGTAGCCGTTGGGGCCTTTCTGCAGGAGCGCATCCGGTTCACCGATATTCCTACGGTGATCGAATCCACTCTCGAATCGGTTACGGCCGAGATCATCGAAGATTTGGACCAACTGTTGGCTATGGACCGCAACACCCGACGCGCAGCGCAGCATGCCGTAGAGGCATGGGCCGGGAGGCGTTAATGGGAATTCTCATCGACGTGCTGGCTTTTGTGGTGGCTATTGGTGTGTTGGTCATTGTCCACGAGTTCGGCCATTTTTGGGTCGCGCGTCGCGTGGGCATCAAGGTATTGCGCTTTTCGGTTGGTTTCGGCAGGCCTATCTGGTCACGCAGAGGCCGTGATGGGACAGAATACGCAGTTGCCGGTATCCCGCTGGGCGGGTATGTGAAAATGCTCGACGAGCGCGAGGGAGAGGTTGCGGAAAAACAGCGGGCGCGTGCTTTCAATCGCAAGCCAATTTGGGCCCGCAACCTCGTGGTCGTGGCTGGACCTCTGTTTAATTTTCTGTTCGCTATCTTGGCTTATTGGGCAATCTTCGTGATCGGCACAACCGAGCTGCGGCCGGTCATCGGCAAGGTTATTGAGGGTACGCCAGCGGCCGTGGCCGGTTTCCAGCGCGGCGATGAGGTGCAGTCGATCGCCGGCAAGCCCACGCCGAGTTGGACTGATGTGCTCATGGAATTCTTGGATAAGGGCGTCGGCTCCGGGCAATTGGCCGTACAAGTCAAGACCGAAAGTGGAGGCGATGCCACCCGTTATCTAGATCTGGGGAAGATGGATTCAATTGGCCAGAATCCCGATGTGCTCGATGCGCTGGGTTTTCGCCCCTGGTTGCCCCGAATTGAGCCCAAAGTCAGCCAAGTTTTGCCGGATAGTGCCGCTGCTGCTGCGGGCATCGAATCGGGGATGGCGATTGTGCGCGCCGATGATCAGCCCATTGATACTTGGCAGGATCTCGTCCGCTATGTTCAGGCTCGGCCCGGTGAACAAATAGCTTTCACCATCGAGCGGCATAGCCGACAGCGCCAGATCGTTGTCACGCTCGGCAGCCGCGAGGCAGAAGACGGTGCGCGGGTGGGTGTCTTAGGTGTCACGCCGATTGTACCAAAGCAAGATATCGAGAGCTTGCGCCATACTGTTCAGTATGGACCGATCCAGGCGGTCGGCCGTGCCCTGGATCAGACTTGGGCGGCCTCCGCGCTGACCGTGAAAATGCTCTGGCGCATGGTGCTGGGCGAGGCTTCTATGAAGAATCTGAGCGGACCGATTAACATTGCCCAATATGCGGGCGTGTCCGCGAGCCTTGGTGTGACTCCATTTCTGAAATTTCTCGCCATCGTCAGCATCAGCTTGGGCGTGCTCAATCTGTTACCGGTGCCGGTGCTTGATGGCGGGCACTTGCTCTACAACAGCATAGAGTGGCTGAAAGGGCGCCCACTATCCGATCGGGCACAAGGGATTGGTCAGCAGATCGGCATCGTTTTGCTGGTCTTTCTCATGGCGCTTGCCTTCTACAATGATTTGGCACGCCTTTTTGGACCCCGATAGCAACGAATAACGAGAGGGGTAATGCGAAGAGCGCTACTGGTGGTGGCATTGCTCGTGCAACTCCACATCGCCGCCGCCGGAGAAGCATTCAGAGTTTCGGACATTCGCATTGAGGGGTTGCAGCGGATCTCCGCGGGTACCGTTTTTAACTATTTGCCAATCCAGGTTGGTGATCGCATCGATGCCAAAAAGGTAGCCGAGTCCATACGTGTCCTTTATCGCACGGGCTTTTTTCAGGACGTGACATTGGTGCGAGCTGGTAGGGCGCTGATCGTCAGTGTAGTGGAGCGCCCAGCAATTGCGCGGATCGAGCTGCACGGCAACGATGAAATCGGTAGCGATAAACTGCTCGAGGCCCTAAAAGGAGTAGGACTTGCCGAGGGACGGGTGTTCAATCGCTCTCTGCTCGCCACCGTAGAGCGGGAGTTGCAGCGCCAATACTTCGCGCTCGGCTATTACGACGTGCAGATCGAAAGTACGGTATCGCCTGTGCCGCGCAACCGGGTCAGCATCCGGATCGATATTCGCGAGGGTGAGACGGCTTCGGTTCAGCGGATCCAATTCGTTGGCAACAAGCGCTTCAGCGACGGCGATCTGCGCGATCAGTTCGACTTGGGGCCGCGTGCATGGTGGGCATTTTTTTCCGATTCGGACAAGTATTCGCGGCAGAAGTTGGCCGGAGATTTGGAGCAGTTGCGTTCGTTCTATCAGAATCAGGGTTTCATTAACTTTTCAATTACCTCGACTCAAGTCTCTATTACCCCGGATCGGCGCCGCATTTATATTACGGTCAACCTTTCCGAGGGAAAACAGTATCATGTGCGCAGCATCAAGCTGGCGGGAAAACTTATCGTTCCGGAGCAGGAGTTGCGTGCGCTGCTCAAAGTGAAGGAGGACGAGCTCTATTCACAACTCGCGGTGACTGAGAGCAGTGATGCGATCCGCAAAAAGTACGGTGAACTCGGTTATGCGTTCGCCAATGTCAATGCGGTGCCGAATGTTTCAGAACAGGCGAAGATGGTGGATCTCACTTTCTTTGTCGACCCAGCCGAGCGGGTCTATGTGCGGCACATCAACATTTCGGGCAACGCGCGTACCCGCGATGAGGTGATCCGCCAGGAAATGCAGCAAATAGAAGGCGGGTGGCTGTCCACGGAGAAGGTTAAACAATCGCGTCAACGCCTCAACCGGTTGGGTTTCTTCAAAGAGGTGAACATCGAGACGCCGCGTGCACCCGGGGTGAACGATCAAGTGGATGTGAACGTCAATGTCGAAGAGCGTCAAACGGGCAGCCTAAGAGCCGGAATTGGTTTTGGTACTGGCAGCGGGTTGCTGCTGAATCTGGGGGTTCAGCAAGATAACTTCCTCGGTACGGGTGATCGAGTTGGTTTTACTATCAATAATAATCGGATCAATACGATCTACCAGCTTGATTACCTCGATCGCTTCTACACACTAAATGGAATTAATCGGCGCATTGGACTTGCCTATCGTGATACCGACGCTCGCCGAGCCAACTTGGCGAGGTACGGCATCAAATCAGCCACCGGCAGCTACGGTTACCAGATTCCCTTTAGCAATGAGGATTCCGTTGACGCGGGTCTCGAATACGAAGACCTGGCACTGAACCTCAGTGATGACCCAACGCAGATTCAGCAGGAGTTCATAGACAGTAACGGCAAGCGCAACCGGGCGCTCAACGTGGCGCTCGGCTGGCTGCACGATTCGCGCAATCGAGCGATCTTCCCAGATAGCGGTTGGCGGCACCATATCACCGGTCAGGTGGCGATCCCCGGCAGCGAGTTGGAGTACTACCGGCTCAACTCCGATCAGCAGTATTTTAAGGGTCTCACGAAGGCGCTCACACTGGTGCTGAGTAACACCGTGAGCTATGGGGACGGTTATGGCGATACTGACACGTTGCCGTTTTTTAAGAATTTTTTCGCCGGCGGTATTTCTACGGTTCGCGGCTTCAATATCAACGCGCTCGGCCCGCGCGATGAAAACGGCGACCCAACGGGTGGGAATTTCCGGCTGCTCGGTAGCGCAGGTCTGCGCTTTCCAACCCCTTTCGTCGATCCTAAGTCGGCTCAGCTCACCGCCTTCGTCGATTTCGGCCAAGTCTACGATACCTTCCGGGGAAGTATCGATTTGGGCGAGCTGCGTTACTCGGCTGGTTTGGCGGCCACTTGGTTCTCGCCCTTGGGTCCGTTGACAATAAGTGTTGCGCGACCGTTAAATGCGGATTCTGATGAAGATACCCAATTCTTTCAATTCTCGGTTGGCTCATTCTTTTGAGTACAAACAGGATCGACGACTAAAGCTTTATGAATATTCGAAACTTGCCGATAACTCTCGGTATCATCGCCCTGCTGGTAGGGTTGGCGGGAGCCGTTGGGGCGGCCGAGCTCAAAATCGGTTTTGTTAACCCGGCGCGGGTATCCTCACAGGCACCGCAGGCGGAGGCAGCTCGGAAAAAGCTGGAGAAAGAGTTCGCCCCTAGGGATAAGGAAATCGTCGCTATGCAGAAGGATTTGAGCAGACTGGAGGGGAGGATGCAGCGCGACGGGGCCGTGATGAGCGATGAAAAAAAGCTGGACCTGCAGCGTGAGATTATTGCACGCCGACGGGACGTTCAACGCACCCAAGAGGCGTTCCGTGAAGATTTCAACATGCGGCGCAATGAGGAACTCGCTAATCTTCAGCGACGGATTCTAAAGACCGTAGGCGATTTTGCCAAAAAACAGGGCTTTGATCTGATAGTCACCGACGGCGTCATCTACGCTAGCCGCGAAGTCGACATTACGGATCGAATCATAGAACGCCTGCGCCAGGATTATCGCTTAGGTAGGAATTGATGGCTCTGTCAGCCGTAGCTGTCAGATCCCACTAGAGTGACGTAGGCACCATGGCAGATCCTAAAGGTGTGAGCCTCTCGGAATTGGCGCGCGTGATCGGGGCGCGGTTGGCCGGGGACGGCTCTAAACGGATCCTGCGGGTCGCCTCACTCCAGGACGCGTGCGCGGATGCATTGAGTTTTCTCGCCACTGATCGTCAGCGGCGCCACTTGGCACATACCCACGCAGGAGCCGTGATTCTGCGCCCACAGGATCTGGTGGCGGCGCCGGTGGCGGCGTTGGTTTGTGACGATCCTCATGTGGCATTCGCCCGGGCCGCGCAGCACCTTACCGGTGCAAGCCGTTCCACGGTGGGGATTCATCCGACGGCTTGGGTGCACCCTGAAGCGTTGTTGGAAGGGCAGGTGAGTATCGGTCCGCATGCGAGCATTGCGGCCGGCGCCTATCTTGCGCGACGGGTCAGCGTGGCGGCTGGCTGCGTTATCGGTGAGGCGGTTGAAATCGGGGAAGATAGCCGTTTGATGGCCAATGCGACGATTTACCCCAATACGATTATCGGTCGGCGTGTTATCGTCCATTCGGGTGCGGTACTGGGTTCCGATGGCTTTGGCTATGCCAACGACGCTGGGCGCTGGATCAAGGTGCCCCAATTAGGTCGAGTGATCATCGGCGACGATGTGGAGATCGGCGCCAACACGGCAGTGGACCGAGGGGCGCTCGGGGATACCGTTATCGAGGAAGGCGTCAAGCTCGATAATTTGGTTCAGATCGCTCATAACGCGCGCGTCGGGGCCCATACGGCTATGGCGGGTTGCTCTGCTATATCCGGCAGCACTCGAGTCGGGAAAAACTGAAGCATTGCGGGCGGTGCCGGGCTGGCCGGGCATTTACACGTCTGTGATCGAGCCCAGGTGACTGGCATGACGATGGTTACCCATGACATACGGGAGCCCGGTTCTTACTCGTCCGGAACTCAAATGGCACCGACACGGCGATGGCGTCGCAACGCCGTGCGCTTCAATCGGCTCGACGAGATGGCTCAGCAGCTGCGTCACTTGGAGCAGCAGCTCGCGAAACTGCAGGCGAGGGGTAAAATTCTCCCTGGATCAAAATAGCAACAGAGCGCAACAAACCTATGGACATTCACGGCATTCTCAATTATTTGCCGCACCGTTTCCCGTTTCTGATGATTGACCGGGTATTGGAGTGCGTTCCCGGAGAGATGCTCGTGGGCGTCAAAAACGTATCGATCAATGAGCCTTATTTCAATGGCCATTTCCCGCAGCGGCCGGTAATGCCGGGTGTGCTCATTCTGGAGGCCATGGCGCAGGCATGCGGCTTGCTTGCCTTCAAGACGCGGGAGCAACAACCGGATGAGCAGCAGCCGGATGCTACGAAAATCTTTTACTTGGTTGGGATCGAAAAAGCGAAGTTCAAACGGCCGGTAGAGCCTGGTGATCAGCTCTGGCTATCGGTGCGTTTTAGTCGCAGCATGCGCGGTATTTGGATGTTCGAGGCTGAATCGTATGTACAGCAGGTTCTTGTTGCGCAGGCACAGATCCGCTGCACAATGCGGGAAATCTGAGCGTGATCCATCCCCGCGCCGTTATTGCCCCTGCGGCGGAGCTTGCCAATGATGTCACGGTTGGCCCATATGCGGTGATCGGTCCTGATGTGCAGATTAAAGCTGGGACCTGGATTGGGCCGCACGTCGTCATTCAGGGGCCGACACGTATCGGCGCTAACAACCGGATTTTTCAGTTCGCCTCAATTGGCGAAATACCCCAGGACAAAAAATTCCAGGATGAGCGCACTTGGCTTGAAATCGGTGCAGGCAATACCATCCGCGAATACGTCACTATCAACCGCGGCACCGCTACTGGGGGGGGGGTCACTCGCGTGGGCGATGATAATTGGATTATGGCATATTGCCACATCGCCCACGATTGTCAGGTGGGCAATGCGACGGTTTTCGCCAACAATGCTTCGCTCGCCGGCCATGTGGAGGTGCATGACAATTCGATCCTGAGCGGTTTCTCATTGGTGCATCAGTTCAGTCGACTGGGGAGGCACTGTTTTTTGGCATTTGGAGCGCACGTGGACCGGGATGTGCCACCATATGTTATGGCGGCTGGACAGCGTGCTACCCCTCGCGGAATCAACAGCAAAGGATTGCAGCGTCATGGTTTCACCAAAGAGACAGTGCAGACACTGAAGCGGGCGTATAAGACCCTATATGGTTCCGGGCTGCGGCTGGATGAAGCCTTGACAGTGCTGGATGAGATCGGGCGCGAAGTTCCCGATGTGGCAATTTTCAGTCATTTCATCCGGGGCAGTCGGCGGGGGATCATTCGTTGAATCGGTGCGATCACATACGAGTGCGGAAATTCGCCTATAAGCATTGATGGCATTGGTTGTGTGAATAAACTGGCGATTCCGGTGCAGTGCGGTCACCGGGGCTTTTGCGAAATTCGCCCGCGGCGCTGAACGCGCGACTGGAGTCGATATGGAACGCATCGCTATGGTCGCGGGTGAGCTTTCAGGCGATGTGCTCGGTGCCGGACTGATCCAGGCGCTGAAGCGGCGTCACGCGGGGTTACGCGTCGAGGGGATTGGCGGCCCGGCTATGCGCGCGGCCGGGTTGCGCAGCCTATACCCGTTGGAAGCGCTCTCGATTATGGGGCTGGTGGAGGTGTTGCGCCACTTACCTCGGTTGATTGTGCTGCGCCAGCGTCTCGTTCGGCATTTCCGTGATCATCCACCCGATGTGTTCATCGGCATTGATTCGCCCGATTTCAACTTGGGGCTTGAACGGCGTTTGCGCACGCATGGTGTGCCTACGGTTCACTATGTGAGTCCGTCCGTATGGGCCTGGCGGCGGGGCCGTATCAAACGGATCGCCCAATCGGTGGATCTGATGCTTACCTTGTTGCCATTTGAGCCGGCCTACTATCGGGCGCAGGGCGTACCGGTAGTGTTTGTCGGTCATCCTACGGCTGATTGCTACGGGCTTGATCCCGATGCCGCGCGATTTCGAGCTTGTTTGGGGCTTTCCGCCGAACGGCCGGTACTTGCGTTGCTGCCCGGGAGCCGCCAAGGCGAAGTGGCGCACATCGGCCCGATATTTGCCAAGACGATGGTTCGACTCGTGCGCCAGCGGCCCGACCTGCAGTTGGTTGCAGCCATGGCTGCGTCGGAGCTGCGTCGATTGTTTCAGCGTCAGCTCAAGGCCGTCGGGTTGACTTACTGCCGGCTGATCGAAGGCAACGCAAAAGCGGTCATGGGGGCGGCCGATGTCGTGCTCACCGCCTCGGGTACCGCTACACTGGAGGCCATGTTCCTTCAACGCCCCATGGTCGTCGCCTATCGCCTGAGCCCCGTTACCGCTGGCGTGGTAGCCGCGCTGAGACTGATTAAGACGCGCTATTTCGCGCTACCGAATCTGCTTGCTGACGAGGCGTTGGTGCCTGAATACATTCAAGGTGAGGCGACGCCGCAGAATTTGGCACAGGCGGTCGACAATCTCCTAGCGGATCCGCAGCGAGTGAGCTATCTGCAGCAGCGCTTCCGGCAGCTGCACGGTACTTTGCGATGCAATGCGAATGAGCGGGCGGCGGATGCGTTAGAGCAGCTGGTGAATCCATGATGCGATCGACGCTCGGTTTTCCCGCTCCAGCGGCTTGGGTGGCAGGAATCGATGAGGCGGGCCGAGGGCCGCTCGCCGGGCCCGTATTGGCCGCGGCCGTGATATTGGCACCGTCGCCTATTGCTGGAATCACCGACTCGAAGCGATTATCTGCCGCGCGGCGCAGCGAATTGGCGCTGATTATTCGGGATTGCGCCGTGGGCTGGGCAATCGGCCGAGCCGAGGTCGATGAGATCGATCGTCTCAACATACTTCAGGCGAGCTTGTTGGCGATGCAGCGCGCTGTGGCCGCGCTTACGCCCAGGCCGAGCCTTGCTTTGGTGGACGGTCGTGATAAACCGCGGCTGTCCTGTCGAGTGGAGGCCATCGTGCGAGGGGATGTTTCCGTGCGGGCGATCGGCGCTGCTTCCATATTGGCAAAAGTGGCGCGCGATGCCGAAATGACCGTGTTGGAAGAGTACTATCCCGGGTACGGCCTGGCCCGGCACAAAGGCTATGGCACGCGGGAACACTTGGCTGCATTGCAGCGGCTCGGGCCGGCACCCATACATCGGCGTTCCTTCAAACCGGTACGTGCTCTATTGGGTTCGGAGTATGTAGCCAATGGATCGGCTCGCTCGGTGAGCCGCATGGCCGTGAAGGCCGAACGGCAGTGAACTGTATAGCGTCGGTGCCAGTGTATGGAACGGGTCTGGCCTAGAGTTGGCAATGCCATAGGTTGCCTAGGGTTGTCTACGAGTCTACCGGGAGGTAAGCACGGCTTGGCCATACTTTCGATTGCTTTAACAACCCGCTTGAGGCTATGTCAGCTTTTTTTGCACACCTACATTTACACAGCGAGTTTTCCCTCCAAGACGGCCTGATTCGTATCAAGCCTCTCATGCAGGCGGTTGCGCAGGCCGGTATGCCGGCCGTGGCGCTTACCGATCGAGGTAATTTGTTCGGCGCGGTGAAGTTTTACCGAGCGGCCGTGAACGCCGGCGTCAAACCCATTATCGGTGCCGAGCTCCGTGTTGCGGATGCCGGCGTTCCCGAGGGGCCTGCGCGTCTCGTCCTGCTCTGCGCGGATAGTCAGGGTTATCGCACGTTGACCCGCCTGCTCACGCGCGGCTACCTCGAAGGCCAGCAGCAGGGTGTGCCGGTTGTTGATCGCGAGTGGCTACGTGGGTGCTGCGCCGGGCTCATCGGTTTATCGGGTGGTCGCGAGGGAGATGTTGGCCGCGCGTTGTTGGCTGGTGAGCCTGCGCTCGCCGCGCGCAAGCTGGATTTCTGGCATGAGCAGCTCGGTGACCGGTATTACTTGGAGCTCCAACGTACCGGGCGTCCGGGGGATGAAGAGCATGTGCAGGCCGCAGTCGAGCTGGCTACGACGCGCGGTGTGGCAGTCGTGGCAACTAACGACGTGTGCTTCCTGCGCATGGAAGATTACGCCGCCCACGAGGTTCGGGTATGCATCCAAGACGGCCGTACGCTGGCTGATAAGCATCGGCCGAGACACTATAGCGAGCAGCAATACCTGCGCACGCCGGAGGAAATGACCGAGCTGTTCGCCGATGTACCCGAGGCGTTGGAGAACACGATGGAGATTGCTCGCCGCTGCAATCTCCACCTGACGCTGAGCCGTAGCGCCTTACCCGTATTTCCTATTCCTGAGGGGGCGAGCATCGACACCGTGCTGCGTCAAGAGGCCGAGCGGGGGTTGCAAGAACGGCTGCAGCGCTCCTTGGTTGCGGAGCCTTCGGATGTCGCTGAGGTCGGGAGGGCCTACTCCGAGCGCCTTGAGCGCGAGCTGGAAGTGATTAACCAAATGGGGTTTCCCGGCTATTTCCTGATCGTGGCGGATTTCATCCGTTGGGCCAAACGT
The DNA here is from genome assembly GCA_030433275.1 of Gammaproteobacteria bacterium. Taxonomy (GTDB): domain Bacteria; phylum Pseudomonadota; class Gammaproteobacteria; order Nitrococcales; family Nitrococcaceae; genus Nitrococcus. The sequence goes on from JAUILK010000009.1 coordinate 40,138, forward strand.
CAGGGGATTCCGGTGGGGCCGGGCCGCGGCTCGGGGGCTGGTTCGTTGGTGGCCTATGCTTTGCAGATTACGGATATAGACCCCTTGAGCTACGACTTGCTTTTCGAACGCTTCCTCAATCCGGAGCGGGTTTCTATGCCCGATTTCGATGTCGACTTCTGCATGGAGAATCGCGATCGGGTCATCGATTATGTCGGCGGGCGTTACGGGCGGGACAAGGTTTCGCAGATCGTTACGCACGGCACCATGGCCGCACGTGCCGTGGTGCGTGATGTCGGCCGCGTCCTAGGCCATCCCTATGGCTATGTGGATCGCATCGCCAAGATGATTCCGTTCGAAATCGGGATCACCTTGGAGAAAGCGCTAGCGCAGGAGGAGGATCTGCACCGGCTTTACCTTGATGACGAGGAGGTGCGGACGCTGTTGGATATGGCACGCAAGTTGGAGGGGCTGGCGCGCAACGTGGGGCGACATGCCGGCGGTGTCGTGATTGCCCCTTCCGATCTCACCGATTTCGCTCCGTTGTACTGCGAGCCGGGTGGACAGGGGCTGGCGACGCAGTACGACAAGGATGACATCGAAGCGGTGGGCTTGGTGAAGTTCGATTTCCTCGGCCTGCGCACGCTGACGATCATCGATTGGACCGTTAAGGCGGTGAATATGCAACGCAGCGCCTGCGGCGAGCCGGAACTTGATATCGCCACTATTACGCTGAATGATTCCAAAACCTTCGAACTGCTCAAGCGATGCGCGACCACAGCCGTGTTTCAGCTCGAATCGCGGGGCATGAAAGACCTGATGCGGCGTCTGCAGCCGGATACCTTCGAAGATATTATCGCATTGGTGGCTTTGTTTCGCCCTGGACCACTGCAGTCGGGCATGGTGGATGATTTTATTGCACGCAAACACCGTCGCGCCGCGGTGGCCTATCCTAACCGCGCGCTCCACCACGAGGCTTTGGAGCCGATTTTAAAGTCGACCTACGGCATTATTCTTTACCAAGAGCAGGTAATGCAGATTGCTCAGACCCTGGCCGGATACAGCCTCGGGGGTGCCGATTTGCTGCGCCGCGCCATGGGTAAGAAAAAACCCCAGGAGATGGCGCAACAACGCCATATTTTCCTCGAGGGCGCCGCCGAGCACGGTTTGTCTAGGCACCAAGCCGAGGGGCTTTTCGATCTGATGGAGAAGTTCGCTGGTTATGGTTTTAACAAATCGCATTCCGCAGCCTACGCGCTACTCGCCTATCAAACCGCTTGGCTCAAGGCCCACTATCCGGCGCCGTTTATGGCGGCAGTGCTTTCCTCCGATATGGACAACACCGATAAGGTGGTTGCTTTGATCGATGAGTGCCGTCTCATGCAGATCATCCTCGATCCACCGGACGTCAATCGCTCGGGCTATAAATTCCAAGCTCGTGAAGCTACCCACATCGTCTATGGTCTGGGGGCGGTAAAAGGTCTTGGGCTGTCTGCCATCGAGGCGCTGATCGAGGCGCGCGCGGCGGATGGGCCGTATACTGATTTATTCGATCTTTGCCGCCGAGTCGACCTGCGTCGTGTCAACAAACGCGTCATAGAGACCCTTATTCGCTCGGGTAGTCTGGATGCTTTGGCTGTTAACCGGGCGACCGCTTGGCAGGTTTTTCCGGAAGCGTTGCGCTCGGCTGAGCAGCAGTGCCGTAATCGGGATACTGGACAGGTTGATCTGTTTGGTCTGGGCGCAATACCGCCAGAGCAAGGCCCGTCGGCGATGCGCTGCCCGAGCGTGCCGGAATGGGACGATCAGGAGCGTTTGGCTGCCGAGAAAGCAACGCTTGGGCTTTATCTGACGGGGCATCCGATCGAGCGTTACGAGGCGGAGCTGGATGGTATTGTCAGTGCGCGGCTCAATCAAGTGAGGGCTGGTGCTTGCGGCGAGCCGGTACAGAGCGTAGGGCGCGCGCGTGAGGGAGAGCGCAAGGTGGTCGTCGCCGGCCTTGTAGTGGCGCTGCGTGCGCGCCCCACCCAAAACGGCGGGCGGATGGGGTTCATCACTCTGGATGACCGTACTGGGCGTATGGATGTGATTGTTTTTCCAGAGGCTTACAAGCGTTTTCAGCATCGGCTGGTCAAGGAGCAGCTGCTGGTTGTCGAAGGCGTACTCGGCTATGACGAGTTCACCGACGGTTTTCGAGTCGCCGCCGAGCGCGTGCTCGATATCGGTGAGGCACGCGAGATTTATGCCCGCCGTCTCGTTCTCGGCGTCACTGCGGCGCAGGCCGGAGGTGGTTTTATTCCGGCATTGCGCAAGGTGTTAGAGCCGTTTCGGCAAGGTCGTTGTCCGGTCTGGCTCGAATACCAAGGGGCCGGGGTCTGGGTGACGCTGCGCTTGGGTTCGGCCTGGAGTGTTCGGCCGACCGATGAGCTGCTTGAGGGCCTCGGCCAGGTGGCCGATCCGGCTACGATCCGGGTCATCTATTGAGACGCATCCGTACCTGAGGGTACGGGCCGTGCGCCGCGCCGTCGCGACAGATGAATAGGTCGGCGCCGATTCCAGAACGCGGCGAGATGGTCCGGGCAGGGTGCCGAGCATGCTATTATCATGAGTTTTACGTATCACGATAGTGATCGCGCTGACGCGGGTAGGCATGATGAATTTGAATTGCCTCGACTTCGAACGCCCCATCGCCGAACTGGAAGTGAAGATCGAGGAGCTGCGTTATGTCGGCAATGATGCCGAAGTCAATATCAACGACGAGATCAGCCGCTTACAGCAGAAGAGCCGCCAGCTGACCGAGCAGATCTTTGCCTCGCTCTCTCCTTGGCAAATTGCCCAGCTCGCCCGGCATCCCCAACGGCCCTATACCCTGGATTATTTGCAGCGGATATTCACGGAGTTCCAGGAATTGCATGGTGATCGGCGCTTTGGTGACGACCCGGCGATCGTCGGTGGTGTGGCGCGCCTTGAGGGACAACCGGTGATGGTGATCGGCCACCAAAAGGGGCGCGACACTAAGGAGAAGCTCCTGCGCAACTTCGGTATGCCCCGCCCGGAGGGTTACCGCAAGGCCTTGCGGTTGATGCAGTTGGCTGAGCGCCTGCGCATGCCGATTTTGACCTTCATCGATACTCCTGGTGCCTATCCGGGAGTCGGTGCCGAGGAGCGCGGCCAAAGCGAGGCGATTGCCTATAATCTAAAAACCATGGCGGAGCTGCGCACGCCGATCATCAGTACTGTGATTGGCGAAGGTGGCTCGGGCGGCGCGCTGGCGATCGGGGTCGGTGATCGTCTGTTGATGTTGAGCTACAGCACCTATGCCGTTATCTCTCCCGAGGGTTGCGCCGCCATCCTTTGGAAGAGCCCGGAGAAGGCGGCCGAGGCGGCCGAGGCCATGGGGATCACGGCCGAGCAGTTGCATAAGCTGGGATTGGTCGACGAACTGCTGATCGAGCCGCTTGGTGGCGCCCACCGCGATTACGCGGCCATGAGCGATATCCTGCGGACCGCGCTGTTGGATGCCCTCGGCAAGCTAGCTGATATCGATACCAATCAGTTAGTGCAACAGCGCTATGAGCGGCTTATGCGGTTTGGTAGCTACCGCGAGTAGCGGTTGCCAGGTATGGGCAGATTCGATGTGGAAGCGTTCGCCCTCGCAATGCGGCCGTGGTGGTCGATCCCACGGCTTTGGATTGCGTATAGCGGTGGCTGCGACTCCACCGTCTTGTTGCACGCTGCGGTTACTTTGGGATTGCCGGTGTCCGCGCTGCACATCGACCATGGTCTGCACCCCGAATCCGCTGACTGGGTGCGGCACTGCCGGGCTCGATGTTTGGCTCTCGGTGTCCCGCTGCGAGTCGAGTCGGTGACGGTGCGTGCCGGTGGCGAAGGATTGGAGGCGGCTGCCCGGCAGGCCCGCTACCGTGTTTACACTGCAGTTTTGGCGGCAGGCGAGTGTATCGCCACCGCGCATCACGCCGATGATCAGGTCGAAACCGTGCTGTTGCGGATCCTACGCGGTACGGGTATCGATGGACTCGCGGGTATACCGGCCGAACGGGAGCTCGGCGAGGGGCGGTTGATCCGTCCGTTACTGGGCTTTTGCCGTGCGGATCTGGCCACTTATGCGGCTTGTCATGAGCTGAGTTGGATCGATGACCCGGCGAACCGGTGCGATCGGCACGACCGTAGCTTTTTGCGCGAGCATGTGGTGCCGCTGCTCGAGGCGCGCTGGCCTCGGCTGGTGCAGCGTCTGACGCGGCTTGCCCGCCACGCCGATACGGCCTCGATGTTGACGGAACGTTGGGCTCAGCGGCAGCTGGCGGTTCTAGGTGATGATCCTTGCATTCTTACCGTGGCCACGGTGGCCGAGTTCGACGAGGCGGAACAATTGCAGTTGCTGCGAAGTTGGATTCGGCGGCAAGGTCGACGGCCGCCGCCGGAGCGGCGGCTGAGTCAGGGGCTGGTGGATTTGCTGCGGGCCGCTTCCGACCGGCAGCCTGCGCTTGTTTGGACGGAGGGTTGCATTCGGCGCTATCGGGGCCGCCTGTATCTTTTGCCGCCATATCTGCCGCAACCGCCCGCTGTGGGCTTACCGTGGGATATGAGGCAACCGCTGAACGTGCCGGAACTGGGCTGTCTGGAGGTTCGAACCAGTGTAGGCCGAGGGCTGCGTGCGCGGTGCGCACAGCAGGCGCCGGTCGAAGTGCGCTTCCGTCAGGGTGGTGAGCGTATGCGCCTGCGCGGTCACACACGGCCCCGCACCTTGAAGCGCTTGCTTCAGGAACGGGGAGTCCCTCCCTGGGTGCGGGAGCGTTTGCCGTTGATTTTCATCGGCCACGAACTTGCGGCCGTGGCCGATCTTCTGCTCGCCGAACCGTTCATCGCCGGGCCAACCGAGCCCGGTTTGGAACTGTGCTGGCGTTTGGCTGTCGGTTAAGACCGAGCGTATCCTCCGTTGTGAACGCGCCGACATTCTGCTACCTTACCAACCCATTCCGGGGCCCCGCAATGCTCTTCCCGATCTTTGTCGCGAAAGCAATTTTATGACGCGATTTATCTTTATCACGGGCGGTGTCGTTTCCTCGCTGGGGAAAGGTATCGCCGCAGCTTCTTTGGGCAGCATCCTTCAGGCCCGCGGTCTTAACGTTACGCTGGTCAAGCTCGATCCCTACATCAACGTTGATCCGGGGACGATGAGTCCGTTTCAGCATGGCGAGGTCTTCGTCACCGACGATGGCGCTGAAACGGATTTGGACCTCGGGCACTATGAGCGGTTCGTGCGCACGCGGATGACCTGCGACAATAACTACACTACGGGTCGTATTTACGAAAGCGTCATACGCAAGGAGCGGCGTGGCGATTATTTGGGTAGCACGGTGCAGGTGATTCCACATATCACCGATGAGATTAAGCGTTGTGTCAAGCAAGGAGCCGACGCCGCCGATGTGGTCTTGGTAGAGATAGGTGGCACGGTCGGCGACATCGAGTCTTTGCCATTTTTGGAAGCTATTCGCCAAATGGGCTCAGAGCTCGGGCGTGATCGCTGCCTGTATGTCCATCTGACGCTGGTGCCGTTTATCGGCGCCGCCGGCGAGCTGAAAACCAAGCCTACCCAGCATTCAGTGAAGGAATTGCGTTCGATCGGCATTCAGCCGGATATTCTCGTGTGCCGGGCTTCGTGTGCCATTCCCGAAGAGGAGCGCCGCAAGATCGCGTTGTTCACTGATGTTCAGCCTCGGGCCGTGATTGCCGCTCTGGACGTCAACAATATCTACAAAGTTCCTGAACTGCTGCACCGGCAGAAACTGGATCAAATTGTGGCTGAGAAGCTCGGTTTGGAGTTGCCGCCGGCTAACTTGGCAGATTGGCACCGAGTAGTGCAGGCGATGGAATATCCTACGGGCCGGGTGACCGTCGCGATGGTCGGTAAGTACGTCAATCTGACCGATGCGTATATATCGCTTAACGAAGCCTTGCGTCATGCCGGCGTGCAGACCCGATTGAAAATCGACATTCGTTATGTTGACTCCGAGGAGATCGAACGCGAGGGCCCCGGGGTTCTTGCCGATGTGGATGCGATTCTGGTGCCGGGTGGTTTCGGAGGGCGAGGTGTGGAAGGGAAGATCAGCGCGGCGGGTTATGCGCGTCGCCGGCGCATTCCCTATCTCGGGATTTGCCTGGGGATGCAGGCGGCGGTGATCGAGTTTGCCCGTAACGTTGGTGGGCTTGAAGGGGCTCACAGCACGGAGTTTTTGACGCACCCGCAATATCCGGTCATTGGCCTGATCTCTGAATGGATGACTCCGGAGGGTTTGGCGGAATATCGCGACGAGCATTCCGATCTCGGTGGTACCATGCGCCTGGGCAGCCAAGCCTGCCGTTTGGTGCCGAGCACTTTGGTTCATCGGATTTACGGCAAGGACATGATTCGTGAGCGCCACCGCCATCGCTACGAGTTCAACAACCACTATGCCGAAGTCTTGGAGCAGGCGGGTCTGCGAATCTCAGGCTGGTCCCGAGACCACAGGCTGGTCGAGGTGGTCGAATTGCCCGACCACCCCTGGTTTCTCGCCTGTCAGTTCCACCCGGAATTCACTTCGACACCGCGGGATGGCCATCCTTTGTTCACTCACTTCATTCGTGCCGCCGCCGATTACCAAGAACGCGCTACCGCCGACTCGGCGGGGACGGTCCGTACTACGCAGAGGAGCTAAGTCATGGCTGCGTTCGAGCTTTGCGGATTTCCGGTGGGGCTCGATCAGCCCCTGTTCTTGATTGCCGGACCCTGTGTAGTGGAGTCGGAGCAGCTCGCGCTGGACAGCGCCGGCGAACTCAAGGAAATCTGCCGCACGCTCGCGATTCCATTCGTTTATAAGAGCTCGTTCGATAAAGCCAACCGTTCTTCACACCGCAGTTTCCGCGGGCCGGGCCTAGAGGCGGGATTGCGCATCCTTGAAAAGGTGCGTCGAGAAATCGAGGTGCCTGTGCTGACCGATGTCCATGAAGACACGCCCCTTAGCGAGGTGGCGGCAGTTGTCGATTTTCTGCAGACCCCGGCCTTTCTCTGCCGCCAGACCAACTTCATTCAAAACGTTGCCCGACAGGGATTGCCGGTAAACATTAAAAAAGGCCAGTTTCTGGCGCCCTGGGATATGGTCCATGTGGTGGAGAAAGCCCGCGCGGTGGGCAATCAGCGCATTCTCGTCTGCGAGCGAGGGGTGTCCTTCGGCTACAACAACCTAGTCTGCGATATGCGCTCACTGGCGGCTTTGCGCCAGAGCGGGAGCCCGGTTGTATTCGATGCCACACATTCGGTCCAATTGCCCGGTGGGCAAGGGACGGTTTCGGGGGGGCAACGCGAGTTCATCCCAGTGCTTGCTCGCGCGGCGGTGGCGGTCGGGGTCTGTGGGCTGTTTATGGAGACCCATCCCAGGCCCGATGAGGCATTGAGCGATGGTCCCAATTCTTGGCCGTTGGCACGGATGCACCGCCTGCTCGAGATGCTCAAGGAAATCGACAGCGGAGTTAAACGCTATGGCCTCATTGAATTGGAGCCGGCATAACGCGGGCGTCGACCGACTTGCCCATAGACATAACTAAAGTACTAAAGCGGCCTAGGCCGGCTGGCTGAGGAAACATCAACCGATGTCGATCATCAAGACGATCAAAGCTCGAGAAATCCTGGACTCGCGTGGCAATCCAACGGTAGAGGCGGAGGTCATTCTCGACAATGGAGTATGTGGCCGGGCTGCGGTTCCCTCGGGAGCGTCGACCGGTACACTGGAGGCCTGTGAACTACGCGACGCCGAGCCGAATCGCTACTTGGGTAAGGGCGTGCGTCAGGCGGTGGCGAATGTCGATACGCTTATCAGCGCCGCACTAGCTGGAATGGCGCCAGGGGATCAACGCGCCATCGACGAGCGAATGAATGAGTTGGATGGGACGGAGAATAAGAGCCGTTTAGGCGCCAATGCCATTCTCGCCGTTTCTTTAGCCGTAGCGCGCGCATCCGCCGCGGAGCAAGGTATATCGCTGTTTCGTCATCTGCGGCACGACCCACCTTATACGCTGCCGGTTCCGTTGCTCAATATCCTCAATGGTGGCGCCCACGCCGACAACCGCATTGATATACAGGAGTTTATGATTGTGCCAGTGGGCTTCGCTTGCTTCAGAGAAGCATTGCGCTGCGGCAGCGAGGTGTTCCATTCGTTGAAGGGGGTTCTCTGCGAGCGCGGGTTGAGCACCGCTGTTGGCGACGAGGGGGGCTTCGCGCCTGATCTGGCCTCCAACGAGGCGGCTCTTGAGCTCATCTTGGAAGGAGTAGAGAAAGCAGGTTACCGCATCGGTGAGCAGGTTTTCCTGGCACTGGATCCAGCGAGCTCGGAGTTCTATCGCGACGGGGCCTATCACCTGGAGGCGGAAGGCCGGGCTCTCAGCTCTGCTGAGTTCGTTGAGCTTCTGCGTAGCTGGGTCGATAAATATGCGATCGTCTCTATCGAGGATGGTATGGCGGAGAATGACTGGGATGGTTGGAAAACTCTTACAGATGCATTGGGCGATCGGGTGCAGCTGGTTGGTGATGATGTGTTCGTCACCAACACCCGCCTTATACACCAGGGAATTGAGCGGGGTATCGCCAACTCCGTTCTTATCAAACTCAACCAGATCGGCACTTTGACGGAAACCCTCGATGCGATTGCCTTGGCAGATCAGGCCGGTTACTCCACGGTGATCTCGCATCGCTCCGCGGAAACGGAAGACACCACGATTGCCGATCTGGCGGTCGCGTGCCCGGCGACTCAGATAAAAACGGGTGCACCGTGCCGATCTGAGCGGGTGTCGAAATACAATCAATTGTTGCGTATCGAAGAAGAATTGGCGGATAACGCGCGCTACGCGGGCCGGCAGGCCTTCCCTCAGCTGGGCTTGCGCGCTCGGTAAGGAGGAGTGGCACTTGCGCTGGGTCATCGGTCTTTTGGTGCTGCTGCTGCTGGCGTTGCAGTTGCGTCTTTGGCGTGGTGACGGCAATATCGCAGAGGTGTTGCAGTTGCGTCAGGCAGTGTCCGAGCAGCGCCAAAAAAATATTGAGCTGCGGCGTCGCAATCAGGCGCTGGCAGCCGATGTGCGGGATCTAAAGCAAGGGCTGCAGGGGCTGGAAGAGCGAGCCCGACGAGAACTCGGCATGATCGGTCGCAATGAAACCTTTTATCAGGTTGTTTTACACGATGGCGATTGACCGCAGCGGCGGGTGCTGGGCCGTCGTTCCGGCCGCGGGTGCCGGTCGGCGCTTTGGGGGCGCGTTGGCCAAGCAGTACCTGCAGGTGAACGGACGTTGTGTGCTTGCTTGGACGCTCGAGGCGTTGCTGGCAGTGACTAGTATTCAGCGTATCGTCGTCGCTCTGGCAAACGGCGATGATCTATGGCCCAAGCTTGGTTTTACTGGTCATCCGCGTATTAGTACTTGTACTGGCGGTGCAAGCCGAGCCGAATCGGTTTTGAACGGCCTGTTGCGACTCGTCGAGTGGGGCGTACATCCACAGCAGTTGGTGTTGGTGCACGATGCCGCTCGGCCTTGTGTGACCCCTTCCGAGATCGAGCGATTGATTGCCGAAGTGGGCAACCACCCCGATGGCGGTCTATTGGCGATGCCGGTACGCGACACATTGAAGCGTGCGGATAGCGAAGGCCGGGTGGCGGTAACTGTGAATCGGGGCGACTTGTGGCAAGCATTGACACCACAGCTTTTTCCGTTGGGCCGACTGCGTGCTGCGCTTGAACGCGCGGCGGCGGAAGGGGTCGAGATCACGGATGAGGCACAGGCACTAGAGCGTATCGGTGCGTGCCCGCGGCTGGTTGAAGGCGCGTTGCATAACATCAAGCTCACCCATCCTTCCGATCAGGGCTTGATCGAACGCATCTTGGCGGGCGTACCCGCCGCGAAATCGATATGATGCTGCGCATCGGACAAGGCTTCGATGCACATCGCTTCTGTGACGGGGGGCTCCTGGTGTTGGGTGGAGTGGCTATTCCCTTTCACCGCAGTCTGCAGGCGCACTCTGATGGCGATTGTTTGCTGCACGCGATCACCGACGCCTTACTCGGTGCCATTGGGGCTGGTGATCTCGGGCGTCACTTCCCGGATACCGACGAGCGGTATTCTGGTATTGATAGCCGAAGGCTGCTGCGTCAGGCTGGGGCGCTGTTGCAAAAACGAGGCTGGGAAGCGCTTAATATCGATGCTACGGTCATTGCCCAGCGTCCTCGGCTCGCGGCTTATCTACCGCAGATGGTGGCAAATGTGGCCGAGGATTTGGATATCGAAGCCGACCGAGTGAACATCAAAGCAACGACGACCGAGACCATGGGTTTTACCGGGCGAGAGGAGGGGCTCGCGGCGCTCGCGGTCGCCCTGGTGACTCGCCGATGTGAGCCATCGCTCCAAGCACAGTAGTGAGATTGTCCCATGATACTTTGCGGCCTTACGCGGGTTGGAGGGTTCTCAGGTAATTGACGCGCGGTGATGCTGTAATAGCACGTAGACGGCGCCGGTGCCGCCATCCACAGGCCGGGCGGAGCAGAAGGCCAGGACTTCTGCTCGTTGCCGCAGCCAGCGATCGACTTTACCTTTGAGAATTGGCCCGCGATTGCTGGAGCGCCGGCCTTTGCCGTGGATAATTCGCACGCAACGATAATCACGCTGACGGCAGCGGTTGAGAAAGCGCGTTAGAGTGTGGCGGGCAGTGGCAGCAGTCATCCCATGCAAGTCCAACTCGGCAGCGACACGGTAATAACCACGTTTGAGTCGGCGCAGTACCCGGTGCTGCAGACCGGGGCGCAGATAGGCGAGTTCCTCGCCGGTTTCATTGTACGGGATTGATGTCCCGTCAGGCGGTACCAGCAGCGTTTGTAGGACGGCGCGATCATCGGCCAGCCGTTGCAAAGGAACAGGAGCCGGGCGTGGAGTGTCCATATCAGGGGGTTCATCGACATCAAGGGGTTGCACGCGCTGCATAGCTGCCCGGAAGAACTCTAAATCGGTCTCATGCTCTCGGTCGGCCATGATGCTGACGCCCCCTGAAGGTCCGCCCCTTAGTTACTGTTATCCTAACAGCTGGAATACTTGGACAGGCAAGCGTGCGGCAGAGCCTGAGCAGAAAAAGGGCACATTCATGCTGAGAGTGCACTGAGAATCGATAGGGGAGCATCGAAGCGGGACCAAAGCGTCACTCGGATCGATCTCGTTATCAAGACGGCTTTGCAGGCAGGCGTTGCCGCAACCGACCTGATTTTGCCACCGGCACGGTAGCGGAGGATGGATCGGTGCGGTGGCGTCGATATGCTACGGCACGTCATAAATAGGAAATTAACGCAAGATCATGCGGTTACTGGTCAGTAATGACGATGGTTATCAGGCATGTGGAATCACCGAACTTGCGCAGGCGCTGCGGGAAGTCGCAGACGTTACAGTTGTGGCCCCGGAACGGGATCGCAGCGGTGCGAGCAACTCACTGACACTGGATTATCCCATTCGAGTCGCACGCCTCGCGCCGGATGTATACCGTGTCGACGGCACGCCGACCGATTGTGTCCATCTAGCGGTCACCGGATTGCTCGACCACCAACCGGATATGGTGATCTCTGGCATCAACGCCGGCGCGAATCTAGGTGATGACGTGCTTTACAGCGGGACCGTTGCGGCCGCAATGGAAGGCCGTTTCCTTGGTTTGCCGGCTATTGCGATCTCCTTGGCTGCGGCATCACCTACCCGCTACGATACTGCTACACAGGTGGCCTGCCTGCTCTTCGAGCGCTTGAAAATGGACCCACTGCCGGCTGATACCATACTCAATGTCAACGTTCCCGATCGCCCGTGGCAAGATCTCAACGGTTTCGAGGCGACCCGGTTGGGGCAGCGTCATCAAGCCGAAGCGGTTGTGCGCTGCGAGGATCCCCGTGGTCGCCCGATCTATTGGATCGGTCCCCCAGGTCTGGAACAGGACGCGGGACCTGGAACTGATTTTCACGCGGTGAACCGCGGTTTTGTCTCGATCACCCCTATTCAGGTCGATTTGACCCGGTATCAGGCGTTGAATCAGATCGCAGGATGGATCGAAGGGTTGCGTTGATGGATGGGCGTCGCGTAACGGGAATCGGTATGACCTCGCAGCGTACCCGTGAGCGTCTAGTGGCGCGTCTCAGCAAAGTCGGTATAACCGACCTGCGAGTGCTCAACGCGATCCGCCATGTGCCGCGCCACCTGTTCGTTGAGGAGGCGTTAGCAAGCCGCGCTTATGACGATACCGCTCTGCCGATCGGTTATGGTCAGACCATTTCGCAACCATTCATCGTCGCCCAGATGACCCAGTTGCTGCTGGAAGGCGAAGGGTTGCACAAGGTATTGGAGGTGGGTACAGGTTCGGCTTATCAGGCCGCGGTGCTCGCGAATTTGATTCCGTATGTTTTCAGTATAGAGCGATTACGCGTGCTGCATAATCGCGCTCATCGTCTGATACGCGAGCTGCGGCTGAGCAATGTCCGTCTTCGGTTGGGGGATGGTCATGAAGGTTGGCCCGGTGAGGCCCCTTTCGATGGTATCATTCTTACGGCGGCGCCGCTGACGATTCCTCAGAGCCTAGCCGAGCAGCTGATCTTGGGTGGTCGGCTGGTAGCACCTATCGGTACGGACGGGAATCAGTGTATGCGCGTTTGCGAGCGCACTGAGCAAGGGCTGATTTGTCGTGATGTCAGCCGTGTGAGTTTCGTGCCGATGAAGCACGGTCTTGGATGAGGCGCTTTTTCAGCCGGCTCTATGGCATTGTGCGGTGCGGTGCCAGCCAGCCGCACGCTCCCTGGTTCTTGGCCGCGTTAAGCTTCGCGGAATCTTCCTTTTTCCCAGTGCCGCCGGATGTCATGTTGGCGCCGATGGTGTTGGTGCGGCCCTGCCGAGCATTGCATTTCGCCTTGCTGACGACACTGGCATCGGTGCTCGGTGGCTTGCTCGGTTATGTGATCGGCTACTATGCTTTTGAGCTTGTTCGCCCTTTATTGTATTCATGGGGGCAATGGCAGAGCTATCTCGCGGTGCGCGATTGGTTTGATCGTTGGGGATTTTGGGCGGTTTTGATAGCTGGTTTCTCGCCGATACCCTACAAAGTGTTCACGATTGCCGCCGGTGCTATGCAAATTGCCATAATTCCATTCATGTTGGCTTCTCTGCTTGGGCGAGGGGGGCGGTTTTTTCTGGTGGCCATTCTCATCGCGTGGGGGGGGGGAAACTGGAGCCTTGGCTGCGCACCTACATTGACTGGGTTGGGTGGGTAACCGTTGCTGTCCTCGTGCTGGTTGTGGCGTGCCTGCGGTTGTTGTGATGGCATGGCGTGTTTTGCTTGGCCTTGGAGTACTCGCCTTTGTTGCCATAGGCTGTAGCGAGTTTGATTACGGCCGCCGTGATCTTCGCCCGCGTACCACCGGGCCGCCACCACCGGTATACACCGTACGCCAAGGCGATACGCTGTTTTCGGTGGCTTGGCGCTACGGTTTGGATTATCGGAGCATCGCCCGCTGGAATGGCATAGACTCGCCCTATACGATCTATCCCAAGCAGCGCTTGCGGTTGCGCCCCTCTACCGTGCCCAAGCACCAGGTGACGGAGCGCCCGGCCCGAGTGAAATCGGCGGCAAAGTCAAAGCCTCTTGCCAAGCCCAAATCCGTTCCGAAGCCTCAGCCTACTGAGTCGGTGCTCGTTGCCGAATCGGATTCCGGGATCGTTTGGCGCTGGCCTGCCGAGGGTACTGTTCTGCGGCACTTTCAGGCCGATGGGGCAGGCATGCAGGGGATTACGCTGCAAGGTCGTCTGGGTGAGCCGATCCGGGCCGCTGCGGCGGGTCGCGTAGTCTATAGCGGCAATGGGTTGCGAGGCTACGGTAACTTGATCATTGTTAAGCATAATGGCACTTATATCACCGCTTACGGCTACAATCGCGACTTGCTCGTCCACGAAGGCGATCAGGTTCGGGCCGGGCAAGTCATCGCGCGCATGGGGCTGGGTCCCGCGCATCAGCCGACCGCTCACTTTGAAATTCGGCGCAACGGTAAGCCGGTGGACCCATTGCGGTATTTGCCGCCGCCTTGACGGGGGAGGGATGCCGAGGCATTGCATGGGATATTCTACGAGCATATATTGAACTGAGCAGAAGAAGAACGCTGGTTTTTCCGGCGGTGCCTATGGATGCAGGCGACGCTGAATACCCGCGCTCCGCAGCATTGGGCGGGCCCGACGGAGGAGAAGCCATGGCGAAGAAGCAGGTGGTGGAGATCGACACGGAAGTAGTGGCAGAGAATCTCGACCTCGCGGAGGATGAATTTTTTCTGGATGAGCAGGATACGAGCTCGACTCCGGCTGAAAACCAAGACGCGAAGGACGTAAGTGAGCGTTGCGCACAGCGCAAGACGGAGCGCCAGGACACGCTTGATCCCACTCAAATCTATCTCAACGAAATCGGCTATTCGCCACTATTGACCGCCAAGGAGGAAGTGTATTACGCGCGCCGTGCCCAAGGGGGCGACGAATCGGCGCGCAAGCGAATGATTGAAAGCAATTTACGATTGGTGGTCAAGATTGCGCGGCGTTACATGAATCGTGGGCTCGCTTTCCTCGACCTGATCGAAGAAGGCAATCTGGGCCTCATCCGGGCGGTAGAGAAATTTGATCCTGAGCGTGGGTTTCGCTTTTCCACTTATGCGACGTGGTGGATTCGGCAAACCATCGAACGCGCGATTATGAATCAAACCCGTACGATTCGACTACCAATACACGTTATCAAGGAAATAAATCAGTATCTACGCATTGCACGGCAATTGGTGCAGCGGCTGGACCACGAGCCGACACTCGAGGAAATCGCAGCAGCGATGGATCGCTCCGTCGAGGACGTTCGTCATATGATGGGGCTCAACGAGGGGGTTACTTCCGTGGATATCCCGATCGGTCGAGACGCTGATCGAGTTCTGTTGGATGCTATTCCCGACGAGGTGAATCCGGACCCTTTTGCTGCATTGCAAGACGAAGATATCGTCTCTCATTTGGATATCTGGCTCAATGAGCTCACCGATAAGCAGCGAGCGGTGGTGGAACGTCGCTTTGGCCTGCATGGTTATGAGAAGGCGACTTTGGAGGAGGTGGGTGACGAGATTGGGGTGACGCGTGAGCGGGTTCGCCAAATCCAGATCGATGCGCTAAAAAAACTGCGTGAAGTAATGGAACGCTCGGGTTTCTCGCAGGACAACGTCTTCGGTTGACGTTCCGATACTTGCTTGAGGACGATTGACGAGGTTGATATCGCGCACTGCGATGAGTGCGGTTTGTTGTACGTTAGTGCTATTTCAGCGAATGATAAGAGCTGCGGCAACCCGGCGTCCTTCGGACATCAATATATTATAGGTTCGGCAGGCGGAAGGTGTGTCCATGATTTCAAGGCCAATACCCCGCTCTAATAGGCTGAGCATGATGTTCCGGGAAGGAAAATGTTGCTGCGGGCCGGTACCGAGTAGCACGATCTCCGGTGCCAGAGTAATGATTGCCTCCATGTGCGCGCGTTCCAGATCCTCGAAATAGCGGGGTGGCCAACCTTGAAGTAGCCTGTCGGGGGTTACGATAGCACTGGTTTTGATCGCCCATTCGTTGATAATGATGCGCCCGGACTCATAGCTCTTTATCCGATAGGCCGTAACATCGCCGGTTTCAAGTATCATCTTCATCTTTAGTCACAGTAACCGTTGTGGCCAGGGAGTGTCGCGTTGACAGCGTTTCCACCACTCGGTAGCTTGCCATAGTGGCGCGCTTTTTAGCGCGATGCGTCCGGATCCGGCTCTGAGAAGGTCGGTAAGTAATTGGACATTCAGAGCGGCGACGATCGTGGAACGACAATCCGAGTTGAACGCAGAATTCCCGCGGATTAAACGCCTTCCCCCTTATGTCTTCAATATAGTCAATGAACTCAAGGCGAGCGCTCGTGCCCGCGGTGAAGACATCATCGATTTTGGAATGGGTAATCCGGACCGTCCTACCCCAGCTCATATTGTAGAGAAGCTGGCCGAGGTGGTGCAGCGTCCCGACACCCACCGTTATTCCGTGTCACGGGGCATTCCCCGGCTGCGTAAGGCCATTACCGATTGGTATGCACGGCGCTTTGACGTCGAACTCGACCCGCAAAGCGAGGCCATTGTGACCATCGGCTCGAAGGAGGGGCTAGCGCATTTGGCACTTGCCACCCTGGGGCCAGGAGACAATGTTTTAGTACCCAATCCCTCCTATCCCATCCACCCCTATGGAGTGGTGATTGCGGGCGCCGATATACGGCATCTACCGTTGGTGCCAGGAATTGATTTTTTCGCCGAATTGGAAAAGGCGGTCAAGGATACCTGGCCCAAGCCGAAGATGTTGATCCTCAACTTCCCGGCGAACCCCAGCACACAGTGCGTCGATCTTGATTTTTTTGAGCAACTGGTCGCCGTATGTCGTGAGCATGGTATTTGGGTTGTCCATGATCTGGCTTATGCGGATATTGTTTTCGACAATTATGTTGCACCCTCTGTTTTGCAGGTGCCGGGTGCCAAAGCAATTGCTGTCGAGTGCTTTTCATTATCGAAAAGTTATAACATGCCCGGCTGGCGGGTTGGGTTTTTCTGCGGCAATCCTCAGCTGATCGCTGCACTGGCGCGTATGAAGTCGTATCTCGACTACGGTATGTTTACACCGATTCAGGTCGCTGCCATTACGGCGCTGGAAGGACCGCAAGATTGTGTCGTCGAGATTCGGGAAACTTATCGTCGACGCCGGGATGTGTTGTGCGATGGTCTGGTCGCCGCCGGCTGGGAAGTGATCAAACCCAAAGCGACGATGTTTGTGTGGGCGCCCATACCATCAGAGTATCGAGCCATGGGCTCACTGGAGTTCACCAAGAAGCTGCTGAGGGAGGCTAAGGTGGCTGTTTCCCCTGGCATTGGTTTCGGTGAATACGGTGACGATCATGTCCGCTTCGGTCTGATTGAGAACGAACACCGAACTCGGCAGGCTATTCGGGGGATAAAACAGATGTTGCGCAAAAATGGCCGTTTCTGAGGAGGAGCAGCAGTGAAGGCGGTGAAAGTCGGTCTGCTGGGGCTTGGCACGGTCGGTGGGGGAACGGTCAACCTATTGGCGCGCAATCGCGACGAGATCACTCGCCGCGCGGGTCGGGCCATCGATGTCGTGCATGCCGCCACGCGTCACCTGGATCGACCGCGCACCTGTAGTACGGCCGGAATTCGTCTGACTACCGACTTGTTCGAAGTGGTCGACGATCCTGAGATCGAGATCATCGTCGAGCTCATTGGCGGTGAATCCTTGGCCAAGGAGGTGACGCTACGCGCCATAGACAATGGGAAGCACGTTGTAACGGCTAATAAGGCGTTGATTGCTTTGCATGGCAATGAGATTTTCCGGCGCGCGCGAGAGAAAGGTGCGACCATCGGCTTTGAAGCGGCCGTGGCGGGCGGTATACCAATCATCAAGGCGGTGCGCGAGGCATTGGTGGGCAATCGGATCGAATGGCTCGCCGGTATCATCAACGGGACTGCCAATTTTATTCTCAGTGAGATGTTTTACGAGAGCCGAGAATTCGGCGAGGTGCTGGCCGAGGCGCAGCGCCTGGGTTATGCCGAAGCCGATCCCACCTTTGATGTAGAGGGGATCGATGCTGCCCATAAGCTTACCATTCTGGCATCAATCGCGTTCGGTATCCCGTTGCAGTTTGACAAAGTTCATATCGAGGGGATTACCCATTTTAATCGCGAAGATGTGGCTTATGCCGAAGAGTTTGGATTTAGAATCAAGCACTTGGGTATTTGCCGACGCGACGAGTGGGGCATTAGCTTACGCGTGCACCCGACCCTGCTGCCGGCCAGACAACTGCTCTCCAGCGTCGATGGAGTAATGAACGCGGTTATGGTCAAGAGCGATGCGCTTGGTCCCACGCTCTATTATGGGGCCGGAGCCGGAGCCGAGCCCACTGCTTCGGCGGTAGTCGCCGACTTGGTGGACGTGGTCCGAGAATTCACGTTGGAGCCCGAAAACCGTGTGCCCTTTTTGGCCTTTCAATCCCACGCCTTGTCACACGAGCCATTGTTACCGCTTCCGGAAATCGAGGCGGCGTACTATCTGCGTATGCAAGCCGTCGACCAGCCCGGTGTTTTGGCCGAGGTTACTCGTATACTTGGCGAAGCTGCGATCAGCATCGAAGCGATCATACAGAAACAGCCTGCCCCAGGCGCCGAAAATGTGCCCGTAATCATACTCACTCACCGTGTACGGGAGTGGCGGATCCAGCAGGCCTGCTCGCGCATCGAACAGCTCAGCTCCATCCAAGGTTATATTACGCGGATCCGCGTGGAAACGCTTGACTAGTAGCCGCGTCTGCACAAAAGAACTTAAGGGAACTTGCTTCATGCCGTTTAGGTCTCGATACACTGGCCTTATCGCTAAATACCACGACCGGTTGCCGCTCGCCGACGATGTCCGAATAATTAGTCTGGGGGAGGGGAATACGCCGCTGATTCGGCTCTGCAATCTGCCTCGTCGGTTGGGCCGGGAAGTTGATATTTATGTTAAGTACGAAGGCCTTAATCCAACGGGCTCTTTCAAGGACCGAGGCATGACGGTGGCGGTGACCCAAGCCGTTGCGGAGGGTTGCCGCGCGATCGTCTGTGCCTCTACGGGCAACACTTCCGCCTCGGCGGCGGCCTATGCAGCTCGCAGCGGAATGCGCGCTTTCGTGCTGATCCCCGAGGGCAAGATCGCCATGGGCAAGCTGGCGCAAGCTATCATCCATGGCGCTGAAGTCCTACAGATCCGAGGTAATTTCGATGTCGGTATGCGTATCGTCCGCGAATTGGCGGAGGAGGGGCCGATTACCTTGGTCAACTCTGTTAACCCATATCGGCTGCAGGGCCAGAAGACTGCCGCGTTCGAGATCATAGAAGAGTTGGAGCGCGTACCCGAGTTTCACTGTTTGCCAGTCGGTAACGCGGGTAACATCACAGCCCATTGGATCGGCTACAGCGAACTCGCCCTCGGTCACAATGACCAGGGGACCCAAGCGTGCTCTTTTTGTGCCGGGCGCTGCCGGTTTACTTGCGCTATGGTTCGGGAGCGACCGCGGATGATCGGATATCAGGCCGCGGGCGCCGCTCCATTCCTGCGCACTCAGATGATAGATAATCCGGAGACCGTGGCGACCGCGATCCGCATTGGTCATCCGCAGTCCTGGGAACAGGCTTGGGCGGCGAGCCGCGAGTCCGGCGGTTGGTTTGCCGAGCTCACCGATCAGGAGATACTCTCTGCGCAGCGACTGCTTGCCGAACAGGAAGGGGTGTTCTGCGAGCCGGCTTCGGCCGCCTCCGTGGCGGGTTGCCTTCGGGACGTCCAGACCGGGAAAATTCCCGAGGGTAGCACCATCGTGTGCACTTTGACTGGTCACGGCCTTAAAGATCCAGATATTGCCAGCCGTGATGCGTCAGCTGCCGTGTGTACGCTCGATGCGGATGTCGATCTGATTAAACGGGCGATTTTGGATAAGCTGGGCTGATTTTTTTGCCCATGGTCGCGGCGGCTCCAGAGCTCCACATCATCGCTCCCACCCTATTGGGTCCTCTCCCAAAGGGTGCTATTCAGGCCCACACCGAGGTTTTTCACCCCTCGGCTCTGGAGACACTGCTCACGCGGGGTCGTCGGAGTCGCTGCAGGCACTCCGGAGAGCTGAGTGCCGTGCTGACCGGGGTGCTCGGTCTCGAACCATTGCCGGTTGGTCCGATTGCTCTGTTGGGCATGGGCGGAGAGCCTGCCGAGAGCTACTGGTTTCGCGCCGCTCCCATTCACTTGCACCCGGATCGTGACCGTCTGCTGCTGATTGCTGGTGATCAGCTGCAGCCGCGCGAGGATGAGGCCCGAGCACTAATTGATGAGTTCAATGCATTATTCCAGGAAGACGGCCTGGAGTTGATAGCGCAAGGCGGCACATGGTTTCTGCGTACACCCAACGAGCCTGCGATCCAAACCCAGCCTTTGGAACGTGTTTCCGGTCGCTATATGGACGAGCATCTACCGGTTGGCCCTCAGGCCCGAGCATGGATCGCCTTTCTCAACGAGGCCCAGATGCTGTTCCACAGCAGCGAGGTCAACCACCGGCGCGAAGCGCGCGGCGAATTGTCAATCAATGGTTTATGGATTTGGGGTGGTGGCCACCTGCCCTACTGTGAGCCTCGATCCCTTATTGAGGCAGTCTATACCGATGCCGCCGATGCTCGTGGTGTTGCCAGATTGCTCGGCATCAAACCGCAGTCGGCGGCCAAACGCCTGGCACAAATCAAGACGACCGAAGGGCCGTCATTGGCCGTGTGGCCACGGGCAGAGGCCGCACTGGTGCAGGGCAATATCGAGCAGTGGTGGCTGGCGTTGGCGGATTTTGAGGAGAGTTGGGCTGCGGACGCCATAGTGGCACTGCGCACAGGGGCTTGGCGGGCCGTGCACTTGCACCCTGGCTCCGGGCAGTCCTGGCGCATTACGGCGGCTGATCTGCGCCGTTTTTGGCGGCGGCGACGCGCGTTTGCCCACTGGGTCATGGAAGAGGGGGTATAAGGCATAGCGCATGTTTACTTGGACTATTCGCCGTCGGCCCATTTCTGCAACGATCGAGCAGTTGCCGCAGAATCTCCATCCGGTATTGCGTCGAGTCTATGCGGCGCGCAGTGTGTGCGGTTCGGCCGATCTCGAGCACGGATTGAGCGAGCTGCATCCACCCCACTTGCTGTTGAATGTCGATGCTGCGGCGGAACTATTAGCCAGAATTCTCATGGCGCAGGGGCGGATCTTAATCGTTGGTGATTTCGATGCCGACGGGGCTACAAGTACGGCTTTGGCAATCCGAGCATTACGAGCAATGGGGGCGGAGGCGGTCGACTATCTGGTGCCAAATCGATTTGACTTCGGTTATGGATTGAGCCCGGAGATCGTCCGGGTGGCGCAAGCATGTCGTCCGGATGTCATTGTTACGGTCGATAATGGCATATCGAGTCTGGCGGGCGTTGCTGCGGCCAACGCGGCCGGCATTCAGGTCATAATTACCGACCACCACTTGCCGGGCCCTCGGCTGCCGGATGCGGCGGTTATCGTCAATCCCAACCTGCCGGGCGATTCGTTTCCAAGCAAATCGCTGGCTGGAGTGGGGGTGATTTTCTATGTCATGTTAGCGCTGCGCACGTATCTGCGTGCAGCCGATTGGTTCACGACTCGCGGAATTGCGGAGCCTAACCTGGCGCAGTTGCTGGATCTCGTCGCCCTGGGCACGGTGGCGGATATGGCCGTTCTAGACCGCAATAATCGGATTTTGTTGGAGCAGGGGTTAAGGCGTATGCGCGCCGGTCAGGCATGCCCTGGGATCCTCGCTTTGCTTGCAGTGGCGGGTCGAGCGCACCATCGTCTGGTGGCTGCCGATCTCGGGTTTGCGGTTGGTCCTCGGCTGAATGCCGCCGGTCGCCTTAAGGACATGTCGAGGGGAATCGAGTGCCTGCTCACCGATTGCCCGCAGAGTGCTTTAGTGATCGCTCGGGAGTTGGATTCCTTTAACCGGCAGCGCCGAGAGATCGAGCAGGAAATGCAGCAGCAGGCGTTGGCGAGTTTGGAGGCTTTGCAGAACGAGTTTGCGGCGGCGAGTTTGCCGCGGGGTTTGTGCTTGCTCAATACGGGTTGGCATCAGGGTGTGATCGGCATTCTGGCTTCCCGGATCAAGCAACGCTGGCACCGCCCGGTAGTCGCTTTCGCGCCGGCGGCCGATGGAACACTGCGGGGTTCAGCGCGTTCTGTTCCGGGGTTGCATATTCGTGATCTATTGGAGCGCGTCAGCAGTCGGAATCCGGGGTTGATCGTCAAATTCGGCGGGCATGCCATGGCTGCTGGTTTGACATTGCAGCAGGGAGATTACGATCGGTTCCGTTTAGCCTTCGAGGCGAGCGTGTCGGAAATGGCTTCGGATGAAGTATTCGAACGTATTGTTCTCACCGATGGTGAACTTGAGCCGGACGAGTTGGATCTGTCGCTGGCGCGGACGCTGCGCATGGCCGGTCCTTGGGGGCATGGCTTTCCAGAGCCGGTGTTCGACGGGATGTTCACAGTCGTCGATCGGCGGGTCGTGGGCGAAGAGCATGTTCGTTTTCGCGTGCAAGCGTCTCAAAACGAAGCGATCCTGGATGCTATTGCATTCGGCGCCACCCGCTATGGTTGGGATAAAGTGCGGGGTACCGTACGGCTCGTTTTTCGACTCGATGTCAACGAGTTTCGGGGTCGGCAATCACTTCAGTTGGTGATCGAGTACTTGGAGCCAGCGTCCTGAGCAATCGATTGTTTGAGCCTTATTCGAAGTGGGTAAGTGCAGGAACTCCAACTGTGCCATTCCCGCTTTGGCGAAAAAACGCTGCCAGGTCTTAAGCCGGACGTTGTTCTGTCCGTCGGTGTCGGGAGGAGCGAGCGTCACGATCGTGACGCGGCGAGCATTAAGCAAGCGTTGCAGATCGAGGTTAAGGGTGGGTGGATCGACGCCAGTCAGTGTGCCGACTAAGATGTATTGCTCTGCTCGGCGTTGGTTCGGAGCGGGCGCTGCGGCGAGTTGGGCAAGGATTCGAGCTAGGCTGGGCCAACCCGTGGGATCTGCACTCGCCAAGATCTGATTGAGCAGCCGCCGAGTAGCAGTTAATAGTGCGGCGCGGACGCTTGGCCGGCGGGGTGCGGTGAACGCGGCTAGTCGGCGTACGGTGGCGTCTCCTTCGAGCGCAGGCATGATGATCTCGAATGTGTCACCAGGTCTGAGATCGAGCAAAATCTTATCGAGGCAACGGTCGCCTGCTGAGGCAAAGCCGGCGCGTAGCCAAGCTGCATCGACTAGCACGGTGACCGCGTGCGCATTCTGGAACGAGCCTATGGCGAGGGCGGCCATTAGTATGGGGGCTGTGCGCATGAGCTGACCTCCTAGCATGAAACGCAAGGTTTCAGGCAGTTTGTGAACTTCCGGCATGCGCTGCTTGTTCACGCGCCGCGAGCGCAAACTTGTGTTTGCATTTCCAGTAAGGCCTCATTGTTGCGCTGGCTGCTTTGGGAGCGTCCTCCGGGCTTTTCCCGTCGTGATCTTATCGAAGTGGCTCGCATCGTCTGTCATACGGTTGTGCCGCATATGCAGCCACAATGATTCGAGCTGCAATGGTATGAAGATGAGCAGATCATAGGCACGGTTCAGAACGCGCCCCATCCCAAAGCAGAGAACGGCAGCCCAATGGCAGAGTCCTCCCGCGGCGTTGAGGCACAGTGCCAAGGCACCGCCCAGAACAAGTCGTCCTGATTGCAAGGCGCTTTCCAGGGGTATCGCAATGGCACCCAGGAGGAAGCCTAGGCCAAGTGCTAGAGCCGAGTGTGTCAGCGCCGGAATCCAATGGAATTCAGGTCCCGGGAAGCTGGCCTGGCCCGCTTGCAGGAGTTCAACGAGCACAATGTCTTGATGGATGAGGTAATCGCGTGTCCAGGCCAATGCCACCGCTCCTGAGACTGTGAGCAGGAAAGCAGCTGAGGCAGCTATGCGCAGGCGGTTTCGCAGGTGTGGTTCCAAGGCCGCAACCGCAGGCAATAAATGTGTTATCCCTATACTCTCCAGTATCAGCGCGCCGGCTGTTATTTCGGTTAGCAGCATGGCTGTGGCGGTGACATGGTAGAAGGGAATTCCAACCACTGCGTCGGTACCGGCGGTGATTTCGGCGAGTGGTCGGGCGATCAGCTGAAATGCGACTACTGCGAGGGGGGCCATCACAGTAAGCAAGGCGAGTGCGCTGAGAAAACGTACGCTGGCGGCTGTGGCGATTTTTTTTACTGAAGGTTCAGCGTGTTGGTTTTGGAGGCGCAACATAGCCCGATCGATTCGTCGGGCGCGGCGATTGAGCTCGGCAATGGTTGCCTCCAGGCGGCCAAGCCGGCGTTCAACCATGCGCCAATAGGTTTGCATGCGGGCCAAGAGTCGATGGCGGCGGTGCTGAGCTGCCCTATATTCCAGCAGCGCTTGATGAGCAGCCCGGTCCAGGGTGTTGTTTAAGTCTTCTAGAATGCGCTGAATGGCTGGGTCGTTGTGCCCGGAGCCACGCGTGAGGGTTGCTACGGCCTCAAGCCATTCCGGTGGGCGGGGTGAAGGGGTTGCCGATTCCCGATAATCCTGCTCGACGCGGGTGATTTGTTCACTTAAACGCTGGGACAAGCTAGGAAAGGTAGCAAGTTCGCGCTCGACGCCCAGTGCGATCCGATGGAATTCACGATCCAGCGATTGTGTGGCTTGATCACGGGCTAACGTGAGTAGATAGTTGCGGTTGCGCCGGCGCACGAAGGTGCCGGCCGCTACCAGACGCCGTGCGAGATGCCGCAGTTGCCGTACCAGTAGATGGCAGATGGTTTGGATCAGGGGCTGGGCGTGTTTGCGTGCCAGATAGAGCATTCCCAGTAGGAGGCTGAGGCACATCAACAGCGATAAGACGGTGGATTCTGCCCATAGCGTCCGCAATATGCTTGATTCCATAGCTGTGCGCTATCCAGTCGATCTAATTTGCATGTTCTAATGATTCGAGGTGTTCTCAAGCCGTGGAATGAGGCGGGTGGTGGTCCGGCTTCTCCTGCCTCACCCGGTAGGCCAATGCGGGGTACGGTAGGGCGATGCCGTATCGCCCGGGTCTCAGTAGTGTAGGTCCGCCTCGCCATGGTAGAAGTGACGGGATTCAAACTCGGAGCATTTTCGATGTGAACGGCCCTGTCGGCATTGCTGGTGGCTGTTTGCTGCGAATGACTCAGTCGAAGTTCGCGTGCGACCAATTGTTGTGAAAGGTTTGCGCCCTTAGCATTCGCATATCGGTGACGATCCGCGCCGCCTCCTTTAGCAGGGTATCCGGCAGCTTGTCTTCATCGATTTCGTCGAGAGACTGAACCGATGGCTGATCAGATGAGTGCAGCAGTTGATTGATCGCAGCAAGTCGGGTCTGTTCCGAGTGCTCACGCTGTTGGCGTCGAATCTTTTCGTTGAGTGAGACCTCAGTGCGCGCGCGCTGCGTGCGCAGTTGTCGATATTCATCCGTTACGGCCTGTAGTGCAGGATCACTCGCCATACGCTCGGCGTGTTGCCTTTCCAAGATCACCAGCCATCGTCGAACATCGCCGGCCGGCTGGAAGCGCACCGGCGCGATGCGATCCCAGGGCAGCGCACGCGGCTCGGCCATTTCGCCAACACGGTCGTCGTTGGTGGCCGCAGGCAGAGCGATGTCCGGCTTGACGCCGACGCGCTGAGTACTCTCTCCCGTAATACGATAAAATTTCGCGATGGTCAGTTTGAGTCGTCCGCCAGGGGAGTTCTGTTCGTCGAGTTCAAGACGGCCCAAATCGATCATGCTCTGAACCGTGCCTTTGCCGAAAGTCTGATCACCGATGATGATGCCGCGGCCATAATCCTGAATCGCGGCCGCGAAAATCTCGGATGCAGAGGCGCTGAATCGGTCCACCATGACCACCATGGGACCTTGATAGGCTACGATATGCCCATCGTCGTCGCGGAGCACCTCGCGCTCACCTGTTCGGCGGCGTACTTGGACTACAGGGCCATCCTTGATGAACAAACCCGTTGTCTTTGTGGCTTCCTGCAAAGAACCACCAGCGTTGCCGCGCAAATCGATTACTAGGCCATCGATGCCTTGCTGAACCAATTCGTTCAATAGCTTATGAACATCTCGGGTGGTGCTGCGGTAATCCTCACCACCCAACCGGGCCGCCTGAAAGTCGATATAGAAGGCCGGTATTTTAATGATCCCAATGTGGTATTCATGCCCCTTGAGGGGAATTGGCAGGCGCTCGGACTGGGCGGCTTGCTCCTTTAGTTGAATGCGATTACGTACCAACCGTATCACCTTGGGGGCAGCGTTGGCTCCGCCTTTGGCCGGAAGTACTTGCAATCGGACGGTTGTCGCGCTGGGACCGCGAATCAGCTCGACCACGTCCCCTAAACGCCATCCGACCACGTCCTGGATCGCCCCCTTGTTCTGACCGACGCCGATGATCTTGTCGCCCGGGGCGAGCTGCCCGCTATCAGCGGCCGGCCCGCCTGGGATGAGCTCGACCACCTCAGTATAATCGCCTTCGCTGCGCAGCAATGCGCCGACGCCCTCCAATGACAGACTCATGTTGATATCGAAATTCTCTGAGCTGCGGGGCGAGAGATAACTGCTGTGTGGATCGAAAGCGCCGGCCCAGGCATTCATATATATTTGGAAGACGTCCTCATCATGGAACTGAGCAACGCTGCGCGCCATGCGCTGGTAGCGGTCGCGTAGAGTCGAGCGAATCACCCCTATGCTTTTCCCGGCGAGCTTTAAGGTGAGCGCATCGTTTTTCACCCGCTTGCGCCAGATCTGGTCGAGCCGGGCCTCGTCCGCCGGCCATGAGGCTTTGGAACGATCGAGATCGAAGGTTTCGCCAGTGGTGAACTCAAATGGCTTGGCGAGTTCGGTGACGGCGAACTGGCTGCGCTCCTTGACCCGCTGGCGATAGACATCGAAAATACGAAACGCGGGCGTTACTTCGCCTTCACGTAGTAGATCATCCAAACGTGTGCGGTATTGGGAGTAACGCGCTAGATCGCTTGCTAGAAAATAATAGCGTTGGGGATCCAGCGCGGTGAAATACGCGGTATACACATGGCGGGATAGCGCGTCATCCAGGGGCTGATTACGGTAGTGGTATTGCGCTAAAAAAGCGCCGATCATTTGTTCGGCCTGCGCAAAATGCGAGTCCGATCGAGGCGTGGGCGGGCTCGTCAACGCCAACATCCCATAGCCGGCAAGCAAAAAACTTGCTAGCGCAATTGGTAACCAGCGCCACACGGATTGCACCCCGCTTATCCTCATCCCTATCTACTCCGCGGCTCGATCGAGGCTCCGGGCTACGATCTCATATACATCCTTGGACAACCCCTCTTGCGCGTAGATCCGTTCCAGTTGTTGGTGCATGTAGGAGCTTCTTTCCGGATCGTGCCGAGCCCAGCGGCTGAGGGGGGTAACCAGTCGAGCTGCTACCTGTGGGTTGATCCCATCCAGCTCGAGAACCCGATCAGCAAGAAAAGTATAGCCAGCCCCGGAGGCGTTATGGAAGCGCACCGGATTACCTTGGGCGAATGCGCCCAGCAGCGAGCGGACCTTGTTTGGATTGCGGATATCGAAGGCCGGATGCGCTGTTAGTTGGATCACGCGGGCGAGAGTATCGGAGCGGCTGGACAGCGCTTGAACCCTAAGCCATTTGTCCACCACCAGCGGCTCGTGTTGCCAACGGTGGTAGAAATCCGCCAACGAGGCTTCGGCTTCGGGGGCGTTGCTGTCGGCCAATAGCGCAAGGGCCGCCAGCGCATCTGTCATGTTATCGGCCGTTGCGTATTGGTCGATACACCGCTGCAGTTCTGCGGGACTTTGCAAGGTTACCAGGTAGCTCAAAACGGCGTTTTTGAGGCGGCGGTAGCCAACCGCATTCGCCCCATTGTTGGCCTTGCTTCCCTGTTCAACGCAGAGCGCGTAGCGCGTTCTCAGCTCTTCGCTCAAATTTTCCGCGAGACCGCGCCGCATGGTTTCACGCGCGGCGTGGATGCCATCGACGTCGATAATCTTCATTTGCTCGGCTAGGAAATTCTCGCTCGGCAGCGCCAGGGCCTCGGCGAGCAAAGCGGGTTCGGTTGCGGTATCGCATAAAGTGCGCCGGAATGCAGTACAGAAGCGCTCGGGTATCGATCTTGGCCCTTCATTGACCCAGCGCAATAGAACGCGTGTGCTCAGCTGCTGGCCCGCCTCCCAGCGATTGAATTCATCGCTGTCATGGCTGAACAAAAATGCGAGCTGCTCTTCTGTATAGGTATAATTCAGCTTCACCGGTGCCGAGAACCCGCGCAGTAAAGAAGGGGTGGGGCGCTCCGGGATATCGAGAAAGCGAAAGATCTCCTGTTCATGGCGCAGCTCCAGCACGCGGCTGCCGATGGTGATTGCCTGCTCCTCGCCTTCTAGGCGTAGCGGCAGATCGAGCCCCTCGGCGTTTAATAGTCCGACGATCACAGGAATATGCAGGGGCTGTTTGTGCGGCTGGCCTGGCGTAGCAGGGGTGTGTTGGCGAATATGTAGAGTGTAGCGGCCCGAGTCGGGCTCGTACTCGTCGTGAACCTCCAGGTAAGGTGTGCCCGCTTGGCTGTACCACAGGCCGAACTGCTCGAGATCTATCCCGTTGGCTTCGGCCATCGCCATGAGGAAATTGTGGCAAGTCACCGCTTGGCCGTCGTGGCGCTGCAGATAGAGCGCCAGCCCCCGGCGAAACCCCTCCTGGCCGAGGAGACTGTGGTACATTCGAATAACTTCCGCCCCCTTCATATACACGGTCGCCGTGTAGAAATTGTTGATTTC
This sequence comes from Gammaproteobacteria bacterium, assembly GCA_030433275.1. Lineage (GTDB taxonomy): Bacteria > Pseudomonadota > Gammaproteobacteria > Nitrococcales > Nitrococcaceae > Nitrococcus. The sequence continues at coordinate 68,650 of JAUILK010000009.1, forward strand.
GACGTATTCATCGGGGCGTACCGAATGTGCCATCGGCCCCGCGTCTTCGGGGAATTGCGCTGCGCGTAGCCCGCGGACCTCCTGGATTCGTTTCACCGCCGGCGCGCCCATCGCCGCAGTAAACTGTTGCTCACGAAATACGGTCAGCCCTTCCTTGAGGCTGAGCTGGAACCAGTCCCGTAACGTGACTCGGTTGCCGGTCCAGTTGTGGAAGTACTCATGGCCTACCACGGCCAGAATGTTCTCGTAGTCGGAATCGGTGGCGGTCTCAGGGCGGGCGAGGATGCATTGGGTGTTGAAAATATTGAGTCCCTTGTTCTCCATGGCCCCCATGTTGAAGTCGCCCACTGCCACGATCATGTAGTCGTCCAGATCGCACTCCAGTCCGTAGGTTACCTCGTCCCACCGCATGGCGGCTTGTAGGCAAGCCATGGCGTGTTCCGTTTTGTCGAGATTTTCGTGCTCGATGAAAATTCTCAGCCGCACGGTGCGCCCCGAGGCCGTCACATGGCGGTCTTCGTGGCAGGCGAGATCACCGGCTACCAGTGCGAATAAATAACTTGGTTTCGGGAACGGGTCTTCCCAGCGGACCCAGTGGCGATTATCCGTGGCTTGTCCTTGGGCCACTTGGTTGCCGTTACTCAGCAGCACTGGATAGCGGTCACGGTCCGCCTCGATCGTGGTGGTAAAACGGGCCATCACGTCCGGGCGGTCCGGGAAGAATGTGATGCGCCGAAAGCCTTGCGCTTCGCACTGGGTGCAAAACATCGTACCGGATCGATACAAACCCTCCAGGCGCATGTTCTCCTGCGGGCGAATGCGCGTAATCACCTCGATAGTGCAGCGCGAGGGTGGCTGTTCAATGGTGAGGCCTTCGGGGTCCAGCCGATAATCTCCCTGAGCCAAAGGTGTGCCGTCCAACGTCAGCCCCAGAAGCTCGAGGTTGATGCCGTCCAGGCGTAACGGCCGTGGCTGAGCATTGTCGGAATCGTTACGCCGCAGTTCAAGACGCGCGTGAACGGTCGTCTGCTCTTGGCGTAGATCGAAGCGCAGCGCCACATGATCTACCAGATAATCGGGAACTGAATAGTCGCGGCGATGCACGGTAGTGGGCTGGTGTGCCATGGATGATCCGTTTTTTCCCTATTGGTCAGTCGGTTGTGCGCGCAGTACAAGCCTTTTGCAGCTAGCTTAACCTGAATGACGCAGCGGTGCATCTTCGGGTCTTTTGCTGCAGCAGTCGGTTGTTTTGCGATCCCTCATTTAATAGCGTACTTCGACACGAAAGCGGGTTAGGATACGCGCTTATGGCATTGATCGGAGACCGGATGCGGGATTTCCTAGGTGCCGAAGTATGGTGATGGTTGGAGGTGCGCGATGGCCGCCGGATTCGGTGATGCCGCAAGCGGCGTTGGCACGGATGCCGAGCCGCAGCTCGAAATCGTCCTGCGCAGGCCATCGCAGCCCGTGTTCCGAACCCCATTGCTGTTTTTGCACGGCGCTTTTGTCGCGGCGTGGTGCTGGGACGTTTATTTTTTGCCCTATTTCGTGCGGCACGGCTTTACCGCCTGTGCGCTGAGTTTTCGGGGCCACGGGCGCAGCGCCGGGGGGGCGCAGTTGCAGCAGGCCGGTATGGACGAGTTTGTCTGCGACCTCGAGCGGGTAGTGGCTGGACTGGAGCATCCGCCCGTGTTGATCGGACATTCGATGGGCGGTTTCGTGGTTCAGAAATACCTGGAGCGGCATACTGTACCGGCGGTAGTGCTTATGGCCTCGGTTCCCCCTTATGGGCTTATGCAGTCAAGTATGCGGCTGATGTGGACTGATCCGCTGCTGCTGACACAGCTTACGGCGCTGCAAGGTGTCGGCCCCGGTGCCACGGATCTGAGCAGCGTCCGGCGTGCGGTATTCTCCAGTCGGCTGCCGGAGGTGGAACTGCTTGAATATACTCGCTATCTGCAGCCGGAATCGCAGCGGGCGCTGTGGGATATGACGGTCGGAGCATTACCGCGCCCGTGGCGAATGCAGACGCCGCCGATGCTGGTCGTTGGCGCGCAGGAGGACGCCTTGTTCTCGGTTGCAGAGGTCGCGCAAACGGCCCGGGCCTATGGTGCCGATCTGCATCTGCAGCCGGGTATGGGTCACGCGGTTATGCTTGAGCCGGGCTGGCATTCCTTAGCGGAGCACGTTCTTGCCTGGTTGGTCGATAAGTGTTTGGTGGATCGACACGATTTTTGATCAGTGCTGCGTTTCGCAGCTCCGAGCGTGCACTTTCTTGCCGTGGCTTACCAGCGGTATTTATCCCAGAGCTCCGGGTTGGCCCAACTATTCGGAGACAGCCAATCGGGGGTCGTCTTATAGATTGCGATGTCGAATTGGTATAACAACAGCCGCTCCCCCTCCGCCCCGACTGCCGTGCCGTATGGCGTGAATCCGAGACGGGTCAGTGAGCGCCGGCTCCAAGGGCCATCAGCCAGGTCGGCCGCCACGATGGCCAGTACCTTGCGTGCATAAACATCGCGCAACCGTGCCAGCAAAGCCTCGATTTCCAGTTCCGCTAAATCTGCATCGGCTTGGACCAAAGCCAGGTCGTAGATGCCTAGGGCGGCCAGTCGTTGGGTTGCTTCTGCGCTGGCAAGGCGGGTGATCGTTCCCTCGGCGCCGGTGAGCGCCTCTACCACGGGTGCCAAGGAATCGCCAATAAGTAGAACCGAGCTCGGGCGAAGCTCCTGCAGTACGTGCTGTAGCCGTGCATTTAGGGTCTCATCTGCCATCGCCTGGTCCTATGTTGCGGGTTCGTTATGAGTTCAGCCGGTTTCGGATCGAAAAGGCGTTTATTTGCTCCTGCTGGTTGCCATAAGACAAGTATGCATTCCCGGACAATTTGCGCACCTGCTCACAGCATGTGGTCAAGAACCGGGGGATCGTGTCGTTATTGCTAATTGCTCGTCTGCACCGTGTCGCACGGTTCACGGTATCACAGCAAACGAAGGGTGTCGGGAGCCTCGCATCGCATGGATTTGGCAACCCTCATTGGCTTTATCGGTGCGCTTGGAGTCATAGCCGCCGCCATTATCCTTGGTGGTAGTCCGGCTATATTTTTGAACCTGCCATCGGTGCTCATTGTTCTGGCAGGTACATTGATGGCCGTGTTAATCAAGTTCCCGCTTGGCCAATTTCTAGGTGCTTTTAAAGCCGCAGGACGAGCGTTTCGGTACCGCAGTGAAGCCCCGCAGGGATTGATTGATCAGACGGTGGAGTTGGCGCAGGTGGCGCGCAAGGAAGGGCTGTTGGCGCTGGAAGGTTACGAGGTGGCCAACCCGTTTTTCCGGCAAGGCATCCAACTCATCGCCGACGGCCATGAGGCGGAACTGGTCAAAAAGGTACTTGGCCAAGAAATCGATCTTACTATGGCGCGTGATGAACAGGGGGAGCAAGTCTTCCGTGCGATCGGTGATGTGGCCCCGGCAATGGGTATGATCGGAACCCTGATCGGCTTGGTTCAGATGCTCAGCAACATGGATGACCCGCAGCAAATCGGTCCGGCGATGGCGGTGGCACTACTGACCACCCTGTACGGTGCGGTACTCGCCAACTCCATTGCGATTCCGATCGCCGATAAGCTGGCGCACCGAAACGGCGAGGAGCGCCTCAACCGCACTTTGATCCTGGAGGGGTTGCTGTCCATCCAGGAAGGACTGAATCCACGGGTGATCGGGGAGCTGCTGAAGACTTATCTGCCCGCCAAGCAGCGGGCGCCTGCCGAGGAGGCCGCTTGATCACATGCTCGGTGATGCATCGAATAGGGGTAAGCGTCGGCTGGTGGCGGCCGGCGCGCCGCCTTGGATGGCGACTTTCGCGGATTTGAGCACGCTGCTGCTGTCGTTTTTCGTGTTGCTGCTCTCGTTTTCGGAGATGGATGTGAACAAGTACAAGGAGATTGCGGGCTCCATGCGCACGGCATTTGGTGTGCAGCGGCAGGATTTCACCAGGGATCCGCCCATGGGAACGAGTTTTGTGGCGCGCGATTTCAGCCCCGGTCAACCCTCACAGTCCCTTTTCACCAAGGCGGCGCCGAGGTCCACGAACCCAGTCGATTCAGTTCGTCCCAGGCCGCCGGATGTTGCAGTTGCGCCAGGCAGTCAGGGCGAGTCCGATAGCTGGGTCTCTTTGCCGTGGCGAAAGTCCAATGCCGTCATCGAACAGGCCCAGGCTAACTTAATCAAGCTCCAGCACCTGTTTCGGCAAGAGATCAATCGTGGGTTGATCGAAGTGGCTCGGATCGGCGCTCAGATCGTCATACGGATTCGCGAGCATGGCTCGTTCCCCTCCGGCTCGGACGAGCTCATCGAGCCGTTTTTGCCAGCGGTGCGCAAGATTGGGCAAGCCGTTCGGATGGCGGAGGGGCCGATCATCATCGCCGGCCATACGGATAACGTTCCGATTCATAATGCCCAATTTCGATCGAATTGGGATCTTTCGGCGGCCCGCGCGATTACACTGCTACGTGCATTAAAGGCGGTCGAGTCAGTGGATACCAAGCGGATTACCGTTGCCGGGCATGCCGATACGCGGCCCGTGGTTCCAAACGATACCCCGCGCGACAAAGCGCGCAACCGCCGGGTCGAGATCATCTTAGTCAACGGGAATGGTTTAGAATTGACTCGTAGCCTCAACGAGGTGCTCGATTCGAGCGATGCAAGAGGAAACGAAGGTGGCTGACCGACAGCCTAGCAGTTCGCCGGGGGACCGGCGCGAGAACTTTCGGATCACCGACGAGGTGCTGCTCGATTACCGGTGCCTTCCTCGGCAAGAGGTGGCACTGCGCCGTCAGGCGTATGCCCAGGATGCATCGAGTGCTTTTGCTTTAGTCACGGAGATGAACGAATTACGCCAGCAGACAGCGATTCTGCGGCGCCAGGCAGAGCAGGAATCGGCAGTGATTGCCCGTCTCATCGAGCACCTCGACCGCAAACTCGATCGGGTGATCGGCGTGTTGATGGTGCACGAACTCGGCAGTCGTTGTCCGCAGCCCGTTGCGGTCGACATCGGTGCCGATGGTATGGGTTTTAGCACATCGGAGGTGTTCGAGGTAGGTCAAGTGTTGGATCTGCGCCTCATGATGCCGGCCACGGGGCTTGGTTTGCACACCTTTGCCGAGGTGGTGCGTTGTGGTGAGAGCGGTAAGCGAGGCGGCTTCCGCGTTGGTGCGCAGTTTCAGTTTCTGCGCGATTACGACCGTGAAGTGCTGGTCCAACATTTATTGCAGCGCCAGTCGATGTTGCTGCGGAAGCGCAAACAAGAGCTTGGGGAGGAATAAAGGTGCTGAGATTCGCCATATGTTGCATTCAAGCTTCTTATTTACAATAAAGTGTTGTTTAAAGAAAAACATAATTAGGTGGTCTAGATCAGTCTGATTGGTGAAGTGTCTCGGGTCTTTAAAAATAAATTCATTACAAACAGATTGATATAAATTATTTTGATTTTTGTGTCGCCATTGGCATGTGATCTGCAATTATCTAGGCAACGAGAGCGAAGCAGCCTCTCGGAGCCAAGACCAGAGAAGTTTTTAATCGACAATCGAATGTAACTTTTAGGAGAGAAAGACCATGGCGAGCATCATGATTCGTGACCTGAGCATAACCGAAACCTTGGACCGGCAGGCGAGCCTGCGCGTGAAGGGCGGCTGGTATGGGGGCTACCTCATGCCTCGTCTGAACCACCCGAGCAACATTAGCAAGAAATTCACCAACCAATACCAGTCGGCCCAGGTGAACAACACGGCGGTGGGTATCGGTGGCCCGAATACCTTCAACCTCAACGGCACCATCGTCCAGAGCCAGAGCGCCTGAGCGAGACGCTCGGCAACTCACGCGGCGGGGGCCGGATAGGTCTCCGCCGCGTCGTCGTTGGTTCCTCCTCGTCAGCTATACCAGCGAGCGATATACGAAGTTTCGTGGTTTTCCGCGCTAGATTGCAGAAAACGCTACTATTTTGGAGCGTTTTGCTTAATGAAATTCGAAGAGTCGGTCTCAGGTGTCGGTCTATTCGAGCAGGCGCCAGCCTTTACCTTCGACTTTGCAGAGTGTGAATGCGCTGGTTCCTGTCTGGGCGGCGGTGTGGTTGGTTAACGCAATCTTGCGGCAGGGAAGGTCATAGCTCTCGAACGTCCGGATGAGCCGCACACTGCCATAATGCCCCGTCTCAGCGTTACGCCATTCTCGCTTTGCGCCGTCCGGCGCGTTTTCCAAAGCATCGATCGTCGTCTCGACCAGCTGTTGCCAGTCAGTGTCTGAGAGGTCCCTGATAAGGGTGTTACGCAGAAAGCCCAGATTAGCCGCCGACGTGGCGCTGCTCACTACAAGCAAGGCGGTGATCATGGCGGTCGTTTTCAAGAGGCTGGTTTTCATGCTCGCTCACCTCAATAAAATGGGAATACCGGTCGATAAAATGGCGTGGCAACCGCGGGGGTTGAGTCTGGCAAAAGATTTGATGACGTTCGGGCAAAGCCCTCCGCGGAGCACGTCGGATCGAATGGTAACGCAGTCTCGTGTCTGGAAAAGGTGGAGTGATACAGCAGGCTTTAGGGTGCGCTCGGCGAAGAATGCTACTGATTCGGCGCCACTCGGCAAGCCTGATTGTTTCAAACAGTACAGCGCTTGGCACCACGCCCGTCGAAAAGAGGTGGGAAATCGTTAGGACCTCGAATTTGACCGCCTCAAGGATGGGTTTGCGGCGGCCCACGGGTCGAGCATTGCGGAACCCGATCACTTAAGTAGGTGCCGACCTATTCAGTGGGCTTTTATCGAAGCTTCCTTGGAAGTCAGCCTTGCCAACAATGCTTGCGGTATGGGCGTCGACAAGCCGGATGCGCGCAACCGTCATCCAGGCCGATATTTCCGGTTCGCTGGAGAGCTGGCTGCAGGAGCCCGGGCGTTCGCAGCTGTCACGGCGGAGCATTGCCGGAATATTATGCAGCCGGCGGCGCTAGTCGGTGCGCACGAAAAACCCGGAAATTGTCGTGACACTCGGCGAGATTCTTGCCGATGAGCAAGCGAAGATGGCAATCGAGGCTGTGCAGGCCCTGATGCGGATACCAAGGGCGCGCAGGGCTTGCTTGGGGTGGGTGAGATTTCTATAACGCGGTGAGAACCATGTGCGTGTTTATCCGGACAGTCTACGCATCGCCATCGTCGAGGTGGGTGCATGCGTGACTCGCCCGCGTGAATCTTTACGGCGACACTTCACGGCGAATACTTCGACTTGCCGCGTGCGCTCATCAACGCGCGGGACGATAAGGGAATCAGTACGGATGATCTGATGCTCCAGTTCGGTATTTTTCCGTGCAGCAGTGTGTGCGCATGCTGAGACAACGGGAGAAGTTCGGTGTTCTTTCCAACGATAGGGCCCCCAGTGTCAGGATGAGTGTCGTGTCCTCTGATATTGTGTTCTTAAACGAGCAGGGGGCGAGAGGAGACCGCTCTGCCTCGCTATTCTGAGGAACGCCGCCAAGCCGTGGTAGCCAAGCCGCTGCCACCTTACAAGCTGAGCTCCCACGAGGTAGCGGGTCAGGAAGGGATCTCGGTGGCCACGATCTACAAATGGCGCAAGGAAGCGCATGCCGAGTCTGATTCATCGCGATCGTCGTCGGCGGCGGATCGTTTGGTATTTTGTTGCGTTATGAGACTCGTTAACCTGAATTATGTTGTTTAAAGAAAAACATAATTAGGTGGTCTAGATCAGTCTGATTGGTGAAGTGTCTCGGGTCTTTAAAAATAAATTCATTAAAAACAGATTTATATAAATTATTTTGGTTTTTGTGTCGCCATTGGTATGCGATCTGCAATTATCTAGGCAACGAGAGCGAAGCGGCCTCTCGGAGCCAAGAGCAGAGTGTTATTTAATCGACAATTGAATGTGACTCTTACGGAGAGCAATACCATGGCGAGCATCATGATCCGTGACCTGAGCATGACCGAGACCTTGGACCGGCAGGCGAGCCTGCGCGTGAAGGGCGGTTGGTATGGCGGTTACCTCATGCCCCGTCTGAACTACCCGAGCAACATTAGCAAGAAGTTCACCAACCAATACCAGTCGGCCCAGGTGAACAACACGGCGGTGGGTATCGGTGGCCCGAATACCTTCAACCTCAACGGCACCATCGTCCAGAGCCAGAGCGCCTGAGCGAGATACTCGGCAACTCACGCGGCGGGGACCGGATAGGTCTCCGTCGTCCTTATTTCCCCGCGTTCAATATCATCCGACTACGGCTATTCCCGAATCACTGGTAAACCCGCGCCGGCCTTGTCTTGATAGTCGAATAGTTGAAGCGCTCAACACGAGCTGAGTGCTCCGGCTTCTTTGGGGGCACACTTGTAATTGATCGAGCTACTCCCAAGCTTGGCGTAATGGCGGTGGTTGCGCTTAAAATAGGTGCGCGCGCCGAATTGCATGGCCGAGTGGCGGCATACGGCCGTGGCAAGGTTCGATTGAGATACCTAAGTGCTCCCATGGGGTGAACGCCGCCGTTTGTTAGACACAAAATAAGGATACCCTTGATTTATGACCGGTACGCAGCACGCAATTTCACTTGGCAGCACTGATAGCAATAGCGTGGGTTTATCCCCGGAGGGCATTGCGCAACTTAATGAAGTTTATACGCCTCTGGATTTCGAAGCGCGAATCCGGCGCCTGTATCGTGATTTCGTGCCGCAGCGCATCATGGTGACCTCCTCCTTTGCCGCGACGTCGGCGTACTTTCTTCATATTATCTCCCGCATTCGGCCGGAACAAAAAATCTTCTTCATCAACACCGGCTTCCATTTTTATAAGACGCTGGAATATCGGGATTATTTGATCGAGCTCTTCAAGCTCCGCGTCGAGGATATCCGCCCGGATGCGCATCACTTCCATTACGCGCAAAAGGAGCGCCTCTACGAGACCGACCCGGATCTGTGCTGCGCAGTGAACAAAGTACAGCCACTGGAAGCCGTCAAAGAAGGATTTGATGTTTGGGTCTCGAGCCTGATGCGCTGGCAGACCGAGCATCGCGCCGAGTTGCACATCTTCGAGGAGCGGCGCGGCTTGGTGAAGTTCAACCCCATGATCGATGTTACTCGCGAACAACGGGACGCCTATATCCGCGATCACAATTTGCCCTTCCACCCTTTGGTCGCCGAGGGCTATGCCTCGATCGGCTGTTCGCACTGCACTGTGAAAGGCGAGGGCCGTAGCGGCCGTTGGCAGGGAAAGCCCAAAACTGAGTGCGGTTTGCATCTTTGACGGATGCAATGCAGCGGGGGCGATTCGCGCATTAGATGTGCCCTGGTTATGCGTCGATGCCGTTTCCCTGCTTCCATTTGGCTCCGGCTGAATTTCACTATAATGCTGGACCGTTTTTCGAGGAGTATTGTGGGTAGGGGCTGATCTCCGCTCTATCGGATAAATAGATCGCGTGTGGGTGCAACCCGGAGGGTAAACTGGGCCGATGGACTCAACTCCAGGGATAAACCCCGCATTTCATCCGGCGGTCCAAGGCTGGTTCGAACAACGCTTTGGCCGCCCGACCGCGGCGCAGGCGCACGCCTGGCCGGCTATACACGAAGGCCGGGATACCTTGATTGCCGCGCCAACCGGCTCCGGCAAGACTCTGGCCGCATTTCTTGCGGCCATTGACGCCCTGGTGCGTGAAGGGCTGACCACGCGATTGCCGGATGAAACACGGGTTCTTTATGTCTCGCCGCTCAAGGCGTTGTCCAACGACGTGCAGAAAAACCTGCAGGAACCGCTGGAGGGTATTGTCGAGCAACTGCGCGCCGCGGGTATCCCGGAGCCCGGCATCCGCGCCTGGGTACGCACCGGCGACACGCCGCAATCCGAACGGGCGCGCATGCGCCGCGAACCGCCGCATATTCTGGTGACCACACCCGAGTCCCTTTACCTGCTGCTCACCGCCGAGTCCGGCCGCGAGATGTTGGCTGGCGTGCGCTCGGTCATTGTGGACGAGCTTCACGCCATAGCCGGTAACAAGCGTGGTGCGCATCTGAGTTTGTCACTGGTCCGGCTGGATGCGTTGGTCAAGAATAGGCTGGGTAAAACACCCACTCGCATTGGCCTGTCCGCCACTCAGAAACCAATAGAGGCCATGGCCGCTTTCCTCACCGGCTACGATGATGGGCGTTGCAAGATCGTCGATACCGGCCACATCCGTGAGCGTGATCTAGCCCTGTGCATACCGGGTTCGCCATTGTCGGCGGTCCTGTCCAACGAAACCTTGGGCGAGATTTACGACCAGCTCGCGGGTTTGATCGAAACCCACAAGACCACCCTGATTTTTGTCAACACCCGCCGTCTGGCTGAACGTGCCGCCCGGCATCTGGCCGACCGCCTGGGCGAGGATGCCGTCACGGCTCACCATGGCAGCCTGGCGCGCGAGCATCGCTTGGAAGCCGAGCAACGCCTCAAAAACGGCGCGTTGCGCGCTCTGGTGGCGACGGCCTCGTTGGAATTGGGCATTGATATCGGCGCGATCGACCTGGTCTGTCAGATCGGCTCCCCACGAGGCATCGCCACCCTGCTGCAACGGGTGGGGCGATCCGGCCACGCTGTGGGAGGCGAACGGCCCAAGGGCCGTTTGTTCCCGCTTTCACGCGACGATCTGGCCGAATGCACGGCCTTGCTGGATGCCGTCCGCCGCGGGGAGCTGGATGCGATCCGGATATCCGCAGCGCCATTGGATGTGCTCGCGCAACAGATCGTGGCGGAAGTCGCCGCCAGTGGTGAATGCGACGAGGCGGCCTTGTTCAATCGTTTTATTACGGCGTGGCCGTATCGGGGTTTAACTCGGAAGACCTTCACCGCTGTTGTGCGTATGCTGGCCGATGGTGTCACCACCCGCCGTGGCCGGCGCGCTGCCCATATTTACCGCGATGCGGTAAACGCCCGTCTGCGGCCGCGCAAATCCGCGCGGCTGACCGCACTGACCAATGGCGGGGTGATTCCCGACCAGTTCGATTACGAAGTCATTCTCTCGCCCGTCGGTTTCAAAATTGGCACTCTGAACGAAGACTTTGCCTTCGAGAGTCTGCCGGGCGATATTTTCCAGCTGGGCAATACCTCTTACCGTATTCTCAAGGTCGAATCCGGCCGTGTATTGGTCGAGGATGCCAAGGGCCAGCCACCGAACATCCCGTTCTGGTTTGGTGAGGCGCCGGGGCGCACGGACGAATTGTCCGTCGCCGTATCACGCCTGCGTCTCGAACTGGAGCTGCGCCTCACCGAGAGTGGGCCCGAGGGTGTGGCAGCCGCATGCGGCTGGCTGGAACAAGAGCTGCGAATCCCTGCAGCTGCGGCCGTGCAACTGGTGGATTACTATGGCGCCTCGCGGGCGGCGCTGGGCGTGCTGCCGACGCAACGGTGCATCGTCTTCGAGCGCTTTTTCGACGAAATCGGCGACATGCACTTGGTTGTGCATTCGCCGTTCGGTTCGCGCCTGAACCGCGCCTGGGGCTTGGCCCTGCGCAAGCGCTTCTGCCGCAAGTTCAACTTCGAATTGCAGGCAGCGGCTCTGGAAGACAGCATCGTGCTGTCGTTGGGCGCCACTCACAGTTTCGTGCTGGAAGAGGTCGCCGGCTATCTGCGCTCGGCTACGGTGCGTGATGTGCTTACCCAGGCCACTCTGGACGCGCCCATGTTCGGCAACCGTTGGCGCTGGAATGCGACGATCGCGCTGGCCGTGCGCCGCAACTTCAAGGGCAAGCGCGCGCCCGCCCAGTTCCAGCGCTCGGATGCCGAGGATCTGCTGGCCGTGGTCTTTCCCGACCAACTGGCCTGTGCGGAAAATTTGGCTGGCATGCGCGCGATTCCGGATCACCCGCTGGTCAACCAGACCCTTGCCGATTGTCTGCAGGACACCATGGACATCGAAGGCCTGGAAGCCCTGCTCAAATGTCTGGAGGCCGGCGAGATCGAGGTGATCGGCCGCGATTTGCCCACGCCTTCGCCGTTGGCCGAGGAAATTATCAACGCGCGTAGTTATGCTTTTCTCGACGGCGGCGCCCAAGAGGAACGCCGCACGCTGGCGGTACGCAGTGGCGGCTATTGGAGCGCCGAAGATATCGGCCAGGCGCGGCTGGATAGCGCCGCCATCGAACGGGTCCGTGAGGAGGCCTGGCCCGATCCGCGCGATGCCGACGAGTTGCACGACGCATTGATTATGCATGGCTTTTTGACCCGTGCCGAGGGCGAACAAGGCGGCAGGAATCCGGCTGGCCCAGCCAGCGGTTTGAACAAGGGTTGGTCGCATTGGTTCGAAACACTTTGCAATGACCGCCGTGCCGCGAGTGTCACGTTGCCGGGCGCTCGACAAGTGTGGGTAGCCGCCGAACGCCTAAGAGAATTTCAGGTTCTGTTTGCCGATCTCAAGCTCGCACCGCAGATCGAGCCTGTGATCGAAGTGCAGTCGCCAGTCGATCACACTGAAGCATTAAGAGAGCTTCTGCGCAGCCGTCTGGAAGGCCTGGGGCCGGTCACGCTCGAGCAGCTGGCCGCGCCGCTGGGTTTGCCCGAATCGGCCGCTGCCACGGCCTTAACGCAACTGCAGGCCGAGGGTTTCGTTATTCAGGGCTGTTTCAATGCTACCGCGGCGCCGATTCAGTGGTGTGAGCGTCGTCTGTTGGCCCGCATCCATCGTTATACTCTGCAATCCCGGCGGCGCGCGATCGAGCCGGTATCACCGCAGGACTACATGCGTTTTCTGCTGGGTTGGCATGGCCTGGTCGAGGGCGTGGCCGGAGACCGGCTCGAAGGTGTGGCTGCGCTGATCCGTGTGCTGGCCATGCTGGAAGGGTTCAGTCTGCCGGCCACCGTTTGGGAAAGCGATGTGTTACCCCCGCGCCTAGCGGACTACACTCCGCAGATGTTGGATGCCCTGTGCACTTCCGGGCGCATCGTCTGGTTGCGGATCAACCCGCCGCAAACCCCCAATGGCAAACGGCGGGCCGGGCCGGTGGGTACTACGCCGATCGCGCTCATTGCACGCTCGGTCTTGCGTTTGTGGCGAGAACTGGCGCCGGCGCCACAGCCGGAAGCGCTCAAACTCGGCGCCGACGCGCGCAAGTTGCTGGATGTTCTGGACACGCGGGGTGCTTCTTTCTTCCACGAGTTGCAGGAAGCCACCGGCCTGCTGCGTACCCAGGCCGAGGACGGTTTGGCCGAATTGGCGGCTTGGGGTTTGGCGAGCGCCGATTCCTTTGCCGGGCTGCGCGCGTTAATCAACCGTGGTGGCAGACGTCCAGCGCATGCGCCGCGTACCCGCATTAAACGGCGGCGTTTTATCGGGCTGGAAGAGGCCGGCCGCTGGGCACGGTTGGGCACTGTTGAGCCGGTGGATAACGCGGGCCGCCGTCTGACCGATAGCAAGACACTGGAACACATCGCCTGGACCTTGCTGGCCCGTTATGGTGTCGTATTCAAGCGGGTTTTGGAACGCGAATCCGGTCTGCCGGCCTGGCGTGAACTGTTGTATATCTATCGTCGGCTGGAGGCTCGGGGCGAGATCCGCGGCGGGCGTTTCGTGGATGGTTTTGCCGGTGAACAGTTCGCCGTGCCGGAAGCGCTGGCCACGCTACGCAAGGTTCGCAAGGCGGAACTCGATGGCGCCTGGGTAAGCTTGTCCGCAGCCGACCCTCTGAACTTAGTCGGCATCATCACGCCGGGCGAGCGTTTGCCGGCTCTCTCCGGTAATCGTGTTTTGCTGCGCGATGGTATCCCGGCTGCGTTTTGCGAAAGCGGTAAGGTGCGTTTCGTTGGCGAATACAACGCCGAAACCCAGTGGAAATTACGTAACCATCTGCTACGCCAGGCGCGGCCTGTTAGATACTGTTTTGAATCGCCTCTGGCTACCTGATCGGGTATGCTCCGGCCTGTCTCGCCCTAGAAGCAACTACTTTGCGTCGACGGGTTTTCGCCCCGCCAGCGGGTGAGCGCTTCGCAGGCCAAGTGCGCCAGCATGAGCACCGGAACCGGTACTTAAACCGGAGCGTCATTGGGTCGAAATCCGAAGGTTAGCCGTGGGTGTCCTTGCAAGTCGATTTCAGTGCGAATTCCTTGAAAACCAGCTATTCGAAACAGCGCACGTACTGCGGCACTCTGCCGGTAGCCGTGCTCTACGGCCAGAAGGCCGCCGCGGTGCAGGTTGGCGGTTGCACCGGAGACGATGCGACGGAGTTCGGCGAGGCCTTGCTCCTGAGCAAGCAACGCGGTAAGGGGTTCGAAGCGTAGGTTCGTACAACCAATTTCGGGTTCAGTGGGGGCAATGTACGGCGGGTTGGCGACGATGAGATGGAAGCGCCGATCGCCGGCGGGTTCGAGCCAATCGCCAAGCAAGAACCGAATGTGCTGCAGGCCTAGCCGCCGAGCATTGCAGCGTGCGACAGTGAGTGCTTCGGGGCATATATCCACGGCCACGACCGTAGCGTCCGGTCGTTCGGCGGCGAGGGCCAGCGCAACGGCGCCAGTGCCGGTACCCAAATCGAGCACTGTCGGCTGTATGATGTTTGAGAGCGCGGTCAGCGCCACTTCGACAAGACTCTCCGTCTCCGGGCGTGGAATCAACGTGGCAGGCGTCACCCGTAGCTCCAGTGACCAAAATTCACGTACCCCGGTGAGGTAAGCTACCGGATAGCCGCTCGCCCGGCGCGCTACCTGAGCGCGATAACGCACGAGCAGTGCCGGCGGCAAACGCCGTTCGGGCCACGTTAAAAGGTAGCTGCGCTCCACCGCGAGCAATCCGGCAAGCAGCACTTCGGCATCGAGCCGTGCGTTCTCGCCAAGGTGCGCAAATCGCCTGCCGGCCCAGGCCAGCGCGCGGGCGATGGATTCGTCGGTGGTCACTTCAAGCGTAACGACCGGACGGGAATGGCTCGTTCTTCTAACATGATCGGGATGCCATCATCCACCCGGTACACCCGCTCGGCGTTTTCCGTGATTAGTCCCTCGTCGAGTTCGGCTTCGACTGTACTGTTATCCAGATACCGCAGATGGCCATTCGCAATGGCCTCGTTGACTCGTTGCAACTCCTCTCGTTTGAGTGGACGTATTGGTATCTTGCTGATCGGGCAGCAGAGTATGTCGAGGAGTTTGCGATCCAGAGCCATGTTTCACCTAGTTCATCGGCCGCTCGCTGCACTATACCAGATCCCGCTCGACTGGCGTGGCTGCTCGAATCTCCCTATAACCAACGGGAGAGGTGGTGATTGCCGATATGAGATTATGGCGGGTAATGGGTTACGTACCGGCTGGAGGCTTCGGAGGTGATTCACGGGGTGGAAGGCGCGTTAGGGTAAGCTCAGCCACAGTTTTGAAGGGCACTTGGTGTGCTCTTTTGTATGTAGCCGAAGCGGGTGCGGGCGTTTTGATCGCCGGTTCGGGTGCCTATATTTGCGAAGCTCGTGTATTCGAGTGCAGTCGCATCCTAGCTCGTCAGCACGCCTGCGCAACAGTTGCCTCTGGTGGCCGACCTGCCGCGGCCTCGCGAGTTGCACGATTTTCTCGATCGGGACGTGATCGGTGAAGAGCATGTCAAAAAGGTGCTCTCGGCGGCTGTTTACAATCACTACAAACGAATTGGCTACTGTTCAACGCTGGGTGATCCAGAATTGGGCACGAGTAATGTCTTGCTGATCGGATCGAGTGGCAGTGGTAAAACATTGCTCGCCTAGACCCTCGCGCGGTGTTTGGCAGTGCCTTTTTTGGTCGCAGACCCCACCGCTTTAAATGAGGCGGGTCATTTAGGGAGACTCTGAAATAATCCCGACTGCCCCAGCCGGTATAATGGCGGCATTGCCAGTGATTCAGGCGGAACCGATGAAGCAGACCAGCTTTGGCTCGATGAGTTTTGCGGCCAAGAAGCGGCGC